>CAZTWL010000007.1:0-126776 GCA_964617825.1 uncultured Verrucomicrobiota bacterium
CGCTGCATCGTGAATCCTCCGTTGTTGTCGTTAGCATTCGCCATTATCCGAAAAACTTTTCGCCATATTGTTGCCGGCGCCGCTGCGTGCAACCGTTGCGCCTTTTGACAGTCTGACCCGAACCTGCCTGTCCTATTCGGCGATGACCAGAATATCGTGAATCTCAATCCGCTTGATGCGGGCTTGAACCCAGCCGCGCGCATAGCGCCAGGCCACGGACCGCGCGCCCGGCTCCAAAGTCACCTTGCGCGGCTTTTTATCCACCCGCAATCGGACCGTTACGCCATTGACCGGCGGTACGGTTTCGACCACATGGTTTTGGAATGACAACGTCGGATCGACGCTGCGGTTCACCAGGTGCAGCGCCATAAAGCCCCGGCCACGGCGCAGGGCCACTTCCAGGCTCGTCGGCCCTTCCAGGACGATGCGCCGGCGGGTCTTGAGCGAATCCAGCAGGTTGCCGATGAACCGCCGCTGGCGCGGGTGCGTGCTGAAGTGATAAGTTCCCATCATGTCGCCGTGAATTGCCGCCACCCGGCCGCGGCCCACCTGGCGCACCGTTACGGCCGGATATTCCGTGATATCCTTGCCCGGGTCCTGCTGTTTCATGATCCGGGCATACACATCGGCATCCACTGCGCGCACCGGCCGCCACGCGCCGCCCAGCGTCACGGCCTCGCCATTGACCGGCACGTGCCACGTCTCCTTTCTGGCCGGCCCGGCCGGCTTGACTCCCAGCAATTTGGCATGCGCCTCGCCCACATGACTGCCGGTCAGCAAGGCCGTGCCGCCGCCGCGCACATAGTTTTCCAGAACCTTGCTCATCCGCGCGCTGATCGGGTCCTGTTCGGGAACCACCACCAGGGCATACTCGTCAATCCGTTGCTGCAGACGCGTCTCGTCCAGCAGATCGACATGCCAGTGATTATCCAGCAGCGCGTACAAGGCGCCCGTTGTGCCCACCATGCTCAGGCCCGGACCGAACGGATCGCTATTATGCCGCACCATGTGCTCCGCGCTGATCAAGACGGCGGCTTCCGGTACGGAATGCGTATTTTGGCAGAATGGCCGGCGTGCCTGGCAGAAGGCGGATACCTCGGCAAACAAGTCCTGGTGCCACGCCGTCAGCCAACCGCTGCGCTGCGGCAAATCGTAAATGAACACGGCTCCGCCGCAGGCCATTACCTCGGCGACTTCCTGACAGAGGTGGACCGCCGTTTTCGTCTCGTAAGGCGCCTGTGTCGTGTCCGGACTGCAAAAGGCCCAGGCCATCAGGTTCCAGGGCATTCCGTGGCCGTCCATATAGCGTCCTTCCACCGCTGCGATCGCGCCGCCGAACGACGGCGAGAAATCGCCCGAGAGATAATCCACCGGCACGTTTGCCGAACCCGGATGCCGGATGCTGTACATCCAATTGCTGCAGACCGCGCAGTTCGGCTTGCGCCGGTGAATGGCCTCCGTATATTTGCGCACGTAATCCTCGAACGATTTGCGCTGGAAGGCCCGCCAGGTCAGCCAGTTCGGATCGCTCGAAACGGTTGGCGGTTTTATGCCGTGGGCCTTGCGGAAGGCGGCCCGGCAGCGGGGACAATAACAGTCACGGAACAAATAGTTGTCGCCATCGACCCAAAAACCGTCCACGTCATACCAGTCGATGACTTCGAGCATCTGCGGGATCATCAATTTGTCCGCATAGGGGCTGCGCGGACACATAATCGGCAGGCCGCCGGGCGTGAGCGGCTTGCCCGCGGCATCCATGGCCGACCAGTCGGGATGCAACTCGATGGCGCGCGAATTATTGATGCCGGAAAAATGGACCGAGAGCGGCACGCCCAACTCGCGGGTGACATCGCGGTGAATGCGCAGGGCGTCGCGAACGATCCCGGGCGAAGGCGATCCGATCTTGGTAGGATAGCTGGCATAGCCCCTTCCACCCTTGCAGTCGCACTGCACGAAATCGGGGCGGACCTTCGCGAGCTGTTCGCGCAGGCGCTCGTGGGTCAGTTCTGCTCCCAGCTGGGTATCATTGGCATTGGCATGCAGATCGTAGTGCAGTCCGAAAAAAACGTTTTTCCACCACTGGCCCTGACTTTTAGTGCGCATGGCCGATGTTCCCTTCTTCGATCGGACCGGATATTTCCAAATGTCGGTTAAATATTGGCTGACTTTGCGACGGCAAAGGAATAATCCAGGGCACAGCTTATACAGCTAACTCCGATGCCTGGAAACCTTATTTTAATGTCAAAACAATATCGCCATGGGTTTCGCCTCCGTTGGATAATTGTCTGAGTTGTTGACTGAGCTTAAATTCGCCCATCGATATTTTTGCGGATCAGCTTTTCCCACGCGGGAAGACCTGGCGGCATCAGGCATGGAATTGTCCTGTTGACGTCAGTGTGGTAAAGAAGCTGCAATGCATGGAGACACTCCTCCATTTTTGGAGTGGAGTCGCCGGAATGGCGGGCAATTTCGGCGTCGATGACGGCCCGCGCCAGAATAATTTTCCATTGCCATGAATTTGCAGCCCACTCCGGCAATTTGGGCGCCACCCCCTCCAACAGGGCGAGGCATTTCCCGGCGTCTGCCGGCAAGTTCGCCTTATGGCGCAGTTCCCAGGGTTTGTCCGCGCGTGTTTTGTTGAGATCATAGGCGCTGTGATTCAAGCCTTCCTGGATGGTCACGGCATTGTGGCTGACGTTTTTCTCCAGAATCTCCACTGCGCGGCAGACGTCCGTTGCCGCATCCATCCCAAAGTAAAACGAGGCGTACTCGCGGACAGCAGCCATGGCCGCAATGGATGGGTCCCATTCAAGTTGCAGGATAATGGCCTTGTTCATGTCCTCGTAAATTCCCTCGGAATAAGGATATGTCCCCGCGAGAAGCTTGGCCTTGTCCCAGAAAGCTTGCAGGTTTTCGGGAATGGGGTTGGCCCCATACCCGCCCCAGGGAAGCATGGCATGCATGCTTATCTCAGGCATGCCGACCACGGGCAGGCCGCCGGGCGCGTCCGGCAAAACCTTGTCCATGTCACCCAGGTCGATGTGCAGCATGTCAACGTAATTCTGGCCTTTTGCAAAAGCGCAGCGCAGCCCGGCCCACTCGCCGCGCGTGAAAATGTCAAAACGCCAGCCCGACATCATTACCTTGCATCCCGGAAATTTTTTGCGGGCCAGTTTGGAATATTCCTTTGCGATTTTGAGCATGCCGTTCGCGCCCCATGGCGCGCAGCGCGGGCAGGTGCATCCGCCTTGGTCATAGCCGCAAAACATCACATACTCCACATTGATGCCCGCGAAGGCGTCAAGCACCTCGCCCCGCCAGCGCATAAGCGTCTCCATGGCGCCCGGCCGGTTCGGACAAAGCTCGACATGGTAATGCCCGCACAAATCATGGAGGTATCCGTCGTGGCCGGAGGTCCAATCGGCGCGCAGGTCGACGGGACTGTCGGCATAGGCCTCGTTGGCCAGGCTTACAAGGGCGGCGCTCATGCCAAGATTTCCGGCGCAGGCGAGAATATGCCGCAGTCGTTTGATTGTGTTCTGGGCGGCAGGCTCGGAAATTCCCTTGAAACGATGCATGTCGAACCAGACGGCCAGCGAGTTGCAGCCCCACAAAGCCAGGTTTTCCAGGCAGTGTTCGATCTCCTCCAGGGGGGCCTCGTCGTAATAGTTGCCGAAATGGGTGGCAAAATACATCCCTCGTAACGGGGTTGCCGGGCTGGATATGCCCCTCCATGGCCCATGCGCAAAAGAACCTTGGCCATATTTCAGGCCCCGCAGCCATGCGCCCGCTCCGTATAAAAGGCCGTTAGGATCGCCGCCCGTCACACAGACTCCCCGGCCATGGTCCGACAGGGCATAGCCTTCCTTGGGCAGTTTTTCATCCAAGGCCAGCACAAGGTCGGGGCGCGCTGAGTCGAAGACCGGTTCCAGTCCGGTCCGTTCCTTTAAAATTCGGCCCAGGATTTTGATGGTTGACGCGACAACCGCGGACTGCTCTGTTTGAATCGATATTTTCATTTGATGGTGTCCAAAAATATGCCTTTCCTTCAGGAGAGGGCAGGGGTGAGGAGAATGCCGGAAAATGTTGCCCCGCCCCTTGATCCTTCCCAAGAAAATAAATAAGGTTTCATAAATCAATCTAGACTTTTCGGGCCGGCAAAGCGCAACGCGCCGTCTGCGGGCTGACGCCGAAATAGCGGTGAAACACTTTTGAAAAGTAGTTGCTGTCGTTATAACCTACGGCGTAGGCGACTTCCGAAACGTTTTTGGCCCCGCCGGCCAACAGTTCCTTGGCTTTGCGCATACGGACCAGGGTGATGTATTCAACAAGCGAAAAATCGTTTTCGCCGCTGAAAAGATGCGAAAGATAAAAAGAGCTGATGCGCAGGGTATTGGCGATCTTGTCCAGGGAAATCTGTTCGGCGTAATGCAGGTCGATGTATTGCCGGGCCTTGTCCAAAAGCACCTGGCCGTGATGCCGGTGCTCGTCCGATTTTTTGTGCGTGTCCCATCGCAGCGCCTCGCGCAGAATCAGCAGGAGAATGTTGTGCGTATATGAACTGATCAGCAATTGATCGGCGTTGGTTCCGGTATCCAGCCCGATTTGCATCCGGTCGCACAATTTGCCGATTTCCGCGGCCACGGGGACGCAAAGTTTGGGTACTTTGCTGAGCGGAACGATGCGGAAATATTCTTTGGCAGACGGCCAATGGAAATGAACCATGAACACTTCCAGGCCGATGGATAAATCGAATTCGTCCAGGTGCCGGCTTCCGAAGGGCACCAGCAGTGTGTCGCCCGGCCCGGCTGTCTGGCGGTACCTGCCCAGCTTGACGGTAACATTGCCCCGGATTACATGAATCAATTCGTTTGTTCCGGACACGTGCTTCTTACGCGCCCAGACGGGGTCAAAGATCATTTTGCCGATGGATTGGATCTCCGGTAACTGCTGAAAATATTTCAACACGGCGGCACCATGGGATTGACTGCATTGTTTAGAGAAATCCGCTTTTGTCCAAAACAAATGTTCGAGTATGGATAAAAAACGCTGATAATAGAATACGATCCCCAAGTTATCGATTTAGGCGGCCTCCTCCTCTCCCGCAGGCGAGGACGATTGTTTTAGACACCGCGCATTAAAATAATCCTTAAATTGTCCCGAACGACGCGAAGAGGACAGAATTAAGCACAAATATTTGTAAGTATAATTTTTTCCCGCCAAAGGGCGGAACACCCACGGCGGATAGTCCAGACAATTAATCGTTCTTTGCGTTCCTTTCGTGGTTCGCGGGCGTAATTTGCGTTAGCGCCTTGAACGTTGGTTGCGGGCTGCGCCCACTGGATCATCAGAGATTAAGCAATCCGGGCAGAAAATATTCAACTTCGGCATTCTCGTCGCACATCGGCCTCTTTTGCTCGACCGTTCGCATCTCAAGCAGTTGTTTGTCGAGTTGCAGCCGCCAGTTCTGGAAGAAACGAAAATCGATCCGGGCGCCGTTTACGCCGTCCTGGAGCGTTTCGCTTTGCTCGATGCGCTCATTCATGTGCTGTTCATATCGGGCGGCGGCTATAATGTGCGCGCGCACCTTGGCGGCATCTTTGTTTGCAAAGGCCTCCACAGCGAGCGCCCTTTCGTGCCAGGATTTTAACATGGTTTCCGCCGACTCGACGAATTTTCCGATGGCGGCAAGCTGGCGCTCAATGCGGGCCTCCTTCACGTTCCCGCATCGATCCAGCAACGCATGAATCTTGGCGTATGCTTTCCGGATACGCTCCCAGTTTTTACCGTCATAATCCTCTCTGAGGGTCGGCCATTCCTGCCATAACGGCCAGGGCAGGGGCTTGTGCTGGTTGGCCATGGGCATCTTTTCCAGCTCCTTGAACAAGGCTAGAGCGGCTTTGGCAATGCCGGGATAATATTTGGTGCAGAAATCCCTCAAAATATCGTCGCAGGTCTTGTTGACGTCCCAGGAGCATTGGGTCAGGAAATAAAGATTCAATGCCGAGCGCCACCAAGTGTCGATGCCGATGAAAAAAGGAATGATTCCCCGCGACCCGATCTGCTTGCCGGCCAAACAGTCCTGGCGGGTCTGTTCAAAACGCAAGGGAAGGCTGGCCCGATGAGCGGAGTTGTCGGCAATGTGATAATTAAGCTGGTACACGCCCTGCCCGCCGACCGCGTTCGATTTCTTGAGCCAGTCCGCGGCCACCCTGATATTGGCCACCAATATGGACATGTTGCTCCGCGGCAGGATCTCGGGCGGCACGTCGCTGGTCTCCTTGGTGTACGACAGGTATTCCACGGTCAAATCGGGCCGAATCTGTTCGATGCGCTCCGCCACTTTGTTTATGGCCTTGAGCACGGCTCCCGGCTCCTTGCAGTTGGCACATTGGCAAAATCCGTAGCCGTCCTCCGGCCAGGTTCCGATGATATCGACCTCGGGGTGAGCTCCCGCATATTTTGCGTAGTTTTCAACCAGCACGGAAACGGCTTCGGGGTTCGAATAGCAAATCTGGCCGGTCGAAAAGCGCTTGCCCTCCGCATTCAGGGCGAACCATTCGGGGTGCTTCTCGAAATACGCGGTTGGGAAGAAATAACGGTTCGAGTGCTCGCTGACATTCAGGATGATGCCGCGCTTCTGAAGCTCCGGCAACAGTTCGTCGCTGACTTTGCACCAGTCCACGATCCAGCCCTGCTTGCTCTTCATTGCCCGGTTGATCGACGTCATCAAAAGGTTGATCCTGTTTTTGCCCATCCAATCGATGATTTCTCTGAGATTTTCCACGTTTTCCCGGTTCACGGGGAAAATGCAGACGCCCCTGAGCTCAAGATCGGGATTGACGACGCGGGTGCCTTTGGCAACGGTCAGCTTGCGCAACGCCGGGAAAACATTTTCGGATTGCTTGGGATAAACCCAGCGAAATCCCAATTCGTGAAGCAATGTATAAACGCCGTTGAGTGTTCCGCGCGGGATAGATCCGAAGATCGACAGCGTATCTTCCGCACAACGGATGGCAAAGCCATCGTGCCGGATTTTGGACTTAACGGTGTCCCCGTCGGGCAGGGATTGGTGTGCCATGGCACCCAGGACAATTTTGCTTTTTTTTCCTGATGTTGATGGCGTGATCGGAATTTCGATCCCGGTTGCTTTTTCCAGGCAGGATTGCAGTTCGTCCGCAGCGAAACGCTCCACAGCCGATGCATTTGTTCCGATTACAATTTCAAGATCACGCGGGTTGAGGCTTTGCCCATTTTGCTTTTTAATCATTTCCATATTCCGTTTATATTTTGACAAAAAAGGCTCTTCCGGGTTTGTCAGCGGTAATATTCTGGTTTTTATCGCGGTTTACAACATTAAAGGTGCAAATGAATTTCAATCGGCGTCGTTCGCCAGCTGGCGGAGCGGCCTCCTTATTCCTTAGCAACAACTTTGCAATTTATATCATCCAGGAGAACGGCGCCCGTGGCGCTGAAAGTCAGTCCGACTTGCGCTGTGTTTTCCTTCAGGATGGGATAATCGAAGCAATACCGTTGCCATTCGGAACTTAACCCGACTTTTTTGGAGATTGCCTCGGTTGTTGTGAAGGACATATTTCCTTCCGCATTCCGACCATAGTGGAATAACAGCAGGCTCATGGACCCATCGCCCTTGGCCCAGAACTCAGTCTGCAAGGTATCTCCCGTATTTGCCTCAAAATAGGAGGTAATCCAGCCATTTTGCAATGCGCAGGCCAGCTTGCCGGAATGAACGTCATCGCCTGTCATGGTCAGCGTCCCTTTATTGCCTCCGTGCAGGGACCAGTCGTTTGGGAATATAATCGGGGTGTTTCCGGATAACCAACCTTTTACCGGCAGGGCTTCCTTGATGGCGACTTTCTCGAAGCCGCCGTTTTTAAGCAGCGGTTTTCCGAAGACGGCAGACCTGAAACTTGTCGGCTGATGCCTTGCGCCATCCGCCGCCATGCTGCTGATCTCGCCCTTCTCCGGCCTGCGGCAGCGGGCGACGTTGATTTTCCAGGCGCCGCCGTCAGCTATTCTTGCGTTCAGCGAGTCAGCCCTGATTTTCATCTCGAGCACCCAGCGGTCGGGCAATACTTGGGTGGCAGCTTGGCAGTCGGCATTCCACGCCGAATCGAAGGACTCGGAAACGCACCGGGCGTCATATATCGCCGCTTTGGGGTTGACGCAAAAATGATAATAACTTTCGCCTGAGCCGGTCGGATCGAGGGATATTTCCAGATCGTCGTCCTGCCATACGGCCGTATCCCGCATTGTATGGCGGGACGATAATTTGCCAGGCGCTGGTTCCATGGCCGTCAGCCCGACATATAAAAATTCATTATCGTACAGGAATTCGACAAAGGTCTGGTTCTTGGCCGGATTGTCCGTGCCCTCGCAAATAAAGCCGGTTGTGGCTGTTGCCTTTTTCCAGTCAAGTTCCTGCAAAATGCCGTCAACGGTAATTTCACCTTCTCTTTTCTGGATAATAGTTTCTTCGACGCTTTTCAGCTTGTTCCAGGCCTTGTGCATCTTCTGCCAGCTAATGGCAAAATATTCGCGCTCGCGCCGGATTTTCTTCAACAGGGCCTCGTCGTTGCCGGCGGCCTTTTCGGCCTGGTCCAATAGTATGAGCAGCTCGACTTCCAGACCGGGGATTGTCAGGCATTGCCCAAGGGCGATGTCCGGTGTGCCGTAGATCATATCGCCCGGGGTCGCCTCCCAGGCAGCAGTGAGTTTTTCCCGATATTGTTTCATTGCCGGCCAGGCTGCCCCGTAAAATTTCGAGCCCATGTCCTCATAAACCGTGGCGTAGTCGGCATTCACATCCCAGAGGAAATAGGCCATCAGGTAAACGAACTGCCAAGTGGCCGGCCACATTTCCTTCGCCCGGCGATCATTGTCGTAGGCCCGTCCGAAAACACCGTCCGGTGGCGTTGTTTCCGTCAAAGACCCGCGGACGCCAATCTGGTGATAATATTTCAAATCGTGGACAAAAACATGTTCCAAGGGCAGATAAACCACATCGCCTCCGGGCAAACAGTCGGTGTATTCATAAGTGGAGATCGGGTTGAGTTTGCCCCAATTGATTAGTATGTTCCGGAATCGTTTGTTGCTCGGGCAATTTGTGTCATCCATGCGATGCCGGTAGCAGCGCTGGTGCAGGCAGGTTACCACGGAGAAACGCTTGTCCGGGACGATGCCGGTGGGCGGCTCCTGAAAATTCTGGTAGGCCCAGCCCTTGAGCTTAAGCTCCGGATTTTGGGCGAACGCCTTTTCGGCCATGGCATTCAGCAGCGTCCAATAGCGCGTGCTGACAAAGCGTTTTTTGCTTTCCACGGGAGGATCGAGCCTGACACAGTTCTCGCACTGGCACCAGCCCTGGCTGTCGTTGTTGCCGATCAGGAAAGACCCGCCCCGCGGAGGCGTTTCTCCCCATTCCATGAGCTTGGCGGTCATGATTTCGACGACCTTGGGATTGGAGGTGCAGGGCTGGTAGGCCTGGCCGCCAAAGTTGCGCTTGCCGGGAGCGACATCCAAACGTCCGGATTGCGGAATGCGTTTGCCGTCTTTCAAACAGAAATATTCGGGGTGTTCATCGAAAAGATTGTCGCTGATCAGGTAGGAGAAGGAATGCCCGCCGTCGACGTTCTCGTCTCCGCGTTTGGCCCTTTCCTCCGGGTGCCAGCCTTTGCGTCCGTTCTTGCTGGTTTCGATTTGCATGCCGTTCCGGACCATCCAGTCCCAGGTATCGATAGATTTTGAATTTACGTTGGCGCAGCAAAGGTTCAAAGTGCGCGACTGGAATGATGGATTGACGACGGTCACGCCGGAGCCGATCGAAAAATCCGGGCTTTTGGGACAGTATTCGCCCTCGGTCCCTGGCAGGAACCACCTGACTTGGCCGGATTGCTTGAGCAGGCCGTAGACGCCATATAAGACTCCGCGTGGATGTCGTCCGACGATGCGCAATCCTTTGCCGTCAGCTGCCAGGAGGTAACCATCCTCGGCAAGCGTCTTGGCGCACGTCTTCATTTTCGATGTCAAAGGAATGCTTTTGGAGCCGAGTGTGCCGATGTAGATGTTGTATTTTTCCTGCGAAGGAGCGGTGGTCGTCTCGATTTTCGCGCCGGTAATTTTCTCGATATAGGCGCAGAGTTCCGCCGCCGAGTGCTTCTCGATCACCCCGGCATTTTCCGGCAGGATCAGGCAGCTGGTCGCTTTCCCGTCTTTCACCAGGGAATAGCTTGCCTCCGGAACCGGACCGGTTGCGCATGAAGTCAGCAAAGCGGCGGCGCAACAGGTCAGGACGATGTCAAATGATATGACCATGTTTTTCATGTTTTTCCTTTCCGACCGTTATCGTATCCATGATCAATCGTACGTTGACGGCTAAAACCAAAGTTATGGCGGGCCGCCCTGAGCGGAGGGCAGCGGGAACGTGCCTGTGTCGCGTAAAAGAGCCTGGGCCATCGCCTTCAGGAGTTGCGGGCCGCGGCGAAACAGCTCATGGGGACCGCACATACCGGCATTGACGTGAAAAAGGACCGCCAGAGTCCCGAATGCGCTTGCCGCCTGGTATTCGATAAACTTTTCGGAGAGGAACTCCCCGCCTTTTGGCGCAGGATATGAAGGACAGTCGAAACGGAAGCGTTCCTGAAGCGCGTGCAATGCCGCCCGCCGGCGCGGGTCATTGTAGTTATTAACGAAGAGTGCGGCCCCGTCGTACGTTGGCGGGGTGTAGGCAAGGCAGCCCAGACCGGCGTGCAGATCGAGAAGGACATCAGGCTTGAATTCCGTTTGCAGCCATTGCCACAGTATGCGATTTTCCGCAGCGCGGGGCTTGGAACCTTCGGCAACTCCGGCAAAGTCCTCCGCCAAATCGATGTCCTGGGCATTGGCCCCGCTCAGTCCCCGCGCGTTACCATCGGGATTGATCATCGGGATGACTGCGAAATCGAAATGGCCGAGAATCTCCCGCGCCTCCGCGATGGGCGAGAGAAGATACTCTGCGATACCCAGGGCCGCCACGCAACCGCCATGTTCCGAGGGGTGCTGTCCGGCCATGACCAAAAAGCGCGGCAATCCGCGGGATGACCCCGGCAGAAGCAAGACTGGGATTTCACGACCTTCGACACTGACTCCCAGGACGTGGTTCCTCATCCGTGGCCCGTGATTTTGCGCGAGGGTTTTTGTCCAGGCCAGGAGATTCGAGTAAGGCAATGGCGGATTCGTTGCAAAATACAACCCCGTTCCGGACTCGATGGCAATATGCGCCTCGAACCAATCGCCGTGAAAAATGACGGCGTTCCCGGACACTTCGCGGAAGGGTAGCCAGCCGTCGCACGTGTCCGGCCTTATCCAAAGCGTTGACGGAAAATGCGTGCGAAAATACCGTCGGCCCGCGTCGCCAAGCTCAGCGTCAGGATGCACGTCCAGCTGAAGAAGGGCGCCTGGTTCCCCGGGCTCAGGGACAATGTGCGCGCAAAAGTATTTGGTGTAGCCCGAGGCGTCGCCGGAAGTTTCCAGACGCCAGTGGGACTTGGCGAGCTTGGCGACCCGCTTGCCCCCGCCGCATTCGAAGTCGACGTTGATTCTCATCGGCTGCGCCACCTAGTTGTTCTATTTGCCGCGCATTGCGTTAATAAAGCGGTTTGTATGAATTGCCGAATTAAGTTTGAAGAAAATATGCCGGGCGCACAGCCGGAAATATGGCCGCATGGCGGGTGCTTTCCCGTGAAGGATTAATTGTTTCGGAAAAGAACGATTGCCTGCTGGCCGCTCATTTCAAAATCCAATGTCCGTTTTGTTCTGCCGGCTGCGGGGCGATATTGTTTTTGAGTTACGATATCGGTGAAACAATCGGCGCCCAGCCGTTCGGCGGCAAAATTCAGCCTGAACTTCAAACTCTGCTTGTTGAAATTGGATAAAACAAGGCCGTCAACGGTGCGGTTATCGACCGTTACCGGATAAACTCCAAGAGCTCCGCAGAGCGAGTCGGATTCCGCCTCGGGTTCCAGGTTGTACAGCGGGGCGATGCCGGCATTTTCGCCAATAAAATCGCGAAGCATGTCCCGCAAAACGCGCGATTGCCAACCGTAATTGCGCAGCATGATCGAACCGAAGAACAGCGTTCGGCCCCGTCCGTACCGATGGCTGATCGCTGCCGGGGCGCCGTCGCGATAATGAGCGATAATTTCCGTATCGTTCAAAGGGGTGATCGCCTCCCTGAAATCGGAAGCCGACTCCAGGATAGTTCCGCTGTTCAGGATCATCCGGTCGTCGTCTTCCAGCACGCCCATATCCACGGCCTGGAAACCAAACACTTCGTCGAGTCCGGCGCCGGGCGTTTTTTGCCAGTATTGCATGCAATAATGGTCTTTGAGCGCGAAGGCCGCCTCGGCGATCACGATCCCGCCGTTTTGCACGTATTCCCTGAGGGCTGCGCCGATTGCGGGCGTCACAAATGGGCAGAAAGGAATTAACAACGCTTTAAAGCGCGACAAGGTTCCATCAAAGAGCTGGGAATCCATTAAATATTCCATGGAAAAGCCGCCATCTTTGAGGATCATCAGGCTGTTATCGCGGGTTGCCATGCAATAATTCTTCTTTGGATCATGAAAGCCTTCCACCGCCGACAGCCGGTACATTTTCATGTCATGCAGCACGCCGACCTGCCCCGCAAACGGGTGGGATTGCAAAATGCGGCCGCTGTTATGGCGAATGATATTCGACCGCCGGCCCGCTCTGCGCAGGCGTTCGGTAGGCGAACCGTCCCAGCCGGTCAAACTGGCCTGGCAGGCGTGGCCGCCGGAAATGCGCGTGCGATAGATCCAGCTCAAAATCATGGTGGCGCCGTTGGCAACGAAAGCCCAGTCCCTGACTTCCGCCAGGCCGGGGTCCCCTGGTCGCGCATTGCCATCGAAGGGGCGCGGGCCGCTGTCGGTTTCGATAATCCGCACTTTTTCTTCCGGCTGCCGTCCGACTCTTGCCGACTGCATATAGATGCTGATCCATTTGCTCGTCTCGCGGGCATCGTAGGGATTACGTTCGACGTAAGCGGAAATGCCGCTTTGATCCACCTTGATTTTGGTGAAATCCCGCGCATGCACGCCCATGACATTCAAGCTGGTCGGATGGGCTGGATCGATTTCATGAACCAATCGGTTTACCCAGTTGACCTGTTCGATCAAATGCTCCTCGCAAAATTCCAGCCAATCGAGCTGCTGGGCCTTGCATACGTGATTTTCTTCCGCCGGCGCGGGCATGACATCCTTCCAGGACGGAAACTCGATCGGAAACAATGTTCCCCAGTTGGCGTTGAGTTCTTCCAGGCGGGCGTATCTTTTTTGCAGCCATTCCTGGAACAAACGCACCGTGTGGCGGCAATAGCAGGGATTGCCGGCCGGTTCGTTCCAGACCGCCCAGCATTCCAGGGCCAGGTGCGTGGCATAGCGCTTGACGACGGCACGCATGAATTCTTCCGCCTTCTGCCGATAAACCGGGTCGTCATTGCAGAGCAGCATGTTCGGGGATGCCGGCAGCGGCGCCAGGAGGGGGTTGTTAATCCGGCGCTGACAATTATATTTGTGAATCAGCCAGGGCGGCGGACGAAACCCCTGCAAATTGTCGAAAAGACCGCCCAGGTTCAAAGTCACCTTGAGATCGTACTTTGCGGCCAGTTCCAGCGAATAATCGAGCTCCTTAAAATCGCGGAAACCTTCCTTGATTTCGATCCGGTTCCAGGCGACGAAGGCCCGGTAGGCGTTAAGGCCCAGATCGCGCATCTGTTTCATCCCATCTTCCCATTGTTCCATGGGCACATGCGCATCCAGCGCCAGCGGAACGAAACTGCCTCCATACAAAAACATGGTTTTTTCCTTCATGGTTTCTGCGAATGAATTGCGCAACGAACGTTTAGAATCACAGACTATCAGGTATGGCGGTCGATAATCAAACCCTGTTTTGCGTGGCCGCTCGATCCAGGCATGGCGGGTTGGTATTCGCGGAGGCAGAAATAGGCGCGCGGCGGGGAAATATTGGTCACCACGGATGGTCGATACAACCACGGCCGGGCGCCTGTCGGAAACTTTGTCTTGGCCGGAAAGACGGATTGGCATGCTGCCATGCCTGGTTATAATTTTCTTGAAGGCAGGGCGAAGCCCCCACGGAGACGAATGATTTGTTTGTCCGCGCATTGAACGGGTGTTGTTGTTTCGTCCGATCCCGGGCGCATTTTGTTTGCCAGGAACCGGAGCGAACAATCGCTTCGTTCGGTCTTTCGCGCGGGCAGAACTTCCGGCGATGCATGGAGCAATAATCGGCGGCGCTCTTAGACCTTCGCCACTTTGCCGGCCAGGGCCCGGTCGCAAACCAGGGTCAGATGCAGGGTCTTCAAGCCATCGGCATAATCCGAAGGATTCTTGCTCCAGTCCCCCGTAGCGACCTGCTTGAGGAAGATCTCGTTCTCGAATTCGTAGATGCTCCGCTTTTCCTGCTGAAACTGGAGCGGCGCGGGCGGCGGGGTCTTTTTCTTGCCCTTGCCGGCGGTCAAGTCGCAAGCGGCCGCCACCGGCACATCGCTGGTCAGGCTGCCGGTGTTCAAGTTGACGCGGAAAAGATTTTTTTCGCCGCTGATTAAAAATTCGTTGCGCCAGCGATCGGCGACCCAGCTATGCATGTGAACGGTGACAACGCCGCTCTTCATGGTTAAAAGCAGGCCGATGGTTTCCTCGACCGTATACCCGGCTTTCTTCTTATGCACCGGATTGGCGGCGATGCCGCGCACTTCGCTCACTTCGCCGAAGAGATAGCGCAGGACGTCGAGGTTGTGCGTAGCCTGGTCGATCAGGGCGCCGCCGGATTTCGCTTTGTCATAAAACCATTTCGGCAAGCCCATGCTCAGGCTCACATTACAGGCATAAAACGAATTGATCAGGTGAATCCGGTCGCCGGCGACGGCTTTGCGCACGGCCTGCACCACCGGCGTCGAACGGAAGACGTAGCCAATTTGAACTTTAGCCTTGCGGCGGCGGAGTTCGGCGTCGATCCGGCGGGCGCTGGCCTCGCTACGCTCAACCGGCTTCTCGCAAAAGACGGGAATGCCCCTGTCGGCACAGGCCAGCAAAGGACCGCGGCGGACCGAAGGCGGGGTGCAGATCCAGACGGCGTCGGGTTTGACTTGCGCCAACATTGTATTGTAGTCGGTGAAAATGTCGCCGCCGAATTCCTTCTGGCGGTTCAAGGCGTGTTCGCGTACGATATCGCACAACGCGATAATTTTAACGTCTTTGCGCTTGCGCAAAAAACCCAAGTGGGCGCCGGATATGCTGCCGGTTCCAATAAAACAAGCTTTGATCATTGGAAATTCTTCCTGTTTTTAGAGTGCCTTCAAGTATTCGATCGTTTCCAAAATATCCTTTGCCTGCTGTTCTCCGGAAATTTCGCGTTCGATGATGAATTCGCCGGAGAACCCGATTTCCTTGAGCCGGCTCGCAAATTCGGGAAAGCGCACCCGCCCGGTCCCGACCTTGACTTCCTTGCCGAGCTTCATGGGATCCGTCGGATAGAGGCCATCCTTGGCGTGGATATTACGGACATATTTGCCGAACACGTCGAGAGCGTCGATCGGATTGCCCTTGCCGTACAAAATAAGATTGGCCGGATCGAGGTTGATCCCAAGGTTGGGCATGTTGACTTCCTGGATCATGCGCAAAAGCGTAACGGGCGTTTCCTGGCCGGTTTCAAACCAAAATTCCATTCCATATTGCTGGAGGCGTTCGGCAATATGGCGCACGGCCACGGCGACTTCGTGAAAGAGAGGGTCAAAAGCGCCTTCCGGAATGAAACCGCAATGGGTAATGATTGCCGGCAGCCCCATCTTATGGGCAAAATCGGCGCCTTTGAGAAGCTCCGACATCCGGCGTTCGCGGTATGCCACCGGTACCAGGCCGAGGGCGAGGGGCCCGGTTGTGAAATTCCACGGATTGGGTTGGCAATAACCAGCCCAAAAGGCGGTGATGTGAATGCCCTTGCACTTGGCCTCGTCCGCCACTTTGGTTGCCAGCGCGTCGGTCCAGATCTCGGAATTCCAGCTTACCAGCTGGCAGACGTTTAAGTTGTATTTCTTCAATCCGTCGAAACATGGTTTGTCGTTATGCAAACCGGTGATGACGCCAATCTTGTTTTTCATGCCGGATCCTTTCTAAAGGGTTACAGCCATATTGGATTGAAGACCCGAAATGTCAATTCAAAAAGCTGTATTGTCCAGATGGCCTTTGCCCGGTTGCCTCAGGCTTGATTGCCGGTAATAGCCACGGGCAATTTATAATGGGCCGGGCCAAGCTTCAACAGGCGGGGCGCGACATCCTTGCGGCGGAAGCGGGCAAATAAGCCCCAGGCTCTGCCGTTGTTCGATCCCAGGGCGACGACCAGTTCATGCCGGCCTTTCGCGGCTTTCCAGGGAATGATTGCCTTATCCGGCAGTCCCGGGGGGGTTCCGTCCGGATCGTGCAAGATTTGCCTGCCGTCCAGCCAAGCTTTGATCGGTCCGTCATATCCCAGGCGTAATTCAAGATTCATGGCTTCGGCGCAGTCGAACCGGTTGACGAAATAAACCAGGACATCATCCGGCGCGCAGGCAAACAGGTCCGAATGCAGGTTGCAGAAGAAGTCGCCGGGAAAAAGGCGAGATTTAAGCTGCAGCGTCTTTTTGTTTCGGGGATAGCTCAAATCGTGCAATTTTCCGGCGGAGGGCATTGCCCGGCTGACTTGCCAGTTAAGGACGAAATCGCTCAGGCATTGATATTCAAGCAATGCCGGACCGAAAACAGGAAGGGAACGGTCGGCGGCGTCGGTGATGTTGCAATATGGTCCGAGTCCATAACCGTAATGGATTGCGAGGGACCGCAGCGGCAGACCAGGAAGCTGGGTTCGGAGAATGGCCGTGTCTTTGCCGAGATCCGTGCGGAAAATACGGGGGGTGAGTTTGCCGTCTTCAATCATATCGAAGCCCGATGGCTTGCCTGGGGCCCGCAAGCGCCCCATGACATTGCGGAATTTTACCGTAAACAGGCGCATCGCCGTTTTTTTCTCGATGGCTTGCGTGATGGATTCGAGCTCGATCGGCGGCAAGCCGGCGCCCTTTTCATGGCGCAGAACGAGCATGGCCTGCGCAAGTCTTTTACCGAGCCGTTCCTGATCGAACCCGCTGATATGAATCTGGTCGTCGCAGTTCAAATCGACGGCCGGTACAACGGCCAGATCCTTGATTTTCCGCGGCAATAACCTTTGCTGTTCCTGAATGCTGTTCCAGAAGTGCGGATTCCAGATCGGGTGATGGACGCCCGCGATTTGCACCGTTGCCACCGGCAGGCGCGGGTTGCCCAAATCCCGGCGCAGAGCCTTGACGAAAGCGACCGTGCGGCGCGTATAAAGCGTGTGTTCCACCGAGGCGTCTGCGCAGCCTTGGTACCAGAGGACGCCGGCAACCTTGCCGCCGTTTTTATGAAAGCGGCGCAGCATGGCGCCATAAAGGCTTTTGCCGCCCCTGGATTTAAGCGCGGGGTCCCATTGTTTCATGCAGGCGCCGCCGTGCGCGCAGGAAAGCAGACCTTGCGGCACGCCGGTGCGCCGCAGCATTTCCTGGCCGAAGGCGACGCCCGGGCCCACGCCGACGTGCGGCGCTCTGACCGGAGGTTTGCCGCCGGATAAATCGGCGTGAACCTGGTCAACCGCCTGGCCGATGTTATGAATGGGGTCCTTGGCGACATCCCAGCGGTCATCCATGTAGAATGCGCGCACTTTATCCCGCGGTTTGACGGCATATTGCAAATGGCCGATCCCTTCCATATTGGATTGTCCGCCCAGGATCCAGACGTCGCCCACGAGGACATCTTTAACTTTTGCGGTTGCGACGAATTTGCCCTGCCGGTCTTTGATCAGGAGTTCGATGTCATATTTGCCGCCGGTTTTCAGTTCCGCGAGCCTGCCGGAAAAACGGCCGTTTTTGCAGGTCCCGCATTCGACGGTTTTGCCGCCGTTGATGCGCGCGCAGAGAATGCCGTCATCTTCGCATTGGCCCGCGAACCGGGCCTGGGCCAGATTTTTACGGTCGCGTTGCAATACCATGTTGTCGAACAATCCGCTGGAGATCTTCATGATGGTGGATTCCGTCCTTTCCTTGTAAATGTCCTTGAGTATATTGATTGTGTGTCCGCAGGCAATTGGAAAGATGCTTAAAAGGGAGTCGATAGCAGATGAAAATGCTCTTCATGCCGTTAATCGCGTGTGCCGCAGCGTTGATGCTGGCGGCGCTCAACTCCGGGTGCGCCACGCATCTGGTCGAAGGAACTGCGCCGGCGCGCGAACGGCCCCTGGCCCATGCCGGCCGCGCGGCGATCCCGCCGGTTATTGACGGGCGGCTGGACGATGACTGCTGGCAAAGCGCATCGCTGCTTTCCGGGTTCATCACCCAGGACGGCTTCTGGAGCCGGGAGCAGACCACCGCCCGCTTAACCTATGATGACGGCTATCTGTATATTGCCATGGTTTGCTATGACCGCCATCCCCAACGACTGCGCGCCGTCAAGCGCCAGCATGATGACGTCACCACCTGCCAGGACGATTGTGTCGAAATTTTCATCGATGCCGACAATGACAAGGATACCTACAATCATCTGATGATCAATCCGCTGGGCTGTATTTATGAAGCGGCCTGTGGCCAGGCCCGGTCGCTGCGCGATGCGCAATGGAATCCGGAATGCGCGGCGGCCGTTGTCACCAACAGCGGCGACTGGACCGTCGAAATTCGGATTGACTGGGCGTCGCTGGGCCTGCAATCGCCCCCAGCCGGGACCCTGTGCGGAATCAATCTGAATCGCGAACGTCGGACATCCCCGGACGATGAAGCCAGCAGTTGGGCCATGTGCCGTGAATTCAACGCCCCAGAGGAATTCGGGCAAGTGCTCCTTGGGGCTCCCGAAGCCGTGTCCTATTCCATTCGCGCGCTCGATTCCCAAAAGAACGATTGCCGGGCCGAGCTTTTGGTTCGGAACGGCACGGATGTCCCGAAGGAAGTCCGGATGACCATGGCGCAAGCCGGTTCGACCAACGCATTCAGCCGGATTGTTACGCTGGCAGCGCAGGCCGAGGCGATGCTTGAAGGCAGTCTGGCGATCGATCGGCGCCGGCCGCCGCTTTTGGTTTTAACCTTGGCGTCGCCCTCCGACGGCGCAGTTTACCGGCGCCGCGAGGCCTTGCTTAGGGAGTTTGAGTTTGTCCCGCCGGTGGCCTTAATGGTAGACCGTTATTATTATCCTCCGGATGTCGACGCTATCCGCGGCCTGGTATCCATTGACGGAAACGGCGCATCGCAGATCCTGAGCGTCAAACTCATTCATGGAGAAGACGAGCAAACCATTGCGCTGC
The DNA here is from genome assembly GCA_964617825.1 of uncultured Verrucomicrobiota bacterium. GTDB lineage: Bacteria > Verrucomicrobiota > Kiritimatiellia > JAAZAB01 > JAAZAB01 > VSJD01. Next base: position 19,429 of record CAZTWL010000007.1, read on the forward strand.
CCGGAACCAACGACCATGCTCAGACCGCCGGTAAATATCCGTTCGTCATCGCGGCCGATTCCCTGGCGCCCGGACGTTACGTTGTCACGGCAACCTTGGCCGACCAGGCAAGCGGGGAAACCTTTGCGGATCAAAAAGTTTTTTTTAAACGGGAAATACCGACTCCGTCTGCACCGCCTTCCACCGAAAAGATGGTCATCAGCCGCAAAGGCGTCGTGATGCTCGACGGCAAGCCGTTCTGTCCGTTTTTTGGCAGCGGCACACGCATATCTTCGCCGTTGGCCACCAATTGCTATAATGTCCGCTATGCCGGCTTCGGACTCGTTGACCGGCCGCTGGAGCGCATCAGCCTGCCGTGCGGTTCGTTAACGAAGACAAACAATCAATGGCGGAATGTCCTGCCGGAGGAGTCCAAAATCCAAGACCGGATTCGTGCGCAGGTCGCCAGGCAGAAATCCAATCCGCAGTTGCTAGAATGGTTTTTATGCTATGAAGCCCAGATTCCCATGTATCGAAGCGGCGATGACCGGACGCCGCTGAACAATCCGGCCGAACTGAAAAAAATCAGCGCGTTGGTCAAGTCCCTTGATCCCGGCCATCCCACGGCCATCCAAATCGACAGATTGGATCTGTTGACGGCTTACCGGGATGCGGCCGATATCATTGAGATAGCGTGCCCCAGTTCCTATGCCAGGAAGCTGATTCCCGGATTGCCAAGCGATGTCGACAAGGTTAAAAGCCGGATCGGTTCCGGCCGGCCTTTTTTCCTGTGGATTGGCGCCGCGATTCCCGATGAAAAATACCGGACGGCGGAAACGATCCGCTGCGCGAGCTATCTGGCGCTCATGCACGGCGCCAAGGGTTTGGTCTATCATCTGGGCCATGGCGGCGTCAGTCCCGACTCGACCCGTCACTGGTCGGTATATCGCGGGCTTTTGCAGGAGGTCAACGAGATTTACCCGATTGTGATCGCCGCTGATCCCGGGATGCGTCCGAGGGCAACGCCGGACGCTTCCCGGCTGGATATTTGCGTTCGCCAGTATAACGGAAGGATCTATTTGGTTGCCTGCAATCTGGCGCAGGAACCGATCTCCGCCGTTTTCGATCTTTCCAGCCAAAAATTCACCACGGCACAAGTGCTTTTTGAAAACAGAAAACTTCCCATCGAAGACGGAAAATTAAAAGACGAATTTACAGCCTACGAGCCCCACGTCTACGAACTAAGCGCCACAAAGTCCCCGGCCGGACCCTAGGTGGATCAACGCTGGAAAAATCATGGAAGATGAAGCGCGGATCCGCTCCATCGCCCGATCCGTGTCTGGGGTTTGCTTTCCCGACAACACCCGCTTCAGGTCGTTAAATAATGACGGAACCAGACAAGGCGCTGCGATACACGGAGGGGGTCGCCCCGGTATAGTGTTTGAAGACGCGGCAGAAGTAGAAAGGATTGGTAAATCCGGTGTTGTCGGCGATTTCCTTGACCGACATTGAGGTTGTCGCCAGCAGGAGCTGAGCTGTCTGGACACGTTTTTGCATGATGAAATCGGTGGGCGAACGACCGGTCCCGTTCTTAAAAACGCGGTGGAATCTGGATATGGACAGATGACTTTGTCTGGCCAGGTCGGCCACGGAGATTTTTTCGCGCAAGTGGTTTTCAATGTACCCGACGGTATCGGCCTGCCGCCGATATCGATCCAGCAATGTCGGCGCGTCTTCACGAAATTCGCATTTTGACGCCAGGATGGCGAGCAGTTGCAAGCCCAGCGCCTTTTGTGCAATGAGATTGTGAATGGAATCGTTGGGCTTGTTGATCGGGAGCTTGACAAGACCCCTGACGATCCGCCCGATTTTCCCGGCGGTCCTGCCGCGGAACACTTTTGGGAACCGAAAAAGTTCCAGCAGATTGAAATGGCGCATAATTTCGTAGCGCACATGGCACCAGTAGATGACGACTTCGCCGTTTACCGGCACCCAGCGGTTTTTCCTGATCTTGCCTCCCAGGGATACAATGGCCTCGCCATTGTCGGCGGAATAGGTCATGCCCGTGTCGCGGTAATCGATTTCCAGCCGGCCTTTCGGCATGTAAGCCACGACATAGGCCGGCTGCATGAGCCAGTCCGTCTGGCGTACGCTTGCGGAGCGGGAAACACCCCGGTCGACCAGCCGGAATCGGAGAGTTTCATCGATAATCTGGCGCAAGGCGATGTCCATAATGCCACTGCCGGATATAATTACAGCACGATCGGATATTTACCGGTTTTCAATAAAGCATACCATATTCAGCCTAATAAGAATCGATCCATAAAGCCAATCAATAATTAGCGAAGACGGGGAGATGGAAACAAAGCAATTGATGAAAATGGGAGTGGTTCTCGTTGCCTCAGCGTTGCGGCCAATATCGGCGATCAGATCGAAGACACAGGCAGTAGTGATGTGGATGCAATAATTAATCAGGACTATTGCGCTGCTCTTTTGCAATAAGGAGCGCTGATCGAATTCGATGATTTCGGCAAGGAATATGGCGGCAACCTTACCGGCTTGACCTTTGCGTGTGAGGAGAACGCATTCAAGCTCTGGAAAAGTTGATCGATGTGGGCTATATTGCGCAGTTGTTCGTTTCCACTGATGTCTGTTTGAAACCTGGTTTGCGCCGGTACGGCGGATGGGGATATGATCATATTTTGGACAATCTGGTGCCGATCATGGCCAAAAATGGCATTGCCCGCGAACAATTGCAGACGATCATTGTGGCGAATCCCAAGAAACTTTTTACAATTGCGTCGAAACCAAGGAAACCAAGGAAATCGAGGTAAAGAGCGATGAACAATAAAACCGACAAAACATTGAAATTGACGATTGCCGAAAAAAAGGCGGCCCGAATGACGATTGTCACCGAGAAGGATGCATCCGTGACGGCGCGTTTTGCGGCCGAGGAACTGCGCAAATATTTGCTGGCTGTAACCGGGGTTAGACTCCCGGTGCGGGAAGGCGGTGAATCCGCCGGACGCAATCTGATCATCCTGGGAACCCGCCCCACGGCCGGGCGTTTGAACGTGGACTTGGGCGCTGACGACCCGGAACTGGACGGTTTCGTCGTCCGGACCGTGGATACGAATCTGCTCCTGTTGGGGAATAACGGTCGCGGCCTGCTTTATAGCGTTTACGCCTTCCTGGAGACCTTGGGGATTGCCTGGTTGGAGCCGGGGCTGAAGAACGAGCAGATTCCGAAAATGGCGACTTTGAAGATCGGCGCCCTCGACCTCAGGGAAACGCCGGCCTTCAAGTACCGCGGCTACACCCTCACCGCCTGCGGGCCGCAGGCCGGGAAACACGGGCTGACACTGGAAACATTATCCAAGCCGCAACTGCTCGACATGATCGATTGGATTGCCAAACAGCGCCAGAACTGGCTGGGGCTCATGAGCTCCCGGATTGAAATCGAAAGCCGAGGCTGGGTGCCGGCGGTTGCCGGGGCCATGCAAAAGCGGGGCATGCTGATGACCATCGGCGGCCATTCCTGGGTAAACGGTCCTTACGGATTGGGCGAGGACTGGACGAAGGACCCGGAAAACATGAAGTACATCGCCATGCATAACGGCGAACGCAAGCTGCCGGCCTATGTGAACGAAGAAGGAACCTCAGCCGCCCGGGCGCAATTGTGCGCCTCCAACGACACGGCGGTCAACAAAGTCGTGCGCAACGCGGTGGCCTATTTAAAAGCCAACCCGCAGTACGATATCCTGGCCTTGTTTGCGTCGGACACCATGAACGAGTGGTGCGAGTGTCCCGATTGCCTTCGGGACAGCCCCACCGATTTGTACCTCAAGGTTATTCTGGCCCTTGCCAGGGAAACGGCGCAGCGCTTGCCGGAACGGAAAGTCCTGTTTGCCGCCTATAACGATGTCATGCTTCCGCCGACGCGCGTGTCGCTGGCTTCCGTCCCGGAGAATCTCATCTTGCTGTTCTGCCGCATCAGCTGTGCAAAGCATGTTTTCGAGTCGCCGGACTGTGTGTCTGCGAAGCCGCATCAATTTTCTTTTCCCCGCAATAAACAGGCGATTCCCGAACCGCATAATAATGACTGGTTCCGGGCGGTACTGGGCCAATGGCAGAAATCCTATGCCGGGCCAATCTGCATGCTGGATTACGGGCGCTGGTATGGGAAGGCGCCTTCCCCTGATTATTTGCTGTATCCTTCCCTGGAGATCACAAAGGTTGATCTGCAATGCTATCGCCGCCTGGGACTTGCCGGGCATGTCGACGTGATCCATCAGCTCTTTTCCCTGCCCAATGCCCTGGATATGTATCTGCTCTCCGCCTTGAACTGGAATCCGGACCTGGACCTGAAAAAAGCGACCGCAGCATATTACCGTCAATTCTATGGCGCAACGGGCCAAAAGGCAGAGAGGATTTTATTAAAGGTACGCCAAAGCATTGCCAAGCATACTGCTGACGGCGGAGATTTCAAGGTCATCGAAGCCTGCGGGCGCGAGTGGAGCAAGCTCCGGGCGCCCCGCGGCGACCGTCTTCTGCAGGAGCGTCTGCGGCGTGCCGGCCTGTACCTTCAATATGTCATCATCAAAAAACACTTTGCCAATTCGCAGAAGACGAAAGGGGCCAACGACGTTCTCCGGGAATTGGCCGGAATTAAGCAATTTCTGACCAAACACCAGAAAGCCCTGCAGCCCTTCTATGAAGTATCGGACTTGACGGCACTGCTGCCGAACATGTCGAGCAAGCATTTGCCCGGTTGTTCAATGCGCGTCTTAGTCAGCCGGGCCATGCCCGGGGCTGGCAAACTGGAGACATTGGCATATCCTGCGAATCGAGCGACGCTGGGCTTCAAAGTCCGGGTTTTTGGAACATATCAAGAGCGGCCGCTTTACGATCTGCACACGGATCTCTTCAAGTCGGAGTCCAAGGATGTGCTGGTCTACTTTGCCTGTCCTTTCCAATGTTCCGAATCGATGAAACTCGATCTTTGCCTGGGTTATGATGGGCCGGTCAAAGTCTGGCTGGACGGCAAGCTCATTTGTCACGATCCGAACGGCACAAACCCGGCGGTGCCGGATCGCAAAGTGATTCCGATCGATGCCGTCAAAGGTCGCCACGAGGTCATCATTGCCATGGGCTCAAATTGCGGCAAGGCTTGGGGCATGTTCTTGCGGTTCCGGCGGCGCCAGCTGCCGAATACGCCGATGGAAAAGGAAATTGGCGGCAAATTGCCGCGCCTGCTGGCATAAGAGCCGGATAAATTGGCGTTTATCCGCCACGAATTATGCGGATGGCCCGGATGAAAGCAATGATGGAGAAAGCATGGATGGTCCCCATGTCGGTGATAACCGTGCCCATCCGTTATAAAAAAGTCTTCAGGTAATAGTTGTTTGCAAAAAACGATTGGAAATTCGATTCAAATGAGCGAAGTGAAATTGAAGTACAAACCGAAATTTACCCAGTCCGCGCGCATCGAAAAGCTGGCGAGCCGCAGCCGCGCACTGGCTCTCGCCCGTTGCGCCATAATAAAATGTTACCGGAGAGATAAAAGCTAGCCGATGAGTTTCGCCTGTTCAATCCGTTGGCAGCCCAGCAACAAGCGGACATGGATATAGTTCTTCTGTTCGACGTGGGCCGTGTCGTTTTTGTGATAAGGCCGGCCGCGACTGTAGTCGACAGGTATATGACGGTCATGGAAATAGCGGATCAAATGATGATTCAGGAACTCGCCGCCATTATCGGAATGAAATCCAGGGCCGATGCTGTTCGATATCGCTAATAGCCTGTTTGACACCTTCATAACCTTGGTTCCAAACGGCCCGGTTTGCCTGGTTTTCCGCTTCAATACTCCTGGCAATCGGTTCAACACTCGCATGGCGTGTTTCCTGTGGTGGTCGCATACGGCACAGAACTCGTCCAAGATTTGCCGTTTGCCTTTCACTCCCCGCCTTCTTATATCTCAGCCGTATTGCCTCTACATATTCCCTCTTTCTCTGTTGCACCATATCTTGATGCCTCCTTCCCGGTAACATCAATTATGGTGCAATGCGCAGATAAGACCTTTTCAAAAATTGTCTTGAGGGTATGGCCTGCGAGTGGTACATATCCAAGCTTTCAGTGAAAGTGATGGTTCCGCATGGTTGCGGGACGCAACTCGCAGGGTAAAAATGTTCATTAGGAGGGAGAAATGAAAAACGAGGGTTTGCTGATTGCGGCATTATCTCTTTTCGTCTCGGCGGCCTGCGGAGCCGAATTTACCCTGGTTGAAAAGCAGCAGCCGTCCGCGCGCATCGTACTGGCCGCCAAGGCCGGTGTTGTGGAGCGTCATGCCGCCTCCGAACTCGGAACCTATCTCATGAAAATCAGCGCGTCCACGAACAAGATGACGCCGGCGCGCGAACCTTCCAAGGAGTTGTACAACATTTTCATCGGCACGGCCGCTGACGCAAAACTGGTTGCAGCGTCCGGCGTCGATGTTTCGAAAATGGCGGGCGATGGCTTCGCGATTGCGGCGAAGAAAGACGGCCTCTACATCATCGGTGCGCAGCCAATCGGCGCGCTTTTCGGCGTGTATGACGTTTTAAAGAAATACGGCGGCATTCGCTGGCTCGTGCCCGGCGCCGATGGCGAATATTTCAGCCCGCAAGGCACGATTACCGTGCCGGAACAGCTGGCCTACCACAACCCGTCCTATCCCGAGCGTACGATCGGCATGAATTGCGCGAACGTGAACAGCTTGACGATCGACTCCTGGGACTGGATGGTGCGCAACAATATGTTTATTCAAACGAGCGTCGGATTTCTGGACAAAGCCTCGCCGCTCTCGGCGCCGCTTTCTGCGCGCGCGGCCCGCAGTTACAACGGCGGACACTGCCTCGGCGGGCTAATGACCGGCGAAGGCATACGGCCGAAAGAGGAAGTCAAAAAATTGGACGAGATGTTCAAAACCAATCCGGAATTCTTTCCGATGGTCAACGGCAAACGCATCCCGCTCAGCGGTCATTCTTATCAGCCCTGCACCTCCAATCCTAAACTCCTCGATATCATGGCGGAAAACCTTGTTCTTTGGGTAAAGAACCAGACGCCCGACGGCAATTTTCTGATCGGCAACATGGATGGCACCGGATGGTGCCAGTGCGAAGAGTGCGCCAAGCTCGATCAGCCCGAAGAACGGGCAAAGGGGTGTGTCAGCACGCGTTACTGGACGCTTGTTACCGAGCTGACAACCCGCGTATGGAAGATCAACCCCAAGGCCAGGTTCGGCGGATGGGCCTACCAGAATTTTCAGGTGGCTCCGACCGGCATCAAGCTCGATCCGCGCCTGAACGTCTATCTGAGCTTCAACCGCCGCTGTTATCGCCATGCGCTCACCGATCCCAAGTGCGCAGTTAACGCGGTCTTCTGCACATATTTCGACACCTGGAAAAACATGAAAAACGTCATCTGGACGCGCGACGAAGTCGGCGCCAGCGGCGAATGTTTCGTGCCGATGGAATACGCCATGACCGAAAGCATCAAGGCCTATCCGAAATATAACCTCGCCGGCATGGGCATTATGTCAGCGCCGCCCGACGGAGTCTATGGCCGTACGTACGACAAACAGCCCATGGTCAAGCTGACATGGTACGGCATGTGGCAGTCGACATACATGTCCGCGCAATTTCTATGGGACAAGGATTCCGACTATGCGGCGCTGTATGAGGAAGCCAATGCCCTTTACTACGGCAAGGCGTGGGAAGGCGGCATGAAGGAATTCCGCAAGTTGCTGGAAAAAGCCTTCCATGAGACCCCCGGTTGTTTTGGCTGGGGGCTCGGCTCGCCGCTTGGCCGTTGTCTTGACCAGCCTGGCGTTCAAGAAAAGCTCCGTGCCCTGCTGGATCAGGCCGAAAAGACCGTGGTGCACGACTTCCGTGCCTTGGGCCATGTGATTCGCGATCGCTACATATTCGACCTGACATGGGAGAAAGCGCGGCAGGATTACTTGGCGAATTATCGCGAATACAAAGCTTACCGTCGCACTGCGCCGATCGTAATCGACGGCAAGTTCGACGAACAGGACTGGAAACAGGCGGAAGCCATGCCGAAATTTATTAAGTTCATGGGCACGGCCGCCACCGAAAACCAGACCATCGTCAAGGTTGTCTACGAGCCGGAAAACATCTATTTTGCAATCGAGGCCATGGAGCCCATGCCCGAATTGCTGCAGGCGTTGGCCGACACGCAGGACAGCTCGAAGATATGGGGCGATAACGAAATCGAAATATTCATTTCTCACCCCGATCAGGGCGGAAGCTACAACCACCTGGTTTTCAATCATAAGGGGGCATTGTACGATGCGTTCAACAAAATCGGTGACGTGCATGAGAAGGCCGACTTCACGTCCGACGCCGAATTGAAAACCGGCGTGCTCAAAGACCGCTGGGTCGCCGAACTGCGCATCCCGACAGGTCCGCTCGGTATGAAATGCGGCGATGGGCTGGTTTGGAAGATGAATGTTGCGCGCAGCCGCAAACTCACCGATGGCACGCGCGAAATGAGTTCGTGCAGCGGCGGCCAGTTCCACAATGCCGACAACTTCGTCAATGTCATTTTCTCCGGGAAGAAGTGAGTGTTGGGGATATTGAAATTGCTTAAGGCTGGAGCCGTGCGTAGTGCGCGGCCGAGACTATTATTCAAACAGGCAACGTCCAGACCGTGACAGCGTTGGCGCACGCCATAAAACAAGGAAAATCAAGGACCCAATCAGTATGTCTGTTATTAAATTGGAACGATATCGCACGGCGCTTTGTCCATATCTGACAATCGGAAACCAGCGGATCCTGATTCACCTGGATGCCTTTGGTGTCCCCCAATCGCTGCAGTGGCCCCGGCCGGGCAGCCCGGATCGACTGGCTCTGCGGGATCCGGCGGATGAGTGGCCCTACTGGGACGAAATGTCGGAAGAAGCGATACGTATCCAGATGCCATATATGGATTACGGCAAGGGACAGCGTGACTATCTTCATGCGGCGCAGTCCGTTGCCGTCGATTACCTCGAGGATACCAATATTCTTCACGGGCGCTATTCGCTGCCGGGCGGCGCCACGGTCGAAATCGACTCGTTTGTCATGCCCCATGCGGATGTCTGGGTGCGCCATTACCGTGTCGCCGGGCACGGGCGCTTTGTGCTGCAAGGCGATTTTTTCAGGCGTGCTGTCCGGGGGCATTCCGGATCGAACCTGGGCCACATTAATTTCCGGGGAATTTTCGATGCCGCCCCCAAAGGCATGTATGTCATGTTGAGCACCATTCCCCTTGAGCAGATTCAAGGTCGCGTGGAGATTGCCGTGGACGGAGAACGCGAGTGGACAATTTATATGAGCATTGGCGCCGACCTGATCAGCGCCGTGGAAGCCGGTAAAAAAGCACTGGCCAGCGGATTCGAAGCGCTGCAGGCGGAAGCTGTGGCGGCGGACCGCGCCTGGCTGGCGGCCGCCAGAAAGCCAGTCCAAACGCACCCGTTCATCATGGCCAATTACAAACGCTGGCTGCTCGCCAACCGGCTTTGTCTCACGGAAGATGGCGCGATCCTGGCGGGCCCTCGTCCATTCTGGTCGTTTTCCTGGCCGCGGGACTCATCCTTGTTGGGCGCTGCGTTTGCTGCTGCCGGCTATCAGAAAGAAGCCCGCGATTTTGTCAAATGGCACTTGGAGCATATGCCGGAGTCCTGTATTCAGGAGGCGCGCTACAACACGGATGGAACGCCAATGCTTCTCGATAACCGCCTGCGCCAGGGCGACAACCCCGGATTTATTGCCTGGTCGTCGTCTTTTATCTGCCTGAATGCCTGGGACCGGAAATTCGCGCAGGACATTTCGCGCCAACTCTATGCCGTGGCCGATGTCCTGGTTGAGCATCGCGATGCGGAGACCGGGCTGATGCTGCCGGAGGCCGACTTCCGGGAAGGCCTGCAGGCTGAAACCATCAGTATCGCCGTCAGCGCGGTCGGCGGGCTTTGCGCCACAGCCGAGGTTGCCCGGCGTCTCGGCGATTCCGCGCGGGCCGACCGGTATGTGCAGCGGGCGGTCGAAATCAAAAAGGCCGCCGAGAAGCATCTTTGGGACCCCGCCACGCAGGCCTTCATGCAATCCATAAAACCGCTCGTTAAGCGCCCGGACATTGCCGCCTGCTGGGGAGCGTATCCGTTCAAAGTCTGGGATGGCGGCAAAGAGCTGATGCGGCAGGCCGTCCGGCGTTTGATCGCCGAGTACTGGGACTCGGAGTCGGGCGGGATCCTCAGCGGTAAGGGTACCCCTCATGAATCCATGTGGTTTTATCACACCACGTTGCTTCTGATGGCAACGGCGGCCACGGGTGACAGTGAAACCGAAACCGAGATCCTGGAGTCATTGGCCAAGAATGTTTCCCCCCAGGGGCTTGTTCCCGAGCAAATCGGCCATGCCAACGGTCATTTATGGGGTTGTTGTTACCTGGCCACATCGCAGGGCTGCCTGCTGCTGTATGCGTATATGAACAAAGCCGAATGCCGCGGCGCCGGGATTTGTCCGGACAGTGCTTCCGGAGCATAACGCGCATTCAGGTTAAGCAATCTTGTCAGCCTGATTGAACCCCAAAAGAGCTGATTGTTGCAGCGTAAATTTTTTTGAGGGTCCCCAAACCGTAGCGCTTCAATCCAGAAATGCCTCCCGCAAAACTTATGGTCAAAAGTTCTTGACACGAATCGTTTTATCGCTAAACTTTTGGTCAAAAGATAGGAGCAGGTTTTGCAATAGCAGAGCGAATGCGATGAAATCGAAAACGAAAAGAATTCCTAAGTATGTCCAAATCAAGAACTTCCTTGTAGGGATGATCAATTCCGGCGAGTTGAAGGTCGGCGAAAAAATTCCTTCGCTTAGTCATTTGGTGAAGACATGCAAGGCCAGCGATACAACCATCAAGAAAGCGCTTTCCGATCTTGCGCACGAAGGCTATTTGAAGGGTCAGTGGGGTAAGGGTGTTTTCATCCGGTCACGTTTCCCTGGCCGCTCGAATCGATCGATTACCCTGTTTGTCTGGAGCGATCCCGGTCGCTTGCAGCATCCGAGCAATATCGAACTAATGAACGGAATTATGGAGGAATGTGTCAAAGCCAACTATCATCTGGTGTTCACTTTTATTGATCCGCTTGTCATGGCGGAGGATGAGATTGAACAGCGGATTGCTCAAGTGAACAGTGCCGGAGTCATGATCCCATATATTCCCGGACTGGCCGAAAGCCACCTGCGGCCATTGAGCCGGGCGCATATACCGGTGGTGTTTATCAACAAGCCGTTTCCGACCATCAGTCCCTACTTTGTTGGCCGGGACATGGTGCGCCTGATTGTGGAGGCCACGACGCAGTTTGTCCGGATGAGCGGCAAAAAAATCGCCATTATCGGCAGTCCGCGCGATGAGTCTTTTCAGTTAATCCGACGTGCGGTGGAGGATAGTCTCTCTGTAATCGGCGAAACGCTCGATCCGCGTTTTATTCGGCGCGGTCCGTATGGCATCGAATCGGGCAAAAAGCTTATGACGGAGTTGCTCGACGATGGATTGAAACCGGGGCTGGTGATTGCCGATGACGAGCTGGCAGGTTACGGAGTATTGGAAGCCGTGTCAGCGCGCGGCCTGAAATCGCCGGCCGATGTTCAGATCCTGGGGGTGGGCGGCTTTCTGAAGCATGGTCGGTTCAAGCCTAGAGTTGGCACTATTTCGTTAAAACTTTCTGAGCTTGGTCGTCGGGCGACAAGTCTGTTGTTGCAAGTCATTCGCGGCGAGAGTATTCAAAACAAGTCTCAGATTGTCACCGGATCGATCGAAGGGCACGATACGTTCTGTATGCCAGTTGCAAAAATGACCGGTGTTCCGGATCTTGCTCCATGAGCGGCGTGAGAGCGGGATATCGTTGGCCGCCATCATGAAAGGTAAATAGAATGCAAGCCACAAAGATGATCGGTGTTGTGCGCCAGATGGCGCTGGTAACGGGTTTATTTTGGCTGGGAATGGTTCGGATGGCGCCGGTCGAAGCATCAGAGGAATCCTATCCCCTCGTAACGGATAGTAAGTCGCGCTGTGTTGTTATCGTTAACACAAATGCGACTCCGCCGGAACGGCATGCGGCGGACGAACTGAAGACCTATCTGCAAAAAATATCCGGTGCCCAAATTCCAGAGTTAGCGGCTATCGATCAAACATCCGCTTCCTTTCCCATCTATCTGGGCACCGCCGAAACTCTGCCGGTTATCAACCGACCGGGGTTGAAGGCCAGGATCAGCGCGCTTTCCAACGAGGGGTTTGTCATTCAGTCGGATGGTAAAGGACTGGTGATCGCGGGCAAAAAACCGATCGGGGTGTTGTATGGCGTATATACCTTCTTGGAGGAGCAATTAGGTGTGCGTTGGTTTTTCCCAGGCAAAAAAGGCGAGTATTGTCCGAAGATGGCCGATATAACGGTTGGCGCCATTGACACAATCCAGAATCCGGCCTTTGTGGTGCGCTGCATTAACTATACTTGCACGGGTCCCGATACGCGCCTGACCGATACCTGGGACTGGACCGTGCGCAACAAGATGCAGATCATCACCTATGGCAAGGCGGCCTGGGCCAAATCGCCGGAAGCGGAAAAGGAATTACGCGAGCGCGGCGCCATGATCGGCAATGGCGGTCTGCATCACGCTGAAATGTTCAATCAGGAGCTTTTTGCGTCCCATCCGGAATATTACGCCCTGATCAACGGACAGCGGGTGACCAACACTTACGAGATAGTAAGCAGAGAGAAGGGCGGGATTCGCTGTCAGCTCTGTACTTCCAACCCGGATGTCGTGGATCTCTGGGCCAAGGCGGTGATCCAGTTCTTTCGCGAGGAGCGGTTTCCGACCACGTATTATCGGATGGCCAATGTCGATTCGGGCAAATGGTGCGAGTGCGACAAGTGCCGGGCGTTGGATGATCCGGAGGAAGCGAAGAAGGGGTGCGTTTCTACGCGTTTTTACCGCTGTATCAATGAAGTGGCGGGCCGGGTTTGGAAGGAATGCCCGGAAGCCCTGATTGAAAGCTGGGGCTACCAGAATTTTCACAGTGCGCCGAGGGGCGTCAAGCCCGATCCGCGCTTGGCAATCAAACTGGTGGGGCACAGCCGCTGTTACCAACATTCCTACGATGATCCGAATTGTCCGGCCAATGTCAATTTCATGAAACTGTTCGATGAATGGAAGGCCGTGGGAAATATCGTTGGCACGTTTGAGTTTTACGCATGTTTTGTCGCGAATCAGGGCGCCTACCAGTATTTGCCGCTTGAGGAGTCGGCGGCCCGAAACGTTCAGTATCTGGCCGGCAAAGGAGCCAAGTATTGGGGATGCGAGATACCGCCGCCGGAAGGTGTTTTCTCAGGGGTATGGGACACACCTTTGACCAGAGAAACTTGGGTCTCGCATTTCGAGTGCTATTACATGGTGGCGAAAATGCTGTGGAACCCGGGCAGAAATATAGCCGCGACCATCGACGACATGTATCGCAAATATTATGGACCGGCGTATGAACCCATGAAGGCTTATCGGCAACTGCTCTGCGAATCATGGGAACGGGGCGAAGGCCATTTCATCTACGGCACCCCTTACAGTCATATCGGCAAATCGCTGGTCAAGCCGGGGGTGGAAAAGGATCTGCTTGGTTATCTGGCGGCAGGGGAAAAGGCGGCTGCCAATGATCCGGCGGCGTTGGAAAGACTTCTGCGTGATAAAAAATATTTTACGGAAGTCTGGCAGAAGGCAGCGGTCGAATGGAACAAGCTCGGTGCGGTTAAGGAGGTTCGGGCGACCAAGCGGGCAAGAGAATCCTCGGAGATGGCGATTGACGGTGTGTTGGATGAGGCGGAGTGGGATACGGTCGTGCCGGTTACTGGATTTGTAGGAGAGGACGGCAAGGCGCCGGCCAAAGCTCAGACCTTTGTAAAATGTCTGTACGATGACGATTATATTTACATCGGGGCGACGGCCATGGAGCCCATGATCGACAAACTGGTCATGAGTAAGACCGAGCGCGACTCGTCCGTGTGGGAGGACGATGCCATTGAAATATTCATCGATCCGGAAGGAACTGGGGCGAACTATTACCACTGGGCAGTCAACCCAAAAGCTGCGATTTACGATGCAAAATGCGCGCCGGGCGCCTCTGACGTCCAATATAACGCGGATTGTCAGGCGGCCTGCAAAAAAATGTCCGATCGATGGGTGCTGGAGATGAAGATCAAAGCGTCCTCGCTGAACGCGAAAATAACCGATGGCGGCATCTGGAAAATGAACATGGCGAGGAGCCGCCGCGCGGATGGCGGCGAGGGCAGCAGTTGGGCGGTGGACGGATCGTTTCATCAGCCGTTAAGTTTCCGGACGGTGACATTCGGCCTGGAGGGCCCGCTGGTGCAGAACGGCGGATTTGAAGATGTGCAAGAGATGAAAGCCTTGCCCAAGGGTTGGACCTCGGGTAATGCGCCGGCGCTTATGCCTGCGATCTGGTGTTTGCAAGAGAAGAAAGCAACCGCCGGCATTGTTGCCAACGATGTCCATTCCGGCAAAAAGGCGTGGAAGATCGAAAAGGGCGGGATCGCCAACTATTTTGCGGCGGCAACGGGCGCTAAATTACACATAGAGTTCTGGGCGAAGGGCGAAGGCAAACTCGAACTCGGATTGTTCCAATACTCCATGACGCCTGAAGGCAAGTCGCAGTTTATCGGAACAGACAGTATCGACAGCCTTGCCCTTTCCACGGAATGGAAGCGCTATGAATATGAGCGCCCGGTCATCAAGGAGCAAACGGAGATGGTAGGGCTGGCGTTTACGACCGATGGAGCTATGATAATCGACGATGTCTCAGTCAGGAAAACACCTTAATGAAAGGAACAGACGATGAAACGATCCGCGCTGATTGAAGTGAGCCTGGTGCTTGCCATCGGATGGGTGTTTGGCGGTGAAATCAAGCCGGCATTCGGCAAGGCTGGCGACGAGATGTTTAGTTTAAAAGCGGCGACGATAACCGGCGTAAAGGCGTATGAGGAAGCCCCGGGAAATCTGCGGCTGGAGGGAATAAATTCGAACAACTGGGGTTGCGTGACGTTCCCGGATAACGGCGTGAAAAATATTGAAGTTAAAGGGACAGTTAATATTGCACGACCGGGGCAATGGTATGCGTGGACGCAGAGGAATTATTTTCCCATGCAGTTTTGTTATGCCACGGAGCAGCCCGGCTATGATTTTGGAATCATGCTGCGACAAGAGAACCGAAGTGTCTTTTACCGCATTCTCTTCAGCACGAAATGGAACGAGGTGGCGCTCTGGAAAGAAGGGGTGCCGGGGATTGATCCGGCAGCGCCCACGCTGCCTACCGGCTTTTTTGCCGCGGTGAAGAAGTATGAACTCAAGCCGGGACAGGATTACGTTTTTGCGGTGAAGGCGGTTGGCAACCGGCTGCAGGTCGTTCTGAACGGCAAAACGGTCCTGGAGTACGAAGATAAAGTGTTGCCGTTGGACAAAGGCGGTTTTGGTTTCGGTATATTTAACGGGGCGGTGGTGAAGATCAGGGGATTGGCGGTGCAAAAGGCGAGCGAAGCGATCGAAATCGCCGCACAAACGCATCCGCAATTCCGGGCCGAAAAATGGCATGATGACGATGTGATTTTTGACGGCAATGAGCCGATTGCCCGTTTTGCGCACGGAACCGCATTGTGGCTGGTGGACGTCAAGCTTAAGCCCGGCTACAGGCCATTGACATCCTGGCCGCATGTGTTCGATAACGTGACCCGATCCAGCCGGATGCGACAGATTCAGTGTCCGGACAACTCCTCGGTCCTGTATTCGTTCGGGATTTCCAATCAAGACATTGTAGGACAGGGAACGGTAACACTTGTGTACGATGCGCCGCGCGATACCTACTGCTATACCGTGGACAAATCCATGACCTTTCAGCGAAATGCCGAAAATTATCATTATTATAATGGCAGCATTTATTATCACAACACGTATGCCTACAATTCCATGCCGACTACCGATGCGACGCTGCCAATGAGCCATTTATCCCTTTATACCGCGTCCTCGTCCTATCGTATGGGACTGGTTAAAGGGGCAGACGGCACGCCCTATCGCTGGCCTATCCATCATTCCCCCTGGTATCGTCCCTGGACAACGACGCTTTCACAGTGGGATCTGGCAAAAGACATGTATTTTATCAGATATCCCGAACCGGTCGTCTGTCCGGCCGTGGAAGTCGTTTCGTTGGGAGAAGATTATCGTCCCCAGGCGAACCATTGTTGCAGTTATTGGGACATGCATTTTTCGTTTGTGCCGCTCAAGGATGGGAAACCGGTGGCTACGCTGAAAGCCGGGGATGTTTATCGCGAGCAATACAAGATGCTCGGTTATCCGCGCGCCGAGGCGGACAAGCTGTTTGAGAAATCCAAGCTGGCGCCGTTCTTGAATCCGGAAATTGAATGTCCCTGGTATGTACCGGGTTTGAACACGTTTGCCAGAGGCGGAAATGTCGAACAGACCGCCGGGCGCGAGATCTGGGAATGCGGCGCCGGGGTGACATGGGATAAAACCGTGGGACACAACGACGCGTTCTCGTTGAAATTTATGGACAATGCCATGATGGATCCGCTTTTCGGATATAATGACGAAGGTATGAATGCCGACGAGTGGGAAATATCGGCCTGGGTCAAGGCCGATCAATGGGAAGGCGCCGGAGTGCGCATCGGCATCCGCCGGTTGCAGGCGCAGCCGCAAAACGTATTTGAAGGAAGCGAGTTTGTCCGGCCGAAACCCGGGGAATGGCAGAAGATCGCCTACACCAGTAAAAAGCCGGTGAGCGGCAATCTTTATTTTATGATTCAGACCAGCGGCAAGGGCGTTTGCTGGGTTGATGATGTCGAGTTCAGAAAACTCAAGCTGCCTGATCAGGAGAAAAAATAAGATTGCAGGAAGCCCTCAGGATCGGCGGGCGGGAGCGATCGATCATGATCGCCGGGGTGTTGGAAAAAGCGGATTGGAAATCGGCAAAATCCCGTGGCAGGAAGATCCTCTATGGGAGTTTGTTTTGGAACCGATGTGTTTATGCGGCGATCGACAATCCCATAAAACGAGGAGAATCATGTAAAGTGAAAACGATTTTGATAGCTGGGCTTTTCTGCTTAAGTATTGTTGCCGCGGAAGCGGACACGCATTATCTGATTTCGTCCAATTCCGGGTCTGCGAGCCCCTACACTAGCTGGGGAACGGCGGGGACAAGCGTGATCGACGTGGTGAACGCGGCCATGAGCGATGGCGTTGCGCCGCGGACAGTTCTGGCATCCAATGGTGTTTATCTTCTCACCAACACGGTTAGCATCACAAACGCTGTCGCCTTGCGGGGGGTCAATGGGCGGGATGCGACGATCATGGACGGCACCGGCGCCTATCGTTGTTTTATCCTTAAGCACACCAATAGTGTTATCGATAACCTAACGATTACAAATGGTTTTTCCACTGCCCGAGGCGGCGGTGTATATATGTATAGCGGCGTCGTTTCGAATTGCCTGATAACCTGCTGTGTAAGCAGCAATACGGCGAATGTCGGCGGCGCCGGGATTTACGTCGACGGGGGGACGAGCGTGGTGACGCATTGCATCCTGCGGTTAAACAAGGCTTACGGTAGCTACGGGCAAACCATGGGGGGTGGAATCAGAATAGCGGGAGTCGGAACCGAACGTGCTTTGATCAGTAATTGCACCATAGAGACCAATACGGTCACTTACGATCAGGGCGGAGGCATATATATCTCGGGTTCGGGGGAGACTGTGATCAGGAACTGCCTGATCAGCAAAAACAATTCCCGCAGGGGCGGCGGTTTGTATATCGACAATACCAACACGCATGTCGTTAATTGCACGATCATTCGGAATTATGCCTCGTTCGATACCGGCGGGATTTTCTTCGGCGTTTGTTACACCAATATGATCGTGAATTGCATTGTCAGCAGTAATTATCAGGGAAGCTATATAAGGGATTTAGAAGGATCAGCCGTAATTAAATTCAATTGCTGCACTAACTCATGTTGCGTCAGATCAAATATATTTTTTAATCCGACAGCAGGCAATACGACCAACGATCCCTCTTTCCTGAACTATGCGGAAGGTAACTATCGGTTTAACCGTTATTCGCCGTGTTATAATGCCGGCGTCAACCAGGACTGGATGGCGAATGCGGTAGATCTGGACGGCCATGCGCGTATTTTGCATGGCCGGGCGGATATTGGGGCGTTCGAACTCTTCATCCCCTCCGGCACAATGTTCAGGGTCCGATAGCGTCGGTGAAGGATTAGAACCGAACGGGGAAGCCACAATATTCATCCCGGTCAAATTGGTTGAACGGAAATTGTGCGCTGCAAGATAACTGCGATGTCGAACTTGGCCTATTTGAACTGGTCATATTAGGAATGGAGGAACTGAACCATGAAGATCGATCTTTTGCCGCAGCCGCGTAATATCAAGATGGCAGAAGGTGTCTGTGTCGTTGGCAGACTGAAGCACGTATCCTGCGGAACGGTGGCCCCGAAAACGATGGAACTGATGCAAGCCGACCTGCCGAGCTCGATTTTCTGCCAGCGGCCATCCGATGGGCCGGTGCTGACAATGAAGCTCGCTAAATCCGGTTCGCCGGCGATTAAGCCGGAGGCCTCGCCGTTGCCGAAGGAAGAGCCGGAAGCCTTTTGCCTGAGTATATTGCCCGATTATGTCGAGATTCGCGCGAATGGCGCCGCAGGGGTCTGGCAGGGATTCCAGACTCTGGGGTTGTTGATTCAAGAACATAGCGGCAAAGTGCCATGCTGCCGAATTGTCGATTGGCCGGCCATCCGCTATCGCGGGATGCACATCGACCTCAAGGGTTATCAGCCGACTTTCGAATGTTTGCTGGAGACGATTCGTTTGCTCGGCCGCTACAAAATCAATGCGATCCTGCTCGAATTGGAGGATAAATTCAAATATACCGCGGCCGCCGGTATCGGCAATGCGACAGCTTACTCGCCTAAACAATTGCGCGTTCTCGGCGAACTGGCGGCGGCCATGCACATGCAGATCATTCCCAAAGTGCAATGTTTGTCGCATGTGGATTATCTTCTGAAACATCCGCGGTATGTGGCATTGCGCGAAAACGGCCATCCTTTCCAGTTTTGTTCGCGCAATCCCAAAGTTCATGCGTTGTGGCGCGCCATGGCGCTGGAGGTGATGGAATGCCTGCCCGGCCACAAATATTTCCATATCGGCGCGGATGAACCCTGGTATATGAATGAATGCCCGGTCTGCCGGAAATACAGCAAGTCGCAGAATTATATAAATGCGGTTTCCAAGGCGATCAAGGTCGTGCAGGACCAGGGTCGTCGGCCGATCATGTGGGATGATGTCCTGCGCAATAAGGATGTGGAATTGACCGACAAAGAACAGAAGGAGACCTATCTGCTCGGCCGCAAGGCAATCCTGATGTATTGGGCGTATGGCTATGGCGGCGAACACACAAACATTTTCCCGATGTTGCCGACTTACCGCAGGGAAAAGATGCAGGTCTGGGGCTCCAGCGGTTCCTCATGTTGCGACGATTGGTTTGAAAATGTGCCGGAACTGCGCCGGCGGGCATGGAATATCGCGGCCTGGACCAAATCGGCCGTCGAAAATGGGCTGGAAGGTGTGGTGGCTACTTGTTGGACCAGGCTTGCATCGTTCGATCCGCAGTCCGCGGTGCCGGAAGCGTGCTGGTTTCATATGTTGTATGCGGCCGATTCGATGTGGTCCGGTCGGTCCCGCGATCCGGCCGAATTCGGCCGGATTTGCGCCAACTCGTTTTTTGGGGTCGAACTTCCCGAACATCTTGCGTTTCTGATGGAGCTTGATCCGTCTAAATTGCCATCCCATCCGGGCAGATTCAAGGCCGTTCGCCAGCAAGGCCGTCTCGACCTGCTCAACGCGATGATCGAAACGTTCCGGCATGTGCAGGGCCGCCAGAAAAATTTCGATAAAATTGCGCATGCCTATCACGGACTGGCCGGCGACCGAGTTGTCGACTACCGGAAAAAATTGCTGGAAGACAGGGCCAAGGGGATGATCGCCTCGGCGGAGCGCAACGCGGATTTCCTGCGGAAGATGCTTGGCGAATTCTACGAAAAGCCTTCCGTGGACGATTTCATCCGCTCGCGCTTCGGCCGCGATCTTGAGGAAGGCCGGCTTTATCTGCAGGAGGCTAAGAAGTCGCAATTGATATAATGAAGAAAGGAATAGCAATGAAAAAACACCTGATTCTCGCGCTACTTGCTCTCGGTTGTGTCGGAAACGCAAGGGAATTCCCCCTGGTTGTCAACGGCAAGACGGATGCGGCGATCGTATTCAATCCGCGGCCCACGGCGCCGGAATACAGGGCGTCGGTGGAACTTCAGGAATATATTAAGAAAATATCCGGCGTTACCGTGCCGCGGTCTGTTCGTCCGTCGATTTTCGACCTTATTAAGGGGAATAATCCCGCCTTTGTAGAGGTCCTGCTGGTGACAACGGAGAACGGCAAGCTGCTGATGCCTGCGGCGATGTATGCAAAGCTCTCCAAGGCCTTGACCGACCAGGCGTTTTACATCCAGACCGTAGAAAACCGGATCATCATCGGGGGCAAAGACCCCATCGGCGTGCTTTACGGGGCATACACCTTCATCGAGAAATATCTGGGCGTGCGCTGGTTCCATCCCGGGGCCGACGGGGAATATTGCCCGAAGTCGCCGGGCATCGCGGTCGGCGAGATAGACGATTTCGAGGAACCGTCCATCAACGGGCGGTATATCAATTGCTGGGAGAAATCCGTGTTGCCGTGGAGCATGGAAGAGGTCCGCACGTGGCAGATCAGGAATAAAATCGAGTTCCGGTATTTTAATGCCGGCAGTGCAATCCGTGAAGTATTGGACCTTTTTGAATGCGGCAACAGCTTTATCGAAGGCGGCGGCCACTTGACATTCGAGCAAGCGGTTCCCAAGAAGCTTTTCGAAATCCACCCGGAATATTTCCCCTGGAAGAATGGCAAGCGCGTTTGCGAAGAGCGCTCCCAGCGCTGCCTGGCGAATACCGATGTCCGGAAAATGGTGGTGAATTATGTGTTGGAGATGACGAAATACGGGGGGCGTTACATGATCAGCTTTCATGACTCCACCTTCCGGCACGGTAACTGGTGCCAGTGCCCGGAATGCATGAAGATGGGAACGTATAATGGAGCCTTTACGGTGCCGAATCTGGCGCATCGCTTCACGAGCATGATCGCGGACGAGGTGCTGAAACGCAATTCGGATGCCAGGCTGTCGATCGAGATATACAGCGAGTTCAGGGATCTGCCGACGGATCCGGCCATCCGCTACGATAAGCGGGTGATGGGGCGCTATGCGCCGCACCAACGCTGTTACGTTCATCGTTTCGGCGACCCCGCGATCGAGTGCAACACAAAACTGTTCAAGCTGCTGATGGATTGGCAGAAAGTGTGCCCGAAAATCGAGTTGTTCGATTTTTATTCCTATGCGAACTCGCCTTACGCGCCGAAGGAATACATTCTGGCGGAGGACATCAAGCTTTATAAGAGAATGAATCTGGATAGCTGGGTTGAAGATTGCACCAACAAGGATCTGCCTGTGATGTCCAGCAACTGGCCTTTTTATTACGTGGCGGCGAAAATGCTGTGGGATGCCTCGCTGGATGTAGACAAGCTGATGTCCGAGGTATACGACAAATACTACGGCGCGTCGAGCGAGCCGATGAAGAAATACCAGGCGTTGCGGCGGGAACTGTGGGAGCAGGCGCCCGGTCATGCCCTTTACGGAGGTCCCACGCGCATTGCCTATTGCCTGACCGTTCCCGGCGCCGAGAAACGACTCAAGAGCTTCCTGGTCGAGGCTGACAAGCTGGCCGGAAACGATGCCGTGCTTAAAAAGCGGATATCCGCCGACCGCGAATGCCTGGAGCAATTCTGGGTCAAGGAAGCGGAAAAGATGAAGAAAGTAATGTCGGCGCAGAACAACGTTCCGGTCGCCAGTCTTGCAGGAAAGATAACGGTCGATGGCGTTCTGGACGAGGAGGACTGGAAAAAGGCCCAGTTGGTGAGCGGGTTTCTGACCATCGCGGAAAAGGGCGAATCCAGCGTGCCCGTGGAAGAAACGCAGGTGAAGGTGCTCTACGACAAGGATAACTGGTATGTGGCGTTCAAAGCGATGACGGAACATGCCTGGTCGCCGGTGAAAACGGGTGAGACGAAGCACGACGGCGAAGTGTGGAACGACGATTCCGTGGAAGTTTTTATTATGCCGCCGAATTCCGATTATTTTCATTGGGTTATCAATAGTGCGGGAACCTATTATGACGCTAAAGCACGAGCTGTCGACTTCGAGTCCAAGGCCGAGGTCAAGACCAAGGTGGAGAAGGATCATTACATTGTCGAGGTGCGCATTCCGGCGGAATCGATGGGGATGAAGATTGATGCGAATCAGGTCTGGCACATGCATTTCTGTCGGACTTGCCGGAACCTGCAGCCGCCCAAGGATACGGAGGATAGTTCCCTGGATGGCACGCCACCGCACGAACAAACTCTGTTCCGTCTCGTGAGTTTTGGACAGGATGCCCCCATGATGTGGAACGGCGGATTTGAGGTTGCCAACGAGATGAAAGAATTGCCGAAAGGCTGGGTCTCGGGCAATACCCCGGCGCTCATGCCGGCTGTCTGGTGTTTGCATGACGAAAAGGCGACGGCCACCATTGTCACCAATGATGTGCATTCCGGCAAAAATGCCTGGAAAATCGAGAAAGGCCGGGTCGTCAACTATTTACCCACCTTGACGGGCGACAACCTGCATATTGAATTCTGGGCCAAAGGGACAGGTAAACTTACTTTGATGCTTATTCAATATACCAAGCCTTCCAACGGTGGTTCCCGGTTCATCGGGACCGATTACTTGGCCGAGATTGATTTGACGCCGGAATGGAAGCTCTATGAATTTGATCATACAAT
Source organism: uncultured Verrucomicrobiota bacterium (assembly GCA_964617825.1). Lineage (GTDB taxonomy): Bacteria > Verrucomicrobiota > Kiritimatiellia > JAAZAB01 > JAAZAB01 > VSJD01. Next base: position 42,483 of record CAZTWL010000007.1, read on the forward strand.
CACCCGCAAGGAGACGCAACAGGCCGGCCTGGCCTTTGCGGCCGGTGCCGTCATGATCATCGACGACGTTGCAGCTCCGAAAATACAAAGACAAGGAGGAAACAAGTGAATAGATCAGTTTTGTCGGACGTGTTTGTTGTATTGGCGTTGCTGTGGTTGCTGGAATCGGCGCCGGGCGCAATCGGTTCTACTACGGGGAAACAGTCAGGGATTAAGATTCTTGAACAGGACGGGCAAGACCTGGTACTGGACGGGGAGAAACCCAATGCCTGGGGTTATATGACTTTTGCCGACGGCGGCATGCAGAACATTGAAATCAAGGGGACCTTTAAAATATTGTACCCGGCGAAGACCTATAATCCACCGATGTTTTATTGGCCATTGAATTATCATTATCTGGCGGATGAGCCGGGATATGACTTTGGAATCGTCGTGCGGGACCAGAACAAGGGGGCATTTTACCGGATCCAATTCAGCGTCCAATGGGACGAGGTGTCGTTATGGAAGGAAGGCGCGCCGGGGACCGATCCGGAAGCGCCGTCCATACCGTCGGGTTTCTTTGCGGTGGTGAAGGCGAAAGCTGGAATCAACATCAGCAGCACCTATGCGTTCTCGGTCAAGGCGATTGGGAACAAAATCGAGCTGGCCATGAACGGCAAGCAGGTCTTGACGTTCGAAGACAAGTTGTTGCCCATCGAAAAAGGCGGTTGGGGTTTGGGCGTATTTAATGGAGCACGCGTTCAGGTAAGCGGTTTGGAATCCGGCAAAGCGGAGGGAACAATAACACTGCCGGCAAAAAAGCGCCCTGATTTTCGTTTGCAAAATTGGCACGGGAATAGTGTCGTGTTTGACGGCGATGAGCCCATTGCGCGCCTGACGCAGGGGACCGCGGCATGGATGAACGATGTCAAGTTAAAATCCGGCTATCGGGCGCAGCTTGCCTGGCCGTTCATCTTCGACAGAAAATTTCGATCGAGCGCCTGGGAAGGCGAGAAAGCCATCTGCACGAATGATACCGTTGTGGCCAGCGTGGTATCTTTTGGAAAAGCGAACGAATGCTTCGACGGCAAGAGCACGATGACTTTGGGCTACGATGCCAAAAACGACTTGTATTATTATGACATGGATGTCAGCATGTCATTGAAAGTAGATGCCGCTGTGTCCGGCATTTTCGACAGGAACGCCGTCTATTACGCCAACACCTATCCCTACAATCCCATGCCAACCAGCGATCCGTCAATCAAGGTCAATCACCAGCATTGGTGCACGGCTTCGTCGCCGTACCGGACGGCGCTGGTAAAATTGGCGGATGGGTATGTTTACCGTTGGCCGATCCACCATTATTACGGGGCTTTTGTCAAACCGGAATTTCCGGGCGATGGCGGTTGGATGCTATGGAACAAAGTCAGGATTGCCAGGGACGCCTATATTATCATGTATCCCGAAAAAGTTGTCTGTCCCATGGTCGAGATCGTATCACCGCAGGGTGACGGCGATCATGAAACCGCATTGGATAGCTGTTGCGCGTATTGGGATATGCATTACTGGCACACCTCGGTAAAGGACGGCAAAAGGGGGATAGCTGATTACAATGTGGAATTCAAGGCAGGGGAAACATTTCACGAGCGGTTCAGGATCAAGGGGATGCCCGCGGCAGAGGCGGACAAAATGAGCGCCGAATCGAAATTATTGCCTTGTTTTGATCCGGCCAAGGAACGCCCCTTTTATGTCGATGGCGTAAACGCATTCGATAAAGGCGGAAATGTGGAGGAAACGGCCGGCGCCCAGATTTGGACTGGCGGCGGCAAATGGGATAAGTCAACCGGCCGCAATGACAAATATTCCATCAGACTGGAGGACGAAGCCGGGATCAACACCTATATCGGCTACAATGGCTCATCCGCCAAATCCAAAAAGGCAAGGTTGTCTGTATGGGTGAAAGCGGAAAAAGGATGGACCGGCGCCGGCATACGGTTCGGCGTTAAAGGGTGCGGCGATAGCTTCGGCGGCGACTGGCAATGGAGCGAATATTTTGTGCCGGGCGAGGAAGAATGGCGCCAGTTTTTCTATGATATTCCGTTACCCACCTATTATCTGATTAATCTTGAGCTCAAGGCAACCGGGAAAGGGAATTTGTGGATCGATGATTTGGAATATAATATTTTGGAAAAATAACCATTCCGAAAATCTAAGCCAATATCGCGATGAATACAGTTGAATGGCAGAAGAAGGTGGTTCTGACCCCTGTTAAGCCGCGGGCGTTCCGGCGCATCCAAGACGGTTGGTTTGTCGATAGCGAAGGGTCAGGGCACAATTCGCTGCATGCGGCGATGTTTGCCATGGCGTATGGCGCGGTGATCTTTTGCCGGGCAAATATGCGTTCGTAGGCGTGCGGATAAGATGACCATTAGGGAAAAAGATGACAAAATCGCTTGATAAGGAATTTGGGCAAAGCGCATTTAAATATTCGGTAGAAGACTTTGGCGCTGTCGGTGACGGCGTTACGGACGATACGGATGCCATCCAGGCCGGAATAAATTTCGTCTATGAGCGCGGCGGCGGCACCTTGTATTTTCCCTTCACGAAACAGGGGTATCGAATCGCCAAGCCGGCCCGGGAACAAATCGACGGCAAGCCGTGCCGGTCGCAGTTATATATTCCTTCCGAGCCGTCCGACTATATGCAATGGCGCAATGTTTGTCTGGAAGGCGAAATGCCCGCGCGCCAGCTCCATAGGTATCAGTTGACAATGGAAGGGAACTGGCCACGGCAGACCGAGTTTCCGCTGGAAATCGGCAATGTTTGTCTTGTTTCCGATTGGGAGGCGCCCGAAGAACATGACCGGAATGCCCGGCCCTGGTCCCTCATTGCCGTGCTGGGCGGGCACAAGCTTGCCTTTGGGCTTGGGAATCTGACGATCAGGAACCTTGAATTCCGGGTATTTCTTAATACGGACAAAATGTATCCTGTTTCCAGCGCGGCAAATTTCAAATCGACGTCATGCCTCATTATTGAGCATTCATATTTCGGTTTGGATAAAAATATCGGCAGTGTCAGTAATGACAAGGAATTGCTTGCGAATCCCTGCCATGCCGCCGGCGTTATTGCGTCTGCCGATCAAAATGACCATCAGATTCTCACTTCGGTCGGTGTGCAGGGGTTCCGTTATGGGTTTGTGCTCGGCGAACATGTGACGGGCGGCTGCCTGTATGTGCATAACTGCGAGGAGGGGATTGTATTCCATGACAGCTCGCATTTCAGCGTCATCGAGCATGTTGTTGCCCAGCACAATCGAACAATTGTCTCGGCCCTTCGAGAACCGGCCTTTGACGGGTTGTTTCCATCTGAAAACATCCACATCCGGATTAACGCGATCGATTGCGAATCCGGAGTGCGCGCCAGGCCGCTTGTCAGCCGGATGCAGTATGGAGTGTATGATCCGGACAATCGAATTACCGGAGAAATAACCTATCATGTCCCATACTGGGATGCCGATCACTTTGCTGTCGTCGGCGCAAAAAGAATGCGGATCGTGAAATTCGGCGATTGGCGCACAAATAATTAATATTTATTCCGTTCGCGTTTGGTTTTCGAAACAAGAATCTTGTAACAGTTAAAGGAAAGTTCCGCACAATGAACGCTCAAGCAAAAAACAATCATCTGTGGGTCTGGGGATATGTGCTGGATAAGGTCCCGGGCAATGCCCCGTTCGTCAACCTGCCGACTTACTGCAGCCTTGAGACGGCGTGCGACTATCTTGGCGCGGACAATGCCGTCTATATGAATCCGATGTATCCGTCGGATGCGTTACGTGACGAGCTGTTGCGGCGCCTTGAAAACCGGAAACAGGTTGTCTGCGCCCTGGAGAACGGGAATTATCTTGAAAGCGCCAAGGCGCTCGCGCGTTTTGCGAAGCGTTACCCGAACATCACCGGCGCGATCATCGACGACTTTCTCGACCACGGCTACACTTACCGGGGCCCGAGCGCGAATATGAAGCCCGAAGACCTGAAGGCCGTCTATGGCACGCTTAAGGAGGCTAATCCTGATTTTCAATTATATGTTGTTCGTTATACCCGGCTGAAGCCCGAGGAACTCGTTCCCTATCTCGCTTATTTTGATGTCCTGAACCTCTGGGTCTGGACGTCGACAGCGGACTACTGGAACGCCGAATACCATCACCATATCCAGGCGCTGCGAACAATGTATGAAAAACCCGTGATGCAGGGAATGTTCCTTCATCATTACGGGCTGGGTTACGATCACGCGTCGCCGATGGACCTGGAACTCCTCGAAACCCAATGCGTCAGAATCGGCGATCAGCTTGCGCGCAACATTATTCAAGACTGGTGTGTTTTGCAGAGTGGATGGTTCTGCCGGCATACGCACCGGAAACAGGTTGAGATGCTCCGGGAATACTTCAAATGGTTCTACGGAACCTGGACCCGGCGCTGAGGCAATTTAACGATGATGTGCGGGGTATGTTTAACAATATTTGCTGGGAAAACGTTGAAGTCATGAAATCCGAAAGAGAAAAAACATTTCACGGGCTTTGGTATGACCGGCAGGCGGGGAAGAAAGTGACGTTGCGGCAGGGAGAGTTTGTTGCTGGTCCGAATAAGATATACGACATAAGGGTTCCGTAAAATAAATCAATCCGAAGGCACAAGGTGGAAAAGTGAAATTGAACGGCCTTGCATTGTTGGCGCTGGCGATGCTAGCGGCCAGTGGTTTTGGCCGTGACTATCAATTGGCGAAGGACGGCAAGACGGATGCGGCGATCGTATTCAACCCGCGGCCCACGGCGCCGGAATACAGGGCGTCGGTGGAACTTCAGGAATATATTAAGAAAATATCCGGCGTTACCGTGCCGCGGTCTGTTCGTCCGTCGATTTTCGACCTTATTAAGGGGAATAATCCCGCCTTTGTAGAGGTCCTGCTGGTGACAACGGAGAACGGCAAGCTGCTGATGCCTGCGGCGATGTATGCAAAGCTCTCCAAGGCCTTGACCGACCAGGCGTTTTACATCCAGACCGTAGAAAACCGGATCATCATCGGGGGCAAAGACCCCATCGGCGTGCTTTACGGGGCATACACCTTCATCGAGAAATATCTGGGCGTGCGCTGGTTCCATCCCGGGGCCGACGGGGAATATTGCCCGAAGTCGCCGGGCATCGCGGTCGGCGAGATAGACGATTTCGAGGAACCGTCCATCAACGGGCGGTATATCAATTGCTGGGAGAAATCCGTGTTGCCGTGGAGCATGGAAGAAGTCCGCGTGTGGCAGGTCAGGAATAAAATCCAGTTCCGGTATTTCAACACTGGCAATTTCAGCCGCGAAAATCTGGACCTTTTTGAATGTGGCAATACCCCTCCGCCCGGAGGCGGCGGGCATATGACTTTTGAACAGGCGGTCCCCAAAAAGCTCTTCGAGACCCACCCGGAGTATTTTCCTTTGAAGAATGGCAAGCGGGTCTGCGAGGAGCGTTCGCAGCGCTGTCTGGCGAACCCGGAGGTCCAGAAAATGGTCATGGATTACGCGTCGGAGATAACGTCTTATGGCGCCGATTATGAGCTTTGTTATCATGACTCGATCTTTGACTTTTGGTGTCACTGTCCCGAATGCATGAAAATGGGGACTTGTAATGGTAAGTTCGCCATATCCAACGTGGCCCACCGTTTTTTAAGCTTGGTTGCTGACAAAATCCTGGAACGCAATCAGCAGGCTGTCCTGGGCACTTGGATGTATTCCGTTTACCGCGATCTGCCGACTGATCCGGACATCCGATATGATAAACGCGTGACGGGGGTATATTGTCCTCACCAGCGCTGTTATGCGCACCGGCTGGACGACACCAACAGCAAATGCAACGTCAAGTTTCTTAAAGAACTCATGGCCTGGCAGAAAATAACCCCGAAAATCGGAATATTCGATTACTATGCCTATTCGTATGCGCCTTACGCGCCGATGGAATTCATTCTGGCGGAAGATATAAAGTTCTATAAGAAAATTAACTTGGATCAATGGATTGACGATTGTACCAACAAGGACTTGCCGATCATGTCCAGCAACTGGCAATTTTATTATGTGGCCGCCAAGATGCTGTGGGACGCCTCCCTGGATGTAGATAAACTCATGTCCGAGGCATATGCGAAATATTACGGCGCCGTGCACGGGCCGATGAAGCAATACCATGCCCTGCGGCGGGAGTTGTGGGAACAGGCGCCCGGCCACGCGTCATACGGCACTCCGAATAGAATCGCCTACTGCCTGACCGTTCCCAGGGCCGAAAAGCGGCTCAAGGATTTTCTGAACGAGGCCGACAAAATGGCTGGAAACGATGTGGTCCTGAAGCGGCGCATAGCCGCCGACCGGGATTGTCTGGAAAAATTCTGGGTCAAGGAAGCGGAGAAGGTCAAGAAAATGATGTCAGGGCAGAACAACGTTCCGGCCGCCCGGGTTGCGGGTAAGATAAATGTTGACGGCGTGCTGGACGAGGCGGACTGGAAAAAGGCCCAATTGGTGACCGGCTTTCTGATCATCGCTGATGAGGGTAAGGCCCGCGCGCCCGTGGAGGATACGCAGGTTAAGGTGCTTTGCGACAAGGACAACTGGTATGTGGCCTTCAAGGCGATGACGGAGCATGCCTGGGGACCGCTGAAGGCCGATGTCAAGCAACACGACGGCGAAGTATGGAGTGACGATTCGGTGGAGATTTTTGTCATGCCGCCGAATTCCGATTATTACCATTGGGTAATCAACAGCGCGGGAACTTATTACGACGCGAAATTGCGCGCGGCCGAGTTTGAATCCAAAGCCGAGATCAAGACCAGGGTGGAGAAGGATTATTATATTGTCGAGGCCCGCATTCCCGCGGAATCGATGAGCATAAAGATTGAGGACCGCCAGGTTTGGCACATGCATTTAGTCCGGACTTGCCGGAATCTGCAGCCGCCCGTGGATACGGAGGACAGTTCGCTGGACGGGACCAGGTCGCATGTGCCGACTCTTTTCCGGCTGGTGTTATTCGGAGAGGATATCCCCGTGACCATGAGGTGGAACGGCGGATTCGAGGTTGTAAAAGAGATGAAGGAATTACCCACGCAGGGTTGGGGTTCCGGCAATCAGCCGCCCCTGATGCCGGCAGGACGCTGGTACCTGGACTGGCAGCCCAAAGGAACCGCCACCATAGTCACCAACGATGTTCATTCGGGCAAAAACGCGTGGAAGATTGAAAAGGGGACAGTCGCTAATGAATTTCCTGCCATGACCGGCGACAAGCTGCACTTTGAATTCTGGGCAAAAGGGACGGGTAAGCTGGGGTTACGTCTATTTCTGCATGCCCAGCGGCCGGACGGCGATTTCCGGTACATTGGTTCAGACAACCTGTCCAGCATCGACCTGACTTCGGACTGGAAGCGGTATGAATTCGACTATACAATAACTCGCGAGGAAATACAAAAGGCCGGCCTGGCCTTTGCCGCCGACGATCTCGTGATCATTGACGACGTCGCGGTTCCGCGAATCCAACGGCAGGGCGGCGCCAAGTGAACAAGTCAAGCTAAGCACCGCCAAAATAAACATTCCGAAAATCGAAGGGAACATTGCAATGGATATGGAGAAATTGCAGAAAAAGGTGGTGCTGAGCCCCGTTAAGCCGGTGGCTCTCCGGCGCATTCAGGGTGGTTGGTTCATCGATTTTGGCAAAGATGCTTTCGGCACGTTGGAACTAAAGCTCGATGCGCCGAAGGACCGGAAAATCGAGCTGCGCCTCGGCGAAGCATTGGGTCCCGACGGCTTGTTATTCGTTCCGAAACCGCGCAGCCCTGAATGCAGTCGGCGCTTCCGGCGGCTCGATCTGGCATTGAAGAAAGGATGCCGCCGTTATCGTGTTAAATTTCCTGTGCCATACAAGGGCGATGACTATCAGACTGCAGGTTATGACTGCACTTCCTCCCACGCGGTGCCGTGCCCCAGGCATATCGGAGAGGTAATGCCGTTTCGCTATGTCGAACTCCGCGGCTTTCGTGGCGACTTGACGGCCGATGACGTCACCCAGTTGATGGCCCATTATCCATTTGATGACAATGCTGCCGATTTCAATTGCTCGGATGACCGCCTGAACACCGTGTGGGACCTTTGTAAACATACCATCAAAAGCGTTACGTTCCTGGGATCTTATATTGATGGTGACCGGGAACGCATGCCTTATGAGGGGGATAGTTTGGTGCAGCAGCTCTCGCAATTCTGCCTTGATACGCATTTTGAGCTCAGCCGGGGAGTGCTGGAGTGGTTTTGCGAGGTCGGCACCCAATGGTGTTATGAATTTGTGTTGTCGGTGCCGGTCCTGGCCTGGCGGCATTATTTATATAGCGGCGATCGGGAATTACTGGAGCGGCATTACCGGTTTTTCGACCTGGCCACCCTTGCCATGCTGAAACGCACGGACGGCCTGCTGGTAACCGGCCAGGATTGCAGGGATCCGGAACTGATCGGAAAACTGCGTCCGCCAACGGGATTTCTGCGCGATGTAATCGACTGGCCGCCGAACATGCGGGACAATTATGAGATCGGGACGGCCAATACCGTTGCCAATAGTTTTCATTTTGCCGCTCTGCAGGCCATGGAAAACATTGCCGCCGCCTTGAACAAGAAATCCGATGTGCGGAAATATCATCGCGGCGCGGAACAGGTGCGACGGTCCATGTTGAAGCGCCTGGTTGATCCGGATACAGGCTTGTTTGTCGATAGCGAGGGTTCCAGGCACAGTTCGCTGCAAGCGGTGGTGTTTCCCGTGGCGCATGGCCTGGTTGAACCGTTGTCTGATTCCGCGTTGGCCTCATTTCTGGAAACGAAAAAAATGTCGTGCAGCGTCTGGGCGGCGCAGTTTTTGCTGGACGCGTTGTTTATTTTGGGGAAATCCGAACGGGCCATCGCGTTGATGAACTCTAAAGGGCGGCACAGCTGGCTCGATATGCTCAGGCAGGGCGCTACCATGACCATGGAATGCTGGAGCAATAAGGAAAAACCAGAGCAGGATTGGAATCATCCGTGGGCAACCGCACCGGCCAATATCATCACGCGGCGGTTGATGGGGATACGTCCGCTTGCGCCAGGCTTTGATCGGGCTCTCATTGCGCCCGGGCCCGGGCAACTCAGGCGGGCAAGCATTGTTGCCCCTACCAGGCATGGCGCGATAAAATCCAATTTCGAGCAATCGAGAAACGAATTCCGACTGCAGGTCGAAATACCGAATCGCGTAACGGCGGATGTCCATCTGCCGCGCGGCGTTGCCGGAGTAATGAAGGAAGGTCGCGGCCGGGGCGCACGAAGAAGGATCTTTCGCGATCTGCCGCCGGGCAAATATTCGTTCGTAGGCTTGCGGATAAAATGATCATAAGGAAAAAATGACAAAAATATCCCATGCTGGGATGCCGATCACTTTGCTGTCACCGACTTTAATAAAATGCGAATTGGTGCAATTCGGCGATTGGAGCGAAAGGAAAGCGTAGGAATATATTTTTAACACGACATTCTTGACGATTCCTCGTATGTCTTCGTTCTTATGTCGCCGATTTTGTCTCAAAACATGCCGACAGTATCGCGCTTTCGATCTGTCCCCTCTGAAACAACCTGGCTCCGCTACAGGCCCCAGATGAATTACAGGCCCATTATATGGCGCTCCCCGTCTTATATTCCGGCAAAATCAGTTGATTTATTCGAATAGCTGTCGAGGTCGGACTATCCGCCTTGGACGCTATGAAAAACTATCCGTCGTCAGCTATTTTCCGGCGTCGAAGGCGACAGGTTCCGTGTCAAATTTTGGGCGAAAGGAAGCGGCAAGATTAATTTGAAACTTTTCCAGTATGATCGGGCAACTGGCGGCGAGGCAAAGTATATCGGCGCCGATAACGTCGCCGCGTTCGAGCTGACCCTGGTATGGATACAATGCGAAGGTGACTGTGCTGTAGTCCGTGAATCAATTCAAACAGCGGGCCTGCTTTTGACGGCGAGGACATGCTGATTGTCGACAAGGTGGCGATGTGTAAAGGACCACGCGATGAATAGGGAGTCGATATGAAGAAGATTGTTGTGCTGGTCGTATTGCGGGTCATGATGGGCTTATCCACTCTTATGTGCGCCGAAGCAGCCGAAGAGGGGTTGATCTATGACGTGAAAAACGCGTTGCTTGCCGGCGTGGAAGCGACGGCGGAAGAGCCGACGGGGCTATGTATGAAAGGAGTCGACCGGAAGAATTGGGGATCGATCGTGTTTCCCGACAATGGCGTCCGCGAGCTGGAGGTCAGCGGTGTCTTCAATATCGAACAAGCCGGAGATTGGTTTGACTGGTATCCTGGCGGCTATTTTCCAATGCGGTTTCGCTACTGCACGGAAGAAGCCGGATATGATTTTGGGGTCATATTAAGACATCAGAATCGCGGGGTTTTTTACCGGGTAATGTTCAGCGCCAAGTTCAATGAAGTGGCGCTTTGGAAAGAGGGCGAGCCGGGCGTCAAGCCTGAGACGCCGTTGATTCCCTCGGGCTTGTACGCTGTCGTGGAGCCGCATGAGATTAAAACGAGGCGGAACTATGTTTTTTCAGTTAAAGCAATCGGATCCCGTCTGCAGGTCAAGCTGGACAATAAGCTGTTGCTGGATTATGCCGATCCGGTTCTGCCTCTGGAACAGGGCGGATGGGGATTTGGAGTTTTCCGTGGCGCGTGCGTTAGGATAAACGACTTGCGCTTGAACAAGGCGCGGCTCGAACCATCGGCCGCCGCCAGGAAGAGGCCGCAATTCAAGGTCATCCAATGGCATGACCTTGATGACTATGTGATTTTCGATGGTACCGAGCCGGTCGCGCGTCTACGCTATCCTGCCAAGGTAAGAGTGCCCTGGCTCATGGACATCAAATTAAAGCCGGGTTATCGGGCGTTGATGTCCATGACGCATGTGTTTGAAAACATTCACCGGGAAAGCCGCTTGGAGAGCGTTCCGAAAGCGGCAGCGGATGGCACGTCGGTCAGCTATACATTCGGTCTTTCCAATCAAAATGTCGTTGGACGCGGGACCGTGACCGTATCTTACGATACAGGACGGGATACGTATTGTTACACGGTCGATAAGTCTACGACCTTTAAGAAAGCCGGCAACGAATACTTGTATTATGGCGGCCTGTATTTTGCCAACACCTACTATTATAATTCCATGCCGACAGCCGATGAATCGCTACCCATTGACCGACATTGTCTTTACACGGCCGCCTCGCCCTACCGGATGGCGTTGGTCAAGGGCGCGAACGGCATACCTTACCGCCTGCCTATTCAGCATTTTTATCAATCTTGGCAGAAACTGGAATATGGGGAACTTCCCAACTATTGCCATTGGTGGGACGCTGCCGGCGGTCTGGCGACGAATATGTATTTTGTGCGGTATCCAGCGCCGGTCGTCTGTCCGGCAGTTGAAATCGTTTCCGTTGGGCCGCAAGGCAGACCAAGCGAAAAACCTATGTTGACGCCCTGTTGCATGTATTGGGACATGCATTTTTCCTATATTCCCCACAAAAACGGCCAGATAGTGACGAATCTGAATGTCGGCGACACCTATTGCGATATATTCAGGGTTGTCGGCTACCCGAGGGCCGCGGCCAATAAACTGTTCGAGAAATCCAGGTTGGCGCCGTTCCTGAACGAGAAAATGGAATGCCCCTGGTACGTGCTTGGGGTCAATAGCTTTGCCAAGGGCGGCAACGTGGAGCAGACCGCAGGCGGTCGTGAAATCTGGATGTGCAAGAACGGCGTGATCTGGGATAAAACCGTAGGTCGTGGCGATAACTTCTCTTTGCGATTCGAGAATGACGCCGCAGTCAATGAGGACCTTATAGGATATAATGACGATGGCGTGAGTTGCGAGAAATGGGAGATGGCGGCCTGGGTAAAGGCCGAACATTGGGAGGGCGATGGGGTTCGGATCGGTATCCGCGGCCTTAATTCCCGGGATCGCTGGGATGTTAGCGAATATTTTCCGATCAAAACCGGCGAGTGGCAAAAGGTGACTTATTCCGGGCCTTATCCAATGCCATGGCCAAAACTAGCGGATGATAGCATAAGCCTGTTGTATTTCGTCATTCAAACCAAGGGGAAAGGCGTGTGCTGGGTGGATGACGTTGAGTTTAAGAAGCTGAAGTAAAAGATGGCATCTGAAAACAATGGCGTGTTTTACGGCTGCGCTTTTACAAACGCGGTCGCCTATTACTGCTCGACGACAAACGCATATGTTATCGTCGGCTACAGAGGCAATACGACCAACGATCCCGGGTTTACGAGTTTCACGGGGGAAAATTACCGTTTCAACCGCACTTCGCCGTGTTTTATATTCCGGAAGCAGCCAATACTGGATGACGAATTCACCGGACTTGGATGGCCGCGCGCGCATTTTGTGCGGCCGCGTGGACATGGGCGCGTACGAGTTGTTTATCCCTAGCGGCACAATGTTCAGGTTCAGATAAATGCCCTGGCTTGCCCCGCTCGCAGATGGGCCGTGAAAGATTAGTCCAGCCTCTTTTCTGTAAACAAGCGGATATCCTGACGCCCCTTTCGATGGACGGGAACATCTCGCGCTATCAGCCGCAATACGATTGCATTTTTAAATGCCGGCTCGACCGGGTCGGTTTATAACCGAACTTTTTCCTTGCCAAAGGATCGGACTGTACGCAACATTTGCAAAAAGCAGGTACTGTTGTAAATGAATAAAATCAAACATGTTCCAGGTCGTGCGACGGTGAAAGATGTTGCGCGGAAGGCCGGAGTCAGCACGCAAACTGTTTCGCGCGTGATAAACAAACGCCCGTATGTCAGCGAGCAGGTTGCCCAAAAAGTATGGCAAAGCATCGAAGCCTTGAAATATTCCCCCCAGGAATCTGCCCGTTGCCTGGTTGGTTTGAGAAACAGGACCGGACTTCGGACGGGCAATATCGGGTTTATCCTCTATCCGACCTATAACAAATATTCCCACCCGGTTCCTTCGGAATTGATGGAAGAACTTGATAAGATTCTGCACGAAAACAATATGCACTGTTGTTTTCATTTGACCTTGAAAGAGTTGGAGGATGAGCGCCTGTTCCGAAAAATGATCAATCCCTCTCTGATCGATGGTTGTATTGCGGTTGGGCTGACCAATCAGAATAAGGAACAGATAAACCGGATAAGGCAATATGTGAAGCCCATGGTGTTGCTGGGCGTCATTGATGAAGATTACGTCACTTGCATTTGGCCGGATGGCCTGCAAAGCGGATACCTGGCGACCAGACATTGCCTGCAACACGGTCATCGGCAGATTGCCTGTATTACGGGTTATAAAGAGTATAGCAGTTCCAATGCGCGATTCATGGGGTACTGCCAGGCGCTGAGCGAAGCCGGCATTCCGTTTAATCCGGAATTGGTTAGGGAGGGAAAATATGTTTTTGAGGCCACCCGGCTGGCTGTTCGCGAATTGTTGAAATCGAAACCCGCCCCCACCGCCATTTTCACCGTTTCCGACCCGATGGCGATAAGCGCCTACTATGCAATCATGGAGACGGGCCTGCGCATTCCCGATGACATTTCGATTGTCAGCGTCGATAATACAAAGGCGGCGATCGATCTGTTCCCTCCCTTGACGACTGTGGGCGCCGACCGGCACGAACTGGTTCGTACCGCAGTTAGCGCCTTGCTCGAAGAAATCCAGGGCAAGCGCAATCCCGGGGATAAAATCCTTATGCCGGTTAAAGTGTTTGAACGAAATTCATGCGCCGACTATCGGGCAGGATGATAAGGAGGAAAACGACGTGAAAAAAATGACAGAAATATTATGTGGCGCAGCGTTTATGCTTTTATCGGCAAGCCCGGTGGCGTTTGCCGGCAAAGAGGATGCTGCTGCCATTCCAACCGGAATCAAGTTTGCGGAACGGAACGGTCCAAGCATGGTTTTAGACGGGGCGAAAACCAATTCGTGGGGGTATTTGACATATCCGGCCGACAGTATGCCGGATATTGAAATCAAGGGGAGATTCAAAATTATATATCCGGCCAAGACTTATAATCCTCCGCTAGTTTATTGGCCGTTGAATTTCCATTATCTGGCGGATGAGCCGGGATATGATTTTGGCATCATCGTGCGGGACCAGAATAAGGGGGCGTTTTACCGGATCCAGTTCAGCGCCAAATGGGACGAAGTGTCGTTATGGAAGGAAGGCGAGCCGGGCACCGCCCCCGAGGCCCCGTCCATTCCGTCGGGTTTCTTTGCAGCGGTGAAGGCGAAAGCTGGAATCAACATAAGCAATAGCTATGCGTTCTCGGTCAAGGCGATTGGGAATAAAATTGAGCTGGCCTTGAATGGCAAGCAGGTTTTGAGCTACGAAGACAGGCTTTTGCCCATCGAAAAAGGGGGCTGGGGCTTGGGCGTGTTTAATGAAGCGCGCGTTCAGGTAAGTGATTTGGAATCCGGCAAGGCGGAGGGAACAATAGCGCCGACGGTTAGAAAACGCCCCAATTTTCGTTTGGCAAACTGGCACGGGGATAATGTCGTGTTTGACGGCGATGAGCCGATTGCACGGATGACGCAAGGGACCGCGGCCTGGATGAACGATGTCAAGTTCAAGCCCGGCTATCGGGCGCAGCTTGCCTGGCCGTTTATCTTCGACCGAAGATTTCGCGCCAGCGTCTGGGATGGGGTGCGTTGCACGAACGATACCGTCGTGGGTGCGGTTGCATCTTTCGGCAAGGAGAACGAGCATCTTTCCGGAAAGGGGTCGATGGTTCTACGCTACGATTCCGGGAAGGACATCTATTTTTACGACGTGGATATGACCACGACCTTGAAGACGGATAACAGTGTGTCCCATATTTACGATCGCGATGTCGTCTATTATGCCAATACCTACACCTATAATCCCATGCCGACCACGGAAGAGTCGATCAAGATAAATTTCGAGAACTGGGCCTCGGCGGCGTCGCCATATCGGCTGGCGCTGGTGAAAGGCTCGGATGGCAAGGCCTACCGTTGGCCGATTCATCATTTTTACTGGTCCTTTGTACGGCCTGAGCATTATAAGACCGGAGGATTTCGTGAAAATTGGGGAGGTATGGGGCTTGCCAAGGACAGCTATTTTATCATGTATCCGGAAAAAGTAATTTGTCCCGCAGTCAAGATAATCGCGCTGGGGGATGGCGATTACGAAAGTATCTATGACTCGTGTTGTTCGTATTGGGATATGCACTTTTGGTTCACACCGGTTCGGAACGGCGTGAAAGTTACCCAGCTCAAAGCGGGCGAGACCTATCGTGCGCGTTTCAGGATATCGGGTTATCCGGCCGCGGAAGCGGATAAGCTGATGGCGGCATCCAAGCTGGTTCCGTGTCTCGATCCGATGGCGGAACGTCCCTATTATGTCAATGGCGTGAACAAGTTCGACAAGGGCGGGGATGCCGAAATAACGGCCGGCCGCCTCATCTGGGAAGGCAGCGGAAAGTGGGATAAATCCACGGGGCGCAGCGATGCGCATTCCATGCGGATGGAAAACAACGCGCGTTTGAATGTTTATATCGGATATAACGGTTCTTCCGCGGCAGCTGCGAAGGCGGAGTTGACGATGTGGATTAAAACGGACCGGCCCTGGGAGGGCGCCGGCGTACGCCTGGGCATCGAAGGTCGGGGCGTTTTTGGAGGCGCCGATCGGCAATGGGGGGAATACGTTGTGCCGCAATTCGGGGAATGGCAGCAGGTAAAATATACGGTTCCATTCCCTACCAAAGGTTTGGTATGTGTCTACATAGAAACAAGCGGCAAAGGCGAATGCTGGGTGGATGACTTTGAGTTCAAGAAACGTGAGCTGCCGGCAAGTGAAGTCGAATAGCGAGCCGGGACACGGTCAAGGCGGACAATCCGCAAATTCCAATCGCTCCGTTAAAAATAATGACAAAAGGGAGTAGTGTGACTTATGCGCATTGTATTGGCCGAAAATAAACGCGCCCGAGTTGATATTGTCATTTCCCCGTCGGCTGACCGGGTTGTCCGGTTTGCGGCAAGCGAAATGCGGACTTACTTGAATAAAATCAGCGGGGCCGATTTCCGCGTGATCGAGAAAGATAATTCGTCGGCTTCTTCCCGGGCGGCCATATGCATTACGGCGGATTCCGCCGCCGGCGGCAAAGCGGCGGATGCTTTTGCCATCGAAACCAAGGCTGGCCAGGTATTGATTCGAGGCGACAAGGGGCGGAGCGCTCTCTACGGCGTCTATGCGTTCCTGGAAAGCCTCGGATGCCGCTTTGTTGAGCCCGGCCGGGAAACGATTCCTTCGGCGCGCACGCTTGTCACCGCGGCCATCAACCGGAAATGCGCGGCGGCTTTTGCCCGGCGCAATATTTTCCGCATCCAGATTTTCGGGTCAAAAACCGCCGAGTATGACGGCCTGGAGCCGGCTAATCATTTTCCCCAGATCGATTGGATGGCGAAACGACGGCTCAATCATTATGTGTTTTACGTCGATTATTATCGCTACGATCTCTGGATGAAATATAAACATCTTGTGCTGGATGCCCTGCTGGATCGCGGCTTCGACATTGAAGTGACTCATCACTCCATTCACTATTTTTGCCCGCCTGATGAAAATCATGACTACGGCAATTATGGTCCGGCGACTTACCGGCGCACAAATCCGGGCTGGTATATTGGGGAACAAACCAGGATCGAAAAGCCGGCGGTGCAGAATTTGATCAGGGACCGATACCTGGAATATTTGCGGAAGAATCCGGAATTGAGCATGGTGGGACTCTGGCCCGACGATACGTCAATGAATTCTTCGTATCGGGGCTTGAGTCCGACGGATGGCTATATGCGGTTTTGGAATAACATGGCCAAGGCCCTGGCGGCGGAATTTCCGCAAAAACTTCTGAGCATTCTGGCGTATTGGGAGTTGCTTAAGCCGCCGCAAAAGGTTGTTCCGGCATCCAACCTGCATTGCTGGTTTTGCCCGATCGACGCCAACTACATGTACCCGGTGGCGGATAATAAATTAAGCCGGAAAAACTTCCGGACAACGGGCACCCTGGAGACCAACAGCAAGTATCTCGAGTTGCTGAAGCCGTGGATTCGAAAAATGCCGCCCGGGCGGGTCTCCTGTTTCGAATATTATGGCTGGCAGGGACCGCTGACGCCGCTAGCCGGCAAAATGAAACAGGATCTGAGTCTTTATCGGGATTTAAAATTAGGTGGGGTCTACGGCTGGTCCGGCTTCACCTTGAATCTGATGGGTGCGGATTGCCGGTGGGCGCGGGATTTGTACGTGTTTTCGAATCTGCTGTGGAATCCGGACCAAAACATCTCTGCGCTGGAAACCGAGTGGGCTCAGGGGGTCTTTGGCAAAGCGGCTCCGGATATTCTGGATTTTTACAGCACCTTGAAACAGGCGCATGATAAAGAGACCCGCAAAGGACTGCTGACCAGGGCGGCCTGGGTTTCGCTGGACTTGCTGCACCGCCTTCAAAAGATCCTTGCCGCTGCCAGGCGCAAGGCCGATGCACCCGAAGCCCGGGGCAGGGTCGACCTTCTCGAGCGCGTTGCCTGCCAGGGTTGCACGGAAAAAGTTTTCCGCCATGCGAGCGACTGGAACAAATTCCTCTAGCGTCCGGATGGATCACAATCAGAAAACCAGCCAGGGTTTGCACGCATTACGCAATCTCGCGCTAAACCAGGAAGAGCCTTGAATTCAGGGCGTTTTATCGGCATCCAATATTTTCGACCGCTCTTCCGCCGGGCTCCGCCAAAGCGCCTTGGACGGGCAGGCGGCGTCATCCCGGTTACCGGCGGCCCTTGTCTTCACCCTGGCAATTGCTTGAGCGTTTCCATGAGATATTTCCGGCTTTCGGCTATGGCGGCATCGGAGTCGTATTTGGCGCCGAAATATTCCAGGTTAACATAACCGCTGTAGTTGGCTTGTTGCAAGGCCCGCAAGATCCCGGTGTGGTCAACCAAGCCGCGCCCAATGGGCGCCATCACGTATTTTTTCTTGTCGGCGGCCGTTACGGCGTTGATTCCGTCAATGGTGAGTTCCCAGTCTTTAAAATGGACATGCACAATGTGTTCTTTCGAGCGGAGAAATCCGTCCAGTGCATCTTCGCCGCCAACCCATACGTTGCCGCTGTCGTAGGTCACGCGCAAGCCCGGTGCGGCCCGGACCGCCTCGTTAACGTCCTCCGAAATCCGGAACGGCGCCCGCTGATTGCCATAATGCTCTACGGTCAAGGTCAGCCTGAAAGAAGCCGCGATCTTGACGGCTTCAACAAGCCCGGCGATGGCGTGCCGGCGGCTTTCCTGGCTGGTAAACTGTTGCTTGCCGCTCATGGGCAGCATGATTTTGTCCGTGCCGAGAATGGCGGCCGTCTCGGCCGACTTTTTAACCCCTTCCAGTCCGGCGTGCCGTTCGCCGGCTGTGGGGAAATTGATATCCACGGTCATGGGGGTGAAGCAAACCGCGGGAAAACCGCAGTCGTCGGCAATGCGGCGGACGTCTTTCGGGTTGACCCCGCAGGTGTCAAGCCAGTCAATGCCGTCCAACTCCAGTTTTTTCGCGCGCTGGCATTGGTGAAGAACAGCCTTTTCTTTACCCCAGTCGGGACTGCTTTGAGGAACATGAGCCATTAATGCGAATTTCATAAACCTGTGCCTTTCGATAAAAACAACGACCGGATGGTGCTTTAGTTGCCGCAATGTGTCAAAAGGGGGTAGGGATGTCAATTGCCCGTTGGAACCTGGATCGGGCAGGCGCAGCAACATCCGGCTGGCGGTTGTGGTTTGCCCCATCAGGCAATCGGATTCGTCTGGATTTGCCGGCGAAATTGCAGGGGGGAAAAACCGGTGGTACGGCGGATGATGCGGGAAAAATAATTGGCGTCCTCGTAACCGCATTTGGCGGCGACTTCGGCAATCGTCAGGTTCTTCTGCCTTAAAAGGGCGAGCGCGTTCCGCAGGCGCAGCCTTTCCAGATATGCCCCGGGGGGTATGCCCATGGCGGCTTGAAAGCGCCCGGTAAATGCGCTCCGTTTTATACCCAGTTCCGCAACCAGTGTTTTGACATTTAATGTCGGCAAGGAGCTTTGGGCATGGATGCGCCTGACGGCGGCGTTCACCAGTTCGTCTGTCTGGTCCAGATGCGAGCCGGCTGCGCGGGTTATGATCGTAAAGGCCGTTGCACAGGCCTTCAGCTCGGCCTGTGTCGTGGGTTGCTGCACGAGCCGGATCAGTGTTTGAAAAAGTCTGCCGGGCGCTGCGCCCGCGTTGTAAACTCCCGCTTCCAGTCCGAACGCGGCCATGAGGGTCGCCGCGAACGGGCCATCCATGGTCATCCAGTAAAATTCCCAGTCCCGGCGATCGGTGTGCCAGCAATGGCGCATGCCCGGATAATAAACGGCGATTTGATTCCGCGCTAGGATCCGCTTCCGGTCGGGAAACTCGATGATTCCGCTGCCGCGCAAGCACCAGAACAATTGGACGAAGGAAATTATCCGGTCGCAACTGGTGAAGGGCTGCGTTAATTTGTGATGCCCTCCGCTGCGCACGCCGAATGGCAGGTCGGGCGAAGGCTTGGCCGCCGGTCGGAAATAATCTTTGTTTACAGCTGTGGCCATTCAAAAATCCAGAAATAGAAATCAATAATCCTATTGATGGTATTATCGGCCGGATTTATTGTAAACCATTAAAAACAACGACCTTGGCTTGCGAGGACGAACTATGAAGATTATTGCTTATCACCTTGATTTCAAACGGGCGATGTGGTCGCGCGCTTACCTGGATAGCTTCCTGGAACGGCTCCGGCAATGGGGCTATAACGCCATCGTTTTGGAAATGGAGGACAAGTTCCGTTTTGACGGCTATCCGGAAATTGGCCATGCGGAGGCCTGGAGCCATGCGGAAGCCGCAGCCTTTGCGTCAAAATGCCGCAGGATGGGCCTGCAGGTCATCCCCCTGATGCAGTCCCTGGGGCATCTGGAGTTTATCTTGGGAAAGCGGAAATATGCGCATTTGCGGGAAGCGCCGGATTTGACCGAGCATCTTGACGTTACCAATCCCGGGGCCGTTCCGTTTCTCGAGAAAATATTCGATGAAATCATAGATGTCATCAAGCCGGCGCATTATTTTCATATGGGCGGCGATGAGACCTGGCAGCTTGGCAACAGCCCCCGTTGTCAGCCGCTGCTGCAAAAAATCGGACGCGGCGGATTGTACCTGCAGCACATGCGGCCGCTCTGGGCGCATCTTCGGCAGCGCGGGCTGACGCCCGTGATCTGGGCGGACATCGTCCTGGCCCATCCCGGGATTATCGACGAAATACCCAAATACGTCGCCTTGATGGATTGGGAGTATTGGCTGAGCGAGGAACGGCTGGAGAAACTTTTTGTCTGGGGCGGCTTCGGCAAGGGACAGCACTGGCAGAATATGGCGGAATTGCGCCGGAATGCCGACGCGCCCTTTCGCCGGCGGCTGATGAAATACGCCATAGACAGGCAAACCGCACGGGACAAAACGTTTCGCGCCTTTTATTGTACCGATGCGCTGATCGACAAGGGGTTCACTGTCTTGACGGCCCCAGCCAATCGCAGCGCGGGGGACTTGATCGGCATCCCGATATCGACCCGGCATGCTTCGAATTGCTTTTATTTTGCGCGCAAGGGGGTCCGCGACGGGGCCGGCACGGTGGTTACTTCCTGGGCAGTGAGGCATAATCATCCGGAAATCGGCTGGCCGGCAACGTATGCGGCAACATGGGGGTTGAGGCGCAAGGGTCCTTTTGTTCCGGCTGAATTCTGGAAGGCCTATACCGCTGCCATGTACGGCGTGGCTTTTCCAGATTTTGGAGATGCCGCCGCCCTGGCGGAAAACGGGAAGGAAACATATTTTCTGCACGCCCAAAACATTCAGGATTATGTCCGAAAAAGCGATCAAAGGCCGGATCCCCTGAAAAAATGTATCGCCAATCTGAAGAAGGCGCAGGGCGGCAAGCGTAAAACCCGGCTTTACCTTGAAAATATTTTAAGCGATTACGCAAGGGCCGCGATAATGTTCCGGCGTTATCGGGAACAGGCGCGGCGCAATGCCGGCAATCTCGATTTCTGGCTGGAAGGCATCGGTGTGAATGAGTTGTATGTGCGCCTGGCGCTGGCGGTCTTGGATCAATCGCCTGCCCGTGATCGGAACAGCTTGCGCCGCGCGTTGGCGATTTCGCGACGCCGTACAAAGCAGCTCTTTGCCGGCACCTATCTTCCGGCAAGTGTCAAAGCGGAATTGAATGTGCGCTACGATTTGTTCGCCAACTATCTCAAGGACCAAAGATGAAAAAAGCTTCGACCCCAATTCTTTCCAGCCGGCAGGATCAAAAAAACGAATTGTCTCTCGATGGTTCGTGGAAAATGCTGTTGGACCCTGCAGGTTTCGGCGAGTCGTGGGGCGCCTACCAAATGGCCGAATTGCCGCATGCGCATTTTACCGGCGCCCGTAAAGCGCTCAATTATCGACCGGTTACCGTGCCGGGCACATATACCGGCCTGCCGGAAATGAAGTGGTATCGCGAAAAGGTTTGGTATTTCAAGCGGTTTGCCTGGCGGCCGGCGGCGAGCGAGCGCGTATTTTTGCGGTTTGAGGCTGTCAACTACCATGCGCGCGTCTGGTTGAATGGCCGGTTGCTGGGGGAACATGAAGGCGGCTACACGCCTTTTGAGTTCGAAATTGACCGCAGCGCGCTGGCGCGCCAGAATTACCTGGCGGTCAGGGTTGACCCGGTTCCGGGCCCGGATTCGACCGTTCCGGTTCCGGGGTGGATGTGTCATCCCGGAATTATCCGTTCGGTAACGCTTTATACCACCCCATTGGTCCGGCTGACCGAGACGCGGATAACCGCCGTCTTGAATGACGATTTCGAATGCGGCCGCGTAAATCTGGAATCCAAGCTGGATGGCAAGTTGTCGTTAAAAGCGACGGCGAAACTGACCATCCGCGATACAGACGGTTCCCCTCTGGCGGCCTGTCGTGTTCCCGTTAAGGACGGCAAGCTGCAAGTGTCGCTCGATTTGAAAAATATCCGGGTATGGTCGCCGGAATCGCCTTGCCTTTACGCCGCCGAACTGGAATTGGCTTGCGCCGGGCGGAAGCAGCTTTATACGTCCCGCCTGGGTTTCCGCCGTTTTGAGATCCGGCGGGAAGGTTTTTATCTTAATGGCCACAAATATTTTATCCACGGCGTGGGACTGCATGCCATGCATCCCGGCCTGGGGCATACCATTCCGGCGGAAATATACGCTCGCGATTATGCCATGATGAAGCGGGCCGGACTGAACGCGGTGCGGCTGGTGCATTATCCGCATGATGTCCGCGCGCTTGACCTGGCGGATGAAATGGGCCTGTTGGTCTGGGAGGAAATTCCGCTTTATTGGAAAGCGAATAAATCGCAGGCCTGTACCCGCCAATCGGCGTTGAGCCAGTTGCGCGACTTGATTTTGCGGGACCGGAATCACCCCTGCATCTTTGTCTGGGGACTGGGCAACGAAATTCCCACGTCGGATCCGGATAGCGTCAGCTTTTTCAGGCAAGCGCGGAAATTGGCCGCGAAACTCGATCCGGTCCGCCCGTGCTCGTTCATCAATAACCGGGTGCTCCCTGAAGCCGTCAATGCCGCCATGCAATATGCGGATTTTATTGCCTGTAATGTTTACAAGGGCTGGTATGACCTCAAGTTGAATTCGATGCCGGAAACGCTCGACATTATCGCCAAAAAATTTCCGGATCGTCCGATATTAATAACCGAGTTCGGTGCCGGCGCCGTTTATGGCCGGCATGGCAGCGCGAAGGTCCCCTGGACCGAGGAATACCAGGCGCGGGTGATCAAGGCCAACATCGAGTATTTCAGGAAACATCCCCGGGTGGGCGGCTATTTCATTTGGTGCTGGGCCGATTTCGACGATCCGACGCGTCTGGATAATATTTATGAGCGGGGGGTCAACAATAAAGGCATTTTAGATGCCTCGCGGCATCCCAAAGCTGCCTATAAAATGCTGGAGGATGCCAGGCGATGAAGAACATTCAAAAAATCATCATGCGCACAAAAAGGAGCGATGGCAGGTTCTGCTTTTATCCGGCGGTTTATGTTTTTATCGCGCTAATGTTGATGTTGGCTGCGGGGTGTGCGTTCACGGGCGCGCCTGGCCGCCAGGCTGGCGAACCCAACGCTAACTTGCTCGTGGCGCGGACGGATTTCGATGTCTCTGCGGAATGGAATCTGCCGGTTGTAATGGGGCGTGAATTTTGGAACATGCTGGGACATAAGAGCGACAAATGGGAAACGAAAAAACAATATCAAAAACACATCAATACGGAGCCGATGATTTATGAATCGGCGGTGATCTATAGCTTGTCGGGAAAGGGGTTAAGCGCGACAAATAATCCGCTGGAAGTGGGGGTGAGAAATTTACTTGGCATTGAAGATAAAAGCGGTCCGCTGGTGACGAACGTTCCCTTTATTGTTACCGGGCTCTCCGCCCGTCCTCCATTTGTCAGAATGATGCCATATCGTCCCGATTTTGCCGCCTATAAGCGTTGGAAAGAGCAGCATCCCAATTTTATGGGTTTTCAAGCCGGCACCGAATGGGATAACGAATATAACATGTTTTTGATGTGCGCGGATGACCGGAATATAGAGAATGTGCAGAAAACATTCGAAAAGAGGGGCTATTCCGAGGCGGACATTGCGAAGAGTATGGCGAAGTTAAGGAAGATTGTGGCCAAAAGCAAAGAGGGACGCCGGCAGGCTGTTGAGGGCTTGAAGGCATCTTACGATGCCTTGCGCGGCTACTGTTTCAGCGACGACGCCAAGATGCTTTTTATGCGGGGCGGCTGGTGTTATGACCACTATCCCCTGGAATGGGGCGCCGGCGGAATTATCATGGAGACGACCAATACCGGCGCCTATCGTCATCAGGTGTCGATGTTCTTTGCCCGCGGGGCGGCGCGCCAGTACCGGAAATGTTGGACCTGGTTTATTGCCACGTTTTTGAGCGGCTATGATTCCAAAGGAAAAGGCCATAGCTGGTCCTGTCCGTATTATACGATGGTGTCCAATTCCCTGCCGCCTCCGAACGATTACCTTGGCAAGGATTACGGAATGTCGACTTCATTGAATCGGCGGGATATGTATCTGGGATATTTGAACGGAGCTAGTTTCGTGGCCCACGAGACCTGGCCGTATGCCTATTGTCAGCTGTCCGTGAGCAACAAGCCGGCCTGGGATGAGACGCAGATCTGGACCTTGTCTCCGCACGGTGAGGTTATGAAGGAATGGTACGGGTTTACGATGCGTCATCCGGACCGCGGGATCAGCTATGCTCCGGTGGCCTTGGCGGTTCCGTTTAGCCAGGGATATCCGCAGTGGGGCGGCCAGCCGTTCACGACGTTCCCGATGGTGAGAGGGGATACGATGATCGATGCGTTCATGTACACGCTGGTCCCGTTCAATCAGGATACGAAAAAAGGGCAGGAAGGTTGCCTGGCTAACAGTCCCTATGGAGACATCTATGACGTTCTGGTTTTGGATCCTCCGAGCGGTCCGGCCAAACTTGATGTGTTGGATAATTACAAGGTGCTGATCCTGCTTGGAAAATATGCGTTTGACCGCCAGACCGTCAAGCGTTTGGAAGCTTATGTTTCCGGCGGCGGCACGCTGGTCGTCAATATCGAGCAAGTCAACAATTTGTTCGGCGAAAAATTTACTGGCTTGGCGCGGAGCGGGAAAAATGGTGAAGTCCGCGGCGTGGTCCGAAGCCGCCTGAGCGGTTGTAAGATGGAAACGAGTGAGCCGTACGATTATGCGGCGGTGACGCTGCGCGGCGGCCGGGTATTATGGGAAGACGAGTCCGGGGCGCCGCTGGCGGCGATCAACCGCTATGGCAAGGGAAATGTGGTCACGACTATGATCGACTGGATGGTGCCGCGGGCAAAACTGACCGAGGATGACGGGAAATGGGGCTTGAACCGGCTGTATCGCGGGGATGAAATGCCCTTTGTGAAACTGCTGATGACGGAAATTGTCGACGAAGTCTTGCCCGTGAAGATCGAAGGCGATATTGAGTATGGCCTTAACAAAACCAAAACCGGCTGGCTGGTCTATTTGATCAACAACAGGGGTGTGACCAAGTGGACGGATACGCGCGAGATCTTGGACGGACAGGCGTCCGCAAAGGTCGTGATTGATTGCGGCAAGATCGGGAAGATCTCCAAAGTCACGGAGTTGAGGAGCGACAAGGATGTTCCCCATGACGCTGCCAAGCAACAATTCGAAGTGAATGTCGGCCCGGGGGATATCAAGGTGCTGTCGATCAGAGAGTAAGGAGCCACAGCTTGGCGGAGATATTTCGCTTTGTTCAAGATGACGGAATAGTTCGCTTGTCCTTTCGACGATCGCGCGATATAAGGAGAAAAATGAAATTGCCTGTTAAAAATCTCTGGCTGGCCATCTTTCTCTGCTTGAGTGCTGTTGGCGCAAATTCCGCCACGCATTATCTCGTGCCGGCCAATGCGGGCGCGTCCGGTCCCTATACCAGTTGGGAAACGGCGGGAACCAGCGTATACGACGTGATTAGGGTGGCCCGCACCAATGGCAGCGAGCCGCGCGTAGTCTGGATGACCAACGGGACCTATGTGCTCACCAATGCGATCTTGCTCGACACCGCCATGGCTGTGCGCGGCGTGAACGGGCGCGATGCCACGTTGATCGACGGGAACGGGATGTTTCGAATCCAAATGACGCATATTGGCGCCGTGTTGGATGGCGTGACCGTCACAAACGGAGCGGGAAGTTCTGGCGGCGGCATTTATTTGACGAAGGGCTTGGTCACCAACTGTCTGATTACTGCATGTAAGTCAACCGGGTCCGGAGCGAACCGGGGCGGCGGCATTTTCATCGGCAGCACCAGTGTGGTTGCCAATACCATCATCCGCGGCAACCGGATGCTGGCAGGGGATGGCAACGGCGGCGGGGTGGCCGTTCATGACGGCGCCAACTGCCTGATCGAGAATTGCATCATTGAATACAACCAGTGCGCGTCCGCTCACGGCGGCGGCGTCGGGCTGGGGTACTCGGGGCCATTCAATGCGACCGTCCGCAACTGCCTGATTCGCTATAATTCCAGCGCCAATTATGCCGGCGGCATCTGGATATCCAATACCACCAATTGGAATACGCGCATCATCAATTGCACAATTGTCAGCAACACCGCCGTATCGTCGGGTGGCGCCGGGATAACGTTTCTCGGCAATGCGACCTTGAGCAATACGATATTGAACTGCGTCATTGTCAGCAATATGGGAAGCTCATTCAGCGCCAATCGCAATATCAACGATATCGGGGCGCCGGCCGCCAAATACGCCGTCGCCTATTCCTGTTCGACTTCCAACAACAACTTCATTCTGGACAGCCGGGGCAATACGACGAATGACCCCCAGTTTACGAGTTTTGCGGAAGGAGATTACCGATTCGATCGCTTCTCGCCATGCTATAATTCGGGAACGAACCAGACGGGATGGATGAGCGGCGCGACAGACCTGGATGGACGTCCGCGCATTTTGCATGGCGTGGTGGACATGGGCGCCTACGAGCTTTTTATTCCCGGCGGCACGATGTTCAAAATCAGATAGCCGCTTTTCATTTCTCCTGAGCGATGGTTCCGAATATGTGCAATCAAATAACATGCATAAGGAAGGGGCTTCGATGAACCTGAAAAAGACCAAGCGGGTGATGGCATCTGCGGCTCTCGTTTGCGGCGGCAGTTTGACGGCATTGGGCGGCATGGCGGGTGATTCGTCCAATGCGCAGGTTCAGGCCAAGGCGGCAGCTTCCGGGGACCTGCGCGCAATATCCTCCACGAATCTGGCGGGTTATCTGGAATTGCGCGCCGAGCAACTCACGGCAGCCGCCAAACCGCCGCAGAAGCTTGCCGATTGGGAACGGCGGCGCGATGATTTGCAAAAAAAATATTTCGCCATCCTTGGCCTCGATCCCCTGCCGGAGCGGACGCCGCTTAATCCGCGGATGGTGGGCGTGCCGCTGGACGTGGGCCATGCCGCCTTTCGCCGGGTGGTCTTCGAAAGCCGGCCCAAGAATTATGTGGCCGCGCATCTCTACTTGCCGAAGGAATTAAAGGCCCCGGCGCCGGCCATCATCTACGTGCCCGGCCATGGCGGGCGGGATGGCTATCCGCAGCATTTGTTGAGCTATGCCGCCCATGGTTACGTGGCTTTGAGTTTGCCGGGACTCGGCGGCGAGGGCAAGAAAGGTGGCGGTATGGCGTGCGGCCATAAAGGCCCTTACTTCGACAAGCACGACTGGTACAACACCGGCTACAATCCGGCCGGGGCCGAGGTGTGGGATACGATGCGGGCTGTGGATTATTTGCTGTCACTCAAGGATGAACAGACCGGCAAACCTCTGGTTGACCCATCCCGGATCGGCCTGGCCGGCCGCTCCGGGGGCGCGGCCCGGACGCTATGGACGATGGCCGCCGATCCGCGCATCGATGCGGGTGTTGCCACCGAGGGCTTTACCACCGTTGCCGGCTATCGGCGCGCATTGCCTAATACCTGCGACGTCCACATATTTTACAATTATTTCGGTTTGGAATACGGAGAGTTATATGGCCTGGCCGCGCCGCGCCGCCTGCTGGTCCAACATGGGATCCATGACGATCTCTATCCGCGTTCGCAGGGCGTGGCCGACTATCTGAAAGCGCTCTACACGCTGCACGGCAAACCGGATTGCTTTGCATACGAGACGTATCGCCAGGGACATGAGGATACCGCCGCATTGCGCAAGGCGGAGTACGCTTGGTTTGACCTTTGGCTGGGGAAGGACCATCCCGGCGTCACGCCTATCGCCGACGAACCAGTCCCGGCAGCGCTTCGCGATCCGGCCATGATCCATTGTTTTACTTCTGCGCCCGTCGACGCGGCGAACATCGAAAAGCAGTTTACGCCGCCGCTGCCGCAGCTGGAACTGAAAAGCGAGGCGGATTTCCTGCGCTTCAAGCAGGAATTTAAAGGGAAGTTAAGCTCCGAGGTGCTGCGCACCGCTTTCCTGCCGTTTGCCGCCGAACTTAAAGAGGAAAATGGAGCGCTGGAACTGGTCGTCGATCAGGGGCTGCGCCATCGGGCGGCGCTTATCTCGCAAGCGGACAGGCCCCGGAAGACGGTGATCTTGCTGGCGCACGATGCGGTGGCCGAAGCGAGCCGGCGATCGGGCGAGTTTTCGACTGCAGGCGTTAATCTCCTGATTGTCGAACCAACCGGCATCGACAGCAATATGTTTCCCAAAGGCGAACGGCCGCATTTGCTTCGCCTGGCAGCGTTAGCCGGCGAAACGCTGACATCTTTACGCGTGCGCGATGCGCTGGGTGCGGTCCGGGCCCTTGCCGCCAAGCCCGGCGTCGACCCGCAAGGCATTTATCTATGGGGACAGGGCGATCTGGCCATTCCCGCTCTCTATGCCGCAATCGTGAATGAGCAGGTGGCGGGCGTATTCCTGGAAGATGCGCCGGATTGCCATGCTTCGGAGACGGCGCTGTTCCGTATTCGGCGTTATGCCGATGTTCCACAAGCCGCGGCCATTCTTTTTCCACGCCCTGTTTATTTCATGGGCAAGCGCGCGCCCGGATTTAGCGCGACCGATGAGATCTATCGTCTGCTCGGTCAACCCGGCCGGTGCGCGACGGTTGCGGAAAGTCCGGCAGCGGTTGTTGTAAAGCCGTGATCTCAGAATCGGTAAAGCACTCTTGTTCAAAACAATTGTTCAGGAATCGGAAAAAAAGCGATCATGGAATAAGAGCTGCAGGACATCGATTGATCAGACTTCATCCTGCCTTGGGAGAGGATCGAGGCGCGGCACCATTTTTGTCAGCATGCCCGTCGCCTCAGAACTCTCCTGCAAGAGAGAGAAATGGTCCGGACGCCATGAAAAAGGAATAAGGAGATAATCAAAAAGCAAAATGGACCAAGCCGCAACCTGCATGATCTTGAAATTGTAATCGGAATAAATGCGTCGGCCGTGGAGCGTTGCGCTGCGGATGAACTGTAATCCTGGCACGAAAGGGCGCTCGCCGTGGAGGCCTTTGCAAACAAAGATGCCGCCAAGGTGCGCGCGCACATTATAGCCGCCGCCCGATATAAACAGCACATGCATGAGCGCATCGAGTAAAGCGGGCTGCTCCAGGACGGCGTAAACGGCGCCCGGATCGATTTCCATTTCTTCCAGACTTGGCGGCTGCAACTCGACAAACAACTGCTTGAGATGCGAACGGTCGAGTAGAAGAGGCCGATGTGCGGCGAGAATGGCGAAGTTGAATATTTTCTGCCCGGATTGCTTGATCTCTGATGATCCGGAGGGCGCGGTCCGCAACCAGGTGAAATTAACCCGGAGTTAATCGACGCAAATGAATATTGCAGATCTTCCGTCAGGCTCGGCTCCAAAAGCGCTGGATTGTTTGCATTTTCCGGTACGCTATCAGGCTTTCATCTGGAGGAACTGGGAAATCGCGCCTGTCAAAAGACTGGCCGAAGTCCTGGATACAAGCGAAAAGAACGTGCTGGCGTCGGCATCCGCCATGGGGCTTTGTGTTCCTCCCCAAGTTGAAAAAGCATGGCTGGAACGCGGTTATCTTACCATCATCAGAAACAACTGGCACCTGCTTCCATATGACCAGCTGCTGCAACTGCTCGGCTGGGATGCCGCCAGGTTGGCCTATACGCTGAAGGAGGAGGATTTTCTCTGGGCCAAGATGGGCCGCCTGAAACCGGCCTGTGCGCCTATGCGGTTCCGGCCCCTTTCCGCGGATGAAAGGCGCAGAACGGCCGAACTCAAAAAGACTTTCCGCGGACACTTTCCGACAAAATCGAGGGCGTATCTTGAAAAGCCCTTTGCTTTCATTTCAGCTTGCGGGCCGAAGGGCTTGCGCCCTAGAACAAGCCGTTTCGAATTCAATTTCATTCATTCGTTCTCGGCGACGTGCGGCGACATTTTTCTTAGTCCGGAGCTGGATCCCGTGCCCGACAATCTTCTCCGCCAATACGCTTCGATGGGGATCGAGGGCGTGTGGCTGCATGCGATCTTATATAAATTGCATCCCATTGCCGGCGCTGAAGAATTTTCAGAGGGATATGAAACGCGACTTAAGAATCTGGCGGCCATTGTGCAAAAATGCGCGAAATACGGGATCGGCGTTTATCTTTATTTGAATGAGCCGCGCGGCATGCCGCCGGCCTTTTATAATAAGCTTCCGGAGTGGCAAGGTGTAACGTTGGAAAACAGCATGGCGTTCGCCAACTGCACTACGCGGACCAAGGCGCCGATCAAGTGGTTGGAAGAAGCCTGTGCCGGAGTGTTTGCGCAAGTTCCAGGGCTCGCCGGCGCCTTTATGATCACGATGTCCGAGAATCCCACCCATTGTCATTCGAGGGGCGCCGGACATATCTGCCCGTTTTGCAAGGGTCGGTCGGTTGCCGATATTATCCCGGAAATCGTGTCCGCTGCGGAAAGGGGCGTTCATGCTTCCGCGCCCGGCGCCAAGGTCATTGTCTGGGACTGGGGATGGGGGCCTGTGTCCAGGGCCAAGGAGGATGATGTCGTCGAGTTCGAATTCGAAATCCTCGAGAAGCTCCCCAAAAATATCTACCTGATGTGCGTTAGCGAATGGGGCAAGCACACCGATATCGGGGGCGTCAGGGGCATCGTCATGGATTATTCCGTTTCGCAGGTTGGCCCGAGCGAAAAATCCTTAAGGCTCTGGAAGCGCGCCAAAGAGCTGGGTCTGAAAACCGTTGCGAAACTGCAGTTGAATAATTCATGGGAGTTTTCCGCCGCGCCATACATTCCCGTGCCTTATTTGGCGCGCGAACATCTGGATAATATTTTTCAGGCGGAGGTTAATGGGCTGATGCTCAGTTGGACGCTCGGGGGGTATCCTGGGGGCAATCTGGAGCTTCTCAACCGAACGCCCGATGAAATCGCCCTTGATAAGTTTGGTGCGGATGCCGCGCCGCTGGTTTGCGGGGCTTGGAAGATTTTCAGCGAGTCATTTCGCCAGTTTCCATTCCATGTCCTGGTTATGTATTGGGGGCCGACGAACTTTGGCCCAATGAACCGGCTTTATCTGAAAAAGACCGGATATAATGCCACAATGATCGGATTCCCCTACGACGACCTCAAAGGATGGCGCGCCATTTATCCCGAAAGAGTCTTCGAGGAGCAATTACGGAAGCTTGCCGAAGGATGGGGGGCCGGATTGGAACTCCTCAAAAAAGCGCGCGTAAAAATAGCGCCCAAAAGCGCTGCGGACTTTACCGAGCTGGAAAACGTGTCGATGGCGGCCTACGGTCATTTCCGCAGCGCGTATCTGCAGACGCGCTTTGTGCGCCTGCGAAACAAGCCGGCGGCGCGGAAGGAAGTCATTGCGATCTTGCAGGAGGAGATTGCGTTGGCCAAAAAGCTCCATGAAATCGCGCGCCGCGATTCGCGCATCGGTTTTGAGGCCAGCAACCATTATTACTATTCGCTGAACGATCTGCGCGAGAAAGTCCTTAACTGCGAAAATATTCTCGATCGGTTGCGGTTATAGTATGAATTACAAGGAGGGAGCTATCCATGCTGATTCATCGAAAAAATCATCGCGTGTTTGGATTATGCAGCGTTTTTTTGTTGTTGGCCCTGGTGTGGTGGATGGCTGGAGGCTGCGCGGTTGACGGCACAAGAGGCGGCCGCGAGCCAAATGCGAATACTAATCTGCTTGTGGCGCGGGCGGATTTCGATGTTTCCCCGGAATGGAAACTGCCGGTTATAATGGGGCGTGATTTTTGGAACATGCTGGCGCATAAACAGGGGAAATGGGAGACAACCGCACAATATAAAAATTATATCAATACCGAGCCGATGGTAAGCGAATCGGCCGTGCGCTATAGTCTGGATAGGGCGTTGGGCGAGACGAATAATCCCCTGGAAGTTGGGGTGGGCGGCTTGCGCGGTTTGGAGGAGAAAAAAGGTCCGCTGGTGACGAACGTTCCCTTCGAGATTTGCGGGATTCGCGCCCGCCCGCCTTTCCGAACCATGCTGCCGTTTCGTACCGATGTCTCCGCCTATAAACGCTGGAAGGCGCAATATCCTAATTTTCTCGGATTTGAGGCCGGCTGCGAATGGGATAATGAATATATCGTTTTTTTGTGCAGCAAGGACAACGGGAATATTGATGGCTTGCAAGCGCAATTTAAAAAAGACGGCTATGCCGAAGCGGATATTGCGAAAAGCATCGCGACCATAAGGCAGGTGGTGGAAGAAAGCAAAAAGGGGCGCCGGCAGGCTGCGGCGGGCTTGAAGTCATGTTATGACGCCCTGCGTCGCTATTGTTTCAATGACGATTCCAGAATGCTCTTTTTGCGGAGCGGCTGGTGTTTCGACCACTATCCCCTGGAATGGGGCGCCGGCGGAGTTATCATGGAGACGACCAACACCGGGCCGTACCGTCATCAAATATCGATGTTTTTCGCCCGCGGTGCGGCGCGCCAATACCGCAAATTCTGGGCCTGGTACATTGCTCTGTGTTACAACGGGTATGATTCCAAGGGCCAGGGGCATACCGACCAAACCCCTTATTATACCATGGTGTCGAATACGCTCGGCAAATCCCTTGGCAAGGATTATGGCGTTTCCGTTTCCTTAAACCGCAGGGACATGTATTTGGGATATTTAAATGGCGCTAGTTTTGTGGCCCACGAGGTATGGCCGTATGCCTACTGTCAATTGCGCGAGAAAACCAAGGGGCCGTGGGACAAGGCGCAGGAATGGGAATTGTCGCCGCACGGCGAGGCGATGAAGGAATGGTATGCCTTTGCGCGCCGCCATCCGGATCGCGGCGTGGCCTATGCGCCCGTGGCTTTGGCAGTGCCTTTCGATCATGGCCAGCCGCAATGGTGCGCGAAAGCGTTTTCGTATTTTCCCGCAATGCGCTGGGATACGATGATTGACGCCTTCATGTATACCCTGGTGCCCTATAGTCAGGATGTAAAAAAAGGGCAGGAAGGCTGCCTGGCCAACAGTCCGTATGGGGATATCTATGACGTCCTGGTGCTGGACCCGCCGAGCGGGCCGGTCAGACTCAAGACCTTGGCTGATTACAAGGTGTTGGTCTTGCTGGGCAAGTATGATTTTGACCGTAAGGTGGTCAAGCGGTTGAAGGACTATGTTTCCGGCGGCGGCACGCTGGTCGTCAATATCGAGCAGATGAACGCCATGTTTACAGAAGACTTTATCGGCCTGGCACGGAGCGGGAAAAAGGCGGAAGCCAAAGGAACGGTCAGGAACAGAACGAACGGGGCGGAAACAAAAATCAGCGAGCCGTACGATTATGAGGTGGTGACAATGCGCGGCGGCAGGATGATATGGGAAGACGAGTCCGGCGCGCCGCTGGCAGCGCTCAACCGGTATGGCAAGGGCAACGTGGTGACGACGCTGGTTGACTGGATGGTGCCGCGCGGAAATATTGGCGAGGCTGGCGACAAAGGCGTGCCGTCCGCTTGGCTGCAGAGCCTGTGGAAAGGCCGCCAAATGCCGTTCGTTAAGCTGCTTATGGATGAGATCGCCGGAGAAGTCTTGCCCGTGTCGGTCAAAGGTGATATATATAGAATATGGTGTAAATAAGTGTAAAACCGGCTGGCTGGTCTATTTGATCAACAACAAGGGTGTGACCAAGTGGACGGATACGCGCGAGATCTTGGACGAACAGGCGTCCGCAAAGGTCGTGATCGATTGCGGTAAGATCGGGAAGATCGAAAAAGCAACCGAACTGCGCAGCGGCCGGGACATGGCTTGTGATCAGGGCGAGCAAAAACTCGAATTGGATGTAGGCCCCGGTGACATAAGGATAATTTTAATCAAGACGCAAGATGGATAAAAAGGAGCGACAAATGCAATCGATTAAAAAGCTTGCACTGTTTTGTCTCTGCTCGGCAGGTGTTTTGTCCGTCAATGCGGCCACGCATTATCTGGTGCCGCCGGGGACCATCGGGGCGGCTCCGCTCAATCCCTACACCAGCTGGGAGACGGCGGGGACGAGTGTTTTTGACGTGGTAAAAGCCGCCATGACCAACGCCACCTTGCCAAGAATCATCCTGACGACCAACGGTGTTTATGTGCTTACCAATACGATTACCCTGACGAACGATGTGGTCTTGAAAGGCGTTAATGGCCGGGATGTGACGATTTTTGACGGCAATGCGAAGTGGCATTTCGTCATGAATCACACCAATTGTGTCCTGGACGGCCTGACCATCACGAACGGCTGGTCAAACATTAATGGCATCGATGCCTTCGGAGGCGGGATACAGCTAAGGGGCGGTACTGTGACTAATTGCCTGATAACAGGTTGTTTGAATGATCCCAGGGCTCCCAACGATGCCAGCGGCGGCGGCGGGATCTGGATGGGAGGAATCGGGGTTGTGGCCAATAGTATAATCCGGGGAAACGTCAATACGAATGCCGGCGGTGGGGGTGGGGGGATAAGGATAAGGAGCGGTACCAACCTTGTCGTAAATTGCGTTATTGAGATGAATCATAATCAAACACAGCATGGCGGCGGCATGTCGATTGATCCTGCCAATGATGATGTGACGATTAGAAATTGCCTGATCAGGTATAACCGGTCCGGGCTTAATTACGGTGGCGGCATGTTGATAGGTGAGACCAATACGCATGTCATTAATTGCACGATTGTAAGCAATTATTCAGCGTCCGCCAGCGGAGTCAGTCTTGCCGTATCGTTTACAAATATGTTAATTAATTGCATAGTATATAGCAATAAGGATTCCAACGTCGGCGGATATGCAGCGAACAAATTCAGCAGCTTTGCATTCTCATGCTCATATCCTGCCAATAATTTCTTCAGTCTTACCGGAACAAGCAATACGACCAACGACCCCGGGTTCATCGACTTTATGGGGGAAAATTACCGTTTCAATCGTTATTCGCCCTGCTTCAATTCCGGGACGAACCAGCCGGACTGGATGAGCGACGCAACGGACCTGGATGGACATCCGCGCATTTTACATGATGTGGTGGACATGGGCGCCTACGAGCTTTTCATTCCCGGCGGTACAATGTTCCGATTGCGATAATCTTGTTTGATTTGCCGTTTGTCGGAATATTCGTTCTTCCGGTTTGTTGGCACACATCGGCGTTTTCCCGGGTAAGCTGCGTAAACAGGCGTGTAAAATAACCCTGATCGGCAAACCCGCATGATCAGGCAATTTACTTGATGCTTAAATCCGGATTCAAGCGATGCTGTTTGGCCAGGGCGCTTCGCTCGCAGAAGACGCAGTTGCGCTTCCAGCAATTTGCGATAAAAGCGAATATTGTCGGAATCCGGCATGTTGCCCGAACCTTGAACCATAATTGCCGTTTTTAATTCAAGCATGGACGTTCTATATTCATGCTCAATAGCCGGTGTGATTCGATGCGCGGCAATAAACGGCTTTTGTCGCAACCGCACACGCGACGATTCTGGCGATATCGGCGGCGTTTTCGCAATGAAGAGGAGCCATAATGATGGGAAAACTTCGAAATAATGTCTGGTGGGTGGTCGATTCTTTGGAAAAAGTGTTCCCGGAAACTTCGAAACCGTTCGATGCACCGGAGTGCATCGAGCTGTGGGCGGCGGGGAACGAGACCGAAGATGCCCAGATAGCCATTGCTGTCCCGCCATCAGCCAGGATCAAAAAAGCGTCCTTTCGCTTTACCCCCTTGACCGGTCCAAAGCAGCATCGCATTGGCCTTGACTGTTGCCGGGCTCACTGGGAATGGTACACATATGTTTTGGCCAATCCGTTGGAAAACACCGATCCGGCAACCTACCTGCGCAAAGCCCCGGCTTTTTTCCCGGATGCATTTCTTGAGGAAAAAGAAATTCCATTGCGCAGTGGCATAACCCAGCCGGTGTGGATTTCTGTTTATGTTCCGCCCGATACGCCGTCAGGAACCTACGCGGGCAAACTATCCTTCTCGTTCGAGGGCATGAATGTGCCAGGGCCTTTTAGCGTCCCGGTGGTTGTTCATGTGTGGCCTTTCCGCCTGCCGGAAAAACAAGCCTTGCACCATACGGAATGGTTTTATCCCGGAGTCCTGGGAAATTATTATCATATTGATTTGTGGAGCGAAGCCCATTGGTTGTGGATTGAACGCGTGGCGGCTGACATGGCAAGGCACAAGCAGGATATGATTCTAACCGATTTCACCAAACTGGTAACCGTGGTTGAACTCAAGGATGGAAGCTTGACCTTTGATTTTTCCAGACTGGACAGATGGCTGGCTATTTTTGGCAAAGCCGGCATCGATTGGATTGAAGGCAGTCATGTTGCCGGCGGAGGTGGCGGCGGGGCTTCGGCGATAACCTTCAGCCGTTGGTCCCCTTTGGATGCTTCCGGCAAGCCCATTGATACCTCGGTAAGCCGGATGAAAGATGCGAAGTTTGAACATTACGTGGAACATTTGCTAAAAGCGGTTTACGCGCATTTAAAAAGCAAGGGGTTGGCTAAGCGCTATGTGCAACATATCGCCGACGAGCCTAACGCCAAAACGCAAGAGTCCTGGAGCCGCATTTCCCGAAAGATCAAGCAGTGGCTCCCGGATGTGCCGCGCATCGATGCTATGCCCGCGACCGGCATGGCAGGCGATATTGAAATCCGGGTGCCCATGATCAATGAAATTCACGGTCCGGTGCATTGTCGCCCGCCGGAGCAGCTGTGGAGTTATGTATGTTTGTCGCCGCAAACCATATATCCTAATCGATTCCTTGATTATTGCTCTGCGCGTAACCGAATTATTTATTGGCTTTCCTGGAGCCTGCGTTTGAAAGGATTTTTGCATTGGGGGTATAATTACTGGCGCCCGTGGGGGTGCCCAATTCCATTTCCCGTAAATCCTTGGACGGATTCCACCGCGGGCGGATTGTATCATCCTTCTTACCCATTGCCCGCCGGCGATCCGCATATTGTATATCCCGGAAAAACATCCATTTGTTCTTCCATCCGCTGGGAGACCGTGCGCAAAGGGTTTGAGGATTATGAATACTTAAACATGCTGGCATCGGCCGTCCGCCAGCCCCGCAATAAATCGTCGGCTTCCATCATCAAGGGGCGGGAGTTGCTGGCATTTGTGCGGACGAAGCTCGCCAAAAATCCGGTGTGTTATTCGCAAGATCATAAATTGCTGCAGGCCGTACGCAAACAGACGGGAGAGTTGCTCGCAAAAATATAAAGCACAAGGAGGGTTCTGCGTGAATCATTTTAAATCAATATTGTATTCCGCGCTTGCGATTGCAGTCGGTCTGATTTGCGCTTCATGCAAAACCCCGGATATGCAATCAACCTTTGTCCGGGAGGGGCAATGCCTGTATGCGGTTGTCTTGCCCGCTTCCCCTCATCCGAGCGAACGGGTTGCCGGGGACGAATTGATCGAATACACGAAGAAAATATCCGGCGCGAACTTGAAAATTGCGGCGGGAGCAGAGAAAAACGCCGTCATTATCGGCACGCTGGCGGATATTAAAGATGTTCCCCGTGAAATAAAAAAACGATTGGAAAAAGCCAAAAGCAATGAGGCGTTCTATCTGAAAAGCGTGGATGGCAATATCTACATTGTGGGGAAAAAACCGATCGGCGCGCTCTATGGAACTTATGCCTTCCTGGAAAAGTGCCTGGATGTGCGCTGGTTTTATCCGGGCGCCGCCGGCGAGTATTATCTCAAAAAGGACAATATCGTTCTCGGCAATATCGATGATTTCGAAGAGCCATCCTTCCCGGCCCGCAACCTGTGTTTATGCGGCACCATTATCGATTTGAAAGATGCGCTGATCTGGATGGGCCGCAATAAAATGCAGATAACCCCCTTATATCATTACCCTGATTACCTGCTTAGGGGTACGTCAATGGCAGATTACAGATTCTTTTGCACAGCGCGCAATGCGTTTTATGACTCAGGCGGGCATTTAATGTTCGAGCGCGCGGTGCCCAGCAATACGTTTTTTAAAAGTCATCCGGAGTATTTCACGCTCAGGGATGGGGAACGCAAAACCGGCGACCGGCTGCAGCGGTGCATATCAAATCCGGAAGTCCTGAAATTGGTGGCCGAGGACGCGATCAAGTGGTGTTCGCAGGGGGAAAACTTTATGTTTTATTATGGCGCCCACGACAGGGCCGAGGCCTGGTGCCAGTGCGCGGATTGCGTAAAGATGGGAACCTTCGACGGGAAATATTCCACAACCACCCTGGCACATCGTTTTTTCCTGCAAATCGAGGATTACGTGCTGAAACGGCACCC
The DNA here is from genome assembly GCA_964617825.1 of uncultured Verrucomicrobiota bacterium. Lineage (GTDB taxonomy): Bacteria > Verrucomicrobiota > Kiritimatiellia > JAAZAB01 > JAAZAB01 > VSJD01. Next base: position 80,906 of record CAZTWL010000007.1, read on the forward strand.
TGAGTTTAGTTCCCAGTTAGTGCAGTTCCCTTACAGCGATTACCGGAAAGTGCCGGACGATCCCGCCATTAAGTATAAAGGCCTTGGTAAAAGCATCTATTGCGCCCATCAGCGCTGTTATGTGCACGATCTTGACGATACCAACTGTTCCTTCAATGTGCCGATCAATCGGGAAATTCTCGAATGGCAGAAACGGTGCCCGGGCGGTATCCAGGTTTATGAGTATACGGACGTTGCCCATGTCGATTATTGCCCATTGGAATATAAGCTGGCCGTATTTCTCAAGCATCTGAAATCGATCGGGGCCGCGGGCTGGACGAACGAGGAAATCCCCCTGAATTCATATTGTTATACCCCGGATGCCATAAAAACACAGGAACGCTGGCTGACGTTGTGGCCGATGTATTATGTGGCGTCGCATTTGCTTTGGAACGTCGATGCCGATGCGGACCGGTTGCTGGACGATGCCTACGACAAATATTATGGCGCCGCGGCCCCGGTCATGAAGCAATACCACGCGCTCCGCAAGAAGCTGTGGGATCGTGCGCCCGGTCATTCCTACTACGGCGGTGGTACGCGAGCGGCCTACTGTCTGACGGACCATGGCGCGGAAAAACAGCTGGATGCCTGTCTGGATGAGGCTTTTAAGCTTGCAGCCAAAGAACCGCAGGTGCTCGAGCGCCTGGCGCTGGACCGGAAATACCTGGATCTTTATTGGAAGAAAGAAACCGAAAAGCTGGAAAAATTATTTTCCGCGGAAAAAAGCATTGTGCCGGCCTGCGCTGACAAAACCATGCAGGTCGATGGCGTTCTGGCGGAGGATGTCTGGGCGCGCGCGCGTCCGCTCAATAATTTTATTTTGATCGGCAAGAATGGCGCTCCCAAGGAAAAAACGTCCGTCCTGGTCGCATATGACAAGGATAATCTTTATTTTGCGATTCGCGCGTTCGAAGAGAACGCCTGGGCGCCACCAAAAGCCGAGGCCAGTGAACGCGACGGGAAAGTATGGGCTGATGATTCCGTGGAGATCTTTATTGCTGCGCCCGGCGACGACAGTAATTACTACCACCTTGCGATCAACACCAAGGGCGCTTTGTATGATGCCAAAAATCGGGATTCGGCGTGGACATCGCAAACAACGCTGGCCGTTCGGAAGGAAAAAGACGGTTATGTTTACGAAGTCAAGGTGCCGGTGAAGGAAATGAACTGCGCCGCGGTTGCGCCCGGCCAGACCTGGGGGCTGCATTTCATGCGGTCGTGCATGAATCTGCAACCTCCGGCAAGCGAGGAGGCGTCGTCGGTCGATGGCGTTCCACCGCACAGTCCGAATAGCTTCCGGAGGGCTGTGATCAGCCGGAATCTGGTCAAAAACGGCAATTTTGCGATCTTGGAAGACTACAAGGGCGACAATAAAAGCTTGCAGGGAACAAAATTTCCCAAGGACTGGGAGTTTGCCGGCGCGGCCTGCAAGATCGTTGCGGACCAGAACGGCAACAATCAGGTTCTGCTGACGAACGGAACCATTTTCATGTTTCTTGGAAAATTTGCCGAAGAGAATTCGGCGCTGTCGGTCAACGTGACTGCGTCCGGGTCGGGCAGCGTTTTTGTCAAGCTCTGGACATGGCAAAACCCGAACAAGTGGGATGAAAGGCTGGATCAAAAGCATCCGGAGCTCCAGAAATTCAAGGCGTCGAAAGACATGCAAACGTTAAACTTCAAGTATGACTTTGCCAAGGGAGAGAATATAATTCTATATATCTATGCCAAGGGCGAGGTGCTTGTCTCCGCAGTCAATGCGGTTGTTGTTAAACGCGAGGATAAGCCAAAAGCGTGATTTATAAAGTCCAGGATCACGAATTTCTGGCTGGTCTGCTTTCTTGGCGCCGCCATTCTTGGGGCGCCGGCGGCCACGCACTATCTTGTTCCGACAAATCTTTCGGCGGCCAATACGAAAAAAAGATTCGGCCTTCATTGACTGTGCCGGCGGAAATTACCTTTTCAACCGTTTGTCGCCCTGCTATAACTCCGGCACTAACCAGCCGGATTGGATGAACGACGCAATTGCCCTCGACGGGCACCCGCGTATTTGCCACGGCGTGGTGGACATGGGGCCTGCGAGCTCTTTATCCCCGGCGGCACAATGTTCCGAATCAGATGATCAGCCTTATGAACGGTGATATTTCTATGGGTATGCACTCGAAATCCCTTGTCACGGAAATTACGGAAAAGGAAAGACGGATCCCGGTTTTCGAAAGCTTCGATGTCGTTGTCGTAGGCGGCGGAATTGCCGGCGTTGCTGCGGCGCTTTCCGCCGCGCGCTGCGGCGCGCGCACCTGCCTCTTGGAGCGCGAAACCTGCCTGGGCGGCCTCGCAACCCTCGGCTTGATCGTCGAGTATCTGCCGCTTTGCGATGGGCTGGGACGACAGGTCATCGGCGGGCTCGGGGAAGAGCTTTTAAAAAACTCCTGTAAATATGGCCCCGCCGATTATCCCGAATGCTGGCTTCCCGGCGGCGACTTGGAGCAGCGCAAACAGAAGCGCTATTGGCTTACCTATAACGCGGCCTCGTTTATCATCTCCATGGAAGAGCTGGTCCTGGATAACGGCGTCCAGCCGATCTATGACTGCCGTTTCTGCGGCGTCGCCAAAGAGGGCGGACGGATTTCCGCGGTTATTGTCGAGACCAAAAGCGGGCGCGGCGCGATTTTGTGCGGCGCGGTCGTGGATGCTTCCGGCGATGCCGATGTCTGCCATCTGGCCGGAGAAGAGACGGTTGTCTATGAGAAAAACGTGTGTACCGGCTGGTTTTTTTCGCATGACGGCGCGCAGGTTAAGCTCCGTCCGCTGACCGACAATTTTTACAAGGTCGAAACGGGAATGCCTTGTTATTCCGGCGTGAATTGGCGCGACGTTACGCGCCTGGCCATCGATGGTCGCAAAATGATTATGCGCCATGTCAAGGCCGCCAACGATAAATCCGGCAATAAAAAAGCGGCAGTTGTTACGCCTTCCATCAGCGGCGCCACGGCGGCGGAAGATGAACGTCAACCGGGTCGCGATATTTACCCGCTCATCATTCCCACTTATCCCGGTTTCCGGATGACCCGCCGGCTTAAGGGCGCCTTTGAGCTCGACGAATCCCACGACAAAGTTTATTTCGACGATTGCGTTGGCATGACCGGCGACTGGCGGAAGCGCGGCCCGGTTTTTTATATTCCACTTTCGTCCCTGGCCGGCGTGAAAAACGCGAACCTTGCTGCCGCAGGCCGTTGCATATCGACTACCACTGCCGCCTGGGACATTACGCGGGTGATTCCGACCTGCGCCGTGACCGGTCAGGCTGCGGGCGCGGCTGCGGCTTTTGTCGCGACGGGCCAGGCCGCATCCATGCAAAAAATAAACATTGGCCTTCTGCAGCAAACGCTCGTGTCGCAGGGCGTGATTCTGGATAAAAGCTTTGCGGAAGCTAAATCGTAAAAGAATTTGCGCGTCCCGCGGGATCCTTGCAGCAGAACGTTGCGTCAATCCAGGATAAAAATTACCCTATATGTCATTCTCAACCTTGCCGCTCATTCATGGATTGACCCGCGACCAGCTTGCCGCAGTATGCCGCGAGCTGGAGCAACCCGCCTACCGTGCCCGGCAAATCTGGGAATGGCTTTATCATCGCTTTGTGGCCGAATGGTCTGAAATGAAGAACATTCCGCTTGGCCTGCGGCAGGCGCTGGCCCTGCGCTTTTCGCTGGCGTCGGCGGCGGTTGCCCGCTCCCAAAGCGAAACGGGCGAGGGAAGCACCACCAAATGGCTGATTTCCCTGCCGGACGGCGATTTGGTGGAGGAAGTTCTGATTCCGGCCCGGGGCCGCACGACGATTTGCGTCTCCAGCCAAGTGGGCTGCGCTTTTAACTGTGCCTTCTGCGCCAGTGGCAAGGCTGGATTCCGGCGCAACCTGGCGACGGGCGAAATCGTTGGCCAGGTGATCGTCGCCTCCCGCAACTTGGGCGCGACTCCCTCGAATTTGGTTTTCATGGGCATGGGCGAGCCGTTGGATAATTACGATGCCGTCCTGTCGGCCGTCCGGATCATCAACGATGCGGAAGGCTTGAGCCTCGGCGCGCGCCGGATTACGATCAGTACCTGCGGAATTATTCCCGGCATTCGGCGCCTGGCGCAGGAAGGTTTGCAGGTGGAGCTTTCGATTTCCCTGCATGCGCCGGACGATGCCTTGCGCTCGCGCCTCATGCCGGTCAACCGCAAATATCCGTTGAACGATCTGTTGGAAGCCTGCCGAAACTATGCCGAGCAGACCGGCCGGCTGATTACTTTTGAATATACATTGATCCGGGGCGTCAACGACTCGCCAGCGCAGGCCCGCGAACTTGTCCGTATCCTGCAGCCGATTCACGCAAGGGTGAATCTGATTCCGTTGAGCGCCGTGACGGAATTCGATGGGTGTGCGCCCTCCGCGCCAGTCATTGACGAGTTTCTAAATATATTGGAACGCGCGCATATTAATGCTACACTGCGCATATCCAAGGGCGGTGGCGTCGATGCCGCCTGCGGGCAATTGCGGCGGCGGCATATCGAGGCGACCTAGAGTTCAGCAGGCGGTTTTATGCGCTTCTCGATTTGCCGGGGAGAGGCGCTGCGCAAAAGATGCCCGGACTGGCTTGTGTTTAACGATGGAGGCAAGGTGTAACCGCATATAAGGAGGAGAGTCGCATGACCAAAATTCTCGTTCTTTATTACAGTATGTATGGCCACATCGAAACCATGGCGCAAGCGGAGGCGGAAGGCGCGCGCAGCGTCGCCGGAACCGAGGTCGCGATCAAGCGCGTGCCCGAACTGATGACGGAAGCTGTGGCGCGCAAGTCCGGCGCCAAGCTGGACCAGGCGGCGCCGGTTGCGACGGTGGATGAACTGGCGGATTACGCGGCCATTATCTTTGGCGCGCCGACACGTTTCGGCAACATGTGCGCGCAGATGCGCAATTTTCTCGACCAGACCGGCCGGCTTTGGGCCGGCGGCAAATTGGTCGGCAAGGTGGGCAGCGTGTTCACCTCCTCGGGCACGCAGCACGGCGGACAGGAAACCACGATCACCTCGTTTCACTCAACGTTGTTCCATCACGGCATGATCGTTGTGGGCGTTCCCTATGCCTGCCAGGAATTGGTGAACATGAATGAAATCACCGGCGGCTCGCCCTATGGCGCCAGCACGCTTGCCGGCGGCGATGGCAGCCGGCGACCCTCGGCGAACGAACTGAAAATCGCCCGCTACCAAGGCGCCCATGTTGCCGAAGTGGCCAAGAAGCTGTTTGCCTGAGAGAGGAACAGAATTATTCCTTGAGCTTGAAGCCCAGTCCGCGGATTTTTGCCTCCAACTTGGGATGCCCTTTGGGAAGCGCCACGCGCGTAAACCTGAATTCCCGGTGGATGGGATAATTCTTGCGGAGTTGTTCGAAATGTTCGCCGCGCGCCTTGGGATCCGCTACGGCGCCTGCGCGCAGGCGCCGGTCATCGGCCTCGATATCGTAGACCGGCTGCACGATTTTCCAGATGGCCGCTTCATCGCTTAAACCGGCGGGGTCGAGGCGAATTTCAGGAACCAGCGGCGGTGGCAGCATGTCTTCCGACGGTAACTGGCCTTCCGGGGTCCAGGTTGGCGCCACGCCCATGAATTTGCACACGGCATGATACATCATGACCGTGCCCATAACTTTGCCTTCGAACGAGTGGCCGGCGATGTGCGGCGTGGCGATATCCGCCTTGGCCATCACATCGGTCCTGAACATCGGCTCGCTTTCCCAGGTGTCCAGCACGGCATGGGCCACCTTGCCGGTTGTGCGCGCTTGCAGGAAAGCGTCCGAATCCATGGCGGCGCCGCGAGCCGCATCCACAAATATGCAGCCTTTTCTAATCCGCTCGAAGAAATTGCGGCCAGCCAGGTGCCAGGTGGGGTAAGCTCCAGTTTTGGTCAGGGGCACGTGCAAGGTCAGGATGTCGGCCTCCGCCAGCAGTTGTTCCAAAGGCCGGAAAACCGGGTTGTTTTCGGCCGCCAGCCGTGGAGGATCATTCTGCAGGACGCGCAGCCCGATGGCCTGCGCTTTTTGCACCACAAGCCGGCCGACGTTGCCGATACCGACGACGCCGATCGTTTTGCCTTCGAGCGTAAAGCCGTGGCGCTGACTCAAACACAGCAGGGCGGCGATCAAGTATTCCGCGACGCTGTTGGCGTTGCAGCCGGGTGCGGCGGTCCAGGATATGCCGGCCTGGTCAAGGTAGGCTAAATCCATGTGGTCGGTGCCGATTGTTGCCGTGCCGACGAACCGGACACGGCTGCCATCCAGCAGGGCGCGATTCGCGCGCAAGGTTGACCTGATCACAAGCACATCCGCATCGCGAACGCGCTCGGCGGTTATATCCTTCGGCGCCAGGATCGTCAGGTCGCCAAGCTTCCGGAAAGCTTCTTCGGCATAGGGAATATTGGTCGAACAAATTATTTTCATATTAATGTTTACCTTACATAATCTTGAATTTCGGCAAATCCTGAATATCCACCATGCCGACCAGGCGGTTTTTGCCGTCCACCACGAGCAGGTCGTCGATGCTGCGTTCCTCGAAGATTTTCAGCACTTCGACGGCCAAATCCTCCGCCCGGACAGTGATCGGCGAGCTGGTCATTACGCTGCGGATGGGAAGATTGGCGATTGTTCCATGCTGCTGGGTGATCAGCCGGCGCAGGTCGCCATCGGTAAAAATTCCGGCCAGTTTGCCGGTGCGATCTTCGATCCCAACCGCACCCGCGCGGGCGCTGGTCATAGCCAGAATCGCATCCTTGACTTTGGCATTGATGCCGATGCGCGCCAGGCGTTTGTCCTTGCGCATGATATCGGCCACGCGCAGGAGAAGCGTTCGACCGATGGCGCCGCCGGGGTGGAGCTTGGCAAAATCCTCCTTGCGGAATCCGCGCGCTTCCAGAAGCACGATCGCCAGTGCGTCGCCCATGGCCAGCATGGCGGTCGTGCTGGCCGTCGGCGCCATATTGAATGGGCAGGCCTCGCGGCGGACCGGGACAAGGATCACTTCGTCGCTGGCCAGGGCCAGCGCGCTTTTGGCCACGCCGGTCATGGCTACGATCGTTACGCCCAGGCGTTTAACAACCGGCAGGATCTCCAGAATCTCGGCGGATTCCCCGCTGTGGCTTAGGGCCAGGAGAATATCGCGGCTGCCGAGGATGCCGATATCCCCATGCATGGCCTGCGAGGGATGCAGGGTCACGCTGGGCGAGCCGGTGCTGGCCAGCGTGGCCGAAATCTTCTGGCCGATGTGAAAACTCTTGCCCACGCCGGCAACCACGATCTTGCCGTCCCGGTTCAGGCCGTCCAGGATGCTCTGTACGGCGCGCGAAAATTCCTTGCCAAGTTGCGCGCTGACGCACTGCAGTTCCTTGACTTCAATGTCGAGAATTTCACGGGCCCGTTTGACCATTTTCATTATAAGCTCCTATGCGTTTAGATAACTGCCTGGCAGTTGGAAAACAGAACCCGGAACGTTGTGCCAGACAGAGCGAATTCCGGATCCTGCGGAAAATCCGCGGGGTCAAGAAACATGTCCGCCGACAAAGTCTTTTTTCTATCGCAAAACCGGTGCGAACGCAAGGAACAACCGAGCCTCACTTTGCTGGGTAAAAGCCAGCAGGCCGGTGGCCGGCCTCATGGCCTGTTTTTCGTGCCTTCGCCATGCACGATCTGTTCGCTTAAGCGCGGATCGGGCGCGAGCGGCGCCGGACGGGGCGCCGAGGGCGAGCGGCGATAGCGCCGGGGGGTGGTTCCGGTCAGGCGCTTGAAATGCTTGATGAAATAGCTCTGGTCGCAAAATCCAAGCGCATAGGCGATTTCCGAACAGCTCAAAGATGAACGCTCCAGCAGCTGCCGCGCCTTTTGGATGCGCAATTGCATGATGTGCTGGAGGACGGATCTGCCTGTGTTTTGCTTAATCAGGTGGCTGACGCGGAAAATGCTCAGCTCGGTGGCGGCGGCAATCTGCTCCAGTGTGATCGGTTTGGTATAATTCTGGGCGACGAAGTCGAGGATACGGCTGACCTTGGGGTTGTAAACGTTGAAGCCGTGCGCGTAAATGCCCTGCATAAAGTCGTCCAAGGCCTGCATTAAAACGTGGGAGAGCGTTTCGAAGTCGGGCGCATTGATCAGTTTTTGCATCCACTGGTGGTTGCGCTCGATGAGCGGCTCCATGAGGGGACTGTCCTCGACGGCGGCCCGTGTGAGGTAGCCCATCATTTCGATGCTCCGTGCGCGCAGGATCGCCAGCTTGGGCGAAAACAGATACATGGCCCCCAACATTTCGTTAAGCACGCGGCGCGCGCCGTTCTGATCGCCGGCGCGGATCAACGAGAGCAGCATGCGTTCCTTGTCGATCGGATAGGCGGTCATGCCTATTTTTTTGCGGTCTTCGATGGCTTCCGCGATTTGCCGCTGCTGGGTGGCCTTGATCCGGTTTTCCTCTAGGAGCGCCGGTTTCCAGCCGCTGACCTGGTAAAATGTTTTTTCCAAGGCCATGGCAGCTTCCCGGATACGGTCGGTTTCCCAGATTGGCAGGCGGGCGACATACTGTTGCGCGGCCGCCAAAGCAATCCCTTGGTCCACCAGACCCTGCACGATTTCTTCCGGAGGTTGGCCCCGGGGGCGCACCTCGCCGCCCATCAGGCCGCCCCGCACAGCCTGCTGGTCCACGAGGGCCACCATACAGCTCATCATGCCGGTGACGGGATAAAAGAGGTACGGTTCGCCCCAGTGCAAAGCTTCCTGCAGGCTGTATGCCCGCGTCTGCACTGCGGTCGGCAGGCGCTCCACCAACGAACGTCCCGCCCGCTCGGACAAATATTCGCCGCTGATCGTGATGGGCAAGGCATGCAAACCAAAGGCTTGGTGATAGGACCGACAAACCGCTATTGTGATGCGCTTTGATAGAAATGTCATAAAATCAGGCTATGCCGTTGAAAAAACATCAAATATTCGGCGCTATTTATTTTAAATGCAGCAAGAATGTTATAATATCGAGCATTATGTGTCTATCTTTTATCTGTGGTTGCCGTATGCTAAATAACAATTTTTGAAAGGAAAATTGACCGTGCCGTAAACATATAGGAGGGTGGTATGAGCTTGTTGGAACAAATTTCAGAGAATCTGATTAAAGGCAAGGCCAAAGATGTCAAGGAATTGGTGGCAAAAGCCATTGCGGAGAATATTAAGCCGGCCGATATTCTGAACAAAGGTTTGTTGTCCGGCATGAGCCTGATTGGCGAACGGTTCAAAAAAAACGAAGTCTATGTTCCTGAAGTATTGATTGCGGCCCGGGCCATGAAAGCGGGAATGGAACAGCTGAAGCCGCTCCTGGCCGCCGCCGGCGTTCAGCCGAAGGGAACGGTTGTTGTCGGAACCGTCAAGGGCGACCTGCATGATATCGGCAAAAATCTGGTGTGCATGATGCTGGAAGGCGCGGGTTTCAAGGTCGTCGATGCCGGGATCAACGTGGAACCAGATAAAATGGTTCAACTGGCGAGGGAAAATAACGCCGGCCTGATCGGGGCCTCCGCCCTGCTGACAACCACAATGACCAATATGAAGAGCGTGGTTGAAGCCGTCAAGGCGGCGGGCCTGAGCGACAAGGTCAAGGTCATGATCGGCGGTGCGCCCGTTACCCAGTCCTTTGCCGATGAAATTGGCGCCGATGGCTATGCTCCGGATGCCGCTTCGGCCGCCGACTTGGCGAAAAAGCTGGCGGGCATATAGAGCATATTTACGCAAGAACTTTCCGCCAGAGGCCGCTTACTCCATTGCCGGAGATATGGCGGAGGCCGCCGGGGGGCGTCCCCGCCTTGAGGTTGCCGTTTAAGGCGTGCCTGATTTGCCAGGCAGAAATCGATAGGCTGAATTCGGAATATTATCCTGCTTGATCCTGCCGTACTGCTGGTTAACTCCCGCAGGGCGGCATTTTTACGCCCTTATGCCGGACGTTACCTAATTTGCTTGTCGGGTTGGGCGGTTGGGGTATATTAATCCGCGTCGGTTTGAGCAGGTTGAAACATGCAAACAAAAATTCAGAACAGCCCCTTCATTGCAATCGGTGAAAACATTCACTGCACGCGCGTGCTGAAACGCGACGGCAATCTGGTGGATGCCGAGGCGCGCATCATTCGATATGACGATGGCGGTAAAAAGAAAGCCCTGCCCATTCCCGAAATTTTGTTGAAAAGCGCCGATTGGGAAAATGCGAGGATCAAGCACTGCGTTGCGGCGATCTGGCAGGGAATTTATGGAAAGGGGTCCGCTCAAGAAGCCGGCTGCGATTATCTGCGCGTCATGGCGGCCAGGCAGGAGCAGGCTGGGGCGGCGTTCCTCGATGTGAACGTGGATGAGTTCAGCATGGATTTGGCGGAACGGATCAAAGCCATGCAGTGGACAATGGCGCTGGTTCAGGGCGCCTCGCGCCTGCCGCTCAGCATCGATTCCTCCAACAGCGATATTGTGCGCGCCGGCCTCAAGGCCTGCGCGAAAGACCGCAGCCGGCCGCTGGTGAACTCCATTTCATTGGAGCGCATCGGGCTTCTGGATGCGGTTGCCGAATATCGGCCGGCGGTGGTGGCCTCTGCAGCCGGCGAAAAGGGTTTGCCCGCAAATACGGCGGAGCGCCTGGAGAACCTGGGACGCTTGATCCCGCAGTTGACCGACAAGGGCATTCCGATGGAATGGATATACGTGGACCCGCTTGTTTATACGATTTCGACGGATGCGAACAATGGCAAGCAGTTTTTGGATGCCGTGCAGGCGATCAGGGCAAAATACGGCCCGGGTATTCATATTATCGGCGGCTTGAGCAATGTGTCCTTTGGTATGCCTGCCCGCAAGCTGATTAATCGGGTTTTTGCGTATCTGGTGGTGGAAGCCGGCGGCGACGGCGGCATTGTGGATCCGCTCCAGATTAATGCAAGCATTCTCCGGGGTCTGGATACGGCAGCGGAGCCGTTCCAACTGGCCAAGGCGCTATTGTTGGGGGAGGACGAATTCGGCATGAATTTCATAGCCGCGCATCGCGAGGGCACGTTAGAGTAGAGGATCGGTTGTCAGGAAGAACGCCGAGCTAAAGGCGCCACGGTGCCTACCGACCCGCATGGGAATGTAATCTCCGGAGGACGGAAGTGTTCGAAGAGACGGATGATCTTTTGCTGGAAGTGGAGCCATCCTGGTGGCATTACTTCTGGTATCTGGTATTCGGGTGGCTGCTGATCCCGCTGGCGATTGCGCTCTGGAAACAGGCCAGCCTGACCTTGCGCGTGTATACCGACCGGGTCGTGCTGGAAACCGGGCTTGTCAGCAAGCGTGTGGTGGATCTGGCGATAACAGATGTCAATACGGTTGAAGTCAGCCAGAAATTTTTTCAGCGGTTGTGCCGAATCGGCGATATCAAAATGGCCACCTCGGGGGTGGAGGGCTATGAACTGGTTGCCCGGGGCTTGCCCTGTCCCCAGCGGATCAATGAAGTTGTGGCCATCCAACGCCGAAAATTGATGCAGCCGCGATAGCAGTTTGTCTGCGAAAGGTTTGCTGAAGACGGGCAAGCGGTCATCCGGAAAGAAGGCCATGCCATGCGACTGGTAGTCAACGGTGAAACGATCGAGCGGCCCGGGCCGTGTTCCCTGGATGTTCTCCTCCGGGAATTGAAGGTCAAAGTCGAACATGTTGCGACTGTCGTGAATGACGATGTGGTGCCCGCCGGCCGGCGGGCCGCGCACCAGGTTAATGAAGGCGACCGGATTGAAATCCTGACTTTTGCCGGAGGCGGGTAGAATGGATAGCGGGCGCCGGCTGACAGACGGCAGCCTGGATAAGAACCAAGAACACTGGCGTCCCAAAGGGACGCCGAGACTGTGGGCATTTGGGCCGTAGGCTGTAGGTCGGAAATAATAATACACATTGGCAAAAAACCGGAACTCAAGTTTATGGGAACATGAGAAACGTTTTCGCTTTTTCCGCGATTTTACCTATGGTCTACAGTCTTCAGCCTACAGCCTGAGCATCCTATGGGATGCTAATGAACTAAGAACCGATAACGGATTACTAATCATTAATTGCTGGTTTCACCATGGATACTTTGACAATTGGTCGGCATACCTTTAATTCTCGCCTGATCCTTGGGACAGGAAAATATGCGAATGCGGAAACCATGCTGAAAGCCATTCAGGCTTCCGGCGCCCAAATTGTGACTGTGGCTCTGCGCCGGTTCAATCGGGATCGGCCCTCGGACGATCTGCTGGGACCGCTTTTGAACCTCAAGGGCTTGACACTCATGCCGAACACGTCCGGCGCCTGCAACGCGCAGGAGGCCGTTAAAGCCGCCCGCATTGCACGGGAACTCAGCGGCAGCCCGTTCATCAAGGTGGAAATCCATCCCAATCCCCATCACCTGATGCCGGATGCCATTGAAACCCTGGAGGCGTCCAAGGTTCTGGCTGCGGAAGGATTTGTGGTCATGCCCTATATTCCGGCGGACCCGGTCCTGGCCAAGCGTCTGGAAGATGTCGGCTGCGCGTCGGTCATGCCTTTGGGGTCGGGGATCGGCACCGGCCACGGCCTGGCCACGGCCGACCTGATGAAAATCATTATTCGCGACAGCCGCGTGCCGGTGATTGTGGACGCTGGTTTGCGTTCGCCCGCCGATGCCGTCCTGGCCATGGAAATCGGATGCGATGCCGTTTTGGTCAACAGCGCCATTGCCGCTGCCGGCGATCCGCCGGCGATGGCCGCCGCCTTTGCCCAAGCCGTGCAAGCCGGCCGTTCCGCGCGCCTGGCCGGAATCATGTCCCAGAGCGAGGAGTCCATCCCAACCAGTCCCCTGACTTCTTTCCTTTCGAACTCCGAAAGCAAATAAGACCTTACCTTGCAAGACTTGTCGTTCGGCGCGCAGCCAAAAGTCTCTGGCGCGAATTATGGCCCGTTTCCCAGATCCATCGGCTGCTTTTAAAACTGTATGGTCTGGTGCTTTCGATGTCTAAAGCTACACGCATTCCTGAGCCGGTAGATCGCAGCCAGTCTGCATGGCGGCAACTTTTTTAGCACCTTCCGGAAGACCGATAAAAATTTTTTTAAAAATAATTGTTGACTATAAAAAATGTCAGCGTATATTGCCTACCAATTCGATAGGAATAGTAGGTTATTCCGACGGGTAGATCTTACCGGGCGCTGCCAGGATGAATTGGGTAGTTGCCTTGGAATATGCGAAACGAATTTAAAGTGACCTCCATATTAACAAGCGAGATTGGTCAAAACGCGACGACGACTTCAGTCGCAATGACGGCTCCTGTCGTAATTGCGGCTACAGTCGTATTGGCGTGGATGGGCTGTTGCATGTGTAGTGTGCCCGGCAAGGGAGGTCTGTCCATGCTTTAAGCGTGAAAAAAACGCAAAGCATTTTTTTGACAACCACTGCCGGGCGTTAAACCTTCCGTCAGTGGTTTTTTGTTTTTAAACAAGTTAGACGTAAAAAAAAGGAATTATCCCGGTGAAAAAATATAAGCAGTTAGCGCATTCGTTGGTGTTGGTTGGTGCATTGTTGTTGCTGGCCCCGTTCGGTTATGCCGGCGTGCCTTTGAATAATCTTCAGGGCGCCGGCGGGATCGCTTTCAACCCGTTGGCATATCCGGCGGGGCAAAACAAGGATGCGGCGACAAGCAATGAATGGCAGGATGTTATCAGCAAACCGCAATTCGGCATCTGGTATACGTATTTGCCCGACGTTAAGGTCGATTGGACCGCGATCGGGGTGGCCGAGACGATATACGACCGTCTGGAAGTGTCCTATGGCTATGAATTGATCGCGCCGGACGGCAAGAATATCCGGAAGTCGGATGTTGGCGCCAAATTGCTCCTCATCCCGGAAAACATCGATGGCCTGAATTATATTCCGGCCATTTCCGTGGGCTCGATCTGGAAATATACCACGCCGGTAGCCGCCGATATCGACCAGAGCGCATTCGATTTCTATGCCGTGGCCACCAAGCTCATTACCCAACTGCCTCTGCCGATCCTGCTTTCGGCCGGTGTGCTCTCGACAAAGGAGCGCACCACGGGTGTGTTCGGCTATGACGATGACCGGGATACTACGTTTTTCGGCAACGTGGATATCATTCCGCTGTCGAGCGTGGCGCTGGGCCTGGAATACAAACAGGGCGCGAGTTTCGACGACTTCAAAAACGCCGATTACTGGGACGCCCATCTGGCCTGGTTCGCGAGCAAAAACCTGACCCTTGTCGGCGCCTATGTGAACGCGGGCAGCGAGGATTCCACGTCCTCCGTTGGACTCGGCAATGGACTGGTTTTGAGCGCTCAATACGCATTTTAAGCAACAAAGAAATCCACAATCAAGGAGATCGAGTCATGACCCAGAAAAGATTAGATACATTGGCCTTGCATGCGGGGCAGCAGCCGGACCCGACCACGGGCGCGCGCGCCGTTCCGATATATCAAACGACCTCATACGTGTTCAAAAATACGGAACACGCCGCGAACCTGTTCGCGCTGAAAGAATTCGGGAACATCTATACCCGCATTATGAATCCCACTACCGACGTCTTCGAAAAGCGCGTTGCCGCAATCGAAGGCGGCACCGGCGCGCTGGGCGTGGCGTCCGGCGCGGCGGCCATCACCTTTGCGCTGCTGGCGATCACGCAGTTGGGCGACGAGATCGTGGCCGGGGACAACCTGTATGGCGGCACTTACGCGCTGTTTCACTACACGTTTCCCAAGCTTGGACGCAAGGTGACATTCGTGAATTCGCGCGATCCGGCGGCGTTCCGCAAGGCAATTACATCGAAAACCCGGGCGATTTACGCCGAGACCGTCGGCAATCCGAAGCTGAACGTTCCGGACTTCGAAGCGCTGGCCAAAATCGCCCATGAGAACGGGATTCCGCTGGTGATCGACAACACCGTCGGCGTTGGCTTGGTTCGTCCGTTCGATTTCGGCGCGGACATCATTGTCACCTCGGCCACGAAATATATTGGCGGCCACGGCACATCGATCGGCGGCGTGATCGTGGATTCCGGCAAATTCAAGTGGAACAACGGCAAGTTCCCGGAGTTCACCGAACCGGATCCGAGCTATCACGGGCTGGTGTATTGGGACGCGCTCAGCAACGTTCCCGGCCTGGGCAACGTGGCCTTCATCCTGAAGGTGCGCGTGACGCTGTTGCGCGACGTGGGCGCGGCCTTGAGCCCCTTCAATGCGCATGAATTCTTGCTGGGGCTTGAGACGTTGCCGCTGCGCCAGCGCCGGCATTCGGCGAATGCGCTGGCGATTGCCCAATGGCTCAAGAAGCACCCTTTGGTTAAGTGGGTCGCTTATCCCGGGTTGCCGGACGATGCAAGTTATCCGGTTGCCTCGAAGTATCTCAAAAGCGGTTTCGGCGGCCTCGTGGGCTTTGGCATTGAGGGCGGGCTTGAGGCGGGCAGGAAGTTCATCAACTCGGTCAAGCTGCTGTCGCATCTGGCGAACATCGGCGACGCCAAGAGCCTGGTGATTCATCCGGCCTCGACAACGCACTCGCAGTTGTCGCCTGCCGAACTGGAGGAAACCGGCGCCACACCGGACTATGTCCGGCTCTCCATCGGCTTGGAGGATGTGGAGGATATCAAGGAAGACATTGACCAGGCGCTGAAAAAGACCGCGGAATAGACCGAACAAATCTCCGACTCGAGGCGAAGGAGCGCCGGGGTTAGTTTCCCCGGCGCTCCGGAACGCGGGGCAGGACTGGGAGTTATCATGGCACAGTATAACGACATTCTGAGCGCGATCGGCCGCACGCCGTTGATCAGGTTGCATCGGATCGCGCAAGGCATTGCTTCGCCGATTTACGTCAAAGCGGAAATGCTCAATCCGGGGGGTAGCAGCAAAGACCGGATCGGGCTGGCGATGATCGAGACCGCCGAACGGGAGGGGTTGCTCAAACCGGGCGGGACGATTGTGGAAGCCACGGCCGGCAATACCGGGGTGGGCCTGGCCCTGGCGGCGGCGGTCAAGGGCTACCGCATGATTGCAGTGATGCCGGACAAGATGAGCGAGGATAAGATCAGCCTGCTTAAAGCTTATGGCGCCGAGGTGGTGATCACGGCGACGAACGTGCCGCCGGATTCGCCCGAGAGTTACAATGGCGTGGCCGATCGCCTGGCGCAGGAAATCAATGGCGCCTTTCGCCCGAATCAGTTTGCCAACCCGAACAATCCGCTCATTCACTATCTGACGACCGGCCCGGAAATATGGGAGGATACCCAGGGCAATGTGGATGTGTTTGTCGCGGGCATGGGGACCGGCGGCACCATTTCGGGGACAGCGAAATATCTGAAAGAAAAAAATCCGAACGTCACGATTGTGGGCGCCGATCCCGAGGGATCAATCCTGTCGGGCGATAGCCCGCATTCCTATACGGTGGAGGGCATCGGCGAGGATTTTATCCCCAAAACTTTCAACCGCCAGGTCGTTGACGAGATGATCCGCGTGAGCGACAGGGAATCGTTCAACACCGCCAGGCGCCTGGCCCGGCTGGAAGGCATTTTGGCCGGTGGGTCCGCCGGGACGGCCCTGGCGGCGGCGCTCAAGTATGCGCAGCGCCTGACGAGCCCCAGGCAAATCGTGGTCCTGTTGCCGGATACCGGCCGGAATTACATGACCAAAATATTTTCCGACCGATGGATGCAGGAAAACGGTTTTTGGGAAGACCGGTTCCGCAGTCAAATTACCGTCGGCGATATCCTTGCCTCCAAGAAGCGCATGCCTTTGCTCATCTATGTTGAACCCAGGGAAAAGCTGAGCCGGGCCATCGACCTGATGCGGGGACATAATATTTCCCAGCTGCCGGTAATGGAAACCGGAAATTCAGTCGGCAGCCTGAATGAGTCGTCAATCATGAAAGTCCTGCACGACGGTCTCGATCCTTCCAACCAGGAGATTGCCGCCATCATGGCCCGTCCGCTGCCGATGCTTGAGGAAAGAACGGATGTTTCGGAAGCTTACCGTGTGCTCTTGGCCGGATCTCCGGCGGTGATTGTGGCGCGGTACAAGGAAGGTGAGCCCACGCGCAAAAGGGAGGGCATCGGCCTGATTACCCGGGCCGATTTGATAACTGCCTGGGCGAAAAGAGAGCCGAAACCCGAACATAATCGCGGAGAATGACGCCATGGCGCAAACATTTTTAGCGGAAGTCGAAACCGATGTTCCCGCCATTTGGCTGGCGATCGGCAACGTATTGCGGGATCAAGGTATAAGCAATGTGGCGCGCCTGGCGCAAATGCTGGTCTTCGAGGCCGCGACAGTCCGCGAAGGCCTGGAATACTGGGTTGGCCGCGGTCTGGTCGAGGTTATGCGTCCATATAGCCGGCGTCAGCCGTTCGATGACGAACTCGATTATTACCGCTGGAAACAAAGCACTGACCGTGATTTTCTTTGGGAACAGACCGTCTGACTGGTCAGACGCAACGTAAAAAGGAACAGGCATATGCAATTTGAAACACGCGCGATTCATGACGGACAAGAGGTTGATTCAACCACGGGCGCGGTTATAACGCCGGTTTATCAGACTTCCACTTATCGGCAGGACGGGATTGGAAAACACCGGGGATATGAATACTCGCGGACCGGGAACCCAACGCGCCATGCGTTGGAAGAAGCGTTGGCCTCGCTGGAAGGCGGACGGTATGGATTGGCTTTTGCCTCCGGGGTTGCGGCGACGACGGCCGTGCTGCAACTATTGCGCCCTGGAGACCACCTGGTGGCCGGGGACGATCTCTATGGCGGAACTTACCGTCTGCTGGAAAAGGTTTACCGCCCCTGGGGACTGCACTTGGACTATGCGGATGTGACCGATCCGGCGTCGTTTGCGGCGGTTATCAAGCCGAATACGCGCATGGTCTGGGTGGAAACGCCTACCAATCCATTGTTGAAAATTGCGGACATCGCGGGATTGGCCGCCATAACTCGCAATGCCGGCGCCTTGCTGGTGGTGGATAACACCTTTGCCAGCCCGTATTTCCAGAGGCCGCTGGAACTGGGGGCGCACATTGTGGTGCACAGCACAACCAAGTATCTGGCGGGACATAGCGATCTGGTTGGCGGCGGCGTGGTGACCTCCAACGACGAGGAATATCAGGAAATACAATTTTACCAGAATGCCGCCGGCGCGGTGCCCGGGCCCTGGGATTGCTGGTTGACCTTGCGCGGCATCAAGACGCTGGCGGTGCGGATGCGCGAGCACGAGCGCAATGCGATCCATCTGGCCCGGCTGCTGGAAAAGCATCCCAAGGTCGAAAAAATTTATTATCCTGGCCTGCCAAGCCACCCGCAACATAAATTGGCCCGGCATCAAATGAGCGGATTCGGCGGCATGATCGGCATCGAGATTGCCGGCGGTTATTCCGCCGTTGAAAAGTTTGTCGCCCGCCTGAAATTATTCCAACTCGCCGAAAGTCTGGGTGGAGTTGAGTCGCTGGTCTGCTATCCGCCGAAGATGACCCATAGCGCTCTGGCGTCCGCCGAGTGCGAACGGCGCGGAATTCGGGACAACCTGATTCGCTTATCGGTGGGCATAGAGCATGTCTCCGACCTGGAAGCGGACCTGCGTGCGGCGCTCGGCGAATAGACCCAGATAACGGAACTATAAAGTCATGTTGGCGCGGGCGCAATATCTGCAAATGGAGTAAGAACTCCAGCTGAAATGAAAGGCAAGGCAATGCTGTGGAATCGATTAAAAATTATTGCCGCAAGGCTGCCGTTCGGGCACAATTCGGGAGCAACATGATTACATTAACGGTCAACGGCGAATCTTATCGTTACGAAGGGGCCCTGACGCTCCAGGCCTTTCTTGAACATTGGAGCGCTGGAACCCGCCTGGTTCCGGTAGTGAATGATGAAGTTATCGGCCGGCAGAGGGTCGGTGAAATCGTCCTGCGCGATGGGGATCGCATCGAGTTGCTTAGTCTCGCGGGAGGAGGATGATGGTGAAAAGCTTCAACGCGGAACAGTCCCAGCGTTACGCCCGCCAACTGGCCCTGCCGGAAATCGGCGTCGAGGGACAAAAACGGCTGTCAGCCGGCCGGGTCCTGCTCGTTGGCGTAGGCGGACTCGGTTCGCCTGCGGGCTATTACCTGGCGGCGGCAGGGATTGGCACGCTGGGCATCGTTGACAGCGACGTCCTGGAATTCAGCAATCTGCAGCGCCAGATTGCGCACACTACGGCCGACGTGGGGCGCGCCAAGGTGGAGTCGGCGGCGCGCACCTTTGCGGCGCTTAACCCGGACGTTCGGATCGATGCGCATAACCTGCGTTTGACGGCTGAAAATGCTCCGGCGCTCTTTAAGGAATACGATTTTGTCGTCGATGCCACCGATAATTTCGAATCCAAATTCCTGATTGCCGGGATTTGTCACCGGGTTGGCAAGCCCTATTCGCATGCCGGCATTCTTAAATTCATTGGTCAGGCGCTGACGGTCATTCCCGGTAAAACCGCCTGTCTGCGTTGTGTGTTTGACGAACTGCCGCCGGCCAATCGGGAGCCGCCGCGGGGCCCTCTGGGGGTTGTGCCTGGAGTGCTCGGTGCCATCCAGGCCACGGAAGCCATCAAATACCTGCTCGGGATCGGCGAACTATTGACCAATCGCCTGTTGACCTACGATGCCTTGCGGCTGGAGTTCCGTGCCGTGCGGATCAACCGCAATCGGGCCTGCCCGCTTTGCCGGGGGCAGGGATAATAAGCGCAAGTGTTCCGAGGAGACTATGAACTGGAAAACATTGGCCACAAAAGTGCTGGAAGGCGGGAGCGTTACGCGCGCGGAGGCGTTGGCCGTGCTGGATTCACCGGCGAATGAATTGCTGGCTGTGCTGGATGCGGCTTTTGCCGTGCGCCTGAGGCATTTCGGGATGGGAGTAAGCCTGCATGTCATTCGCAATGCCAAGAGCGGCTTGTGCAACGAGGACTGCGCCTATTGCAGCCAGGCGGCCCAATCAACGGCGCCGGTGGCCGCGTATGCGATGCAGTCGGTGGACGATATTGTTCAGGGCGCCCGCGATGCCCTGGCGCTCAAGGCCCTGCGCTATTGCATTGTCACCAGCGGGCGCGCGCCCCTGGAACAGGAACTTGCCGCCGTATGCACGGCGGCGCGCCGGATCAAGCAGGAGATCTCGATCCAGCTCTGCTCCTCGCTGGGGCTGGTTAGCGCCGACCAGGCGCGCCGGCTGAAGGAGGCGGGCATCGACCGGTTTAATCACAACCTGGAAACTTCGGAGCGCTTCTATCCAAAAATCTGCACAACGCATGATTACCGTGATCGCGTGGCAACGGCGCGCGTGGTTAAGGCCGCCGGCTTGGAACTGTGTTCGGGCGGACTTATGGGCATGGGCGAAACGGCCGAAGACCGTGTGGCGCTGGCTTTTGCCGTGCGCGAAGCGAATGCCGATTCGATCCCGGTAAATTTTCTTGATCCGCGTCCGGGCACCAAGTTGGCGGGGCTTCCGCGCCTGTCGGCCACCGATGCCTTGCGCATTCTGGCCATGTTTCGTTTTGTGAACCCTGCGCGCGAGATTCGCATCGCAGGCGGACGTGAAGCCTGCTTGGGAGCATTGCAGGTCATGGCACTCTATCCGGCCAATTCGATTTTTACGAATGGTTACCTGACCACGCCCGGACAGGGGCATTCGGCCGATTTGGCAATGATTACGGCGGCTGGTTTTCATGTGGCGGATCTGACTCGCGCCTGACGATGTTTTGCGTAAGCCGCTTGGCTTAATGTGTTTTTGAGCTGGTGTCTATATTGCCAATAGTATTCATAGGAATCATTAAATTGTGAAAATATCGACTAAAGGGCGGTATGGGTTGCGATTTATGCTGGACCTGGCGGTCCACGGAGAAGAGGGTATTGTGACTCTGAAAGCCGTCGCCCGGCGCCAGCAAATTTCTGAAAAATATCTCTGGCAAATCGTGGCTCCACTGAAATCGGCCGGACTCATTACCGCCATGGTGGGCGCCAAGGGCGGTTATACCCTGGCCCGCGACCCGGAGAGGATTACGCTCAAAGACATTCTGGATCCGCTCGAAGGCGATTGTGCGCTGGTGACCTGTACCAAGCGCGCCAGCGCATGTAACCGCAGTTCGGCCTGCGTGGCGCGCGAAATCTGGCAGGAAGTCAGCGCGGCGCTGGCCCGCGCTCTTGATGCGATAACGCTTAAAGCTATGATGACGAAATATTCAGCCAAACAAGCGAAGACGATTTTAAGTTATGACATTTAATCGAACCGGTCCCCAGCGAGGATACCCCGTTGGGAACATCGAGACGGAAAACTGGGCAAGCGCCGGAAAATGAAGGAGAATGAAAGATGAGCCGCATATTTGCAGATAATTCCATGTCCATCGGCAACACGCCTCTGGTTAAATTGAACCGTGTTACGCAGGGACTCAAGGCCACGGTGTTGGCCAAGATCGAGGGACGCAATCCCTCTTATTCGGTCAAATGCCGTGTTGGCGCATCCATGATCTGGGATGCCGAAAAGCGCGGTGTGCTCAAGCCGGGCATGGCGATCATCGAGCCAACCAGCGGCAACACTGGCATTGCCCTGGCCTATGTCGCGGCCGCCCGCGGTTATCCTTTGACGCTGACTATGCCGGAAACGATGAGCGTCGAACGCCGCCGGGTTCTGGCGGCCTTTGGCGCGCACCTGATCCTGACGCCGGGAGCGGAAGGCATGAAAGGCGCCATTACCCGCGCCGAGGAATTGGCGACATCCGATCCGCAGAAATATTTCTTGCCCCAGCAGTTCAAGAATCCGGCCAATCCGGCAATTCATGAACAAACCACCGGTCCTGAAATCTGGAATGACACCGACGGTGTTGTGGATGTTCTGGTGTCCGGGGTGGGGACGGGCGGGACGCTCACCGGTATTTCGCGTTACATCAAACGGACAAAAGGCCGGAAGATCGTATCCGTGGCGGTGGAGCCGGCAGAAAGCCCGGTTATTACGCAGTCGCTGGCCGGCCAGCAACTCAAGCCGGGACCGCACAAAATTCAGGGAATTGGCGCCGGCTTTATTCCCGACACGCTGGATCTTGGTCTGGTTGACCGCGTGGAACTGGTCAGTGGCGACGAGGCCGTGGAAATGGCGCGGCGCCTGGCGCGGGAGGAAGGAATCATCTCCGGTATTTCTTGCGGGGCGGCCGTGGCTGCGGCTGTGCGCCTGGCGAAAAACAAATCATTTTCCGGTAAAACCATTGTCGCGATTTTGCCCGATTCCGGGGAACGTTATCTTTCGTCCGTGCTGTTCGAAAATGTGTAGCCGCAGGCAAGCGCTCGGTGTTCAAAGTCAGGGAATGCGCAAGGCGAACGGCGCTTAGGGCGCATTGCAGTTGCTTCCGCCCCTCCGGCGCGCCGGACGCTTCATCCCCGGCCACCCGCGTCAGGTGCGGTCCAATTCCTGCCGGACCGCCTTGCTCAGTTTCTCGATCGTCACCGGTTTACGGAGGTAGGTGACGACGCCGAGGGTATGGGCCAGCGTGACCCGGGGCGATTCCGCATAGCCGGAAACGATGATGGCGCGCTGCTTGGGATTGATGTTCTTCAATTCCTGATAGGTTTGGACCCCATCCATGCCATCCTCCATGACCATGTCGAGGATGACCAGTTGGGGAAAATGATCTTTGGTCTTGTGTTGGACAAACAGCTGCACCGCCTCTTCGCCGCTTTGCGCCGTCTCGATGCTGTAGCCCATTACTTTCAGGAGACGCGCCATGACATCGATCTGCATTTTGTCGTCGTCCACGATCATGATGGTTTCCGTGCCGGAATAGTCATTGACCGGCTTCACCGGCTGAATTTTATCCCGGCAGGCCGGCAAATATAGGCTGAAGGTGGTTCCCTCGCCGACGACGCTTTCCAGGTCGACAAACCCCTGGTGATCGCTGACAATCCCGCGCACCACGCTCAGGCCCAAGCCGGAGCCGCGTTGCTTATCGGCCTTCCGGGTGGTGAAAAACGGATCGAAAAGTTTGTCTTGGATTTCCAGCGGGATGCCGTGGCCGGTATCGGTGACCGAAACCTTGACATATTCGCCCGGCGCGATCAGCTCGTATTTTTTTACCGGTGTGGTCAGGCAGACGTTTTCGGTTTTGATTTTCAGCGTGCCGGAGGCGGCCATGGCGTCGATGGCGTTCTGACAAAGGTTTTGGATCACGCGCAGGAGCTGCTGCGATGAGCCCTTCATGTTCAACAAATCCCCTGCCAGGTTAAGCTCGAGCTTGATGTTCTTGGCCTGCTCGTTGCGCTTCAGGAACAAGGCCTCGGTTTCAATCAGCGAATTGATGTTCAGCACAGACTGCTCGTGATAGGCGCGGCGCGACAGGGCCAGGAGCTGTTGGTTGATGTGGGCCATTTGCTGTGCGGTCTGGGAGATAATGTCGAGATCCGCGCGCGCCGGCGAATTTTCCGGCAATTTATCCCGGATGAATTCCGGATAGGCCACCAAAGGGGTCAGCAGGTTGTTGAAATCGTGAGCGATATGGCCGGCAATGCTTCCGGCGGTTTCCAGGCGCTCGGCCCGGGCCAGTTGATCGCGGGTCTGGCGCAGAAGTTTTTCGTCCTGCTTGCGCCGGGTAATATCGCGCACAAAAAAGCAAATATGTTTTTCGTCGCCCAGATGCAGTTTGTTGGTGGCAATTTCCGCCGGGAACATGGTCTGGTCCTTGCGCCGGCAATAAGCTTCCTCGATCAGGGTGAACTGGTCGCAATCCAGATTGGAGCAGATTTTACTGAGAATTCCCGCATCGAAGCCGTAGATGATGTCGAAAAGCGTCTTTTCGCGCAATTCGCGCACCTCGTATTGGAGGAACTCGACCGAACGCGTATTGCCGTCCAGGATGTGTCCTTCCCAGTCCGTGATCAGTACGGCATCATAGATGCTCTGGAGAAATTCATGGTAAAGCGTGAACTCGGAGGCCCCAAGCTTGGTTCGGACGGCGGCCCGGGGCAGAGCGGGTGTTTTCAAAGCCCGTTTGGGCGTTTTCATCGATTTATCCGCTTCCAGCGCTTCGGCCGGAAGCTTGATTCGCACCGTTTGGGCTAAATGATCGTTGTCAGCCATGACTGCAGCCTTCCTCTGATGGCGTCCATGATCTGTTGCCGGCAGTTAAATTGTCTGCCATGACAGCAGCGGACAGCGTATAGGATTCCCGGCACAAACCCCATGTCGAACAAATAGTTTATTATTATGTTTGGGCGGTATTCAATCAAGCCGTTTTTCTCGTCCGCTTGGGTAATGAATTGACAATGGTGGATTCCAGGCTTTATTGTTATAAATAAATCTTCTGGATTAAGGAGTTAACTGCCATGCCATCCGCCACCACCGCCGGTCGTGTATTCCATTATACGTTGCATGTTCCGTATGCCCATACGGATCAGATGCGGTTCGTATACTATGCGAACTACCTGGTGTATTTCGAAATGGCTCGTTCCGCCATGCTGCGCGAGGTCGGCCTGCCTTATGCCGAAATGGAGAAAAAAGGCTTGTTTTTGCCGGTAGTGGAAGCCCATTGCTTATACAAGGCGCCGGCCCATTTTGATGACGAACTGAAGGTGGTCAGCCGCTGCGCTCTGGAGGGGCTGCGGTTGCGCGTGGATTACGAGGTTATGCGCGGCGACAAGGTCATTGTTACCGGCTATACCGTGCACGTGTGCCTTTCCGCCGCGGGCAAGGTCCTGCGCCCGGCGCCGGAACTGCGGCGCTTGCTTTGATCGTAGGCCACTGATCGCGCGTGATTTTTTCTCGATGCAAAATTGTTCAAAACCAAGGCGGGAGGGGGCGAACCAATGCCGGACATCATTCATATTGTCGTGGCGGAGGAGACGCTGCCGGTCTGGCACGCGGCTGATGAACTGGCGGCATTCCTGGGAGCCGTGACCGGACAGGTAATTCCTGTTGGCCGTGTACGCTCCCCAAAGACGAATATTTTCATTGGTCCCATGGCCGCCAAGATGGCGGACCCGACATTCACTACCGATGGCCTGGGCCAAGAAGGTGTTTTTTTGAAAAGTGTCGGCCACGACCTCGTTCTCGCCGGCGGCTACCCGCGGGGAACATTGTACGCCGTATATACGTTTCTTGAGCAGTATGCCGGATGCCGCTGGTGGACGGACAAAGCCAGTTCCATCCCGCCCAACCCCGACTTTGCCATTCCAAGCGATCTCCATCTCCGCTACGTGCCGCCGCTGGAGTATCGCTGGTCTTTCTGGAAGCACATCAACGACAGCGCCGACCTCGCGGTCCGCAACAAGGTGAATGGCCCGGATGGCCTGCGGGACCCCAAGTACGGCGGACATATGACCCATGGCCTTGTGCATACGTTCTTCCGGCTGATTCCGCCGGAAAATTATTTTCAAGCGCATCCGGAATGGTTCAGTGAGATCGATGGTAAGCGGACGCATGCCGGCGCCCAGCTCTGTCTTTCCAATGTTGCCATGCGCCGGGAACTCGAGAAAGCGCTGAAAGAATTCATCCGCCGTAATCCGGAGGAATCCGTGTTCTCCGTTTCGCAGAATGACTCGCAGGGATTCTGCACATGTGCGGACTGCCGGGCTTTGGCGGAACAATATGGCGGCCAGTCGGGTGTGATGATCTGGTTCGTCAATCAAGTTGCGGCGGAGATTGAAAAGAAGTTTGCGGATGTGTCGCTCAGCACGCTGGCCTATCAGTATACGCGCGCGGCGCCGATCAACATCCGTCCCCGGCAGAATGTTATCGTCCAGTTGTGCAGTATCGAGTGCAGCTTTGCGGTGCCGCTCGATCATGAGCGCAACCGGACATTCAAGAATGACATCGTGGCCTGGTCAAAGACCGCCGACCGTCTTTATGTGTGGGACTATGTCACAAATTTCCAGCACCATATTCTTCCTCATCCGAACCTGCGCGTATTGGGTTCGAACATTCGGTTCCTGGTGGCCCACAACGTAAAAGGCATTTTCGAGCAAGGCGCGTATACGACGCTGGGCGCGGAGTTTGCCGAACTGCGCGGCTGGGTGCTGGCCAAGCTCCTGTGGAATCCATCGCTGGATGACAAGAAACTTGTTCTGGAGTTTGTTGCGGGCTACTATGGCAAGGATGCCGCACCGCACATTCTGCGGTACATCGACCGCATGCACGACGCCGTCGCGGCCAGCGGCGATCCTCTCGGATGCTTTTCTCACTATACGGCCAAGTTTCTGTCGTTCAAAAACTTGAGTGAAGGCTGGCAACATCTCGCGGCAGCTGAGGCGGCGGTGCGCGGCTGTCCTGAATTTCTCTCGCATGTGCAAGTGGCGCAGTTGCCGGTCCTGTATGCGTTCCTCATGCAGTGGGATACTCTGAAAGACCTTGCGGCGCAGAGCGGCAGCGCCTGGCCATTATCTGCGGATATCAGCGATGTCCATGAGATCTTTATGGGAATCGCGCGTCGGGAAGGCATTACGCGGTTGGACGAATGGCACGAGGGCTTTGATGCCCTGGACAAGGCCGTAAAGAGCGCCGCGTCCCGGACGATTAAATGACCTTCCTGGCTTTGGCAAAGTAATCAGCCGAAGTATTCCCGGAGACTCGTCAGCTTGCCCTATGCCGGACTGCGGGCTTCTCGACGGTCATGCGGCTCAGGAAGGGCGTGAGTTTCAGCAACTCGAACCATAGGATGCTCGTGATGCCGGCCGCGATACTGAGCAGGATGTCCATAAAGTGGACTTGGCCGAAATGAAACAATTCGCGCAGGAAGGGAATATTCAAAAGCAGGGTCATTGCCACCGTCGCGCCGCCAATGACCCACCACAAAGCCTGATTCGGTTCCCGGAACATTGAAAAGATGGTGCGGTTCCAGGAGCGATTGGTGAGAATCAAGCCCAGGTTGGCGATGACCAGGGCAATGAACGCCAGCGTCCGGCGCGAGTCCTCGTCGGCATGCCCCAGGCTGGTGCTGACGGCCAGCAGGACGCTAATGGCCGCCAGCACGCTGATCCCCTGAATAAGGCTGAGCACCAGGGAGCTTTGGCTGAACAACCGGCTTTTCGAATTGCGCGGCGGGCGTTGCATGACATTCTTTTCCGCGTTCTCCGCCTCGAAGATGATCGAGCAGGCGGGATCGATGATCAGTTCCAGGAAGGCCACGTGCACGGGAAGGAGCAGGGGTGTCCAGTCGCGGAAGAACATCGGGATGACCGCCAGCCCGGCAATCGGCACGTGCACCGCAAAAATATAGGCCACGGCCTTTTTAATGTTGTCGAAGATGCGGCGCCCCAGCCTGACGGCCGCCACGATGGATGAAAAATCGTCATCCAATACGACCAGCGCCGAGGATTCGCGGGCCACGTCCGTTCCGCGCCCGCCCATGGCGACGCCGATGTTGGCCGCTTTCAAGGCGGGCGCATCGTTGACGCCATCCCCGGTCATGGCCACAATTTCCCCACGGGCTTTCAATGCCTTCACGATCCGCAGTTTTTGCTCGGGCACGACCCGGGCAAAAATACTTGTGGCGCCAATCCGCTGCTCGAGTTCCGCGTCGCTCATGGCATCCAGTTCGCTTCCGGTGATGCATTGCTCCGGAGCCTGCAAGCCAATTTGCTGGGCGATGTTCCGCGCCGTGCCCGGATAGTCTCCCGTGATCATGACAACGCGGATGCCGGCGGAGTAGCACTCCCGGATGGCGTCCGGGACGGCCGGCCGGATCGGATCGGCCAGGCCGATGAGGCCCAGGAACTTAAAGCGGAAATCATGCTGGTTGAGCGGCAGGTCCGATTTCTTGAAAGATGCTTCGGCAACGCCCAGCACCCGTAAGCCGCAGTCGGCCATTTTAGCCACATTGCCTGCCATTTCATTCTGCTGCTGGGCGTTGAAATGGCACAGGTCGGCAATGGCTTCGGGCGCTCCCTTGGCCGCGATTTCGAAGGTGTTGCCGTCCGGCGATTTCCAGACGTGCGAGAGGGCCAGCATGTTCGGCGAGAGCGGATATTCCCGGATCAGGTTCCAGTTGTGGTGCAGATGCTCGGTCCGGGCCAGGAACTTTTCGCCCAGGACCTGCAAGGCCTTTTCCATGGGGTCGAACGGATCGCGCTTGCTGGCGAGGATGCCATACTCCAGCAGCGGGTGAAAGTGTTCGGACAAGACCTTCTGTTGCGAAACGCTGGCGTCAAACAGTTCGCCATTCGCGAAAAGTTGCCGGACCGACATCTGATTGAGTGTCAGTGTTCCCGTCTTGTCGGTGCAGAGCACCGTGGCGGCGCCCAGTGTTTCCACGGCCGGCATGCGCCGGGTGAGCACCCTGTTCCGGGATATCCGCCAGGCGCCGAGCGCAAGGAAAACCGTGAGCACTACGGGAAACTCCTCCGGCAGCAGGGCCATGGCCAGGGTGATGCCGCTCAGCAGCCCTTGTTGCCAGGCTTGCGGCGTGTTGCCCCGCGTGATCCCGTAAGCCAGAATTACCAGCGCGCAGAACGACAGCCCGACGATTGCCATTGT
The DNA here is from genome assembly GCA_964617825.1 of uncultured Verrucomicrobiota bacterium. Taxonomy (GTDB): domain Bacteria; phylum Verrucomicrobiota; class Kiritimatiellia; order JAAZAB01; family JAAZAB01; genus VSJD01. Next base: position 109,482 of record CAZTWL010000007.1, read on the forward strand.
CCGAACCAATCGCCCGGTTTCCCGCTGCAGGAGCGTATCTTCCTGCTTGACGCCCTGGAGCGCCTTGCCGATCTTGCCCAACTCCGTTTGCATGCCGGTGGTCAGAATCTCCGCCAGGCCCTGGCCGGCGGTAATCAGCGTGCCGGAAAATACGAACGGCAGGTCATCGCCCCCCGGTCTGGCCGCAGCCTCGTTTTTGTCCGAGGTGGCCTTGCGCACCGGCACGGATTCGCCGGTCAGCAGGGATTCGTCTGCCGAAAGATTGATGGCTTGCCGCAGGACGGCATCGGCCGGCACGCGGTCGCCCTCGACAAGAAGCATAATGTCGCCCCGGACGACTTCACGTCCCGGAATGCGCCGCCGCCGACCGTCGCGAATCACGAGCGCGCGCGGACTTGACAGGTCCCGCAAGGCTTCCAGGGCTCGCTCGGTGCGCCGCTCCTGGACAACCGTGATGCCCATCACGACCAGGACGAAACCGAGCAGCATCAGGGCATCGGAAAGTTCGCCCGTCAGCAGGTACAGCAGGCCGCAGCCAACCAGCAGGAGGAACATTGGTTCGCGCAGGACCTCCAGGACGATATTCAGCAACCCGCGCTGCTGCGTGGTGGGCAGTTCATTGAAGCCATCCTCTTGAAGCCGCCGCAGGGCCTCGGCTTCGGTCAGTCCGGTTATGTTCGCAATATTGAAATCGGTAATCATAATCGAAATTTGCCGCCGGAGCGGATCTGTCACGTTGCTTTGACTCGCCGGTTGCTTCCCGTTGCGCTTAACCTTGCCGACGGATCATAACCCCTCTAATAATTGCGGACAATATCGTTGCCATCGGTATTGGTCAAGATATTCCCCCGGTTTTTTCGGTGGTTTTTTCCGTTGCATCGGGGTCTGGCTGTACGATATGATCGCGTGCATGGAAAAAATAGCGGCTTACCTCCAATTTGTCGGACTGCGAATGGCGGCGGGGGCAGAGCTGCGAGCAGTATGAAAACAAATGCCAATGTGCCCGCATCGAAGGCGTTGCGGGTATTGATCGTTAAATTAAGTTCGTTGGGAGACCTGTTTCATGCCCTGCCGGCCGTGCATTGTCTGAAGGTCGGATTGCCGGCGAAGATTGACTGGGTGGTGCACCCGGCTTATCAGGAACTGGTTGCGTGCTTTGCCGATGTCGACCGTGTCATTCCGCTGGCGCGGGACATCCGGTCCGGCGCTCTGGCGGGTGACGTGCGCGCCCTGCGCGCGGAGTCATACGACCTGATCGTGGATCTGCAAGGCATTCTCAAGAGCGCGCTGGTTGCCCGGCTGTCGCGCGGCAGCCGGCGGATCGGGCCGTCCTTTCACCGGGAAGGTTCGTGGTTGTTTTACCAGGCCGTGGCCGGGTCGCGCAACAAGGACCGGCATGCCGTCGAGGAAAACATGGATGTGGTGCGGCATTTGGGATTGCCGGTCTTGCCGCCCGTGTTTCCCCTGAACTTTCCCATACAACTCGTCGGCGAGCCGGAGCCGCGCGTGGCGCTGCTCCCGTTTTCGCGCTGGCCGAGTAAAAACTGGCCGGCGGCTTCGTTCGTCCAGGTCGGCCGCGACCTGCAGGAGCACGCCAATGCCTCGATATTCCTGATCGGCGGCGCTGCGGAGGCGGAGGCCTGCGCGGCGATCGAAAAAGAATTCAAAGGGCGCATCATGAACCTGGCCGGCAAATTATCCCTGCCCCAATTGGGCGGCGTGTTGCAGGCGATGAACCTGGTGATTTCCAACGATTCCGGTCCCATGCACATGGCAGCCAGCCTGGGGACCCCCGTCCTGGCTGTATTTGGGCCGACTGATATGAAACGCACGGGTCCCTATGGCGCGCGCCATAGGGTGATGACCGGCCGTCTGCGCTGCCAGCCTTGTTTTTCGAAACAATGCAAATTCGAAGACGGTTCCTGTATGCGTACGGTGACGCCCGAAGGCGTGACAACCATGGCGCTGGAAATGCTGCATGCCGGGTAGTTTGAATATCCGTTAATGAAACGAGCTCATTGCGCATATGAATAACAAGATATTGATCAGAGTGGCGATGCTGTGGCTGGCCGTCGGACTTCCTTCCGCGTGGGCCAATCTGGAGCTGGAGGCGCTTGTGGCTGAAGCTTTTTCCAATAACCCGGCGGTCCAGGCGGCGCAATTCGAGGTCAACCGCGCCAAGGCGGAGCGCGACGAATTGGGCGGTTTTTTCGATCCCCAGCTGAATGTTACCGCGCTGCAAACCGATTATAACTCCGGCTACAATCAAGCCTTTCTGCACGCCGGCGTGGATGCGGCCATTCTGCCCGGTGTGTACCTGGGAACGCGGGTTGAGGAGAGTTATTATTCCAGGCTGCTGGGCAGCGGGGTGACTAATTCCGGCAGTTACGAAAATCTCTGGCAGAGCCTGGCCGGGGTTCAAATGGGCGTGCCGCTTCTGCGCGACCGCGGTTTTCTGCAATGGAAACTTTCCGATGAGCGCGCCGCAAAGCGTTATCGCATGGCTCAGAACCATTGGCTGGCAGTGACGCAGCAATGCCGTCATGATGTCGAGCAGCAATACATTGCCGTTCTGGAAGCTGTGGCCCAGCGCTATGTCGCGCAGGCGGCCCTGACCCGTGTGGAAAAACTGCTTAAGGAAGCCCAGGAACTTGTCCAGCTCAAGATTGTTCCCGGCTACCAGCTGTTCGCGGCGCGTTCCGAAGTAGCCCTGCGGCGGGAGGCGGAGGCGGCGGAACAGCAAAATTGCAGGACGACACAAATCAGGCTCTTGGAATTGCTGGGTGTATCTAAACTGGCGCGGCCGGTGCAGGCCTCCTTCGATACGCTTATTTTATGGGCCGAATCGGTCGATCTGCAGCCCCTGTTTTCCAAGGAGAAGGCGCTCGAAGCTCGCGGCGATTACAACGAGATCCGTGATTTCATTGAAGTGGCCGAGAAGGAGCAAGCCATTATCGGGGATAATTTGCGGTCCGATTTGTCGCTGAATATGACGGCGACCCTTCAAGGGGAAGACCCGGATAACATCATCGGCTCCGGCCGCTACCTGACGGAGGATAACCTGGGTGCGAGCATCGGCCTGACCTGGAAGCGTCCCTGGGGATATCGGACAGAAAAGGCGCGAATGCGGGCGATAATCGCGACCATCGATTCCCGTCACGAACAGCTTCGCCAGACGGCCATAAAAATCGGCGCGGACTTAAAGACTCAGCATGAACAGTTTATGTCAACCCAGGAACGTCTGGAGCTGGTGTCGCAGGCCATTGATTCCGCCCGTCAGGCGCTGGAAGCCGAAAATGAGCGGTTTTGCCTGGGCGAGGGGCGCAGTCGGAACGTGCTTGATGCCCAAAAGGACTTGACGGATGCCTTGAAAAGACAAATAATTATTGCCGTTGAGCTATTAAGGGCATATTCCAATTTTATGTATGCGTCGGGCTATGCCGACGAGTTTTAGTTTGTTTGCCATCGGGAGGATTGAAGGATACATGCGTAAGTTTAAAAAAATTATCGGATTAGGCAAAGATCTGGAAGATGCGGTGGATCAGCCGACTCTGGAAAACCTGGTGTTGCCGGACCAGCAACGGGATAATCTGGAACGCGACATCATGATCCTGGAGGATGAATACGGCGAAAAAGAGAAGCGGCTGCACGAGGAGGCGGAGAAGCAGGTCCAGGGGGCGGCCGAGGATTCCGTCAAGGAACTGCATGTTATTCAGATGGGCATGTGCCCCCGGTGCGGGGAGCACCTGAACGAGCACCTGTTTGCCACGATTTGCATTGCCTGCGGTTGGAACACATTTGAGGTGCCCCAGCGTGGTCCGGTGCGTGTGCATCTGAAGGACAACAACGTTCCAATCGAGGGCGAGTACTGCTATGTCGTCACCACGGGCGATGTCTTCGTGATTCGGAACGATGTTGTCATCGCCAAGGTGCCCAAGAACACCGTGAGCTGGATCGAGTATATCTGGACGGAAGTGGAAATTGCCCAGCGCTACAAGCAGGTTACCGACCGTATGAAAATTGCCTGCGCGTGGTGCAATGGCGCCGCGGACCCTGAAAAAGACGGCTTCAGCCTGGTGCAGGTGGCTTTCGGTTGCAGCCAGGAACGCCATGTTTTCTGCTCGACCGCCTGTTACGAGGCGTTTCGGAAAATGTATCCTTCGCGTGTGCACCGGAACTGTTATGAGACCAAGTGTTCCGAATGCAACCTGTGCACCAAGCGTTATGACGACGAAACCGACGGCATCCGCATGATTGCCAAGGATTTTCTGAAAATCAAAAACTTGAAGAAGTAATATGGGGATTTTTCAGAAAACGGATGCCACCGAACTGCCGTTAACCAGCCAGGAACGCCGCCTGAAACAGCGGCGCCTCCTGACCTACGGGCTGGCGGCGGCGCTTGGCGTAATCCTGGTCGGCTTTGTGATCAGAGTGAACCAATACGTGACGACCAGCGGCTATGTGACGTCTGAGCGTTATGCTGAAGTTCGTTCCCCGGTTATCGGCATTGTGTCCAACATCCTCGTGCAATCGGGGACGCAGGTCAAGCAGGGGGACCTGCTGGTCCAACTGAGCTGTGCCGAGGAACAGGCGTCCCTGGAGGAGTCCCGCAACCAGGCCCAGAAGGCGGAGGCGGAGTTGAATCAGCGCGAAGCCCAGATTGCCGAGCAGAAGCGGCGACTGAGCGAGGACATTAGCGTTGCCAACTTGCGCCTGCAGAACGCCATGAGCCGGCTGGCCCGCACCAAGGAAGGCATGTCGCGCGGCCTGGTGGCCGGCAGCGTGCTGGAGGACGACCAGTTGAAGGAACAGTTGGCCCGCTCGGAACTGGATTCCCTGCTGAAAAAAGACCTGAGCATCTACGAGAAAGATCTTACCGTTTTGCGGCAGGAACTGGAGTCGCGGCAGGATGCGGCCGCGCGGGCGGAAGCCGCCATTCGGGCGCGCGAAATTCGTGCCCCGATAGACGGGCAGGTGCTCCGCTATGAATTCGTCCTCGGCGAACTGGTTCGTCCGGAAACCCTGCTCTACGAAATTTTCGGCGGCGAAAAGCAGGTCCTGAAACTGCGCGTTTTGGAGCGCCATGCCCTGCGCGTGGCCGTCGGCAATCGCTACGAAGCCTGGCTGACTTCCTATCGCGGACTTCAGCGTGTCAGGTTCAAGGGCGAAATCCAGTTCCTGCGCAACGTAATCCAATCGGATGGGCAAACGACTTACCGGATGGCCTTCTGTAGTTTCGATTCGCAGAACCATGTTGTCCCGCCAGGCACCACGGCGGAAGCCAAGATCTATTACGGTAAAACCTGCCTCTGGTTTTTTCTGTTCGGTCTCGATTAGGTCCTGATCCGTCGGGGACCACTATGAAAACGAGAAAAGAAACCGGGCAAACGTTTGTGTTCGGAATCTTGTGAGTAGCTCCCAAAAACAGTCGAATTTCCTGATAGTCCTGCATTTCCTTGCGCCCTACCGCTGGATACTGGCGCGGCTGTTGCTGCTGACCGTCATCCTTTCCATACTGAACATGTGCACGCCGCTGATTGCGCGGGCATTCATCGACCAGGTGGTCACGTTTAACCGGCAGGACCTGATCCCGGCGCTGAGCTTCTGGCGCGTGTTCCTCATTATCCTTGTCCCGGTATTCGCGTTCATCCAGACGCAGGGGATTGCCTACGTCGGCCAGCGCTTTGTCTTCGATATCCGGAATGCGCTCTACCGCCGCATGCTGGATATGTCACTCCGCTTTTACGGCAAGCACAGCACCGGCAAGCTGGTCAACCGGCTCATGGGCGATACCGGCATGGTCGCCAACATGCTTTCCGCGCAGACGATCGGCATCGTTTCCGACCTTGTGTGCGCAGCCTTCGCCATCACGGCGACCATTGCGCTGAACTGGCGGATGGCTTTGTTGATCGGCGTCATGGTCGTCGTGTTCGTGTTGAATTACCGGCTGAATATCGGCAAAATCGTGGCGCTCTCGCGCAGTTACCGCCAATCGTTTGACCGGTTGTCGGGCGGGGTGCAGAATCGGCTGGTCGCGAGTCTGGCAGTCAAGTCGTTTGGCACGGAAACGCGCGAGCAGAGCCACTTCCAGGAACAGTCGGAAGTCAGTATGGGATTGCTCCAGCAGGCCGGCTATTCCAACAACGCTTTCTGGCAGAATACGGTGGTCTTGCAGAACATGGGGCAGGCGGTGCTGTTCTTTGCCGGCTGTGCCTTGATCCTGCGCGGTGAGATGACCTATGGCGATCTGACGGCGTTCACGGTCTATGCCATGCGGCTCCTGTGGCCGGCGGTGCGCATGTCCGAATTGGCCCAGCAAATCCAGAATGTGCGCATTGCCGTGGAACGGATCCTCGAAATTTATAATGAAAAACAGGAGGTGACGAACCTGCCGGATGCCTTTCCCGCCGGCCGCCTGCGCGGTCAGGTGGATTTTGACCACGTTGTCTTTGCCTATGACCCTGCTCGTCCGGTCATTCATGATTTCGACCTGCATATTCAACCGGGCGAGACCATTGCCCTGGTGGGCCCGACGGGATGCGGCAAAAGCACCATTTTGCTCCTGCTCATGCGCTTTTATGACACCATCGGCGGCAGCCTGCGGCTTGATGGCCGCGATGTCCGGCAATACGATCTCAAAAGTCTGCGCGCGCAGTTCGGTATCGTCCTTCAGGACCCGCTCCTTTTCAACGTGAGCATTGCCGAAAACATCCGCTACTCCCGGTCGAATGCCACTCTTGCCGAAGTCGAGGCGGCGGCCAAGGTGGCCGAAATCCACGATTTTGTTATGACTCTGCCGGACAAGTATCAAACCGTGATGGGTACGGAAGGCTTGCAGTTCTCGGTCGGCCAGAAGCAACGCCTGACCATTGCCCGCGCCGTGCTGGCCGACCCGGTCATTATGATCATGGATGAGGCCACCAGCGCGCTGGACAGCGAATCGGAACAGGCCATTCAACTGGCCATGCAGCGGGTTCTGCAGAACCGCACGTCGTTTATTGTCGCCCACCGCCTGAGCACGATCCGCAATGCGAACCGGATCATATTGATGCGGGATGGCCACATCATGGAGATTGGCAGTCATGATGAGTTGATGACTGTGCCGAATGGCCGCTATCGCTCGCTTTATAACCGGCATGTGAATAAGGGCGTGATCGAGGACGAGAAGGAGTAGTTTTTGCACCACCGCAATTATGCGTTTAGGCCGCCTTACCGCCAGAAAGACCGCAAGGTCGGCAAGGTGAGCCTGCTGTCGCGGTTTCTGGTCGCCTATCTGCGGCCATACAGGTGGAATCTGGCTTTGTGCGTCCTGCTGGCAACGCTGGACTATGCCGGTTCGTTTTACCTGCTGGCCTATTATAACAAGGTGGTGGTTGATTCCATCCTGGTTGTGGTGCCGCCGAAAAGTGCGCCCGCCAATCCGAAGAACATTTCGGTGGACAGCAAGTTGCAGGAACATGATATTACGTTGACCGGGCGGGAGCGGGGCCAGGAACAGGTGGGCCATGCGCAAGTGAAGGCCGGGCTTGACCGGCGGCTCGACACGGGAACATGGGTATCCTGGAGGCCGGCGGGCGCCGGCCGCCGTCTTGGCATAATTTTTGTGCTGTATATGGCCACCCTGGCGCTCAGCAATTTGATGACCCGGATAGCTGCCCGCCAGCGCATTCGCATGACCCAGGCCATTACGGCCGACCTGCGCGCCGATATGCACGCCAAGGTGTTGCAGCTTTCGCTGGATTACCAGGCTTCCCATACGCCCGGCCGGCTCATGGCGCGGATTCTGTCGGATGTCAACATGGTCGCCGAACATATGATGTGGATCATCATCAACGGCAGCTCCATGCTGGCCATTGTGGTCTTTGGCTTTTTGCTGTTGACGATCATTGACTGGCGCATGGCCGTCATTGTGGCAATTTGCTCGCCGTTGTATGTGATCATTTACCGGACGTGCCGTCCACATTTGAATCGCGTGAATATGGAGCTCAGCCATACGAATGCCTGCCTGTATGGGCTGGTGTCGCAGAAGCTGGATGCCACGAAAATGATCCAGGCCTATGGACGGGAGGCGAAGGAAAGTCTGACTTTCCATCGGTTGTCCTCCTGCTTTTTAAGGGATGCGCTCTGGCAAAACCGCCTGGGCGGTATCTCGGGCTATTCATCCGAAATCATAAGCGGCCTGGCGAGCAACGGCATCCTGTTTATCCATGGCATATTCCGGGTGATCAATGGCGCCATTACCCTGGGCCAGATGATGTATGCCTGGGGCACGGCCAGCGCCCTGTTCGGGCCAGTCCTGCAGTTGGGCTACATGAACGTCACGATCTCCAACCTGCTGGTGTATCTGAACCGGCTGGCGGAAGTGCTGGACGAGCCGGTCAAGATCAAGGATGCGCCGGATGCCGTGGACCTGCCGGTCCCGCTGAAACAAGGCATCTCCCTGAAGCACGTTAGTTTTGCATATTCCCGGGATGGCGCCCCGGTGCTGCGGGATATTTCGCTCGAAGTCCCGGCGGGCCAATGGGCGTGCATCATGGGCGCCAGCGGCACGGGCAAGACGACGCTGCTGCATCTGCTGGCCCGAATGTTCGAGCCGGATAAGGGCGAAATTTTATATGACGGGATCCCGATGAGTAAAATCCGGATCTTGTCCCTGCGCCAGCGCCTGGCGCTCGTGCCGCAGGAAGCCAACATTATCAGCGGCACCATTCGCGACAATATCTGTTATGGGTATCCCGATGCCGAGCCGAAGGATATTATTGCCGCCGCCCGCGCGGCCGAATTCCACGATTTCATCATGGGCATGCAGGTTCAGTATGAAACCATTTTGGGCGAGAAGGGCGCCAGCCTCTCCGGCGGCCAGAGGCAGCGGCTTTCCCTGGCGCGGGCGCTCCTGACCAAGCCGGAAATTCTATTGCTGGACGATTGCACCTCGGCGCTGGATGCCGAAATCGAACATCGCATCCAGGAGACGCTCTCGCGCATCCTGGTGGGCAAAACCGCGGTGATCGTCACCCAGCGCGTGTCCATGGCCCAGCGCTGTCACCGGGTTTATGTCTTGGACAAAGGTGTTATCAGCGAGCAGGGGACCCATGCGGAGCTGATGTCGCAACACGGCTTTTATGCGCGCCTCGTGGCCCGCCAGACGAAAGCCTGACATAGAACAGGCCTCGCTCCGGATATGCGCACGATCTTTGCCGCCGCGTTTGACAAGAGTGGATTCTTTCGGCGGCCACGGCGGCGCCGCCTCGGCTTGCATGAATCTGCCGGGCCTTCGTTTATTCCGGCAGCTGGCCTTTCAACACCAGCGGCAAGCCCGCGGCCACAAATACCACGGTATCCGCTTCCTTGGCCACGGCCTGGTTGAGCCAGCCGGCCAGGTCGCGGAATGTCCGGCCCAACTCGTTATCCGGCACGATGCTTAAGCCCACTTCGTTGGCCACCAGGATCACATCCTGATGCGCCTGTTGCAGGGCCTTGACCAGCTCGTCGCGCCGCCGGTCGAATGCGCCGCGGCCTTCCTTCAGCAGGACGTTGCTGAGCCAGAGCGTGAGGCAATCGACGAGGATGCCGTCCGATCCGGGCACGCCCTGGCGGATGATTTTGGCGATTTCCAGGGGCTCTTCCACGCAAAGCCAGCGTGCCGAGCGCGCCCGCCGGTGCATGCTGACCCGCTTGGCCATTTCGTCATCCAGAATTTCAGCCGTGGCCAGATATGCGGGATGTATCCACCGGCGCGCGGCAATTTCCTGCGCCAGCCGGCTTTTCCCGCTGCGTGCGCCACCGAGGATCAGGAGCCGGAGCGCCGGCCGGTTCCTGATTTTTGGCGTGCGCGCTTTGCTTTGTTTGGCCCGTTTTGGCATGGCTGCAATTTTATAGTCGCCGGCCCCTGTTTAGCTCAACTTGCTCCAGTCCTCCCCCGCAGGAGAGCGAGAATCTTCCGGACACCACGGCAGCGCCAGCGTACCCGAACATATCCAATGCCAGCCGGTCGTCCACGCTTTTGTGGTGCACATCGATTCGGGAAGCATAGAATAATAGATCTGAAAAGCAAAGAGACATTATCGGCGACCTCCCGAAAAAATGTGCCAGATTGAAATGAAGTTCTCTAGCGGGTAGGATAGCCGCAATGGCCTTCATCTTTAAATAACTAGACATCGTCGAAACGGAGTATTTCATGCCCAAGTTGAATATTAAAATCTATCGGGACTTGATGGGCGCCAACGACCTGTGGGCGAAGCGTACCCGCGCCTTGTTGAGGAAAAATAACATTGTCATGCTCAACCTGATCGGGTCGCCCGGGGCCGGGAAAACCACGCTATTGGAAAAAACCGTGCGAGCGCTATCGAAAACCTGCCGGTTTGCCGTGCTGGAGGGCGACGTCGAAACCACGCACGATGCCGAGCGTCTGGCCCGGCTGGGCTGCCGGGTCAGCCAGTTGCTGACCGATGGCGGCTGCCACTTGGAGGCCAAGCTGGTGCATTATGCGCTCCGCGATTTGCCGCTGGCAAAACTCGACCTGGTCGTGGTGGAAAATGTCGGCAATCTGGTTTGTCCGGCGGAATTCGATATCGGCGAGCACGCCAAGGTGGCTGTCCTGAGCGTCGCGGAGGGAGAGGATAAGCCGGTAAAATATCCGACGCTCTTCCGGGAGGCCAAGGCCGTGGCGCTGACAAAAATCGATCTGTTGCCGCACTTGCCGTTCAATCTCAAGGCTTGCCGGGCTTACCTGCGCCAGGTCAATGCCGCCTTGCCGGTTTTTGAGGTCTCAGCGCAGGCCGGCTTGGGGATGCCTGCCTGGATCAAGTGGCTGCGGAAAATGCGGAATGAATGCCAGAAGAGTGACGACTGACGACGGGCGCCCGAAAACTGGTGCAGAAGTCAGGTTTTCTCGTCGGTGGTCTGTTATCCGGCGTCCGGCGTCTGACTTTCCTCGTCACGATGCACAAGCCCCGGGGCGAAAGCCGGAAGGCAGATGGCCATGTATTCCGCGCCCTCCGGCGCCGGGGTGCTGTATTGAACCCATTCGCCGCGCGGCGCGATTATGGCCTGACCGACTTTGACGTCGATGACGCCGGCGTGCGTCTTGACCCGTAACAGGCCCTTCAAGACAACGGAATACTCGTCGAACTCCGGCGTTTGGCCCGGCTCGCACCAGCCAGAGGGGCTGCGCATCCGCGCGATGCTGGCGGCCTCGGTTTTGGAACCAAGGCGCCCGATGAATTCATCGATGATCTTGGGCTTGTTGCCTGCCGCGCGCACGTTGACAGGCGCTTGGATTAATGTTGCGGTCATGGCTTGTCGATCCCTTGCGGTTATGTGTAGGAAACTGCCCGCGGTGCGGCGAGCGCGAAAGGTCGATTTTCGTTGCGCGCGTTTAGCGGGCTAAGTTCCGATCAGAAAGCCAAACGAGCGGCGGCGCCTAGCGTGACGGTGTCGGTATCGATTTCCTTGCCTTCGGTGCTGAGGTCGTCCCAGTTTTCAAACCGGTAATTGGCGTTAATATCCAGGTGCAGGATGGGCAGCAGCGGAATATCCAGGCCGACGCGGAATGCGTAAAAGGGTTTGTCGGCTAATTTGCCGTCCGTGTAGTAGCCGCCGATGCCCGCGGCGCCATAAAGAACCTTGCCGACGATCAGATAGGCCTGCGGCTGGTAAACGTCCTTGTCGGTGCCGCCGAATCCCTTTTGGAACCATTCCAGATCGGCTTCGATCCCAACCCAGCCATAATGGTACTGGTACATGGCCAGATAAGAAAAACCGTTCTTATCGATATTGTCCGCATCGATGTTTTTAACCGTTGTCCAGTAGTGTGCGCCAATGCCGATCTGGTTGTTTCTTTCCTGCTCCTGCGCCCGCCCGGTGGTGGCCATGCCCAAGATTCCCGCGCCCGCGACCAATAATGCGATCAAGCCCCGTTGTATCATTGCATCTCCTTCGGTTGTTGTTGCGTTGCGCCCGTGACGTTTGCAGACTAAGCGATGATCCGCGCCTGCGCAAGCCAATATTATTGACTATACATTCGAGAAAGGCAGGTTCCTTCGCTCGTCATCTGGGCTGACCAGGATCTCGACTTTCTGTGCATCCACCCATTCCGTGACGGCAATGGCCGTGTGTCGCACCTGCGGCTCCTGCTGTTGGCCATGGCAACGCTGTCGGCAATCCATTGATACATCCGTTTGTAACCAATCTATGTAAAGGGTTGCTCATTCGCTTATCAATACGTATTGCCTATGCCGATGCGAGCTGTTTGTCTAATGTCCAGCCCTGATCCCAAGACGCACAGTCCGGCGACCTTTCGGGATCGCTGTCGGCGGAAACACTTGGCCGAGGGCAATTTTGTCGATGCGGCCCCGACGACCGCTATTGCTGCAACCCGCATTCGATGGCGAATTGAACGAACTCGAACTGGTTGTCGAGATGCAGCTTCAGCATGAGGCGGCGCTTGTATGTGCTGACGGTCTTGACACTAAGCTTCAGGGCTGTCGACGTTTCTTTCATGGAAAGCCCGCGGCCCAGGTGCGTCATCACTTCAAACTCCCGCTTTGACAGGCTATCCAGGCGAGAATTGTTTTGTACTCCATGCCGGATGTGACCGGCCAGCTTGCCGGCCATTTCCCGGGAGACGAACGGTTTGCCCTCCGCGACGCTCCGGATGGCGTCCTGGAGTTCCTCGAACGGCGCGCCTTTCACCACGAATCCGTCGGCGCCCTGTTCCATGGCATGCAGCGCATAGCGCGGGTAGTCATACATTGTCAGGATCACGATCTTGCAGCGGGGCCGAGCGGCTTTTATTTTCGGAATCAGCTCCGTGCCGCTGCCGTCCGGCAGTTTGATGTCCAGGATAATGACGTCCGGACACGCCGTGGCCAGCTTGGACAGCAACTCTGCGGCACTGCCGGCCTCGCCGATCAGTTCGATGTCTTTGCACTTCTGAATCTGACCGCGCAAGCAGTCGCGAAGCATTGTGTGGTCATCTGTAATCATAATTTTAATCATGAGGCAACTCCGTTGGGGGAAGGTGGCAGGGGCAGACCGCCGTCAACACAGTGCCTTGGTGAGGCCGGGAGGCAATGTTAAGATGTCCGCCGTATTGGACCAAGCGCTCCCGCATTCCCGCCAAGCCCAGCCCGTGGTTTGTTTGGAGGTGAGCTTGATTGAATCCACAGCCGTTGTCTTTAATCTGGACGGACACTTTAGCGGCGTCGGCCTTCAGGGTGACCCAGATCCGCTTGCTTCCCGAATGACGCGCGGCATTAGTCAAGGCCTCCTGCAAAACCCGGTACAGGCACACTTTCTGCTGCATACTAAGAACGGGCAATTGTCCCCGGTGCGTTAACGTGGCCCGTAAATGGTAAGCGCGGGCTACATCCTCCACCAGGGCTTTCATGGCCATTGCCAGGCCCAGGTCATCGAGAATTGGCGTCCGCAGCATCATGGCCATGGAGCGTATTGATGCCAGGGCTTCGTGAATATGCTTGGCGGCATTCGCTTGACAACGGCGGGAGTCGTCGTCGGAAGGCCGGATCGAATGTGTCTCCATTTTTGCCATGGTGAGCAACTGGCCGAGATGATCGTGCAGCGTGGTGCTGATATTCTGGCGCTCATTTTCCTGGGCTTCCTGGATTCGGGCAGTCAGCCGTTGCCGCTCTATGTCAAGGCGCTTGTGATCGGTGATGTCCCGTATGACCGATAGAATGCAGGGTTGGTTGTCAATGGTGATGAACTCAGCCGAGATGGATACCCATCGCTGAGGACCGCGACGTTGCCGGTACTGGAGCTGGAAGTCGCGCAAGTGGCCCGTGTGGCGAAGTTCGCTCAGCCATCGCCATCGCTCCTTCGGGCTGGACCAGATGTCGAGCTCTTCGGATCGTTTTCCGATAATTTCGCTGTATCGGTACCCCAGCGTGCGCAGGAACGCGGAATTCACATCAATGAACCGCCCGTCATTGAGCGTTGTAATGGTAATCATGTCCGGGCTGGCCTTGAAGGCTTTGGCAAACTTGGTTTCCGAGGTCTTCAAGGCTTGCTGCAATTGCCGCTCCTGCGTAATGTCACGCATAATGGCCAGCAGGCAGCGGTCGTTCTGGATCTCGATGGGTTGAGCCGAGAGTGAGACCAAGAGCGGCTTGCCGGCTTTATTCTGCAACTGGCATTCCATATCGCGCACGGCGCCCTTGCGCCGGAGCGTGCGGAGCATGCGTTGCCGGTCCGCCATGTCGCGCCAGATCTTCAAATCGTCAACCCGCCGGCCGATTAATTCCCGGCGGGTATAACCCGAGAGGCGCTGGGCAGCGATATTGACATCCAGGACGCGTCCTTCCTTGATTGTGTTGACGACCATCACGTTCGGGCTGGCGATGAAGGCCTTGGCGAACTTTTCCTCGGATAGCCGCAGGGCCGTTTCATCGGCTTGGCGTTTGGTGATGTTGTGGTCGATCCCGAGTATGAAATATCGGCCGTCCTTACGGAATGGCAGCGCCGTCCATTCATAGGCGTTGGGCTGGCCGTCGGGCCGGTTCCAGGAAGTGACGCCTGTGAATGGAATCCCTTGAATGATAAAGCGCTTGTGGCGCTTCCACTCGCGCCGGGGGGCATGGGGTGTCGTTAGCTCGTTAAGGTCTCTGGCTTGCTTGAGAGCGTTGAGTGAATAACCCGACATCTTTACATAACGGCTATTGCAGGAAATCAGGCGCCGGCGCCAGGTGGCGGGGTCAAAGGAACAGATGTTGATGCCGTCAAATGAATTGGCTATCAGAAGCCGGAACAAATCGGCGCTTGCCTTTGTCGCTTTTTCCGCGCGGTATTGCCGGGTCACGTCCCGCGAAACGCCCATCACGCTGGTGATGCGCCCGTCGGCGGCACGCATCGGAATCAGCTGCGTTTCGATCCGAATCGTAGAGCCGGGAAGAGATTCCACCGGAGCGAATAACGGTTTGCCGGTCCGGAAGACGGACCGGATGCTTCGCAGATACCGGGCTGCTATTTCGGGCGGAAAAACGGCTCTTAATTCCATTCCGCAGATCTGTTGCTTGCTCCGGCGCAGGTAGGCGGCGGCGCGGGGATTGACGTAAAGCACGCGGCCGCTCTGGCTAATGAGGTAGATCATGTCAGGCGAGGATTCCGCCAGCGCCTTGTACCGGTTTTCTTGTTCCTGCTTTATCGCCTCGGTTTTTTTAATCGAGCTAAGGTTGACAATGGTAAGCAGATTTGCCGGACGGCCGTTCCAGGTTGTGCGTATCTCGGTGACTTCGACGGGAATTTCTGCTTTGTCTTTCTTTACAAGAATAGTTTCGTAGCGCGAAAACGGGACCCCTTTTTTAAGTCCCCTGAAATAACGCCGATGTTGTAGAGGAAGATCGCATGGCCGGAAAAAAGCGTCGGTGTCAATCGTTTTAATCTCCGATGGCGCATACCCGACCATGCGGCAGAAGGCGCGGTTGACATACACGGTGACCGCCTTGTGGTTGACCAAATGGGACACGATCAGCCCATACGAAGCATGGGTGGACAGCGCTGTGAAATATTTTACCGTTTCGCGCAGGGCGGGAAATGCGCGCTCCATCCGGGCCATCTAGCGAACAAGCCGCCGATGTGCGGCTCGCAGTTCTGCCATGGATGGCCCTTGCCGAGGCAAGGGCGTGGTATTAGCGCTAGGCAATTGTCTCCTTTTAATGCAAGGCGTCGAGCGACTCCTTTTATTGCGCAATTATTTAATAATAAGATGGTCACAACGGATATCGGTGTCAATGCCTTTTTCTAAATTTTCTATGTAGGAATAGCCTTACAAGCAATGGCTGGTCGTCTGACAGAAAAGTACTGCGTCCCGTTTCCTTGTTGCCGACAGACGCCGCTGGGCGAATGTCTATACTAATATTGGCAGTAGTTCGTGTTTTAAAAAGGGCAGAGAGCATAAATCGCTCGCCAGTACCAGTCCAGTTGAACCATTTGGCAACTGCGGCAGAAAGCAGGCTGGCATCGCCGGCAGGGAAAGGAATCGGATTATGAAACGAACACCAGGCAAGGTGGGGTTGGCGGTTGCGGCGGGATTGGGCTTTTGTCTGATTTCCGTGGCGCAGGAAGCGACGGTGTGGGTGGATGATGACTATACGCCGGAAAACTGCGGTGGCCACACCTGGGGCGTGAACGCCTTTTCCAACATCCAGGCCGGCGTTGACGCCGTGGCGGCCGACGGCACCGTCAGCGTGGCGGCGGGGAGCTACGGCCTGGCCACATACGGCATTACCGTCGACAAGCCGGTGACCCTGACAGGGGACACGAATGCTCCGAACAGCGTCGTCGTTAATGCCGCAATCTCCGGCAATGACCGGTTTGTGTTCGTGGTGCGCACAAACAACGTCACCATCCAGGGGTTCGGGATCCGCAATGCAATCGATGTAGAAGGTAATGTGCAGAACAACTCCGGCATTATGATCGGCGGGTGGCCCACGGTCATCCACAGCGTCACGAATGTGCTGGTCCGCCACAACGACATTTCCAACTGCGCCTATGGGGTTTATATCTCTTGCGCGCAGTATGTGACCGTGGCCCATAATAAGATCCATGACTCGTCCATGAATTCAGACATCGGGGACTGGAGCGGGAAAGGGATTATCATCTACAGCTGCGGCGGCACAGTGGAGACCCAGTCGCGGCATATCCAGATCCTGGATAACGACGTCTACAACAACGACATTGTAGGCATCGAAGTCGCCTACGCGGTCAGCTTCGGCCAGGACATGGATGCAGATATTCTGATTGACGGCAACCGGGTCTATCATAACGGCGGGCCCTACGATCATCTCGGCCCCACTTGGACGAAAGACTACTTCCGAGGAATCCTCGTGATGGGTACGGATGACGGCTATTGCTGCAAGCGCGTGACCATCAGCCATAACGATGTTTTCGACCACATGCCGACGAACCGGACGACGGGCGTCGGGGCTTCAGGGGCCATCCTGACCGGGGATGTCAAAGATTGCGTGGTTAGCAACAACGTTCTCCGCGACGGCATGTTCGGGATTCGGGCTTATTATCCGGCCAGCAGCGATGCCGGAAATGTAATCGTGGGGAATATCATATCCGGAAACGCGCGAGGGATTGACGTGCCAGCGGCCGTGGGGTGGGCGGCCAATCTTAACAGCATCACCGGCAACTCGGTCAATACCTACGTCTCGTCGGGGATCGATCCCTGTGGTGCGATAAACCGGGGCACTGATGAGTTTGATACCACCTCCAACTACTGGGGCGCGGCGGACGGGCCGGGGCCCGTCGGGCCGGGCAGCGGTGACAAGA
>CAZTWL010000008.1:0-125849 GCA_964617825.1 uncultured Verrucomicrobiota bacterium
GCGTTTGCTTGGGGTGCAAAAGGTCACGAGTTCAAATCTCGTCGCCCCGACCACTTTCACTAGCATTTAACCCGCGTATTCATTGGTTGATACGCGGTTTTTTGTTTTCCGGTCATCGACGTGCTTCGGGTTGAACCAGGGTGGTTTTGGGCGGTCAATTACACACACATTCACACACACAAAACAACAACACGACAGCTTAAAAATGCCAGGCGGCATTGGGTTCAGAGTTCCCCACACACAACACACACAAATAGAACACGCATCTGCATTGCTAGCCTGCAATAAAATATTGCCCACCGCCGGGAAAATCAAATCAGTTTGCCTGCCGAATTGTAGCGGCATGTGTGTGGATGATTGGCTTTGCGGTGATGATTCCATGCCTGCCAACTGCCTAATCGCAAGCCAAACCACCAGATATCTGCCCTGTATGGATGTCCAAAGTCTTCAAGGCCGTCGTGAAACCAGTTGTCGTCCCATAGGAGGATCTGGCGGTCCGTAGTAAGATCGTGCGGTAAAAAAGGATTAGTTCGGCCAAGGAACAGAAGAAAGTCATGGCCCACGCCGACCGGATGCTTCATCTTGAAACTCGAGAACTCCAGTTCCGGCATGAGCGTAATGCCATCGGATTGCCGCTCATAGCCGGCGGAGTATGCCGCCACAATCACTTCACGGACAATCTTGCGCGGCTTGACCTCGTCCAGGAGTTCCCCGATCAAATGCGAATGGTCGCCAGCGTAGGCTTTAAGTGTGATTTCTGTATCCATCAATGTCCGCCAAACAATTTTAAGGCTTCGACAAGGCCGAAGACAACCGCGCCCATAGTTCCGCCCGACAGGATGGCATATAAATTTCCTTGCCGCGCCTGTTTGAGAATGGCGGCCATGCCATCGATGAAAAACAGTTGCACATCTTTTTCACCGGCTACCGGACATTGCGCATAATTTCCATCCTCAATCAACTTGCGAACTCGGCTTGTCCGGGCATCGTTCATATCGGAAGAGATACTGTCACCATTCGCCATAATCACCCCCTTTCATTCACGTCCGTTACGATCCAAGCGCGTTCGCCGTCCCAGCGCCGCGGCAAGGTCGACATAATACTTTGCCCAGGCGGCCTCCGTCTCTGCGGTCCAGCCGACTTTCTCAATCTGCGCCATGAGATCAGACCGACGTTGCCCCAAGTCTGAGGCAGGATGCGGAATGATCCTGATAGACTCCGGTCCTATGGCATCCATGGCAACGTTCCAGCGGCGCTCCCAGGCAGACATGGCATTGTCATAGGCAAGATTGCGGCACAAGATCCAAGGCACCGGCGTGCCATGAGAGGCAACGAACGGCACGGCCAGCCCGTCAGCCGTCACAGGATAGAACTCCAGCCCATCAATCGTCACCGGGAAAAACTCCAGACTATCGATTGGCAGCACTGAAACTTCTATGAGTTCAACTGTGATGTTAGGCACGCGTACAATCTGTAACGAATAGCTTTGCGTGTCGGACAGTTCGGCCAGCTCGGAATCATCCTCGCGAAGCAATTCGTACTTGGTTTTCAGTTCGCGCCGCAATGGCTTGCCAGCCTTCCCTTTCGGAAGCACCATTGCCAATGATTTGCAAACTGGCTTTGGATCGGAAACTGCAGCCCAGTCAACCAGCGACATTTCGCTCTGAATCGACGAAATATCGTTCGACCCCGCGTAACGCTCTATGGCATCAATCCGCGCCTGGACAGACGGCGGGATGGCATCGGCAGTCTGTTTGGCAACGGCGGCAAGGGCCGCCATTGCCAATACACCGGCGATTATCCATTGCATGATTTGCGTCATGGCGCCCTTACTTGATTTTTTCATATTCCGACTTGATCTGGCTCAAAAACGCCGTATTGGTCTCAATGGCCGGCGTAGCCTTCAGAATGTCCTGCAATGCAGCTTTATAGGCATCCGTGGTCATAAGCTCGGGCTTAATCGAGTCAAACGCACCGGTAATATTCTTGTCCACCGATTTCGTCCGAACCGCCATGACAATGTATTTGACGGAAGCATCATTCGCATCGACAAACCTGCCTTGCACCCGCAATGCCAGCGAGATGAAATACTGGGCATCCACGCGTATGGCAGGCAAGGCGGCGGGATACGTCGCCAGCAAGCTTTCCATTGCGGCCTGGGATTCGGCATACCGCTGCTGGGCATAAAGGCTGCGGCCAATGTGGTTTTGGATGCCAGCCCGGAGATTAAGGTTGGTTGTTAACGCCAAAGCAGACTCAAACTCCTTTTGAGCTTCGGCATGTTTGCCGGTACGGGCAAGGCAATGGCCAACATAGGCTCGTGCCGTTGCGTTGTTGGGAATAGCCTCAAAAGCCGCCTTGGCTGCCGTCAAATCGCCGGACTGATAGACCTTCATCGCCGCATCGAACTCGGCAGCGGCATCGCCAAAAGCCAAGCCAGCCATCAGTATCCCGATCCCCAGCATGATCCCGATCCGTTTCGTATCCTTCATTGCGATTTCCTCCTGCTTTGGGCATTTTGCCCGGTTATGGTGTTTTCCGCTCCAGTTCCCAATTATCGGGCTGGATCAGATTCCACCGTTGTTTCGTGCCATCAAAGTTTTTCTCGAAGTCAAATCCATCAAAGCGCACCCAGCTCCAGACAAGGTTCTTATTGGTCTGACTCATCCAGTTTGACCAAACCACCTGACAATCATGGCTTGGGAACACGTAGATCGTGTCGATTACGGCATTAGTGCTGCTCAGTTGCGCGTAGATGTTGCTGCCCGGTGGAGATTTTCGCCATGCGCGCACATCGGCCTGATAGTCGTCGGAGAAATAGATCAACGCGTTTGTGTCGCCGAAACCGAATGTGTTTGTGCCGGACGAAATGCAGAAGTAGACAAGATTGGTGAAGTTATTGGTGCTGGCTTTCAGCTCGAAGTCAGTCCAGGCACCGCCCATAGGCAGGCGGAAGACCGGATAGGTAGCTGATAGAGCGCCCACCCCATTGCTCCCCGCCGGTCCCTGCGGACCTGTTGCGCCCTGCGCCCCATCGGCGCCATTACTGCC
Source organism: uncultured Verrucomicrobiota bacterium (assembly GCA_964617825.1). Taxonomy (GTDB): domain Bacteria; phylum Verrucomicrobiota; class Kiritimatiellia; order JAAZAB01; family JAAZAB01; genus VSJD01. Next base: position 3,052 of record CAZTWL010000008.1, read on the forward strand.
TGCCGGGATGACAAACCCTAAAGCCGCGGCATTGCTCGATCCCACATTGATCACACTGGCCACACTCCCCGGCAACCCATTGGAAACCCAAGCCACAGTGATCGTGCTCGCCACACCATCGACCCCGTTCGAACCATCAACACCATCAAGGCCATTACTGCCTGCCGGACCTTGCGGCCCCTGTGCGCCATCCATACCATTCGTTCCAGGCGGGCCTTGGGGACCTTGAGCACCATCTACGCCATTCGATCCAGGGGGCCCTTGTGGACCGGGTATGCCTCCCGCCCCATTCGTCGCAAGCCCGTTAGCCGCAATGATCTTTTCCCTGCTGGGCGTCTGGAAAAGGCCGTTGTTGTCCACCATGAGCGTGATGGCGTTGGTAAAGACCGGAAAATTCGTTGCCGGCGTATTCGTGCTGGTGTTTGTGCCCCAGATGACGGAGGCATATAACCCGGTCAGGCAATTTATCAGCGGACTTGCGACCGTAATGTTTGTGGAGGCCGTACCCGGCGCGGTGTAGCCGACAACGGCAGGGAATGTGACTGTGTAGAGGCCGGTCGGGATCGCAGCAACAGTGAACGAGTTGGTAAAGATTGAGCCAAAGCTGGCTGCATTTGTGAACTCGGCTGGCCCAGTCAAGGTCAAGACAGCATTGGACCCGCTTGTGATGCCGGACACAGTAACCGCAAGACTGTTTGAATACGCGAGATAATCCAGGGCCAACGTATTGATCAAGGGACTTCCACTGGTGATGTTTGTGCTGGTAGCCACCGGCATGGCATAACCGCGCACGGTCGGAAGTATCACGGAATATGTGCCAGTCGGCACGGCAATCAGGTCCATAGAGTTTGAGCCGGACGTCCGATAGGCCAAAGAGTTTGCAAACTCTGCGGGAGCGGACAGCGTCCATTCAATGGGCGTTGCCGGCCCGGAAACGATTATCGCAAGCGTATTGGAATACGGCACATAGAAATAGGTATTAGTCGTGTTTGCGAACTCGGTATGCGTGAATTCAGGATTACCGGGAATATAATAATTGTGTTGCGTGGTCAGATCGAAAGCATAGGTACCAGGCAGACAGTAAACATCGTCGCCATGATTCGTAAAATAAGTCCCGGACAAATGCGTCGGCAGACTCCAGCCAATGATGCCCCAGCGCGCGCCATTAGTGAGTGTTGACAACAATTCCGACCTTGCATAAGCGTACGAGACGCCCGGATAATTTGTCACAATATCGAGATTGATTTTGCATCTGGCAGTTGCACCAGCAGATCGAGGCATGAACGCCAAGACCAGCAGGACACCCAAGACCGCGCACAATTTATTGAGTTGATAGATCATTAATCCTCCGGATCGCCCCATGTTCCCGTTGGTTTGCCGTCAACCAGAACGCAGTACCATGTCCGCCATTTGCCATCGGAGAACAAATATTGAGTTCGGCCATCTTTGCGGCGTTCGAATTGAGTGGCAGCCGGTTCCGCGGTGGCGGCATTAACGGCCGGCATCCAGATCAAATTATCCCAAAAAGCGATTGGCACAGGTTCCATATCCGGCGGGAGTGCCCAAAGAGCATTATGGAAGTTGACCGAAGGATTGGTTGTTTCCGTCATTGCAGCGAGCAATGCTGCAGTTGCCAGATTGGCCCGCCAGCAGATCAAGCCCTTGGCCGGATCGAATTCAAAATCTCCGGCGATATGGAACTGAGAATTGACGCTTGAAATCGGGTATGCAGCATCACGTTCAAGATAATGCGCCCCCCAGTAAAAAGCTGTATTGGCCGTGAACGCATATTGGATTGCAGGGGAGCCCTTATAGACCTGAGCGATGAAGAGATATTGGCCGCCATAGTAAAGATCGATTTGCTGGGTTTCGTCCGGGACAGCCAGCGTGTCATCAACGACGACGCGCCGGCTACGGGTATTCGCATCCAAAACGATTACGACTGGTGAAAATAGGTCTGACATCACCATTTTCCTTCCGGGCATTTATTTTTCGGCTTTTCGCGCCATGATCCGAAACAACAGCCGGTATGATGGACACAGCCGAACCCCGCATCCTTGGACTGCGGACATTTCTTGCAAATATCGAACCGTTGATTTACGAAGAACGCCTGGCCCTCTGACGAGCGGCCCGGCAGGCGAAAGCTGCAACGGATCGCTTCATAATCGGCATCAGACAAATGAACGATATCGCCCTGAATTTGACCGCGCGTGCAGATGGCTTCCAGATAACCTGGGCGCCGATGAAGCGCCGCCGACTGCAAATCCGATAAATGAACTTGTTTCATGGTGCATCCGATAATGCAGACGATAGTTCGCAACACGTAAATTTCGTTGGAACACTTGTGCTGATATACCAGGTCTTTTTGTTGCCGGTGCTCCAGGTAAAGTCAAAGGCGGCGCCCTCATGGCAACCGACAGGATTGCCGGCGACATCTACACCTGTTTTGCACACAAACGAAAACTCGAACGGCTTGCACAAATCCTGGTTCAGGTACTGTCCCAAATTCATATTGAAAGGGCCTTGTTCGATCTCGAGTCCAGAACTGGCATTATTGAAATTCAAAAACGCATAGAATCTGCCATTGATATACCAATCGAAAAGCGCCCTGTCGCACGTATGCCCCTCGTCCGGGCCGAAGTGGAACAGGATCACGACATTCAGATCCTCCGGAACAAATGGTCCCATTCTGAATAGCATCAGTAAGGCTCGCTTCCTAAGATCAGCATTCTTTTGGTCTGATTGTTCACACAGATTGAGACCTGTTGCGGCGTAAAAACAATATGGTTGACCGTAATGCCGCTACTGTCTTCATTCGTGTTTACCTTGCACGGGATTTTGATCGTCCAGGTGGCACCGGATTTCTCAATTGAGGGCGATTCTGTTTCCGGCACGCCTTGGATTCTGAGATTGTTCAGAACCCGTGCAATATCGCAAAGATCCTGATGTTCCCTAACGACCGTTGCAAAATGGACACTCGGTTTGCCCGTTTGCCACCGATAATCAGCTGTAAATGGAAATGGCATCAGCCTGCCTTATTTATGAAAAACCGCTAAATTGATGTTATGCATTGAAAGACAAAACATTATGCAAAAGGTCGAAAAGCATTTTTGTAAAAGGAAAGTTTTTGCTGTTTTTCACCAAACGGCGCGGCGATTTTGCCGCATCTGATTCGTTGCGCACAGTTTGCAGTAGTCACTACAGCGGCGCTGTTCGTGCCTCACATATGCGGCAAACTTGCCGCGTGAATAAGCCATGTTACGCCCAAGCCCCCCATTCACCGGTAACAGCCAGTGATGCTACGACAGTCCAGGCGGCATTAGGATCGGCAGGATCATTCGAGTATCCGTAGACCTCACCCATCCCAGCCATCGCCTCGAGCTTTTTCTTTAATTCTTCGGCCGCCTCTTTGCTGCCTCCGGTATAGGTATAAGTTTCACTACCTGTCCGCCGCGAACGTGTTTGCTGCGTCAAGACTGTCGATGCGGGGTCCACAGCATGGAGCCGGGTTTCGCTTATCAGCGCGCTTTGGAAACCGGTCAGATTTTTCGTGAATTTGTTTTGAGCGCCCATGATTAGCCTATTGAAAGTCTGACGGAGCGCGGATTGACGACCAGAAACCGAAGGGCAGCCGGAGAGAAAAGACTGGTCGCTGACTGCATTGCGCGAAGGTTGGCGGCAAGCGAGCCTCCCGCCTGCGTCGGATTAATTACCTGCGCCTTGATCGATGAATCGAGGGATTCAGCCTCGAGCATCCAGAGCGCTTGCTCGTAGATAGCGGCATCGTGACGCGGGAAGTCGCCGGGAGCGGTGGCATCCGTTTCAAGCGGGTCTTCCAAGCGGCTTTCGATTAGCCGGGTCGCGTGCGCGAGAGCGGCAATGCGCCGGGCCTGCGGGAGGCGCGTCCAGGCTTCCGAGCGGATGTGGACCGTAGCACCGAAGTAGGCATTTGCGCCGGTAATGTCTATTGCCATTGTTGCCTCGCTGCAGACTGTTGACCATCGGCTGTGGGCTGTTGGTTTAGTCGGCAATCTTTCATTCTGCTGGCCGGCGAACAACCGAATTCGCCACACGGGGACACCTTCGATTTTACGGATAAGACACGGTGCCGATGAAGGTGATAACGTTGGTCACGCTGCCGGGACCTACATTCGTAACGACATGCAGTCCGCCGCCGGCCGCATTGGTCAGGGCCGCAAGCGGAATGTTACCGCCAAGGCTGGCACCCATCGTCCCGGCAGCATTCGTCATCCGTGCAACCGGGATATTTCCCGTGAGCTTGGTCGCCGCCAAATCCGTGATGTTGCCATTGCCGAATGGTCCGACTTCCGCTGACACCAGCCCCCAATCGTTCGTGGTGAGGCCTCGGGCGACCCACAGCGCATTCGAGCCGGATTCCTTGCCCAACAGCAGTTCGCCGATGAAGCGCGGCGTATATGATGCCGCCGCGGTCGTGCCGGTCGCTGAATCCATACGTGGCTGATATACCTTGCCCTCATAGAATCCCCCACCGGTAGGGAGCGGGATATCTTCGAGCGCAAAGCCGGTCATGGCGAACAGAGCAAGAAATCCGATCTCAAGCATTTTTTTCATCAAATGATTCCTTCGATATGGGAAGCCCGGTTTTTAGCCGGGCCTCCTGAGTTATCGTTTTTGGGTTTAGCCGCAGAACAGCGCCCCGCCATCCGGCTGGATCACGCGCCCCCCGACAAACACGTCATAGACAATGCTGTCGGCCAGGCTCGCGATGCTGGAGTCCATCGAAACCCGGATGGAAACGCCATTGAAGCTCTCGACGGCCGATCCCATTGCCAGCGGCGTGGGGGCCACGATGGCGCCCGCGACCGCGTTGGGGTGATAGACCAGGTTGGAGTACCCGGCCGCTTCAAACGTGATAGCAGCCTCGTCGGTGGCCTGCGCCGCCAAGGCAGGGGTGATCAGGAGATCCACTTCATGGTCGGCAATCGTCGCATCCTTGCGGACAACATAGCGGGTTAAATCCCCATCGATAGTGAAAGCAGTCCCGGCATAGATCGTGCCGGTTGCATTCGTGATTCCATCGATATGCAAGGTGTCTTCGCCCGCCGCAACGGTGCCATCCACGAGCACGGTGCCGGTGATGTCGCCGGCGGCCGCCGACCGGGCAAACGCACCCAGGTTGGCATCACGGAAGAAATCCAAATTCATCCGGCGGGCAATCTGCGCTTCACGCAAGGCGGATGGGCCATCCTGGCCGTAATCGCCGCTGGTAAACAACGGCAACTGAATCAGTGCCGCCTCGACGGTAGTATCGACCAAGGCCACCCGGCCATTGGCGATAACCTTCAAGTCATTGAGCTTCTGGTTCGCAGCGGCAACATGCGCGACCGTGCTGGGCCGGTTACCGACCGTGCCGGACAGATTCTTGCGGAACACCTGCATGATTCGCAGAAAGTATTTGTCGATGCTTTCCTGAATGCCCTGAACATTAGGCACTGTGACCAGCCGCGTGAAGTCGGAGAGTTCGAGGCTTTTTTCCTTCGTGGTCAGATCGACGCGCTTGTAAAAGTGCTTTTCGAGCGTCAAATCGACTTCGGTTTCGGTCACGTCGCCTGCCACCGTGGTTCCCGTAAACTCGCTCGCGTCGGACACGGCAGGCGGAACGGTCACTTTGACCGAATCGCCGCGCTTGGCCGCCGTAAATAGATTTTCCTTGTCACGCGTGATCAGATTGCCGACAAGCAGCCGGTTGGAAATGGCGATAGCCGCATCGCGGGCCACCATCGTCGGAGTGATAAACGTGTTGCTCATGGAAATACCTACCTTCCTTATTAAATAATCCCCCGCTTTTTCAGATCAGCTTCTCGTTCGGTCGGCGTCATCTGATCGGCGGCTTTTGTTTGCGTACCTTGACTGCCGGCGTCTTTCGGCGGACTTCCGCCGCCATGACCTGTCGTATCCGCAAAGATCGCCTTATTCGCCGCTTTGAACCTTTCCATGATCGGCTTGACCAAGTCTTCCGCCTCCAGGTCATCGTCCTTGATCGCCGCCAATGCCTTTTCGAGCGCCATGCGAGGGATTTCGGAGTCCAACCCGTCAACGAATTTCAATCCGGCCATGATCCTGCCGATCTTGCCGCCCCGGATCATCTGGCGCTTCTCCTGGTCGAGTTTGGCAAACGCGGCGTCCTTATCGGCCACCTGTTTTTTGAGCGTTTCAAGGGCGCGCGTTAGCTTTTCGATCTCCGGTTTGTTGGCATTTGCCTTTTCTTCGGCTTCAGCGCGAAGGGCCTCGATATCCGCCTGCATCTGCTGCAAGGCGGTCTCTTTTTCCTTCAATTTCGCTTCCGCCGATTTCCGGGCGGCGGCCGCCGTCGAGTTGAGAACTTTTTCGGCGTCGTATTCGCCAATAAAGGTCTTTTCCTCGTCAGTCAGCGTTTCGCCCTTGGCAACCTTCGAAAGAACAAATTTCAGATCCATGGCTATATCCTCATGTTGTTACACGGCATGATGACCGCGAGCCCCGCGCAAACCGCCGGCGGGTATGGCGTTAAGTTTGGCTTTCACCTATGGCCGGTTTGTCAATTGGCGGCGGCTTCTGGGTGTCAATTTCGGACATTATTTTCTGCTTCCGGGCCTCCGGTATCTTGACAACCCGGTCCAGAATGCCGACCCCGGCGCGTTGAATCTCTTTGCGGGCTTCGTTCGGCAAGGTCAATTTCCCGATGTCAAGCAAGGTAGCCATTTCTTCGGCCACATCCCGAACATTGAAGGTCTTGCCGTAAACCGGCGTGTATTCCGAGAATGTCGAATCCAGGCGTTTCGATAGTCCAACGGCCTTTGTTTCACTTTCCTCCAGCAATACGGCCCGTTCTTTCAGGACCGCTTCCGGGTCAAGGTGATCCCATGCTTTAGACTCCGCGCTGGCAATCATCCGGCTATTCTCGCCCTGCGACATTGCCAGGCCGACAATCTCAAACAGTTCCCGGCGGCGGCGCAGAATCTCATCCGGGATCGCCTTCAGGTCCGATGCGTTGGGCGTCAAGTAGCGTGTCTGCCCGTTGGCTTCGAGCGGTTCAAAGATGGGGTAGCGGAGTCCGCGGACCATCTCCATGACGCCTTCACCGCTGATCTTGAGCGCATCCATGAGCGTTTGGAGCATGCCATCCGGCAGGATCAACTGCGGAAACACGGCCTGAAACAGGTTTTCGCCGTGGACCGAATCGAGATTGAGCAAGCTGGCCTGGACGTTCTCCACATCATCAAACCACCAGGGCGCTGCGGATGGATTGCCGACCGGAACGAATGCGACCTCATCGAGTGTGGAGGTAAAAGGTTCTTCCCTGGTGATTTTCCGGTCATCAGGATTGAGCCATAGCCGGACCCCACCGCCCCGCTGCCAAATAGTTCTCACTGGCCGATTGACAGCCGTCCGGGTGAAATCGGAATTGTCGTAAACCGACTGTTCGGTGATTACGAACCGAAGCTTGCCGGATGCATCGAAGTTCCAGTCAACAACCTCCTGGGGTTCCCACAACGACCAATAGACCCGGTCGCCGGACGCCTCTTTCTCGGCGACACTACGCTGGATCGGATTGCCTTGCGCGTCGCGTGGCAGACCATCCCGGTCAACGCTGATCCAGCACCAACGCGACGCCGTCACCAATTCACTGGCGCGCGCCATAAATCCGGTGATCGAAACGCCGGTTCGCGTGGCATCGGCTATGAAACGCGGATCGGCATTAGCGCGGCGGACCTCAGTCGAGAAAACGAATTGATTGATCTTCGCGGCAATACGGCTGGCATAGTTAATCAGAAAAGCCCGGTCAATTCGGCCATGATCGCCCTTGGACAAATTGCGCCCGGTCCATGACGTATCGCTCTCGAATGGGAGCCGGGAAAGACGCGCCGTGATATACGGCCGGCCGCCGGCAACAGCCTGCAAGTTTAATTGGATTTGGTCGGCACGCGCGGAATGGATGATGTGCGAACGGGAAAGACGTGGATCTGTATTGTCTGACATTCTGGCCTCCTACCTATGGCCGGAATGTCAATTGGTGGGGGGAATGCAGATTTATTTCGCATGTATTATGGTTGACGCTGAAATGGCAGTGCCATATCCTCTAATGAAAGAAAATAAACTCCCTTTAATATGAAATACGGAGAATTTAACTATTCGATTTCAGAAAGGATTTGACAATGCCAGACAATTGGGACCCTCTTGAGCTTAAAGGTTCAGACACAACCGAGATCGTTGCTGCTTCACGGAAACGAGAAATTCGTAATATCCTTAAGTCCTACGTTGGCTTCTTCGATCCATTTTGCGAGCTCATCCAGAATTCCTTAGATGCCACTGATATGCGACAGCGCCTCTTGGGCGAGGGCGATTACACTAAAAAGATATGGATCACGATTAACCTAAAGGACAATATTCTTTCGGTAACCGATAATGGTATAGGTTTCGAACAAGAACACTTCCGCATGTTCCTTACGCCAAGCATCTCATTCAAAAATTCAAAGGATACCAGGGGCAACAAGGGCGTTGGAGCAACATATCTCGCATACGGATTCAATTATCTTCAAATGGGCACAAAGACACCTGACTTCTCTATGGTTGCTGAAATACAGAGGGGACGCGAGTGGGTAGACGACGATGCGGCAACGGTCGCAAGACCAGTTGTAAAGCCCTCCACGGACTCACTTGATCCACAGTTCACTTCTGTCGACCGAGGATCTACTTTTTCTCTCCGTTTCATAGGCTCTGTCCGCCCAAAGGACCTCGGCTGGATCAACGCTACTGACGCGTACCAATGGAAGACATTGCTCCTTGTCAAAACACCGCTTGGTCAGGTGATTAAGGAGGCGGAGGCGCCGGATACCACTTTTACCCTTCGGGTTATTGATCGCACCGGAATATCTACTGAACTGGTTGACAACAAATGCCGATATGTGTTTCCGCATACCGTCATTAAAGCATGTGCATGTCTATCAGATATACTAACACAACAGCAGCGATTGATTTCACTGGGACGTGACTCAAGCAAACTTCCAGCCAAATACAAGCGGCTCAATGCCATCTATGATGAATGGAATACTGAATCGCTCAAGGCATTGAATCTCTCTGAAGAGGAGAAGACCTTTCTAGAAACCTACTCTGTCTGGGCATATGCCTTCTTTTGCTACTCAGCACCAAAAGTTCTTGATAAGTTCAGCGATGACATCGCAAAACTGAGGAGAGGGCAACGGATTATTCGTGGCGGGCTGCAACTTGCTACAAACACTATGCCGCAGGGCGAATTAATCACTATTCCTCTAACATCAAACATAGGGTACCAAAACCAGGCTCACATTATTGTACATCTTACAAATGCTGATCCTGATTTAGGTCGCAAAGGATTCCAGCCCGAATTGCAACGGTTGGGCGAGAAGATTGCTGTCGGCTTGGTCACGAAGTTGAAACAATGGCGACATCTCTTGCTAACAGACCGCGGACCAGGCGGAACACATACAGAGGAGCTTGCGCTTGATGATTGGGTTACTAAGCAGAAAGAGTATGAGCAGTCTCATCCTATAAGATTAGCAAACGAGCACTTCTTCATTCCTATCAACGAAATATCATTGACTGCCGAACCAAATTCTGAGCAGGACGTGGTTGCTCTTTTTAACCAACTAGTTGCAGGCGGTGTTATTCGAGGAATTCGCATGATGGCTACAAGTAGCCATCAGCAATATGATGGTTTATATAGGTTCCACCTCCGGCCCCCTCTTTCAAATCATTTGTTTGACGAACAAAGAAACCCCCTCGGCATTGAAAGCACGCCTAGTCCTGAGAACTTCGTCTCTAAGCCATATGTGCTCGAATTTAAGCACTGTTTCGATGCCCTTATCTCAGACTTTGAGAATGAGGAGAAATCCGAATCATCTGTAAACCTTGCTGTCGTTTGGGAGATGGGGCAGCGTTTCCGAGAGAGGTATCAGGCCGTCTCCTTACTCATTCCTGACAACAGACATCTCCGACAGTTCCATGGCCTTACGCATGAGTTACATGACGACCACACTGGCGAAAAAAGAATGGATGTTATTGTTTTAAAAGATCTTGTTGACTATTTGAATAATCGCGATTCTGAATTACTGAACCAACAGCATCTCTACGGTGAGCCAGACTGAAACAAGCATATTGTTTCAACTTGCCAATATTATCGCGCGATACGTTTTTCCTTTGGCTCTGCGCGCACTTTTTCCCTAACATTATTGTCTCATTTCATACTTATTAGACCGGGAATGGCAATGCCTCCGCTGCGGCCCTGGTCGAGTTTCATGACCATGTAGCGGATCGGGTCCATGGCATGGTCCCGGTCTTTGATCGGCGCTTCCTTGGCGTTCCGGCCGTCAACTGCCGGCTGCCATGCGTAATCAAAAAACTCGCTGATCGTTTCCGGACAGCAATCGCACACAATCAGCCGCGGCCGACCATCCGCTTGAACTTTCAGGCGCTCTTTAACCGCCTTGATGCCTGTTTCGACATTCTTGCTGGCGCGTTGGGTCCTGATCCCGGCCTCATGGAGCGTGGCACGGTCCTCGGCGTCATGGTCTGCCACAGTCCACCGGTAGCAAGTTTCCCTGGCCTCCGCCGCATTGATCGCCTTGGCATGTACCTGGACGGTCTGCCGGGCGATATAACGTTCCCGGTATATCCAGAGCCGCCCATCCGGGTCTATCGCGCCCCAGAGGCATACAAATGGATTGGTATAGCCGAAATCAATTCCACGACACTTATCCCAACTCTGCCAGCCGGCAGGCATAAGGCCTTTATGAATGTGAATATTCTCATCAAATTCACTGTAAACTGCGCCTTCGCCTTCACACCAGACGCCATCCAGCATCCGGCGCCGCTGGGTGCCAGTCATGGCCTTCAGCGTATCGAGAAAGTCCTTGCTCAAATATGGGTTATCGAGGGGTGTCCAATGCTGGCTTGACCAGATATCGGCATCCGGCAGGGGGTCGCCCGTTTCGGGGTTCTGATGGAGAATTCCGGCCTTGTAGAGCCAATGGCGTTGACTCTTGGGATTACAGTCGAAAATCGCCTTATGGGACGGTGCGCCTTCGACAACTTGTGCGAGCCGGGAAAGCACCGTCTGAACGGTGGGCCAGCTTATTTGCGTAGCCTCATTGAAAAAGATATGGAGGTATTCCGTGCCGAGAATCTTGTCAACCCGCTCCTGATCATCGAATCCATCCACGCGAATCAGGGAGCCGTTGGCATGCCGGATTTCAAGATCGCTTTCCAGCAATTTGAAGTCGGGCCGGCCGCGAAGCATCTTGACGAGACTATCCGACCAGAGGCTTTTCTCCGCCGCGATGCGGGTGCGCCGCGCCATCAGGATACGCGCGCCGGGATAGGTAGCGGCCTGGACGCAGAGCCAGGCCAGGATGACATCGGTTTTGCCGGACCGTGCGCCGCCATAGAAAAGGTGGCGGCGTAATTCCGGCCGTTCGAGGTGATTATGCCATGCAATATTCTGTTTTGGTGTGAGTGTGATCACACCTATGGCCGGAATGTCAAGCGGGAGGATTCATTACGTCGGCGATTCAGTCGTCAACATGCCTGTAATGCTTCTTGGCAAACGCCCTGCTCATTGGCGAAGTTGAGTTCACTATTTCCTTACCCATGTATTCGATATGGTAATCGGCGCCTAGATACCGCTTGAGGTCTATCGCCAACGATAACCCATAGGCATCAAAATATTCTTGATCAATGCTGTCTTTTCCAGCACGGCGGGGTTCCTGCGCATTGTACCATTGCGTCCAGACCTCAAATCGGTCAATGAGCCATTTTGGGATGGAAAATATTTCATATGATGCATTGCGACCGGCGGTCTTCTGAAAAGGATTATCCAAGACCCAAATCCCAGTGCTATCCCAGTCGAGATCGACCCTGATATATGCCTTCCGTTCGTTCATTTTTTCCATTATGATGGCAAGACGAGCCTCAAACCATTAACGATTAGTGTCCTCCTTCCTATTCATTTGTCAATACCAACCCGCAAAGCGATAAAATAAACACCACCTTTAAAGCGTTTAACGGCAAACTCGTTGAGCCGAGCCAATCTTAAGCGTGTCATATCAACTGCTCACAATTAGCGAGCGGTTTATTAATTGTCATCGAGTGCGACACTCTATAGTCTTTAAGCAGTGCGGAGGCTTTCGTTTCGGACGTTACGCCCTCGGGTCGCAAGGCATGAGGGTTCCTCCGCATGAATTTGCTTTTTGCGACTAACTTTGAGACAATTTGCGTCGTTCGAGTGGCATGTATGCCGGGGTCGTTTCGGACGTACCACGGCGGGCGCAAACATCGGTTTGCGATGCCTCCCGGCTTCATGCCGCTTTTCAATAGCGCGACCCGAGTCGTTTTGGACGTTCAGCAGAAGGCCGATGGCAACATCGGCATGAGGCGTCGGGCAACGCGCTATTGAAAACACCTCTTTTATGTCAGCGCGACATATACCATGCCAGCCACAATCTTCAGGTAGAGCCAGAACATGATCCCGATGTTGTGCAGGCAAACCGCAAGACTTTCCTTATCGTGTTTGCGCGCTATTTCGCGCCTGACCTCGGCATGAATTCCGGCAATGGTGGTATGTAGTGCTGGCCAGTCCTACTGTGGTGGCTTTGGCAGGATTATCCTTATTCTATTTGAATTCAACAATTCCCGACTCGCGCATACTGTAGGGCTCGTCGCCGATGATGACGTGATCCAGAATTTGAATGCCGATGATTTTGCCTGCATCGATCATTTTCCGCGTGATTTGGATATCTTCTGCCGATGGGGTCGTGTCGCCACTCGGGTGGTTATGAACCATGATGAGCGCAACGGCATTTTCGATGATTGCGCCGCGGAAGATTTCCCGCGCATGGAGCAGGCTTGAATTGGCAAGGCCCAACGTCACCAAGTGCCGGTTGATAACTTTATTCCTTGAATTCAGCGTCAACACATGCATGGACTCCTGGGCCAGTTCGCGCATATCGGCGCAAGCTGTCGCCACCTCTGCCGGACTTCTACACACCTCGCCTTTTCTTTCTTTGACAGTCAATGGAAGCTGGATTATTGCTATTTGATAATTCATGGGGTCCTTTCTGCGCGTGTATGGCATGCGCGCCCCGCCTTGTTTCATGATGCTTTACGCGCATTTTGCAGGCACACGCTTTGCCATGCGTCCGTGAACGTGAGCCCGCGACCGAATCCGCCTAACGCGGCTTTGCACGCCTCCATCGTGCGACCGCTTGTTGTTGTGTTGTCTACAAACCAAATCGAGTTGGCCGGAATCATCTTTTTTACTTTCCGGCAGATGCAATGCTCGGCAATGGTCAACGGTGGCTTGCCAGCTTTGTGCCGATTGCATGAAGACTCAACTACCCGCAACCTGCCAAGCACGTCGGCCACGGTGGCGCCGCCTTCGACGCAAGGGGCGATTGCCTGACATAGCCGCAAGTTGGCGCTGGTGTCGCCGGTATGGTTTGGGACTGGAATAAGGCAACACGGTCCTTGAATGAGCGCTGCCATTTCTCGGGCTGCGATATCAATTCCGGCCTGCGGGCAGGTGGGCTCTTTAAGGAGATATGAAAGCGCGCGGATTTCCATTTCAGCACTGGTCAATGGTCGGGTTCTGGGACTGACATACAGGCGCGCCGAGCGGATCTGCATTTCCGGAATCGTTGTTTTGATGAGCATTTTGAGCCCTCCTGCTTGTTGTTGGCTTCCGGCCCCCACCCCCCCCGCACCACTCAAAGCCAAGGCGCAAAGCGCCCTCAAGCGGCGTGACAGAACGAGTTGCGAATGATGGCGCGACGCTTGATCTTCGATAAGGTTGCGGAGCAACGGCGGGATGCCGCAGAGCGACTGGGTAATTGCTGACAAAGCAGTTTCCGCACCCCCTCTTTTCCCATGTTTCGCGCAACGCGGCCGAAGGCGGCGTGGCGCGATGCCGCCGCTTCAGGCGAACCGCACAGGGCTCCGAAACTGAATGAATTCAAAAGCGGAGTCCTGGGCGGCGAGATCGAAGCGGCTCTTGAATCTGGAGGCGTGAAGTGCCGGGTGCTGACCGGGCGGAGCCCGGAGAAGCTCCCGGCGACTGAATGCCGCATCTTTGCTGCGCCTGGGCCTCCGGAGGCGACAAGCGGGAGCGCGGCACGGCGCGAGCTTCGAGGGGCGTTGCAAGCGAGCGCGCGAAACCTCCGAGTGGCCCTGGCGCTCTTCTGCCGGGCGACCGCGGCATGCTTCATGCGGCGGTTGCTGCTTCGTCTTCGCGCTGAAGGCACGGTGGAGCGCGGGCGGGGCCGGCCATGCGTTGCGCTTGGCAAGCTTTGCGGGCCGCTGCGGCGTACCACGTACCGCGCCCCCGTGACTGAAGGCGCGTTCTCCCAGCGTAGCGATTGAAAGTTGCTGGCATTTGCTTGAGCGGTGATGCGCGGGGCGGGACTTGCTGTGCCTCCGCAAGGGACGCACCACGCTTGACCGCGAGTCTTGGTTTTGTCTTAACGCGCGGTTATGCGGGACGGGGGGATTGCCGTGCCTCGGCAACGGTGACGCGGGCCGGTTTCCGGGCTGGGACAGCTTACCGCGTCAACGCCCCGCCACGCATGTCCGCGCGCATCTCTTGGGCTTCGATATCCCGATGCGTTTCGCGGTCGGGACTGACTATTCTTTCCGGGGAATGGCGGTCTGGCCGGAGTTTTGCGCGGGGGCGGCAGAACAGGTTCTGTCGAAGTGTTTTCGGGGTGCAAGGCCAACGTGGTGAACGGGGCTGCGAGCACGGCGGGGAGGGAGCGCCGAGTTGCGAGACGCGGCCCCGCTGTGCGAAAGTGAACCCTTGCGCATAATCGGGCGGTTATGCGACGTTGGCTGGTCCGATCCGGCGTAGCCCTTGGCGAAGCCGGACGGTGCACCCCGAAAACGCTGTCCCCCGCGCATCTTCGACCCGGCATAAACCGTCGAGATCGGCGTCAGCTTGCCTGCTTTGGGTTGCGGGATGAGCCGACTGGCGTCGGAAGCGCCGTTCTCACAAGTAGCTTGGCTTCCGGCGCCGGGCGGCGAACTGACTATTTTCTTAAAATCGCCAGGCGCCGCGGCGACAGCCGCGTGGACGACAACCCGCCGGGTCTTCGGGTCTTTTCTTGTGGCGGGTTGCGGACTTGGCGCCGGTGGGCCAGGCGCAAAGTCGCCACACGGCCAGTTGCATGGGTGAGGTCCGGATCGAAGGAAGCAAGTGCTTCGGGGGACACAAGCCACCCGCCGCGACATGACGCGACCAGAGGGAGCGGGCCGGCAACCAGAGGCTTGGCGACGCCGCGCGCTCCGGACGCTTCGGAGCATCTGAAAACTGGCGCGTTGCGCGCCTGATTCCTTGCCGCGCGCGGCTGTGCCGGCTAAATGGCGCGGCGGTGGCCCGTAAGAGAGGGAGGCCGCTCCGTAGGGGTCTTCGGGGCGGGGCGCGAGGGGAGCGCCCCGCGGGTTGTGGCATCGTCCCGGTCTTGAGCCCGAGTTTTAGGTAAGGGCGGGAGGCGCGCGGCGCGTCTTACCGCGGAGCTTCGACGCGGCCAGGGCGAGCGTAGCGAGCCCGTCTGGTACTTCTTACACTGGCGAGTCTTCGAGCCTGACTTTGCTTGGGGGTCTTGGGTCTTCAGGGCGGCGTGATTTGGGTTGTCGTCCGAGGGTGTGCCAGAATAAAAAAAGCCTATCTACTCGGCTCCATAATAACTTGGGCCATAATTGCTTACTCGCATTTTACGATAGTTTGTTTCTATTGGTATTTTGACTGATGCACAATGTGGTGTTGACACCAATAATGTACGTACGAAGGAGGATTACCGCCATAATAATTATGGTCAAGGCAAAAACAAGCAAGGCCGACCAAGTCCAGTCTTCACGCTTGATCTTATTGATTCCAGGCAATAATCCACCAATCGACACGATGACGTAAACGCACGCATCCAACAAATGACCTGAAGGCCAAGAGCTACGATATATTCGTTTTTTGCCGTCACAGCAAGTGAATCGCGTGTGCTGCTCCATTCCCAGAAACGTTTCTAGCTCGTAAATCCGATCAAGCTTAAATTTGTAAAGCTGCCGATTGTGCGCTGTATACAAGAGCCAGATAGACATCAGAAAGCAGACCAAAAGATTTCCAAGCAGAAGTGCCAGTAATGCGGGCGGCGTCGAGATAATAAACCCCCAATAAGCGAAGACCCCTACGAGCAAAACACTGCCAACCTGCCAAGCAAAATTGTCGTAGTGCATATATACATCATTGGCCACAGCATATTCAACCCGTGCATTTTCCTTGGCCTCGTTGGTTATAGTATCGTTCGACATATGATATCATCCCTCTATTGCCGGCTAACAGTTATAATGCCTAAAATATAGCAAGCCGTCTGCATACTGTAGCTCGATGACAACCATCTTGAAAGTAATTGATTAATAAACAATAGACGATTTGAAAATACCCCCCGCCAGCATGGGACGTCAAGGTGATAATTCCTATCGTGATGTCAATGAATGGCCTGACGCAAGGTCCGGCCCTACGGGATTGATATCAACTCGCGCGGGATCGGCCGGATTTATCGTGGGGGTTGTCACCGCTACGTGCTGGTCACCCTGTGGGGCATTGAGGATTGCCACCAAAGGACCACTGACGGCGTTCATATCGACCGGTTGGGTAACTTTGCCGTATTTGCGTTCGATCCATAGTTCAATGGCCCTTGTATCACCCTTCACGGCTTCAAGTGCCAAGCGCAATATGATTGCGCGTTCAATATCAACCTTGCCCTTATGTAACCTGAATAACTTCCTCATCGGTTCAATCAACTTTTCAGGAACGGCAAGTTTTGAGGCCCATAACCATATATCCTTCCCCTTTCCCCGGCCTTTTGGATTGAGAACTTGTCCCTTCTTTATTTGGTGAGGAACAAGATTTGCCAATCTTTTCGCAATACCTTCGTTTTTTAACTGGGATTCATCATTATTCATATGGAACCTGCCTTTCTGTGTTGAAGTGAACGTGCTCTAATCCGGAGAATGGCCCGGAGTTCTGGGTGCTGACGGGCCACTTTAAGCAGATTCTGGCTCACGTCCTGGCGGCTAACTTTCATTTTTCTAGCGATACCGGCCCAGGAGGCGGAACCATCCACAAGGACGTGGGCCACCATGTCGCGAGTGGTGGGTGGCAATCGAACCCAGGTTCGCATGAATTCGGCCATAGGGTTTTCAGGCTCGGGATTGGGGAACTTCAGCTTTGCCACTTCTTTCGGCGGCATGTGTTCAAGGGAAACGAAGGTCAGGCCACGATGAGCCGGACTTTGGGCCGGACCGGGGCAACTCAAACACTGGCTGGTTGGTTTACCGTTATGAGGGCATTTGTGACATTCTGGCATGGGATTAATCCTCCTATTGTTTTTTAACGATCTATTGCGGACTTGGCGGCGTTGAACTTGCTGTTATGTATCCAGGCTCCCTTCCTCCATGATCGCGGCGCGCTCCGCGGCCTCCACAGGGTCGTATTCGGGTTCGGACGCTTCGGACGGATGCGCGGGATCTATTGCGTAGAGCGTAGGACTTGCGGATATATCCTCTCGCGTATGCGCTATAGTGTTGGGGAAAGTGTCCGTAACGTCCGAGAATGACAATTCGGGATCGGACTGCGGTAGTTCAACCGGTTTGCCCGATTTAATCGCAAGGCGTACGCCCCTGAAACCGCGAACGGATTTGCCGTCCTGGCGAATGTCATTCCGTTTGAATGCCCGGTGGTACTCAATCATCACATCGGGTAGTTCGCTCTGGAATTGCCGGTCTCGCAGCGGTTCCCAGTCGCGGTCTTCGCAGTAGTCCTGGTAGGCTGCCGTCACGTCTTGGATCGTGAGTTCCGCTCCATGCGCCGTTTCGACACATTCCCGGACGAAAGACCGGACCGAATCGGATTCCGAAAGCAGGTCATCGACCCGGCGGCGCTGGACCTCGGTCAACTGGATTGCGCCGGTAGAATCCAGTTCCCGCTTGAGTTGGATAGCACCTTCGACGGCCCAGACGAGAATGCCTTCGCCTTCCTCCTGCAACAGTTGAGAATCGAAGCCGGGAATTGGCTTTGCCGGTTTCGGGCGGGCGTAGTCCACGAGTAGCATGCGGCGCCGCCAGGCTCCGGCGTCCGAGTCCAATTTCACCCGCAACCGGGTATTTGTGGAGATCAGGACGTTGAAGCAGCCGTGGACGCTGAAGCTTTCATTGCCATTTTTGACCTCGCCTTCGAGTGTGTCCCCGCCCACCAGGGCCTTCAGGACATGCGCCGGCCGCATATTCAGAAAATCGCCCGGAACGTCTTTCCCCGACAGCAGGGTGCGCCCCACAAAGCGGATCAGTTCAAACCGCTCGGAGAGTTGCGCAATCCGAAGCTCGGTCACATTGTGGCGGCCGATCATCCCTTCGATCACATTTGCTAATGTCGTCTTGCCGGTGCCTGCTCCGCCCCGGAGCGTTAGAAACGTTTGCGACACGTTTATACCCATCAGGCATTGGCCGACATAGCGCTGGATCAGGCTTGCGTCTTCCTCAGGCATTGCCGACAGAAGTAATTCCTGCCTGAACCGGGGGCATTCCGCCTTTGGATTCCATGCGATTTCACTCCGGTTGCGCGAGAACCAATCCGGGCTAAAAGGCTTCAGATCAACATTGCCGGCTGCATCCATTGCGAGCATGCCGTTGGCAACATGAATCACATCCCGCCGTTGATTGAACACGTCCCGCCGCTCGGCAATCCCGCGCGCCAATTCTCGTAGCCCATGCAGTAAGGATGAACTCCGTTTCGATATCAGATCGGGGTAACCCTCCTCTGTCACAATGTTTTGGAAACAGAGCGCAAGCTCCCGAACCGTTACTTCGTCGGTCTGGTGTTGCCACAGGCCCGTGGTGGGAACATATATGTAGAAGCGCGAAACCGCGGGATCATGGACAATGCCGGACTCGGCCACATAGCGCGCGGCGAAGTGCGATTGATTGATCGCCATTTTATCGCCCGCGCCGATAAGCGCTGGCCCGTATTTGTTCGTCGGGTCATCCGGTGGTGTATCTGGCGGCTTCCATTCCGGCGTGGCCTCAACAATCGCCTGGAGTTCCGCAAGCGTTCCGCCGGCAGCCAGCCAGTCGTGGGCATCTTTGATTGTGTGCCCGTCCCGGTCCGGCAGTTCCAGAACCTTTACAGATAGGGCCTTGCCTTGAAGACTGGCGGCCACAAGCGCCGCATGTTTCCGGCCAGGATCGTCCCGGTCGGCAATGATGATCACCTTGGCGCCGGTTAGGGCCTCGGTATATTGCGGCAACCACTTGCCGGCTCCACCCGCATTCGTTGTGCTGCAGAGCCCCAGCCGGGTCAGTGCGTCAACGTCTTTCTCGCCTTCGCATATATAAATGACCTGCCCGGCCTTTACCGCTTCGAGCACGGCCGCCAGGCGATAGAGCACCCGTTCGACACCCTGCATCTTCCATATCCAGCCGCCATTTCCATCCGGATGGCGTTGGCGAAAGCCCTTGGGATCGAATCGGACAACCTGGAATAGCAGATTGCCGGCAGCATCCGTGTAGTCATACGTTTTTACAATATACGCCCTTGCCGGTGCCTGGCTTGGTGGGAATAAATCTCCCATCTTCAGCCCCATTGCGGAAACGATCTGCTCTGTTGGGCAGCCAGCATGGCAATGAAGAAGCACACGTCCATCCCGGCCCTCGCTAATGGAAAGACTGGCGTTGCGGTCCTCGTGGGCCGGACAATGCGCAGACCAGCCGGTTCCGTTGCGCTGGGCATGCAAGCGTTCTAATATTTCATTTATCGTCATTCTTTATCCTCCCCCGCAGGCACAGATAAACCTTGCGGATCGTGTGTGGATTCATACACGAACATTTCAGTAACCACCGTAGAAGCCGTTGCCATTTATTCACGGCGACCTCCTTCTCCGGCAGCCAACGCAAGCAAGTCGGCGCGGCGTATGCGGAATGAACCAGGGAAAAGCTCAACTTTCTTCAGGCGGCCGGCACGGCAAACGCGCCATAATGTTGCGCGCGATACGCCGGCGAACTTTGCTGCCGCGGACATTCCCAACAGCAAGGGACCGGTTGGTGGTTCAGATTTTTCCGGGGTCTTACCATCGAGAATCTGGTCAATCAGCGCCTGCTTTTCGGGATCTGCCTGGAGAAACTTCAACATACGCTCGCTGGAATTGTTTTGTGTCGTCATAATGGATTTATCCTTTCAGCAGTCGAAGATTACGAATGTGGAAATATGCAGGACCTCGGCAATGCGCTGTTTTGTGTCCGGGTCCGGCCGGGCGCGTCCCGTCTCAAAACGCGATATCTCGATTTCCTTCCTGCCGATCTTTTCCGCGAGTTGAAGCTGGGTAAGCCCCTGTGCCACTCGCGCCGTCCGTAGCCTGATGTTGGTTGCCATTGACAGCCTCCTGTTTGTTACAGTGGCAAGCCCATCTCGCCACTATGTGGGAGTACAGGAAGTTGCGGTCAGGGGACAATAAAAAGGGGGTAGCCGCGAAGCTACCCCCTTGCAGGATAATGGATTGCAACTATTCGGAAGAGTTGCGGAAATTATTGCGGAATTTCGTCGGTGATGATTTCGACGAGTTCCTTCCGGATGTTCTGCCAGTTTTGCGGGTTCTGTTCAGCTAAAGCAATGAGGATTTCACGAAGCAATTCAGAGTGGTCTTTTTCGTTTGCGGCCCTGTCCTTGTTGGATTGGTCTATATCTTTTATTATTACAGGGTTTTCCGGCTGATTTTTCTTCGCTGTCCCGAGAACAGAATCTGGCAGCCGCACGATTATCTTGCGACCGGCCTTCTTTCGCCATGCGACCAGATTGATAATACGTTTGTAATCAGGCCCCATCATCGACCACTTGGCAATGCGGTCATAGAAAGAGCGGTATGGGATATTGAGGGACTCAGCCGCAGCCTTACGATTACCCTTTACCATGATGGCTGCAAAATCGGAGAAGTCTTTAGCATTAACCTTTTCGGAGAATTTCAAAAAGCCAGAGGTGTGGAGTTGCCGTAATTCTTCGTTTTCCTTGCGAAGTTCATATTGCCCCTTTGCCATCGCGTCCATATCGCGGCCGATCTTCTCAACTGTCTTGCCCAGTTCTTTGCCTTCCGTAAGTCCTTGGGTGAATCGGTCAAGGATCGGCTGAATTGAATTGGTTGGCTTGAACAGTCCGGAGCCGACGAGAGCCAGTGTATGAGAAACCGGGATGAAAACAGCCTTCTGCCTCTGTAAGACCGCGTGCATGGTGGGCGTATGATGACGTTCTGTCGGAGCAAACAGAATAAAGGGGCCCATCTGTCCCGTGATTAATCCTTCGATTTCCTTCAAGAATTCCGATTCGGTTGGGCGGATGAGGAGATAGACTGGGGAACGCAGGGCGCCATACATGCCGACCGGCCAGGCGTGCGGAGCGCTGGGAATGAGCACTCGCTCATCCGGCGGAGCATCGAAATTGAGAGCGGCTCGGATCGCCCGGCAGAACTTTCGGGAGTCCAGGGCATAGATTAAAATATCTTTCGGCTGCAGGTTGATTATTTTGCATTCTGCCGGCTCGCACCGGCACGCGGCGACAATCCGATCCGGTGCATGCGCAATTACCTCATGATCGCAACCGCATGGCGGGCGATTTATGCATGGATATTCGGCTGCCTGTTTATCGGTTGCGCGAAGAAACCCTTTGGCATTGGCAAAGTCCGCGCCAAAAACAGCTTGCCATTCTGCCATTACGGTTGCCGGGTTAATGAACTGTTCAAGACGGGACCACATTTCCGACCCTTTATTCACCTTCTCCAATGGTATCCTCGCTGTCAAAGCCCCTGAGTTTCATCCATTTTTGAACAATATCACTATCATAATCCCGCTCGTATTTCGCCTTATTCGATGGCTGAATCGTCAAACTCCTGGGTGTTTTGGAATCGCGGAACTTGATGTTAAATACCGCGCGCTTCATATTAGTATTTGTCGGCAATGTAAAATTCCGTGCTTGAAAGACTGCGAACAGATTCTTAGCTTTATGGATTTCAGTCTCTTTATTACCAGTCATACCTATTACAAATTCCAATTCCTTGAGAAGAACCCATTCAATGGCTTCTTCAACCCCCTCATTGCTTAAGGATGCCGTGCCGTCTTGAATCAGTGGGTTCAGCGTGAAACTGCCGCCGGGCGGAAAAAAGTGTTCCGTGCCGAAAATATGGAGTCCAAAAGTGCTTAAATACAAATCGCGCTCCTTTTTACTGCCGGCATGAATTCGGATTTCACCCTCTGCAATGTCATAAACAAAAACGTCATGTATCTGCGGGCGGTAAAAAACGCTTCCCGGCTGGCCCAGGTCAAGACTGCCTTCTCTTCGGCAAATCTCACCATGCCGGACCATGAACCAGCATTCGCCAGGATGCGGATAAACAAAAACCTTGCAGCCGCGCCCACGTTTCTTGCTTTCAAACCAAGCGTCCATCGTGGCTTCCATGGATGCGAGCGTCGCTGTGGTTGGAACAGCGAACGCCGGCACTGGATTCACAACTGTGTTGTAATATAGAAACGCCTTTGGCCGCGTCAGATGTTGTTCCGCATGAACTTCCTGTAGTAAGCGACTATTTCTCAGCCAGAAACGGACGGCTACATCTGCCGGAGCGGGATTATCGGGAAGAGCAAGGTCAATATGATGCTCTCCGGCCTTTTCGAGTAATTTATCCATGTTTTCTTGCAGCGACATCTCATGGATATAATAAAGAGTATCTGCCAGGCCTTTCGGCATATCCATATCCAAATGCATGAAAATACCAGACAGTCTTTCGCAATCCACTGGACCGGAGGTCGGCGTGGCCGGGAGGTCAAGGCCGCGGGTCGTGAAGAAGTCCCTGTGCGGGGAAAGCAATTCAATCAAATAGGGGTCGCCGATATGCCTCAGCGTATCGGGATTTGAGAATCGGCGTAGTGCGACGGTGGACATGAGTTTAGATCTCCTCTGGTATTATCATTGTGAAGATTCCTGCCAGTTCTTCATGCGGGCATCGAAGTAATCGCGTAGAAGCGTATACCGGAGAGCAAGTTTTGTGTTCTTTTCTCTTGCCCATAATTCAGTCTGTGCGACTACGAACTCATACGCTTTGGTAACAGCATGCACAGTTGCCTCTTGGACAGCAACGTGTCGTCGGAACGGCTCACCCAGGTAATCAAGTATCGGGCGGCCGTCCACATCTTCACAGAGAATCGAGAGCGAGACCTTTGCTATGCCCTGGTTGACGCGATCGCGGTTTGTCTTGGGCACAATATCGGCAGAAGTATTTAGAAAATTCATCATGGAATTACCGATAACGATTCGCGGCATTTGGGCAACTGCATGTTCGAGTTCGTATGCCTTGGCAACTGCTGCACCGTAAATCTCATTCTCGTTCATCTCCATGCCGAGACCGACGTCAATGCCACCGCGGATGGGTCTGCCAGCGGCCAGACTGACCAGCATATTTGTGGCGCATGCACCAAGAAGGGCGCAAACACCATTCTGGGCAGATGTATTGTCGGAACGGGCAAGTGCGACGAATAGGACTAGGCCGTCTGAAAAGCGTTGGAATTTGACCGGCGGAAGCTGGGTCTGATCGCGAAGTTCTGTAATGCCTGGCAGGTCTATGGAGGACGGCGGCCCTTGTTTGTATCCCTCGAAGAAACGGGCGACGGACTGCTGCATGCTATTGATTGTGCCGAAGGCAAGTTTGATCTGGGCTTGGAAGGAATCTATAGACGCCGGATCATCTTTTTCCGGAAGAGCATCCAGGGCTTTGAGGATTGCGCCGTGTCCGAGAAGATCTAGAAAAGCGACTGCATAAAAACCAATGGCAACAGTATCTGGTGGGTGACTGGGGACTTCCGGCTCTTTCATACGAATGCCTCTGTCATAACTGTTTCAGGTATTTCAGTGCCGCTGATTCGCTCTCCTCGATGGCGATTTCAACAGTGTGCTTGGCGTCATCAAGAAGGCGTCGGGATTCCTGCCGGGCGACGCTGCTGTCGTCGACCTTTCGCCGAATTGCCTCTTGCACTGAATCGGGTGCGAGCCAAACCGTGAAGTCCTCTATGGATTCCAGACGCAATTCGATCTGCCCGGAAGAACCCGTCCAATGTCTCTCTGTCTGCATAAATCCAGGAAGCGCGTTCAAGAAGACGCCGAGATAGACGGGATCTAATGGCGGCTTCGGACGCAGAATGGTGACGTGACTATCGACAACGGCCTTCACATCTTCCAAGAGTGTTTGTGCACGCCCGATTGTCTGATAACCCGTGGAGTTTAAAAGGACATCATATAGTCGAGCAACACTCTTCCCTTTGTTTCGTACAGCTTGGCTCTTCGTCGTTCGCCTGTTCGTCGCGAGGTCTACGAAACGAGAGCCAACATGTTGACTATTTATGACAAGGTATTCACCGTTATCAGAGTAGGCAGGTTGAAGTCCGCGCTTCGCACGTTCTGTTAGTTGGTCACCAAGTCGGACTGCCCTGCCAGTAGCATTCATACATTTCAGCAAACGTTCGTACTTGGGCTGGAAGAACTCAGCATCGAGACGGTCGATTTTCGCGGCATGGGAGTAGTTGTCTTCACAGAACAGACGCGGGGTAAGATCCAGATGCAACAAGCCCAAGGCATCGTTTAGTATTTTTTCGGCAGCGGCATAGAGAGCCTGAGACGCTCGGCGCTTGGCAGTCGCGATCTCAACCATCTGATGAACACGCGTTTCAATCGAGCCCGCGCGCGGGATATGGAGAGTCTTCAGGTAAGTTGGCGCAATGTGCGGTTGCGCCATGCCATACGCGCCTCTCGTCAAGAGTCCGCGACCGATGGCGGTGTTGAGGAACGTTGCTAAGTAGCCGGATGGGATGCCTCGTGGTCGGATGATTAGACAGTCGGCACAAGCGAATATCACAGCGGGGTCACCAAGGTAGCATGCCGTATCCCCGAAGTTCGCACCTGAACGTGTCATCAGAACGTCGCCTATCGCAAGACGGTTACGGCCGATGAGTTGCGCAGTTGTTGTCGGCATATATGCTTCATTTGAAAGATCGAGATAGTTGGGTCGAATATTCTGCGCAAGCAGAATTCGGATGCCGGCCTCCGTATAAACGCGGGTAATCTCGATAGGATGCATAATCCTATGCACGATGGACGAAAGCGGGGTTCCAGGTTCGGTAAGTTTCTGGAAATGCAGGTACTCGGGACGGTAGAACTCCGCATCAAGCCGGAAGGTATCGGACATTTTTGAGCGTTGGACTATGCTCCAGACCGCCATTACCCGGCCTCCTGACAGAAGGCAAAGCCCTGCTTTCGCCCCCAATCTTGGAAAGCATCGGCGATGCCAGGACGATCTGGAACGAAGGGCAGGCGTTCCTGGTAGGCCGTCTCAATTGCTTCCTTGTCCTTGACAGAATAGGCGGTACTCAGCCTTTGGTCGCGCTGGTTTGTTAGATAACGTCTGAGATTGAACAAGTCATGATCCACCATTGGGTGACCGTGGAGGTCGTAGAGGCGTCGGCCTTTGTCATCGGCCAGAAAGACATATTCGCCGGAGTTATCCTTGCCACCGTTCTGGCTAACAGCAAAGAAGATTGGGTAGTCATCGAGTCGCGGGCAGAGTGGGCCGGCCTTCCGGTCCTCATTCCACTTCTGGACAAAAACGATACTCGTCTTGGTGCCGGTGTGTGGTTTAAAAGTGTTACCGTGAAGTCCGACCACGGAGAGAATCCGGGCGCGTTCGGCGATGAAGTCCCGGATATCCTTGTCGCCAGTGTTGTTCAAGCGGCCTTGTGGTAGGACAATCGCCATGCGCCCACCAGGTCGCAGAAACTCAAGGTTGCGTTCGATGAATAGGATATCGCGGCCTACCTTCGACTGCCATTTGCCCTTTGCTTTCTTGGCCAAGTCGAACTGGTGAAGAATGCGAGAGTCCTTGATGTCCCCGGCAAAGGGCGGATTAGTCATTAGAACGTCAAAGTCAAAGTATCTATAGTTCTCCTGGTTCCAGCGTGCACGTTCGCGGTCCGATAGACGGGCAAGACGATCACGGAGCCCGACCTTGATATCATCGGACCAGTTACGTGGGTCAAGGGTGTTCGCGCGATAAACGTTAGTGCGTCCATCCCCAGCTATCAGGTTGAGGGCTTTAGCGATCTTGATCGACCGCGGGTCGAAGTCTATGGCAAAGACCTTTTCGGCGGCGTATTCAGCCTGCCACTTGGATGGGCCTTGGGCCGTGAACTCATTTCCCCACACATGGAAAATGGAATGAACGGTGAAGCCGCATGAGCCGCCGGCTGTATCAATGAGATATTCTTCAAGATTCGGGTTCAGCATGAGAACGCACATATCAATGTCATGCCGCGGAGTGAAGTATTGCCCTTTTTTCCCTTTGCCGACTTCAACGGAAAGGTATTCGAAGGCTTCATCGATCACTTGCAGATTGGAGTTGAAAAGCTTAACATTTTCAAGCGCCGAAACGCATGTGACGAGGTGCTCGGGAGAAAGGTCAATATGGTCGCCCTCTACGAATACGCCCGGCCACTTACGTTTGGCATCCTCAAATAACCCGCTCATCTTCTCCTTAAGCTCGTGCGGCGTTGCGCCGCCGACACGGAACAGAAGAAAGCGGGACTTCTTACCGTCACCCTGGGCGGCGTTGGCCTCATCGAAAAGCTTGGCATAGATGAGTTTAAACACTTCTTCGAAAGCGTCCACGCCTGCATTGGCAAGAACCAGATTTTCCATATCCAGAATGATCTTCTTCAGGGTGGTTTGCTCGCGGACAAGGATATTATGTTCGACCAGATCGGCTAGTGTCCAACGTTCGGCCAAGACTTCGGAAAGGGTCTGCGTTGCCTTTGGAATTTCAGGAAGGTTCTGAAAGAAGTTCGGGTCCCGGCGGTGCAATATGATCGTCTCGCCACCATTCGTCCATACGCCGATAGGGGCGCCTTCCGCGTGGCAGTAGCTTTTGAGTTGTTCCAAGCCATCCGCGCGCTTCGGCTTCTTACACTCTACGATGATGAATGCCGTGTTAGGGTCATCCTTGTCACAGACAAAGATGTCCGCTGCTTTCTCGTGGACGGCGGAACCGAATTGCACAGGCTTTTCGAGGAAGATGCGCTCGGCGGGGTAACCGTAGACCTCCATGAGCATCTTGGCATAGAGTTGTCGGATGATTTCTTCGGGCTTGGCTGGGCGTTCCTGTCCGGTGACGAAGCAATGTAGGTAGGGCTTGCCCCGCTTTAGGTAGATTTCAAGAGCATCCACCGCGCCGGATTTGAAGACGGCCAGGGTGTGGGCGCTACCCCGCAGTATGTCGTCAACGGTTGGCGGAGTATCTTTGCTCTTTGTGTCGTCATTCTGTTTGCCGTTCTTGTTCGCCATATTACCCCTCCGCATCTTCTAAGGGTTCCGGCACATAGACGCGCTTCAGCGGCAGAAGCCCCTTGTATTTTGAATCGAATTGTTCGTAGTGCTGCATGATCAGGCCGACCAGTGCTTCGCCATCGATCAGCCGGAGATTGCTCTTGTTCCGGGCAAAGTTCTCCGCCTGGTTGGTGAACGTTCCGAGCGTAACCACCATGCCGTATTCTGATTTCTCGACCTTTCCGTAAAGTTGTGAAACAATCGGGTCGCCGATGCTGCCTTCCGTGCTCTTGACCTGTACCTTGATAATCGGCGGTTCAAATCCGAGTTCGTCCTTATGGGCAATGATGTCAATTCCGCCGTCCGGTCCTTCCGGCGAAAGTCGGGTCCGGTAGCCCATTGCCCCCAGCAGGTGGGCAATAAACTCAGCCAGCGCATGGCCCTTTAACTCCTGAGCCAGTGTCTTCAGTATGAAATCACGGGTATTCTGCTCGATGTCCTCGGCCACATAGGATATGGTTTCGTCCTTTTTCGCCGACGAAGCGGTCTCTTGCCCGGACAGCGCGGTCAAAAAATCATCGGCATACGTTTTTACTTGGAAAAAGCTCATGGCGGCGCCGATCTCATACAGGGCACCCTGCGAGAACTGTGTCCGGGGAAACGACTTCAGCCACTTCACCAGCCGATGATGGGGATAAGCTGGTTCATGATTGGTGTCGTATTTATACTGCCCGGCAATCTCACCGATGTGGACGTGGCGGTCACGCTTTGATGGATAAATCACAAGGTCGCCGACCTTGGCCTCATTTACGAAGCGAAAGAGTTGGCCGCCGGCATTGGGATAGTAACCAGGCTTACGCCCCGGCTGGGCCTCCTGAATCTTCGCCTTGAACGCCTCCCGATCGGCTGCCAGTTTTGACATATCGCCCATCTCCACCCAGCCCAGCGCAATTACGTTGTGCTTCAGAAATAAGTTATCCGCGTCGCCGGTCTTCCCACCGTGGATGCCCCACATTGTTTTTTCTGTTTTACTATCCATTTCTTCCTCCATCTTCAATCAACTCGACCCGATATGCCGGCGGAAACATCATTTTCCTACGATGTGCGGCAGATTCCCTTTTGCTCGCAGCTTTTACATGTCTTGCACAATATCTTTAGTCGAGGCAAGGTATTTGTTCTTAGACTCCGGCCGGCTGTCTCAATCGTTTCAAGAGTTTCTTTCGTAAGATTATCATCCACCAATTCACGAGTAGCGCCGCCATGGTCGAGATTGTGAATTTCAATCATGTCTGCTCGATTGCCGGTTAGTTGCTCATAGCCCACAGCGTAGACGTGAAGTTGGCGTTGAGTTATGTCCTCAGCTTGGGCACGTTCATCGGACTTAAAGTCCACAACCAAGAGTTGATTTGTGTCCGTGCGGCGAATTAGGTCTATTCGGCCATTGACGACAATGCCATCTGCGAGTTTAAGTTCAATATTCTTCTCGACATGCTCCAGCCGGGCTAGATTTTTGCCGTGTTCATTAAGATAGCGAGTGAGGGCTTCAGTAGCGGAATCCCTAAGGTATTGATCAACCTGTTGATTGGCAAATGGCAAATGAAGGTGTTCACTAACTAATCGAGGCACATCAGCGATTGTGGGAATTATTCCCGCAAGAGATTTGGCGTGTATTTCGGCAAGTGCATTATGTAAAGACCGACCATATCCTAGGGCGCGACTAACGGGTGCATCAAAGCCATAAAGGAAGCGCAATTTGAACATATATGGGCATTGGAAATAATATTTCAATTCTGAAAACGTGAGGGGCATTGATAAATCCTCTTGCCGCGGCTTTTGAGGCAGAGGTTTTGGCCGTGGTAAAGATGGATCTTTCGTGAGGACCTTGTCGCAGTCTGTGAAATCGCGAAAGAATTGGGATACCTTTCGGTGCTGTTGGTTGGAGGCGATTGGTGCCCAACTACAGAAGAGAAAACGTTCTGCGCGCGTCAACGCGACATAGAAAAGACGGCGTTCATCTTCCTCTGTCCCCTTATAACGATCCGCGTTATTAACGGCATTTTCCGGGATAACGTGCCAAACGGAACGGCCGCCGGCCCGACGCGATGGAAATCTATTCTTCCTAAGGCACGGAATAAATACTGCCGGCCATTGCATGCCTTTAGCTTTATGAACTGTCATAATCTGCACTGCATCGGGGCGGGCATAGCCATTGTCTTCCCATCCTTCCGGGTAATAATCAGGGGCTTGATAAAAGAGAAAATTTGCGAAGGATGCATAAAGATCGGTTGGTTTTGAATGAAAGTTGATTTGTTCGAAATCGGAGATCACATTGCTAAATTTGCCAAGATTATAATAGGCGACCTCACCGGAACCCCGTCGTTTCCTACTATTGTCTATATCCTCCTCACGAAGATTGAGGGAACTGAGGAAGTCAAGATACACACGTTGAATATAGAGCTTGGCATCCGTCTTCCCGATGAGTCGAGACTTTCTTTCATTGAGCAAATTAATCCCGGCATCAAGTGCAGGCGAGCTGAGGCCCAAGCCAGAAGCCACAAGGATTTGACGTAGTTCGCATTCTTGTATAGGACCATTTTTCGGATGTTGGAAATCGGCGAGATAAAAGAATGCCATTGTTACGGCATTAACTTCCAACGTATCAAACAACCCATCCATACCGCCAACGATGAATGGAATATCTGCCTTTGCCAGAGCATTGACAATGGGACGAGCATCCCGGCGCACGCTTCTGAGTAATACTGCCATGTCCGAGTACGTTATGCCTCGAGGATCTGCATCCTGTTTATCCTTGTAGGGCGTTCCTAGTAGCGTCTTTATCTTGCTTACGATCCATTTCGCTTCTTCCTCAGGGCTCTTGAATGACAATGCGAGCACGTCACCTTCCTGTGCTGGCTGGGCATTCGTGCTGCCCATTGCTTTTGGAAGACGCGCCGGGATTTTTTCGATCATTTTGCGAGCTGCTTCCACAATGGCCGGGCTGCTCCGAAAGTTATCATTGAATGGTATAGTCTTTACTTTTGGATAGCGACTGGCGAACGTAATTATGTTCTGAACATCGCTTCCACGCCATTGGTAAATGGTTTGATCGTCGTCTCCAACAACGCATATATTCTTCCCGAGGCTATAGAGTTTTTCAATCAATGCCTCCTGAAGAGGATTAACATCCTGATACTCGTCCACAACGAGATAACGTAGAGAAGCGGCAATCTTATTTCGTAAATCCCGATTGCTACTAATAGCATGAAGCGCCTCGGATATAATGGTAGAGAAATCCAGATATCGTTGCTTATGGCACAGTGTCTTATACTGGTCGATTGCTTTTCGAACGGCGGTCGGGATCTTGCTACTTTGGATCCCGGATTCCTCGCAGATTCCGATAAGTTGCTGGTAGAGGTGCGAATCTATCCACCGACTGAGACTGCCGCCGGCTAGCTTTGGTGTATTTGTCAGGCCGGATTCATTACTGAAGCGGTCAATCAGAAGTCGTTGATGGATATCAGACAGCACATTGTACTTGAGGAATTTGTACATAGGCGGCTGTTGTAGAAGGTTTAGGCAGTAGCCGTGGATTGTGCCGACATACATTTCGCCAAGACCTTTATCTGTACCGAAGGATGCCTTACACAATCGATATATACGATCCTTGAGTTCTGCCGCGGCCTTGTCGGTGAATGTGAATGCAACGATATTTCCAGGGTTGATTCCCTGACTCCCCTTCGTTCTGAGAATATCCACAATTCTTTCCGCTATCACCTGTGTCTTGCCAGAGCCAGCACAGGCAATGATCTGAAGGTTCTCTTCGTGTGTCGAAATCGCATTATTTTGGTCGGCAGTATATTTCATGTGCTTCTTATCATATCTCGAAAGGCGTCCTGATTCCAGTAGTCGGCAGGGGCAAACGAGAATCTTTCCAGCGAAACCTATTTCGGGTCCTGCCCAGTATACAGTTTCACAACGGTTGTGAATGTATCAAGGCGGTTCATGAAAAGCGAGTTGAAAGAGGATGTACCGGGACCTTTGACGCTTATCACACCGCCGCCGCCAGCTTGCGGAGCCGATCTTTGTCTTCTTCCGTCGCCGATCCCGCCGCGAGCTTTCCGGACAGGGCGGCCAGTTCGTCGGCCGGCTTCAACCGCTTCGGCTTACCCCCGGTGATGACGGACGGCATGGCTCCGGTCAGCGCAGCCTTGAATTCGGCCCTACCAGGACGGAAGTAGTGCTTTAGGACGATTTCAACGGTGGCATGGCCGGTTACCCGGCGGACAAGTTCCAGGGGCACACCGGCGCTTAGGGCCAGGGTAACGAATGTTGTCCGTAGGGCATGCCAGTCGCGGGTGCTGGCGGATCTTTGCCCTTGCTTGCGTGCGCTACGGGTCAACCTGGCAATCGAGGCTTTGATATTTGATCCCGTCTGACCTCGCAAGAATGGCGCGCCCATCAGGTCTTCCACGGCGTGAAGATCGGTCGAAACCGATGAGCGCGCCCGGCCGGTTGCCCTTTCTATCCGACGAACGCCTGCTCCGGCACAGTAGCGCTTGAATGTATCAAGAAGACGATCCCTGCGGGCTCCCGCATCAATGGCCTTTGAGATTGCGGCAATTCCGGCGGCTTCCACCTCGGCGGGCGGAGTTGACGCCGGCAACGCGGTCGGTATGGTGCCTTCCATGGTCTTTGCCACGATCTTCTTGAAGCGATAGGTGAGGCCATCGGGGTTTTCGGCCAGCATCTTGGCAGCCTCGGGGAAGACATACTCGCTCTTATTCCCCTGGCACGCCATAAGAACAGTCCGCAATGGGTTAAAGATGGGAATTTCCACCTGTGCGCCGGTCTTAGATGACTTTACGGCTATAATTCCAGCCTTAAGATCAACATCGGCCCACTTGAGCCCGCACACATCCCCCCGGCGCATGCCCGTACAGGCTGCGGCGGTGATCAGCCCCGCCATGAAGGGGTCGTCACTGGTGGCTGACAGCAGGCCTTGAAGTTCCTGCGGGGAAAAGGGGATACGGTGGACGCTTTCCTCGCCCTGATTGGCGGCGGATTTCCGCTTCTCCTTTTTGCCGGCGGCAAATGGGTTCGTGGCGCCCACCGGCAGGAAGTTGCTAAAGGCCGGACGCAAGATGCCCAGGTGCGCGGCACAGGTCCGCGGGCTCAGTGTGGATCGGACGGCGGCAGCAAAGGCGCTCACGTCAGACGGCTTCACCTGATACAGGAAAACTGCTCGCGGGTTCCGCGTTTGCATGAAGGCTACAAAGCGTCCGAATACCGCCCGGCACTCTCCCATATACCCCGGACTATAGCCGCCCCCGGCAGTCCACTTGGCGAGCAGATCGGAGATCCTGACATATTCAGGGGCCACGCCGCTCTTGGACTCGATCAGCCGTTCGGTGAGATGTTCAACGCGGCCCTTGTGGTGGGCATCTTCAACATATCGGACAAACGCGTCCTGGGCCTTTTCGCGGGTCCGCTCAAAGTCCTTATCGCCTGGAGTACGCAGGGACTCAGGCGGCGTTCCCTTCCATTTTACGTTGAGATTAACGACTCGCCTTCTGTTTCCATCTTGGTATTCTCCGTACCAGTATTCGCGAAGTTTGCCGTCACGTTGCCGTCGAAGTGTCAGGCCCATTGTATGTCCTCCTATGTTTAGAACTCATAGGGACAGTATGCAACAAGCTTGACACCAAGTAAAGGAAAAAACACACACAACCACACACACAAAAAGGAAAGACCTTAATATTCCCTAATAAAGAGGGGATATTAGCGGTAGCGCGTTTGCTTGGGGTGCAAAAGGTCACGAGTTCAAATCTCGTCGCCCCGACCACTAAATTTTGGTCGCCTTCAGCCCGAAGGTGACCATTTTTTTCCTTATCCTGCCTATATTTTTCCTGATTCCGGTAATTTTTGGTCAGATTTGGGGTCTTGGGCAGTTTTAGGGGATGAGGAACCAAATGAGGAGCCTTGGGCGGGAGATTATTTTACCAAGCCATTTAGCACCCCCCCTTTTTCCCACACCGCCGCCGCCATCGTGTCCTCAGGCAGCCGGTCAAAATAGGTAGAAAAATATTTGGCATTAATAACCGACACCCCATATGTCCCACAAAATTGTTTTAGAGCCTGTATGCCCTCAAAACCGTTTAGGGGCATTCGTTATATGCCCAGGATTTAAGGGTAAAATGGGGGCATGTGGAGAAATAAATAATATATAATTGGGGATAAAACAGACCGGCGTTTAGTTAGAACAACCATTTCTCCCATTTACTTTCAGGTATTTTGTCCCATTTTGGATAAGGAATGGGTTCTCCGTATTTTCTATACACATCATTGATCATCATTTCTATACTCCGTTGTTCTGGATCATATCCTAATATATTTATTTTCTCTTGCTTGTAGTTGGTAAACATGATGCCACATCCAAATAAACCGAGTATCAGGGCAAACGACACTACTATTAAACGAAATAACCAGCCAACTTGTCGTGGAGGGGGCGGCATCAATCCGGAATGTTCAATTTTATTGCCCATTGAACGTATCATCCTATATGAAATGTTTTTTATGTTTATGGAATAGAAAGCGTGATTTTATTTCAGCACCTTAACTGGATAACATCGTGAATATTGATGATTTATGCTTACAACCTTGCATAGCGTTTCTTTTGATCGACTGATTATCACAAACATGAGGCGCGGCTGCCAATGAATTGCCGTAGCATAACCACTTAACAAACGCTCTCTTATGCAAGCAAAGTCCTTGTCAAATGGAATCCTGCGAAAATGATGAAACACAGAAACGACTGCATCCTCTGCCACTTGTTTAAGAATTATGTCCACATCGGAGTATAAAATATGCTTCTCATTGTTGGATTTATCTGGTTCAAATCCGTTGTCCTGGTCTAGAAACAACACCTGTTTGTTTTCAGCATTAAGACCAGAAAAGTATTCTCCCCTGTTTGTGAAGATAGTGTCCCCCTTATGCAAATTAACTGCATATGAGGCACCCGTTATGCTTGGCAGTTTTTTAAGAAATTGAATGTCATGTGCCTTTCTCAAGTTCTCGCAAAAATCAATAATTGGTTTTCTGGCAGGAAAATCCTTTGGATCAGTTCGCCCTTCTCGGCTTTTGGGGCTGTTGTCCTCTGTTAGCATTAGAATTATGTTCAGTGTTGGATACCCCAGAGCCGATGTTAAATAGTCGTGATAGTCCCATTTAAAACTGTCTTTTGAATCTCCAAGATATTGCATTTTCATGATAATGATAAAGTTTCGCCTTGCTTCTCACATTCAAAAATCACGTATATAAATGCGGGCTTCTATGTATAGCGTAGTCGATCTTTCACTTCTTTTATCCAGACGATGATCCCAAGGTAAACAAACCCTTATGGACTGACATTTATCGTAGTCAAAACAATGCTCGGTATCAAAGAAAAAGGGGGCAAATATGCAAAACTACACCATAACCATAATCACGGCGGCATTGAAACTGGACGGGAATTATTCCCCAGAACAGATTTGTACGGCATTAAATCTGATAGACGGGAAAAAGCCTGAGTACAAGGAACCACCCATGCTCTTAACCCAGGCAGAAGCCGCTAGACTTTTATCGTATAGCCGATTCACGCTGAGACGGCTGGTCAGCGAAGGCCTTTTACCAACGGTAATGCTCAGAGCGGAAGGCACCCCAAGATACAGACGGGCAGATATTGTCAATCTGATCGCCAAGGGGACTTAAAGCATCATTCCTATGAAAGAAGAGATTTACCAATCAACCAAGGTGCTGTTGCAAAATGACAATACGGTTTCCGACGAGCAACGGAAACTGATTCTCAAGTACTGTTGCCAGGTGACAGCCAAGGATAAACTTCGCTTGGGAACGGTCAAACAGGCTGCCGAGTTACTGGGGTGCCATGCAAGGACTGTGGGGCGTTATTCCAAAAAAGGGTGCTTTCATTCTATTAAATATTCCTCACGGCGGGTGCGCTATGATATGGCGGAAATCGAGGCGTTCACGGTGAAAGGAATCTCAACCTGATAACCCCATACGCCCCACGAAATTCCCAACCACGCCTACAAGCCCTCAAAACTGTCCGGGGCGCTGATATGCCCCAGGATTTTAGGGCTTCTACTGGCGGGTGGCGGGATAAGGGGCACAGGATGACGGGATGTAATCGCTTATTTCAATTTCTTTGAAGGCTTTTGCGCAAGAGCCTCCTGCTCTCTCTGCATAGCCAATTCGTGCTGATAACATTGTCGCTGAAAACATCTTAATTTCCTCCTGCTTATTATCTTGCCGTCCTTGGAGCTTATTCCCAATTCAACAAATAAGTTCTTGAAGAATGCCATAACCTGATCCCGTTTTTCCTTGGGAAGAGATGAAACCATTTTCACAGCTTCTCGTTGTTTCTCTGATATATGTGTTCTCCAATATTTGAAAGTAGGTTTTTTTATTTTCATAATCATATACCTTCCATAATCCTGCACAGTGTTTCCGTTTTCACCTTTACGAAATCAAGCATGGGCATCTTGTGTTTACATTTTAACATTGCCATCTTTAACACGCGAGCCGATTTATTCTCGTAAAGCCCGCCAAGTCCGCTATCCTTTGCGTATGAAAACAAAGACATTTTATGATAATACACGCCAATGAAAATCAAGGCTTACAGAGGCACAAAAGAAATTGGCGGCACTTGCATAGAGATTACTGCTGATAATGGTAAAAAGATTTGGGTAGATTTGGGCGCTCCGCTATCCAAGGAAAACCCCGATATTGAATACGCGAAGAATTCCGTTGATGCCTTGCTAATATCCCACCCCCATCAAGACCACTATGGGTTAATTGATTACATTAAGCCTGCCACGCCTGTTTTTATGGGTCAAGTGTCTCAGAGTTTGATTAACGCGACACGGATATTTCTCCAGAAGCCACCATTAGACAGGAATATTTCTACAATCGTCTCCTGGAAATGGAAAACCATCGCAGATACTTTTAGGGTTAAACCATATCTGGTTGACCACTCATCCCCAGAAGCATTTGCATTTCTTATAGAGGCAGATGGCAAAAGGATATTCTACAGCGGGGATTTCAGGTCAACAGGCAGAAAGGGCAAATTATTTTCCAAACTGCTTGAAACCCCACCCCGAAACATAGATTTATTGCTAACAGAAGGCACGATGGTCAACAGAAATAATTTTGAGTATCCAACCGAAAAAGATGTTGAAAACGAGATTAGCAGGATTGTAAAAAACCAGAAGAATGTATCGTTTGTCATCAGTTCAGCCCAAAACATTGATAGATTCTGTTCGGTCTTCAACGCCTGTTTAAAAGCAAGCAAAACAATTGTCATAGATATTTATAATGCATGGGTGCTGGAAGTTGTCAGCAAAAAATCCCCAAGGTTGCCCAAGGCTGGTATAAATAAGATAAAAATATTCATGCATCCCAATCAGTTGAAAAGCATCCAGGGAGACGAGTTCAAAGAATTTAGGCAAAAGATAGGGAAGAATTCAATTTACAGCGAAGTGTTCGGCAATCCATCAGGCTATGTGTATTTCCTGCGGAATCCGAACATAAAGTTGATTGATAAATTAAGGCATAAAGGCAAAATCAACCTTGTCTATTCAATGTGGGATGGATATTTAACTGAAAATCATAAGACATATTTTACTGATAATATTAATGCGCTGAAAAAAGATAAAGATATTGAATTCCGTGCCATACATACAAGTGGACATGCAACCATGGAGGATTTGAAAAAACTGGCAAAATCCATTGACCCAGCCCTCATTGTCCCGATTCACACATTCTACCCTGATGATTTTAAGGAAGGTTTTGTGAAAACTGGGTTCAATAATGTTAAATGCTGGCAGGATAAAAAGGAGTATGAAATATGAGCGAATTCAAGAGGGGCATTAAGCATGAATTTATCAACGCACTTAAGGAATGTGATTATTGGCAGAAAATGGTTAAAGACCCTGACTTGTTCATTGGCATTAGAGGCAACTCTATCAATGTTTACTATAAGGGAAATAGTATTTGCAAATTGTCTTATAATCGCGGCACAAAACAAGTAATAGCTTCTACCCATTACAAATACTTGTTACGTCCAGGGATAAAGAACCCGTATATGGAAACCTCTAACGGCACATTTCCTCCCGATGTTCTAAAGGATAAATCCATTACATCATTATCAGAGATTGACCTTATTAAAAGGGCTTCATCTGCATATGCTGGCGAAGAAAAGATAGGTGTTCATTCAATTATTCTTAAAGAAATAAACATATTGGATATTGAGGTCGCATTCTCCAAGGAAACAATAGAAGCCGATGACAATAAAACCGACAGAATTGATTACCTTCAGCTTGTAAAAGATAGTAAGGGCAAAATTTGGTTAGTGTTCTTTGAAGCCAAACATTTTGACAATTCTGAAATAAGAGCCAGGCAATCCCCCAGAGTGCTCAACCAGATTCAAAGGTATGAGAAGGCGCTTGAAGTTCATAAGGAGGCAATACTGGAGTCTTATAAAGCGGTGTGTCGGAACCTAAAAGAATTACATATAGTTGGAGACAGAAATTTAATAAATGAGGTGGCGGCAAACCCATCCCTGCTATCTATTGATTTCCTGCCCAGACTCATAGTTTTCGGATACGATAAAGACCAAGATGAAGGCAAGGTCTGGAAGAAGCATAAAATAGTGCTTAAAGATGCACTTGAGGCAATTGGGAGCAGGCTTATAACCAAGGGCGGTTGTTGAGATTGTCGCCAAAGAAGGAGCATTAGTTCAGTATCATCCTAAGTTCCCAAAATGCCCCAGAGATTTCAGGGCGGTTTAAGGGCAAATATTCTCGCCATGCCATTCATAATCCACTATGATTTTTTTTAAGTTCTCCGAGTTGACTAAGGCGACAGGAATTTAGGTCACAATAGAGAGTCCAAGGAAGATATATATAAATGAACAAATGCAAGTGCGACAACTGTAATGAGTCTACTAATGGAGATTTCGTCCCAGGACACGATCAAAAACTGCGGGCAATCCTGGAACATAAGGTGGGAGGATTGCTCTCACTAAAGCAACTGGTCCTTGCTTGTGAGAAATACGCCACAGGCAAAAGCTCCGAGGCGGAAGCACTCCTCTCAATCCGACTACTCTTCACTCGGAAAGCGGATAAATGATACCTCAAACAGAAAGGGATAGACCATGGCAAAGAAACTAACGGCGATGCAAAAATATATTATGAAAAACATGCCCCCTAGCACGACGCTTAAAAAAGGTGAAGACTTCTACTTCGATCACTATCCTGAATATGCACTTCAGTTACTGCTATGCAATGCGATAGACGCAATGTGCCACACGCTAGTAAAGGGTGGAATGCAAAAAAAAGAGATGCCTGCTATAAAGGATGCCATTTGGGATTGCCTGCTGTTACCAGGAGATAAAGGCAGTAATTCACTCATAACCTATGACGACAATTATGAAAAGAAGTGCCGTAAGGAGTTTAGAAAAATGACTCCCAAACAAATAACAGCTTTTGAAATATGGCTTAAAGAATTTAACGAGGGCTAATCGCCTTCTATCGCCAAGCCCTGCGTTGTCTTGAATCTCTTTCCCTGATAAGCCCGTTATATGCCCTTATTTTCTTGACCCTCATAATTATTCGCTACCCTGAAACTCGGAGAGTGGCTGGGGCAGCAAATAATTTCTTCCGTGTATTTTTTGGGTCAGGTCAATATTTTCTACAAGTTAAATAAGATATCTATGATTCACCCCCATCTGTATCAGTCATAATCCTTCCAAAACGTTTTACCCACCTCTTTTTTCACACATTAATCTTTTCAGCCCTTTGGGAACAAATATTTCTGCCCTACCCTTGAGATTTTTGAGCCAGTATTTTCTTTGGGCAGATTATTTCAGGGTGTGCAAAACTACGCAATGACGAGCAATGGTGTGCAAAAATGTGATCGTGTGGTGATCGTGTGGGGAAACTGCTATAATATTAATTTAAAGAGACAAAATTGGATTACAAAAGGCACCAATATGTCTGTCCATAAACGCTATTCAGCAAGAATCATAACCGTCGCTAATTCAGCTTGTTTGACTGCATCATCAAATGAACGCGATGTATTTTCCTTGTTATCTGTTTCCAGATTAATATTTGGGATTGTTTCCAATAAAGGCAACAAATAGGAACTTTTTACAGCATAATTTACATTTTGGGGCAACATACCAGTCAGGTTAAATGTGGCTGAATCTTTTAACCTTAATGCTAAAAGCCCAATCACGTTCCCCTGCATATTAATTAATGGACTTCCAGAATTTCCGGGCTGTATTGCAACATTTACTTGAAAATATCTCGGGTCATCTTGAATTCCGGCAAGACTATTGATTTCACCCTTAGTCAGTTTGGGTGAAACACCTTGAATAAATACATTTGGATATCCAATGGTAAATACAGGATCACCGAGCTTAACGTTTTTAGATGTTAAAACGAAAAAACCAAATATCTGATGCATGCCACCCATCAGCTCAAGGCGCCGTTTGCCGCCATTCAGAGTTACACCGACCTGATCCTGGAAGGTTATACGGGCGAAATCCCAAAAATGACGCTGGCGATTGTCGAAAAAATCAATAAAAGATGCATTCTTCTGAGCGATTCCATCAAGGACATGCTGGAACTGGCCAATTTAAAATCGCTGGTCAAGGAAAACATCCCGATGGGTGTCTGCCCCCTCGACGGCATCATATCCTCGGTGGTCAAGCATCTTGCGGCCCTGGCGGTTTCCCGCGAAATCAAGATATCCACGCCGGCAACTCGCGATGATATTTCCGTGAAGTGCAATCGCAACCAGATTCTTATTTTGCTTTCCAATCTCCTGGAAAATGCGATTTATTATTCGCCGAATGGCGCGACGATTTCAATTGCGACCAAGGCAATGCCGGGAGCGCTTGTTAAAATATCGGTCACGGATCATGGTATCGGGATAGATGGCAAACATCTGCGCCGGATTTTTGAGGAATATTTTCGAGCCAATAAGGCCGTGACCGTTAATGAGCGCGGCACCGGCCTGGGCCTGGCGATTGCCATGGAAATAGCCGGGATTCACGGCACTAATATCGAGGTCGAAAGCACGCTGGGGAAAGGTTCCGTTTTTTCATTTCACCTTCAAGCCGCTCAAAAAAGCAGAGGTTCATGACTCCGGACCTCACGGGATTTACCGTGGGTTATCAACGGGGCGGGGCGCCGGTGGCAAATACCGGACAATCAGCGCGATCAGCGGGATCAGCAGGAAGTAACAAGCCGCGGCGGTGAAAAAAACCGCCCGCAGGCCGAATATGCAGGCCACCGCGCCGCTGGCCAGCGGCGCAACCATCCAGCCCAGCGACTTGGCGGTCACGGCCCATCCAAAAATAAATCCGCGCGATGCCGCCGGCGTAGTTTTGGCCAGCCAGATTTGAAGCACCGGATCCAACCCGCCCGCGCAAAAAGCGGAGCCCAATCGTCCCAGGAAAAGCTGGGCAAACCCGTGGGACAACCCTATGACAATCACCATCAGACCCGTGCCGAAGGCCGCGATCTTGCCGATACGCGGCGGCGCGACCCGGTCGGCAATGCGCCCGATAATGGGGCCGGCGAGAAACCCGGCAATGCCGCCCGTCGCCTGAAGCGATCCGGCCCAGAACGCGGCGCCTTTCAGGGAGCCGTGAATTTCCTGGACCAGCAACGGGTACCAGGCGCTGGTGAATAGCAGCACAAATCCCATGACCATCATCAGCGCCAGGATTGGGATGGCCGGACCGATTTTACCCCAGAACACCCTTGCGCGGTCTTCCAGCAAATCGCCGTCTTCTTCGATCGGCCGCACAAATTGCTCGCGCGTCCCCAGCCAGACCAGCAACCCGGACACCAGCAGTAAGACACCCGAACATAGAAACGCCATGCGGTAGCCGAACCATTCGGCGAACACTCCGCCAAAGAACGCGCCGCACATACTGCCGGAAAAGACCGCGGCGCTGAGCGTGCCCAGGACTATGCCGCTGCGATGCGACGGACTTTGCACGGAGACAAACGTCTGCGCGGCCGACACCGTCCCGGTGAGCGTGCCCTGCAACAGGCGTAAAATAATCAGCGTCTGCACGTTAGGCGCCAGGCCCATCAGGATCAGCACGAGCATGCCGCCGAAATTGGCCCGCAACATCATGATCCGTCGTCCGTACCGGTCGCCCAGGGCGCCCCAAATGGGCGAAGCCACGGCTAAGGTCAGCGACGCCGCCGCCGTGAACAGCGCCACCCACATTTTCAACGCGTTCGGCTCCGTGATGCCTAATTGCTGGATGTAATACGGCGCGAACGGCATGGCGAACGCAAAGCCCATCATCGAGAAGAACTGGGAGAGCGCCACCACCACGAAATTTCGTTTCCACTCAATCATGGCTTACCTCATCCCACTTCGACCACATGGCGCCTTGGCCACTGTTGATGACTGTTGCCAGTCCTGGGTATCGCTCATTCAACGCCTTCTGCAGTTGGCCCACCCATGCGCCGCCAGCGGTAAGACTCGTCTTGTCCTTGCCGCGTTTCATAAAAGTTCTTATATCACAATCGCACCAAATATGCCGCAAAATAACCCCCCCTTTTTTTTCCCTACTTCTTTGCCCCCTTCCACGCCCTCTTAATTGAACGAGCAGCCTGTCACTGCTACCCCAGTCCTTCCGCCACGCAGATCATGTGCCGGTCCGCCGATTCAGCACCATATTTTCTCACTTTTATCACTTGGCACCTGAACACTATCACGCTATGTGGTCCTCATAAATTCAAAAGCCATACTATGTTAAAAAATAAACCAAGTAACGGAGCCATAATCATACGCCTGCACAACGATATCGGACAACTGACCAGGCTACTAGGTCAACTGGAGTATCAACAAGCAGGTGACACAATATTTCAACAAAAAATAGATAAACTGAAAGATCAGATACATCAAAATATCATAAAACGGAAACAACGATTAAAAACCGAAATTGAAAAAATTGATCCTGATAAATTAAGAAAACTATTAATGGATCTGATGATTTAAAGAAAACAATTTGCTTCCAGCCAAAACCAATAATTAAGCAGGAGGTCTCCATGGAAAAGGTCATTATCAGTAAGGAAAATATAGAGAAAGCATTGTTAGATGGAGCCAAAACAATGACGGAATTGTATCGGGCATTAGGTGGAAAGTCCAAAGCATCTGGGTCATTTAGTAAGCAGATTCGGGAAACTTTGCCAAATGTTGACAGCAGGTTTAAGGAAAATCAGGGGGTAAAACCTGCTGTCCAACCTGTTCATAAAATAAAATCAACATCAACCAGACTCAATCCATTTAGACCCGATTCTGCTTATGCCCTTGTGTGGGATTGCTTATACAAAACTCGTGAAAAAGGGATAAGTCGGGAGGCTTTGTTAAAAAAAGTAATGGAATTGAGCAAAATGCCAGAAAATAACTGCCGATTTAATATTTCGGTGGTTACCAGCCCAAAAGAAGATGGAACTGCCCATAGGTCTGCTAAAAGAGCATCTGATATATACTGGGTTGAAAGGCAGAATGATTGGCTCAATTTGCACCTACGAGATAGAGCCACTAATGCGTAGGATAGTTCTCTGGAATTCAACAGCACATTTTCGTTTGTGAAACAGCCATAGGAAAAATGGGGCACCTATTTAGATTTGTAACAAAACAAAAGGCGCCTCCTTGTTGAAACCAATTTAGCCCCAGTTTATTAGGTTTATATTAATGACACAGGGCATGAAGTAGAGATTTACGAGCCATTTTTTTGCCAGGAATTTATATTGATAATGTCTGTTTTTGCCCTTTCATGTTGTTGTTTTGGAAAAATATTTTGGAATTGTTATACGAAACAAAATGATAAACCACCCCACTA
Source organism: uncultured Verrucomicrobiota bacterium (assembly GCA_964617825.1). Taxonomy (GTDB): domain Bacteria; phylum Verrucomicrobiota; class Kiritimatiellia; order JAAZAB01; family JAAZAB01; genus VSJD01. The sequence goes on from CAZTWL010000008.1 coordinate 46,419, forward strand.
AATGGTGCCTAACAGGATGACAGTATTTCATGAAGACAAATGGAATCAGCACCAAGAAATCAGAAAAGAATATTACTGCCCTTCCTTTTGCTGAATTGCTTAAAGGCAAAAAAGCGGTTGGCTGAAAAATATTGCCGGCAAGAGCCAAAAATAATCAGCCTGCTGTGTCCTGTGGTTTAATAATGTCAGAAGGCTTGGCGCGTTTCCGTTTGTCGCTAAACCAACCCATGAGGCCACTGACGATGCCGCTCAAGCCGATGGCCGCCACGCCAAGTCTGACCTGCCAAGGCGGGTAGCCAACAGTCTCCAAACAGATCTTCGCTGCCTCAATGATTGCATTGGTCATCTCAACGCACCTCCTTTTGTCGTTTATCCGTTTCTGGGTGATTTTCGAGCCGATGGCGACGCCAGCCGTACCAAGTGCCGAGGCGCAGGGCAAACCACCAGAGGCGGGCGCGGATGGGATGGCGAAGTCTATGAGGGCGGAACAGAACCAATCGTCGGCCCAGCGGCGAACGGTTATGAGTCGCTTCCACTGCCGCGCAGCTTCACGCGGAATTCTTGGAGTGGCGACATCGCCGTTGCGTTCAGAATGAAATACGCCAGATGGTTCTCAGGCAGCCAATCCCGAAGATCTGGCGGAAGTAACTCGACCTTCACAGGGCTAAGGTAATTCGCATCCTATAATCAGCTCTGCCCTGATTGGCTGATATCACCGGATGTCCTAAATTGCACATCATAGAAGGAGGCGCATCATGAAAAGAAATCTGAAACGAATCGGGGGTTGGATTTCGCTTTTGTTCGGAGTGTGCATGATGGTTAGCTGCGATGGCGGCAGTGACGGCCCATCCGGAAACTCCACGGTAACCGGCAATGTGGTTTCGTCCGATATGGCTGCCCTCAACCTTTCGAGTGTGCCGGCTCAACGCGAATCCAAATGGGCTCAGTTCTCCGGGGCCCTGTCGGATCTGCTCATCCCTTCTGCCACGGCGGCCACGACAAACCAGGCCACCGGCGGACCCGGAGGCATTCTGGTAGCCCTTGCCGGACCGACTGACCGCGACACGGTCACAGCAGACGACGGCACTTTCACGATCAGCGATCTTCCTGCCGGCGCGTATCAGCTCACATTTTCTTTAAACGGACAGGAAGTAACGTATCGGGGAAATAGCGGACAAATTGCGACTATCTCGGTCGGCACCAACGAGACCGCCCAACTCATCAACATCCGGATCAATGGTGGCCATATCAACATTGGAAACGTCAGGATCATCCAAAACTAAGAAATGCCAGGTTAATAGCAATGCCGGCAATCCGGAAGGAGATTATGAAAACAGTTTATCCATGGTTTATAGTTATGCTTGCAGTGGTCGCGATGGAAACGGGAGGCTGTGTGCTCTTTGTAGCTGGTGCCGCCGCTGGAGCGGGCATCGGTACGGTTGCCTACGTCGACAACGAACTGCGCGTTTCGCGCGACGTCAGTGTCGATCGCGCCTGGGACGCGGCGCAGGCGGCAATGAAGGACCTGCAGATCACGGTCATTCCGGCTGAAACGCACAAGGATCAGCTGGGCGGCGTGATGCAAGGCCGCGACGCCAAAGACCGGCAAGTGCGGATCGAGGTTACCCGCCAGTCCGATACAGTCACGAAGATTGGCGTGCGGGTGGGCACGTTTGCCTCGTCGAACAACCAGGAGGCCGCCCAGCAGATCTACGACACGATGAACAAGCACCTGAAACCGTAATACCCCTCGAAATGGAGCAGAATCAATTGAAATTGAAGGGCATGTTCGCCGGATAATCCCACAAATGTGCGATATCGAAGAAACGATTCGATCTCTTCAATACTAAACGGATTTTCCTGACGATGTGGTGGATGCCCAATAACGCGGATCGTCGTTCCAGTCTGGCTGCCTTGTTCGGCCTCGTAGTGGAAGATTTTTGGACATGGTTTACGGGTTGCCTCTATTGTGCTCCAAGGTTCATTGATTTCAACCTTGTGGGCTTTTCCGCCAGCGGCAACCGTATCGATCTGCAATTATCCGGAATGATAGGCCAGTTTTGATCCTAATCCTTTCCAGGAAAACTCATCGCCTTTCATGCCGACTAACCCTTCAGCAAAGCACTCTTAAAAAACCACTTTGGGTGCATCCTTGGGAAAAACTCCATCAATAAATAACGAACCTGATTTATCTGGTTATATTTACAGTTTTCCATCAGAGCCAAAAAAAATATAAGTGCGCCACCGTCTGTCAGACCAACCTCTCCCTGTTTTACTGCCCATCGTTGACATTCTTGTAAATATCTTGCTGCTTCCATTACCCGATCTTCCTTGATCAGGATATCTGCAGCATCCTCCAGATAAAACATGGAAGGGAAATTGCCCAACGCCTCATGAGCTACGACATACTTTTGGGACAATCAATATTGATAAACTTGGTCTTTGCTTGTCGCCCTATTTCATTCAAAGCAGGCTACGCCACGCTGATTTGGAGACAACAATAAAAATATACGTTCAAAACAATCCGTTACTAGCCAAACGGAATCATATTGCCAACGTTCAATGTGCCAGGGAACGAATTAATAATAGTCAGTCGACTGGAGCAGAAGAAAAGGTTGTTGATTGCAGACCAACTGATATTTCCCTGCCTGAATTAGAAGCAGTTAAGGCTTTGCGTCCTTACGGAATATCAGCCAAAGCATTAAAAACATACGGAGACACCACAGGAATGACCTGCTCCCATTTACTGGTCCAGACTGGATGAGAGTGTCCCTGTTGGTACAGATAGAATAATTGCCTGTTGTTCGTCCACTGTCCTCCTCATCCCCATATGGGGATGGCGCGCCGTCTTCGCTGGAGATCTGGCGTAATCAGCCGATCCACCTCCCGGATCTTCGGCAGGATTGCGAAGCACTGCTTCGAAATGCCGATTCCGGCCGATGAACTGCCCCTATTTGCCTGCAACGTCTGGGGGTATGTCTGGCAATTAAGGGCCGCGCGCATAGGCGGCGTGAACACGCTGGATGCATGCTTCGGGCCAAGCAGAGCACGCGCTGCCAGGTCGCAGGCCCGTCCTCCGTAAACCACCGCATCAAGGAGTCCGATAGGAATATCGATCAGAAAACGTTGGATTATAACCATGACAAGGCATACAATCCTTTAAAAAATGACATTGATAGAGGAAACGCATCAATTGCTGATGTTAGGATCCTGTTAGAGCGTAGAAATTATGCCGGCGGCAAATCTTATCCTTTCATTGACGCGACCGGCGAAGCCTCCATGTTCGAAATTGCGGACAATGATTACTGGGAATACTACCCCATGAATCCCTCAACTATTTGACTGGGCAGGAAGGAAGTCATGAACCAGACCCGCATCAAAATCGGCCAGATCGGCATCGGCCACAACCACGGTTCCGAGAAGATGAACACGCTGCGCCGTCTCTCTGACCTCTTCGAAGTGGTCGGCGTGGTGGAGGGGGATCCAGAGTGGTGGAAGAAACGCGGGGATCTGGCCGCTTACCGCGGTCTTCCGTGGATGACCGAGGAGGAACTCTTCCGGGTCCCCGGCCTCCAGGCGGTGGCGGTGGAGACCGACGGCTTCGACCTGGTCCCGACGGCGCGGCGCTGCGTGGAGCACGGTCTCCACATTCACATGGACAAGCCCGGCGGAGAGGCCATCGGCCCTTTCCGCGAACTACTCGACGAGTGCAAGAAGCGGAATCTCTGCATCCAGCTCGGCTACATGTACCGCAACAACCCGGCGATCTGTTTCTGCCGCGAGGCGGTGCACCGGGGGTGGATCGGCGATATTTTCGAGATCCACGCGGTGATGAGCCGCTACGACGGCCAGGATGAGAACTACCGCGGGTGGCTGGCCAGTTTCAAGGGCGGCGCGATGTACATATTCGCCGGGCACCTGATTGACATCGTGATTTCGATGATGGGCCGCCCCGACCGGGTGACACCATTTCTGCGCCGGACCCGCGACGACGGGCTGGTGGACAACGGGCTGGCGGTGATGGAGTATCCGCGCTGTACCACAACGGTCCGGGTCAGCGTGGCCGAGGTGGACGGCATGAAGCACCGGCGGCTGATTGTCTGCGGGACGAAGGGCACCACCGAGATCTGTCCGCTCGAACACCCCGCCGATCGCTATGCGTGCGATCCCCTGCACGTGCGGCTGACGCTGCTTGAAGCGTGCGGCGGCTTTCCGGCGGGAACCCGCCTCGTCGATGTCGGCGTCATGCCGGGGCGGTACACCGAACAGTTGCGGGAGTTCGCCAGGGTCGTCCGCGGCGAGATCGCCAACCCGTACCCGATCGAGCACGAATTCCTGGTCCAGGAGGCGCTGCTCGCCGCCTCCGGATATCAACAATAGAGGAGAATCCGCACCATGAAACTGGAAGGACAGGTCGCGATCGTCACCGGTGGCGGCGGCGCGATCGGCGGCGCGATTTGCATTCGCCTCGCCGACGAGGGGGCGCTGGTCGCCGTCACCGATCGCACGTTGGAGCAGGCGGAAATGGTGGCGAAGCGGATCGAAACGCGCGGCGGCCGCGCCGTCGCCTTCGTCGCCGACGTGCTTGACACTGCGTCGGTCAAGGCGATGGTCTCCGGCGTGCAGGAGCGTTTCGGTCGGATCGACATTCTGGTCAACAACGCCGGCGGCAGCGCCGCGCTCCGCAAAGCGCTCACCGAGTTCAAGGACGCCGACGAGGAGATCTGGCAATGGGTGCTCGACCTGAACCTCGGCGGAACCATGCGCTGCACGCGGGCGGTGCTGCCGGAGATGGTTCGATGCAGTCGCGGGAAGATCGTCAACATCTCCTCCATCGCCGCCGAAGTCGGCATTGCGCAGCGCGCCGACTACTCCGCGGCGAAGGCGGGGATCATCGGATTCACCCGGGCGCTCGCCATCGAAGTCGGCCGGTACGGTGTCAACGTCAACTGCGTTTCGCCGGGGCTGATTTCGCGCTGGCCCGCCGGGAAGGAGCCGGAACAGCCCGTGGCGAGCGACGGTACGTACCTCGGACGGCAGGGACGGCCCTCGGAACTTGCCGCGATGGTCGCCTTCCTCGCTTCAGAGGAGGCGTCGTACATCACCGGAGTCAACTATACCGTGGACGGCGGCCGCGTGCTCGGGCCGAAATCCGAGAGCAGGAAGAAATAACGGTTCAATCTCACAGAAGAGGTGCAGCATGAATTCCTCCAGGAAAGTACTGGTTCTCGGCGCATCCGGGGCCATGGGACAGTATCTCCTTCCCCGTCTGGTGGAAATGGGATACCGGATTGACGGTGTTTCCCTCAATGAGGTGGAAAACCGTCTCCCGCATGTGAACTACATTCAGGCGAACGCCAAGGACAAAACCGTTTACTGCAAACTTCTGGAAAACGGTTATGATGGGATCGTTGATTTCCTGACCTACAACACCGGCGAACTCGTCTATTACCTGCCGCTGGCGCTGGATCATACGGATCATTACATTTTCCTCTCCAGCTGCCGGGTTTTCGATGACAAGGAACACCCGGTCCGGGAAACGTCTCCGCGGCTGATTGATTCAACCGACGACGAGCTTCTCCGCAATTCGGATGATTACTGCATCTACAAAGCACGGGGCGAGAATGTTCTGCATGCTCTCCCGCGTCGGAACTGGACGATCGTCCGGCCGGCCACGACCTATTCGCTGATGCGCTATCAACTGGTGACGCTGGAAGCGGCGAATACGGTCGGACGCGCATTCGCCGGCAAGAAGGTCGTTCTCCCCGAACAGGCGCGATGCAAACAGGCGACAATGAGTTGGGCCGGAGACGTCTCCCGGATGCTTGCTGGACTTCTGTTCCATGAAAAAGCCCGGGGCGAAGCATTCAACGTCGCGACGGCGGAGCACCGCTCCTGGGACGAGATCGCCGCGTACTACAAGGACATATGCGGACTCGAAGCCGTTTGGGTCGACAAGGAGGACTATCTGCGCATTCTTTCTCCGGACCCGTACAACCGGGGCGTGCGCTGGCAGCTCGAATACGCCAGGCTTTTCACCCGGGTTACAGACAATTACAAAATCCTGGCCACGCTCGGAATGAAGCAAAGCGAGTTGATTTCCCTTTACGAAGGACTCAAAAAAGAAATTTCCCATTGTCCGAAAGATACCGTCTGGCCGGTCAACACCGCCATGGACGAATATCTCGCATCCATGGAAAAAACAACGAAAAGGAAACGACAATGAATCATCGCTGGAAAGTCGGTATCCTGTACGATACCGCCGTACCCGGGCGCGGCGGCCACGGCACCCATCTCGCCTTCAAGGGGCTGCCCGGCGTCGAAACCGTCGGCCTTGCCGATTCGAACGACAACGGAATCGACGAGCGAATGGCGAAAACCGGTGCGAAACGGCGCTACTGGGATCTCCGCGAGATGATCGAACGGGAGACGCCGGACGTCGTCGTATTCGGCTCCCGCGTTCCGGAAGGTCGGCTCGAAGAGCTCGAATTCGCCGTCCGCCACGTCTGCCACATCCTCTGCGAAAAACCGCTCGTCGCCACGCTTGCCGAAGCCGACCGGCTGGTTGCGCTCGGCGACGAATGCGGCGTCAGGATCGCCGTCGCCCATCTCGCCCGTCACGCGCAGGTGTTCCGTGTCATGAAGCGGATGATCGCGGAGGGAGCGATCGGCCGCCCGCTCGCCTTTTATGGACGCGGCAAGGAGGATGCGCGCGGCGGCGGCGAAGACCTCGTCGTGCTCGGCACCCACATTCTCGACATCGGTTGTTTCCTTTTCGGCGCGCCGGAGTTCGTCTTCGCCGACTTCACCCGGGATGGCCGCCCGTTGCGCCGCTCCGACCGTTTTGTTCCAACCGAACCGGTCGGTCCGGTCGCCGGGGACGAGCTGACCGCGTATTTCCGTTTTCCCCAGGGCGTGCGCGGCTTCTTCGAGAGCCGCAAAAACCTATCGACGTGCGGGGTCCGCATGGGCGTCACCGCCGCCGGGACAGAGGGGACGCTGGCGATGCGCTACGATGGCGACCGCAAGCTCCGGCTCTGCCGCTCGAAACTGCCGCCCGAGGACGACGCCCGCTTCGAACCGGTGGAACTCCCTGCCGAACCGGACATTCCGGGCGCTGATCCGATCGACATGAAGACGATCGGGTTCATTCCGTACTTCGCGATCAACAACCGCCGCGCGGCGTGGGATCTCCTCGCAGCGGTCGAAGAAAACCGGGAGCCCGCCGCCTCGGCGCGCGATGCGCAGATGGTGCTCGAAATGATTCAAGGCTTCTATCAGTCGCAGTTTGCCGGCGGCGCGGCTCGGATACCGCTCACCGACCGCCGCCACCCGCTGGAGGTCCAAGAACCATGAAAGTGATCAAAGTCGGAGAAAACCGGGAGCTCCTCTGGACCGGAGTTCCGGACCCGGTCATGCAGGAAACCGAAGTGTTGGTGGAGATTCACGCCGCCGCGCTGAACCGCGCCGACCTGCTCCAGCGGGCCGGGAAGTACCCGCCCCCGCCCGGCGCGCCGGAGTGGATGGGCCTCGAAATCGCCGGCAGCGTCACCTCCGTCGGCCCAAAAGCGGGAAACCGCTGGAAACCAGGCGACCGGGTCTGTGCCCTCCTTGGCGGTGGCGGATACGCCGAACAGGTTGTTCTGCAACCGGATATGCTTCTGCCGGTGCCGGGGGGGCTGTCGCTGGTCGAAGCGGCTTCGCTGCCCGAAGCGTTCGCCACGGCGTACCTCAATTTATGCATCGAAGGAGGAATGCGCGCCGGAGAAACGGTTTTGGTACAGGCCGGGGCGAGCGGGCTCGGCATCGCCGCGATCCAGCTTGCCAAGGCGTTCGGTGCAACGGTGATCACCACGGTCGGAACGCCGGAGAAAGCCGAAGCGGTTCGCCGCATCGGAGCCGACATCGTGGTCGCGCGGCATCGCGACTGCCTCGCCGCCGTGCTCGACGCCCACCCCGCCGACATCGCTCTTGACTGCGTCGGAGGCGAATCGCTGGCGCGCTGCATCGAGAAACTCGCCCCCGGCGGCCGCTGGATTTTAATCGCCACGCTCGGCGGAGAGTTCGCCGAAATTCCGCTCCGCCCGATCCTGAAGCGCGGCATCAGGCTGATCGGCAGCACCTTGCGCAGCCGTCCGCCAGCCATGAAGGCGCGGATTCTGCGCGAGTTGGAGGAACGCGTCTGGCCGAGATTAGCTTCGGGCGAAATCCGCCCGGTGATCCACGCCGTGTTCCCAATTCAGCGCGCCGAAGAGGCGCACGCCGTGCTCGAACGCAGCGAAAACATCGGCAAAGTGGTTCTTGAGGTGCGCTGAGATGGCGATCGAGCCCATGTGCACTTGCCGTGCCAGCGGCCGCTTGCGACCACAGTCGCATCCAGCATGGTTGCATTGGGCGTGGAATCTTTTTTTAAACGTTTTGTTACGCGTTATTTTTCCTAAATTGCTGTGTTTTATCCAACTTCAATCCGAGTATACTATTGCAATAGCCGTATATTACTGCGGTCGCAAATCACCAGAGGGTAATCTGTCAACGGAAGCCCGCAGAAACTAAGCATGTCGCCGGTTTTTTCGACGTTTAGGTTGAAAACGCCGCCATTGAGCAGATCGACCAGCACAGGATCTTCCATCAAAGCAAAGGCTTCTTCTTTCATCAGCGTGACGGAGGCATTCTGAAGCGGTTCCCAGTTTAATTGTGGGTCGGCGGGTACGTAGTACACATAGACCGGGTTGCTTCCACGCAGGAAACAATGCGTCCGGACCCCGACGTTTACCTGCTGGCCCTGAGGCGCGTCGGCAAGAAACACGCTCATATAGGCCTCCACCGGACGGATGCCATCCCGAAACAGGGCGGTGATATTCGCCAGGGCAAAGTAAGCCCGTTTCGGAGTATAAGTTAAGCCATTCAGGATGCCCATCCTGGCCGTGGAAAACGCATTCTGGGTGGATTCGCCCATCTGGTAGTTCTTTTCCATCATGTCCGCCATTTGGAAAAAGGAACTTAGCGGAATCGATTCGGCATGATCCACTATATAGCGCCGCAGCAACCACACGGCCTGCGCTCGTTCGCTTTCCCGAAGAAAACGGCGTTGCCAATATTTGGGCGGGCACCATGACGCAAAACCGGATTCCCCCTGCCAGACAACAACCTTTTGCGCCTCTTTGACGGTGAACTTGCGTTTAAGATACGCCACGGACTGCGCCCAATCTTGTTCCGGCAGCTGAACGTAGGGATGCAGACTGAAAAAATCAATTTTGCCCAGGATACCTGCATCCGCGAACTCCTGCAGATACCGCCCCTGATATCCGCTGATACACCCGCCGATCTTCGCTGACGGTTGTACGCCCCGGATTTCTTTTTGCGTCAGGTCGATCAGTCGGGCGTAATCCTGAGGAGAAGCTCCTTTCGGCTGCCAGAAACACGGTATATTCGGTTCATTCCAGATCTCATAATGCGCCACCCGACTCAGATAATGCCCCGCCAAGGCCCGGCAGTAATTTTTCCAAGCGGTCAGGCATTCTTCCCCGTAATAAAGAGGAACGAACCCCACTGAGGCTTCTCCGTAGGTATCCTTCATATACAGTTTGTTGCCGTATCCCACATTGAACCATGGCTTGATCCCGCGCCGAATCAGATTGTCCACGATCCGATCCAGCCAGATGAAGTTATAGACCCCTTTTTGTTGTTCGCACTTACACCAACCCGTCTGCACGCGTGCCCATTTGACGCCCACTTCCGCCAGCTTGTCGTAACAGGCTTCCGGGTCGAACATATCCCGGTCCAGACACTCGAAACCGATGCTGACGATGCTGTCCTGCACCTCGTCGGAACGCAGCCTTTTAAGCTGTCCCAAATATTTCATCCCGTTTTGGTTGAACAACGGCTCTGGACGGCCTTCGCACCGCCGCAGAAAGCGCAGGCATTCCTCCGCCAAATCCGAATAAAGCTGCTTCGGCGCCTTGTCCGGCTGCCAAATGGCGTGTCCTTCGCCTTTGCGGTCGCGATCGTAGTAATATGTGAAAATCTGACATCCCAGGTTCGATGCCTGGCGAGCAAACCGGATCGATGACCACACGGGAACCACCGTATCATCGTATTGATGGGTCAGCAGTATGGGCGGCGTATCTTTTGCTAACCATTCTCCGGGAAAAGCCTTGGGATCAAACTCTTTTCCGTGAAACAACCGCTGATAACGTTCCGGCGACAGTTTTCGGTCCGGGTCAGGATCGGCAATTCCGGAGATGCTGATGATTCCCTTTACTTGTTCCCGGGGCATCCGCAATCCCGTCATCAAGGCCAAATGACCGCCTGCAGAAAGTCCGCACAGCATGATCGGCTTGCCCCGGAGTCCGGACAAATCCTCGCGGTCAGCTCTGACTAGAAAATCCGCAGCCTGCAAACAGTCGTCTCCCGGGGCGGGCCACGGATGTTCGGGCGCCAACCGATAGTCAATGTTGTATACAACATAGCCGTTGTCCCGGAACATCTCCGCCACGCCCCGGGTGGAACTTCGATCCATGGCCTGCCAGCCGCCGCCGTGGATCAGCAATATTTTCGTCGTTGAGTCCGTGACGGCCTCCGGCAGATAAAGATCGCCTTTACATTCGGTGTCGCCGCCCGCATAGGACAACACCCGTGGTTCTTTGGCCACCAACCCGAGCGATGATGCCAGTGCGCCCTTTGCAACTATCCTCACCTTTGTCATTTTTTTAAATTCTCCTTCATAGAACATTCACTACCCACATCCTGCAATTTTACGAATGGCTCCAGTATGATCCACTCGCCTTTTGCCGTGCGGATTTCCAAAACGACTCCACCCAGTATTTCCTCAAAACATTTTTCGTCGTAAAAGGGCTCTTTCTCCCTTAAAAGGATTTGCCACTTTCAATGTTTGTCCGGCTTCGCTCAGAACTTCCACGCGCACGGTTCGCCCGTCTTCCATCACGGCATCGAGCATGAACGCTCCCTCAGCCCTGATCTCGTGAAAGGACATCTCTGACCAGCCTGCCGCCGGCGCGGGGGATATGTGCAGGACTCTTGACCTACCCCCCGTTGATTGCGCCATTTTCTAAGAGAGTCCCCCTGGCATCAGAATAGCCGGTTTACCTTTGTTGTCCACCCCCTGTTGCTCTTCCTGTCCTGTTCCCAGGGGGATGGAAACAGGCAACGCGACGGTCATCAGGCTACGCGAAAATTCCTTTGGTGTTCGATTTCCCAAGCTGCTATGCGGCCGATCATTGTTGTACTCCCACCGATAGCGGGCCATGATCGCCTGGGAATTATATAAGCTCACAAACCAGTGCTCATTCAGGCATTCATCACGACACTTGCCGTTAAAGCTTTCAATAAAAATCAAAGTCTCGGGATCAGGGCTGGACATTGGGCAAACAAATTGCATCGGTACAGGCAATATGCATTGATAAGCGAAGGAACAGGTCGTTACGTAGATTGGTTACAGACGGAGGGGATCATGTTTTCGGTCACGGGATGGAACGGCGTGCGATATTTGACGAAGACAGGAATCGCATACACTTTCTGGAACTGGTGGCCGAACTTAGCGAACGCAATCGCATCGTGATCCATGCCTATGCGCTGATGAACAATCATTATCATGCCAATTTCCAGACACCCGACGCAAATCTTAGCGCCGGGATGCAGTGGCAGTTACCGCATGCGGTTCATGACCCGGCATGACAGCCTGCAGAGCAAAACGTCCTCCACGCCATGCAGCAGCACTTGATGATCTTGTCCAATGTCCAGTCCCGATCCTTATGTATGCGACACTTATGAATGCACATTCTGCTTTTCCAACCACGCCCTGATCACACCCAGCACTTGATCCTGCTCCGCTTGCATCATGGGACGATCCGGAGGGATGCCGTGCCATTGCGCCAGGCATTTTCGACAGCAGGTAGCCGTGGCATGCTGGGCAATAAAAACGGGATGGCCTCGCATGGGAGTCTGTTTGCCATCATTCTCCGGTTGTGCAGGAAAAAGACGCGTTGCCAGGAACCGGCGCGCGTGATTCATCACCTCGTCCAGCCCCTTCTCCGCCAGGTAGGATTGCTCTTTCCCGGCAAGCTTGAAACGGCTGCGGAATTTCGAACGGGCCAAGGCCTCGAACAAACGGTCATAATTCGCGGGCGCATGTTCGGCTTGCATACTCATCAAGTGCCAGCATTATTCTTCGAATCCAACCCGATGGTTCATTCGGCTTGAATCAAATAATAGATGGAGAGATGTTCGGCGCCTATCTTGAATTTTATCCAGCCATCCTCAAAGGTGGCCGGAACGATGCCCGCAATAAATCCTTCCGGATTAATCGCGCGGATTCTCAAGTCCTTGCGATTCGTTTGCAAAGCGATTTCAGCTTCTACGACTTCAGCAAGAATCGGCGGCTTGCCGTAATCCAGCAGATGTTCGCCTTCCCATTTCATATCGGTATTGACGGCATCGCCCACCGCGCTCAGCAGGATGTTATCGGTTTCGCCGAGCGGGGCGTCACTCAACGACGATATGGCAATGACGGCAAACTCGTTGTCGCATTTCAGCGTCAAGCCGTTCAGCTTGAGCATGCCATTCTTGGCAAGCTTGCCATAAACCGCCTTGGTGCGCGGCGTGTCGACCGTGCCGTAATGGTCCTTCCAGTTGCGATAGAGCTGCCCATCCACGGATCGCACCATACCCGCTTCCGGATTGACCAGCGGCGTGCCGGCATCCACGCCGTCTTCGAAATCGGTCGCGATACGGCATAATTCCGCCGCTGCGGGATACGCCTCGCCCTTATTCTGGCCGGCTTTGATTTTGACGACTTTGCCCGACGGAACGACATCGGCGCGACGGGTAATCAACGCGCTGTGGTAGAACATCCCAAACTTGGCCGGGTCATTCCAGGTACTGAATATGCCTTCGCGGTAGCCGACGCCATTGATGGCAGGCGACGATATTTCCTTGCCGAGGATTTCCATTTTATTCAGCCTTGTGCCATAGGCATAGGTGTGAATGGCAAAACCAGCCCAGTTCTGATAAGCGCCGACCGCGGCAAACAGAATCGTACTTTCCGCGCGGCGCGGATTTGGCCAAGGCATATCCCATTCGGAAACGAAATACGGCTTGTCGGCCAGGCGGCCGCGCGACAACCCGGCCATGCTCGGATCGGCAACATCGGCAACCGACTTTGTCCACGACAGATGCTTGTTCCAGCGCCAGTCGTAGAAGTACGTATGGCCATCCGTAAAGTCGTTGGCAAGCTGGGACTTGGTCAGCTGGTCGCAAACGCACCAGTTAGTCCCTGCAATCGGGACTTTTACCCCGATGGAACGTTCGAAGTCGCGCAATTCCTTGTAATAGGCGACTTGCAGTTCGTATTTAAAATCGCCGAGCGGCGCGTCCCGCGATTTTAAGTCACAATTTTCCGCATCGAATTCTATTTTGCGCTCATCGAGCCACTTGCGAAACAAGGCACGGAATTCGCCCGTATACGGCTCGACGCCGAAATTACACATGCTAAACAAGTCGCATTCATTGATGATTTCGCTCATGGCAATCGTCGGATCGTCCTTGTAAGCCAGCCCGGTATAGGGATTATGGTGATTCCAAACGGCGGCCATGAAGTCTTTCTGCAGTTCGATCATGCGCCGATTATAAATCACATACGGCTGGCGCGAGGCGTCCACAAACTGTTCCGCATTTTCGAAGCCGTCACCGGCTTTGAATTTGCGGTAGGTCAGCATGTCGAAATAAACATAGATGCCTTCTTGTTTCAAGCAGTGGATCAGGTAATCAAGGCGCTTCATGCTCTCCGGGTCAAGCGCCGTTGTCGTGGACACACGCGCACCCTTCGTAAACGCGAAGATATTGGGCGTATCCCATTCGGCGTCCAGTTGATGGAAGCGCACAATATTGCAGCCGATTTTGGCAAGCCGCCTGGCCACCTTTTCGCTGTAATCGAAGGCCGGGAAATTTGCGCCGCCATTGAAATTGGTGCCCCAAAAACGGCCGGGAGTCCCATCCTCGAATTCGAAGTGATCGCCGACACAGCGCAGAAAACCATGCCGCCCGGCGGGCTTTTCATTGGCGTAGACAAACGACAGATCGATCGGCACATCGTCATAATACGCTGGAAAAGGTATGAATTTTGGCATTGCAGCGGTCTCCTAGATCAATTCGGTTGCAGTTGCGGTCTCCCGATCCGGAATTCGGGAAAATAGTCGCGCTGGGCCGTGTTTTGCGCAAGAGGAATAAATTGCTATTTTGGGGATTATCTTGCCGCGGCAGGCCTTGCAAGCACGGTCACGGCGAGAAGATTAAACCGGGGACGGTCCGGCTCGAAGAACCGGACAAACCCGGCATTTCATGAATTTAAGGCGTCCAGGGTCAGGATTGCATTGATCGCCGATATGTGGATAGCCGGGAGCCGACTGCCGGCAAATGGTCAGCGCACGGAATCGATGGCATATTCCAAGGTAACAACCGCTTTGGCGGTTTTTTCAATCGTGGCCGTATCGTAGACTCCGCAGCCGGATGTATCGGTCGAGTGCCGCTCGGTGATCTGGAGAACGCCCTGCTGTGCCGAGATCAAAGCCCCCACCCTGCCCCGGCTGTTTTCCGCCAGAACGACGGCGCGACGATAGGCATCGTCGGTCGCCTTGGCCAGCAGTTCAAGCTTGGTGGCGGAAAGCGTGGAGACAAAAAACTCGGGCGGCATCACGCTAAGATCGATGCCTTCCTTGATCAAGGCGGAGATCGAGACGGAGACGTCGCGAATTGCGGCGACATTGCCGGAGGTGACCGTAAACCATTGCGCCAGGTCGTAATATTCCACTTCATTGGTTTCCTTGCCTTGGGCATCGCGCTTGACCACCTTGTTAATCTGGATGGTTTTGACGGCAATATCCGCGGCGGGAAACTGCTTCTGCTGGAGATAGGCCAGGACCCGGTCCCGGCTGGCCTGCAGTTTATCGTGCGCCTCCTGGAGGCTGACACCGCGCACGCTGCATCCGCATTCGAATTTGCCGATATCCGCCAAGACGTCCTTCTCGGCATAGCCTTTAACCGTAATGGCCTGCTCATGGCGAATCCGCACAAAAAACTTGGACACCACAACCGCCGAAAGGATCATGCCCAGCGCCAGGATCAGGGCCACAACGGCCAATCGCATTGCATGCATCGTACCGCCTCCTCATTCAAAATTTGCCGACAACCGGCACATTTATGCGTCTGTTAGGCGAGCCCGCCATCAGACCAAACGAACAGCGCCTGCGTACGGCCCATGCCGTCTTCCGCAGGCGCTGGTTTGTCCTCGTCAAACGGAGCGATTACTAAAAATACGACAGATAGGTATAGTAAAACTCCAAGGCATAATTCAGCCACAGATTGTAATAGTATACCGCGCTGCTGCTGTCGCCGTAATACATATAAAAAGCGTAGAGGTATTGGGCATATTCATAATACGTATAAGCCATGTAGTAATTGTAATAGGCATTCGCGTAAGTGTAATAGCCATAGTGCTCATAATAGGTATAATACGCGTAAGCCCAATAGTAATCGGCCCAGGCCATAGCATAATGGTAATCGCCGTAATAATAGAGGTAATAGTAACCATAGGCGTAGCCACCATAATAATAGTAGTAAGCCAGATATTCGGAGTTACCGGTTGACAGATAATAGCCGTAGTACGATGAGGCTATGTAATAGTAATACTCGTAATCCGAATATCCTTTGGCGCCATCATGCGCCGCCAAAGTCGCCGGGATGGCAATCTGCGCACCTTCGGACGGAACGGCCAGCGGGGCGGGCTTTTCGCCGCCATAAGCGCTTCCGCAGAGCATGGCAGCCACCAACAACAGACAACCGAGCCTTAGGAAAGCGCGCATAATTACCTCCTTTTGTCCAAAAACTTTGCCCCTGACTTTTATTAAATGCTACAAGGCAAAAGCAACTTTGTAAACACAATAAAATCCCAGCAGACGGCCAATCAACCCACCGTCTTGTTTTTGGACACCCGCTTCTCGATCGGCTCGTAATGCCGCTCCGTATCGCCGATATAGACCTGGCGCGGACGCGAGATCTTGAAACCGCCGGTATGCACCATTTCGCGCCATTGGGCCAGCCAGCCCGGCACCCGGCCGATGGCAAACAGCACGGTGAACATATCGGACGGAATGCCCACCGCCTTCAGGATCAAGCCGGAATAAAAATCCACATTCGGATACAAATTGCGATCGATGAAATACGAATCCTTAAGCGCCAGCGCCTCGATTTGCAGGGCAATATCGAACAGCGGGTTGGATACACCCGGCTTATTCAGCAGCTTGTGGCAGGCTTGTTTGAGAATCTTGGCCCGCGGATCGAAATTCTTATAAACCCGATGGCCGAATCCGGGAAGCCGTTCCTTGCTGTTCTTGCTCTTGGCCCGTTCGATGAAGTTCTTGGGAGCCTCCCCGGTCGCCAAGATGCGATCGAGCACATGGATCACTTCCTGATTGGCGCCGCCGTGCCGCGGCCCCCACAGCGCGGAAATTCCCGCCGAAATCACGGAATAGATGTTGGATAGACTGGACCCGACCAGGCGCACCGCGGAAGTGCTGCAATTTTGCTCATGGTCAGCATGCAGGATCAGGAACAGTTCCACCGCTCGCACGATATCCGGATCCTGCTGGTAATCCTTGACCGGCGAGGAAAACATCATGTTCAGGAAATTTTCCACATAGCGCAACTTGAATGACGGATACACCGTCGGTTCCCCAATGGATTTCTTGTAGGAAAAGGCGGCCACCGTGCGCACCTGGGAAAGCAGGTTGGCCATGAACTGTTCCTCGACGTTCGGGTCCATGATATCCGGCACGGGATAAAACGTGGAAAGCGAGGCCACCATGGTGGCCAGGATGCCCATCGGGTGCGCGTATTTCGGAAAAGCCACAAAGAAGTGGCGCATATCCTCATGAATCAACGACGATTCATTCAGCAGTCCGGAAAAAACCGACAGCTCTTTTTTCGTCGGCAATTCGCCATCGATCAGGAGATAGGCGGTTTCCACGAAGGTGGATTTTTCGGCCAATTCTTCAATCGGGTAGCCACGATAAAGCAGAACGCCCTTTTCTCCATCAATGAAGGAAATCCGGCTCTGGCAACTGCCCGTGTTGGCCAGGCTGGTATCGAGCGTAATCAACCCGGTTTTTTCCCGCAGGCCGGTAATATCAATGGCCCGTTCGCCCTTGGTCCCCGTTATAATCGGGAACAAGTGCTCTTTGCCGTCAATTATAATTTTGGCCGATTCCGACATAACGCAACTTATGCTTAACGAACGTTGATTTTCGATCCTGGAACCGCGCAATTGCCAACCACCCCGCCGGCGGAAAGACGAACATGAACGCGGCGATTTCCGTAACGATAAGGGGAGGCCTTAACCGGTGCAAGAAAAAAAACTTTATTTCGTTCTGGTCTCCATTGGGCGGTTAAGATATGCTTCCTCCCGCGATGAATACACAGCCACCGCTTTACCCGTTGATGTTCAAGCCGGTCTATAAGAGTTATATCTGGGGCGGAGACCGGATTGCCCGCCGCTATGGGCGTTCCTTGCCGCCCGGCATTTACGCTGAATCCTGGGAAATCAGCGACCGTCCCGAGGGCGTCAACGTGGTTGTCAACGGCTCCCTGGCCGGCAAGGACATCCACGAGTTGACTCAGAACTACGGGGCCGACCTGCTGGGACGCCCGCTGGAACGCTTCCCCTTGCTGGTCAAACTGATCGATTCCAAGGAGCGCCTGAGCGTTCAGGTGCACCCGGACGAAGCCGCCGCCAAGGCGGTGGGCAGCGAGGCGAAAACCGAAATGTGGTACATTCTGGAGGCGGACCCGGGCGCAGAAGTGTTTGTCGGTTTTCAACCAGGCGTTAATGAAGCCAAGTTTCGGGAAGCTCTTGCAGCCGGACGGGTTGGCGACCTGCTTAAAAAAGTGAGCGTCAACAAGGGAGATGTCATTTACATTCCCGGCGGATGCGTTCACACTATCGGCGCGGGGGCGCTCATCCTGGAAGTCCAGCAGAATTCCGATACAACCTACCGTGTATTCGACTGGGACCGGGTTGGCTCGAACGGCAAGCCGCGCGAGCTGCACATCGAGCAGGCCATGAAAGTCATCCAGTGGCAGGGCATTCCGGCCGCCCACCAGTCCATGCCTGCGGTACCCGCCGAGACGCCCCCAAAAGGCAACAGCATTGTGGAACGCCTGCGTACGCCGTATTTTAGATTCGAGGAACTGTCAGTGGCCGGCATGCTCGATTGCCCGCTGGACACCCACAGTTTCCATGCCCTGTTCCTGGAGAAAGGCCTGGTGCGCATCAAGTCGGGAAGCGTGCTGGTGGATGTGGAGCCGGGCACAACGGTACTTATGCCGGACTGCCTCAAAAAATACGAGATGGCCAATCTTGACACAACCGGCGCCAGCAAGCTTCTGCGCATCAGCCTGCCATAGCAAGCCGGTCGCGCGCCATCAGGTTGCAGCTTCCAGGTTCCAGGTAAAAGCCTTGATGCCTTCGGCTCCCATGGTTTGACGCAATTCACGGACGCCCTTGAGCACCGGCTCGACCGCCTCGTCGGGCACAGCCAGGAGCAAAGTGTTGTTGCGCCCCGGCCAGATATCGGTGCCCAGATGAGCGCCGGACAGCTGCCCCTTGCCCAAGACCGCATCGATGCGGGTATAACTGGAGAGCTTGCAGGCCTCCAGCAATTCCATCACTTCTTCATCAACGGCTTCGTTGAAAACCAGCATCATCATTTTCATGACTTTTTCCGTAATTTCGATTCGAACACCGCATAGAGCGTAGGAACGAACAACATGGTGATGAACGTCGAAACCGCCAGCCCGCCGATCATCGTAATGCCCAGCGGCTGCCAGACCTCGGAACCTTCGCCCCGCGAAAGCGCCAGGGGCAATACGCCCACAAGGGTTGAAACCGTGGTCATCAGCACGGGCCGCAAACGATGCCGGCCGCCGGTGGTTATGGCCTCCATCATCGTCAAGCCGCGCGCGCGCAGAATATTGATGTAACTGATCAGCACGATGGCGTTTTTGACGACAATACCGACCAGCATGACAATGCCCAGGAAGGTAATGACGCTGAGGGTCGTCGCGGTCAACAGAAAAGCCAGGATGACGCCGGTAAAGGTGAAGGGCACGGAAAACATGATGATGAAAGGATCCAGCAGCGACTCGAACTGGGCGGCCATGACCATGTAAACCAGGGCAATCCCCAGCAACAAGAGCAGCGTCAGGTCCTTGAAGGCCTTGGCTTGCTCCTCGGCTTCACCGCCGATATTAATCGTGATGTCGGACGGCAGCGTGATTGCGCCGATATCCCGCCGGATATCGGCAATCACATCGCCCATGGAACGCTTCAAAGTATTGCATTCCACACGCATGACGCGCGCGCGGTTGCGGCGCTCGATTTCCATTGGGCCGGTAGCTTCGCTGACTGCGGCAAAATTGATCAGTTTCAGCGATTTGCCTGTATACGGCGAGACGATCGCCAGGTTTTCAATGTCTTCCTGACGTGTGCGGGCGCTGTCTTCGAGGCGCACGTTGATGTCGTAGGTTTCGCCCTTCTCCCGGTATTTGCTGGCCGTCGTCCCTTCCATGAACGCCTTAACGCTGTCCGAGGTCGTCTTCATATCCAGGCCAAGCATGGAGGCCTTTTCGCGATCGACGCTGATCCGCAGCTCCGGTCGCTTCAATTCGCGGGAAATACTGACGTCGACAACCCCGGGCGTGCGGTCCAGGATGGCCCGGATCTTGCCGGACACGGCATCCGTATCCTCGAAAGAATGGCCGATGATTTCAACCTGGATTTTCTTGCCGCTCGTGCCTGTGATGAGCTGGTTGAGGCCATTGCCCGCATTGACGTCCGTTTTGATAACGCCCGGAATTTGTCGGATGCGGGAGCGGACAACCTGGCCGATTTCCTGGGCCGAGCGTTTTCGTTGCGTTTTTGGAACCATCTTGATGCTACCGGAGACGATATGCGTGCCGGCCTGCCCGCCAAAAATCGACCCCATTCCCCCGCTGGTTCCACTACGCACACGCATCGTTGTTTTTTCGGGAACTTCCTGCTGGATGATGGCCTCGATCCGGCGGGCAACCTTGTCGGTTTCCTCCACGCGCGTGCCGATCGGCAAATTCACCGTAATATTCAAGTCGCCCGAATCCTCCTCCGGAACGAATTCCGTTCCCACCAGGGGAACCAGCAGCAGGCTGCCCAGAAAAACGCCCGCAAACCCGCCAATCACCGTTTTTTTGTGTTCCAGACTCCAGGCCAGGCTTCGTCCATAGGCGTATTCCCAGGCCGTAAACCAGCGCTCCGACAAGGCATATACCTTATGGAACACCCCGCCGGATCCTTCCGGCGCCTGCCGGCGGGAAGCGCTTTTCAGCCACTGCGCGCACAGCATCGGCGAAAAGGTCGAGGCCGTAAAAAGCGATGCCGTTAAGGTCACGACGACAATTACGGCCAATTCGCCGAACATGATCCCGACCACACCGGACACGAACAGCAACGGCATAAACACCACAACCGTCGTCGACGTGGACGCCAGGATGGCCAGGAACATTTCCGAGGCGCCAAAAATGGCGGCTTCCCGCGGACGCTCGCCGCGGTCCAAGTGCCGCATGATGTTATCCACAACCACAATGGCGTCATCCACCACCATGCCGACGACGATGGCCAGCGAGGACAGGCTGATGACATTAATCGTCCGTCCGGCCAAAAAGAGATAAATGAACGCCACCAGCAGCGAAAATGGAATGGTCAGCGCAATGATCACGCTGGGCCGGAAGCGCCGCAGGAAAAACCAGGTAATCAGGATCACGAGGATCGCCGCGTCCCTGGTAGTGGTCTTGAGCGTGTCCAGCGAATCCAGGATCTCCTGCGAAGTGTCCATGACGATTTTCATGTTCACATCGGACGGCAAAACGGAAGCCAGCTCGTTAAGCTTCTTTTTCACGCGGCCAGCCACCTCGACGGTGTTCATGCCAGTCTGTTTCTGTATCATCATCTGGACGCCCCGCCGCCCGTTGATGCGCACGACGCTGGTTTGCTCCATGAAACCATCTTCCACGCGGGCCACGTCCTTCAGATAAACCATTTTGCCCTGGCGCTTGCCCAGGATCACGGTATTGATTTCCTCCGGCGAGGTAAATTCGCCCGGCAAGCGCAACAGGTAATCGGAAAGCCCGGACTTCAGGTCGCCCACCGGCTGGGTAATGTTTTCGCGGGCCAGGACGGTGATGACGTCCAAGACCGAAAACCCGGAACTTTCCAGCTTGATCCTGTCGATCCAGACATTGATTTGGCGCTGCAATCCCCCGTGAATCTGCACCGTACCGACGCCGGGAAGCTGGCGCAGGGCATCGCCCACGCGGTTGTCGATCATATCGTAGAGTTCCGGATAAGTCCGATCGGCGGTGATCCCGACAAAAAGGACGGGCATCATGGCCGTATTGAACTTGAAGACAAAGGGATTATCCATCTCTTCGGGAATATCGGGCAACACGCGTTTGGCCAGCTCGATGCGGTCGCGGATGTCATTGGAAGCTTCGGCCAGGTCCGTGCCCCAGATAAATTTAAGGCTGATCACCGAAACGCCTTCCAACGAACGCGACGTGATTTTCTCAATGCCCGGAGTCGTCGCCAGCTGATTTTCCAGCGGCTCGGTAACCTTGCTTTCCACATCCTCGGGGCTGGCCCCGGAATAAGTCGAAATCACCGAGATCACCGGCGGCTCGATTTCAGGCATCAGGTCGACACCCAGGCGGGTCAGGGCATACAACGAAAGCAGGATGATCCCGCAAAAGATCATCAGGTTAGTCACCGGCCGGCGAACGCCAAAATCGGGAAGATTCATAATCGCATAACCTTAAAGAGACTCTCGGGCAACCGCAGGAACAGGCGTCATGTTTTCCTAGTGCCGAAAACTTCAGTTCCGGTCTTCCATAGATGCACTTATCCGGTTTCAACCCATAAGCCACAGCCTAAACGGCGCCAGCCTTGGCGCGCCTTTGAGAGGCCGGTAAATCCGGGCCCGATTTCAGCCCCCTCGGAGACGTTCGTAATGACAACCGCTGACGGCAAAAAATTTTTCAACGTTCTCTGCAAGACCCGATTCCAAGCACGCCCCCGGGAAAAACCAAGGCAAGCTCGGCACAACAAGCGCAAGGCCGCTACTTAATTTTCGAATCCGGGATTTCGGGGACCGGCATAGCTTCTTCGACACTAATTGCCGCGCCGTCGTGCAAGCGCTGCTGGCCCATGATCACAACCTGTTCACCCGGGCGCAACCCATCCAACACCTCGTAAGCGGCGCCCTCGCGGAGCCCCAAACGCACATTGCGGCTGGCAACGATATTACCTTTGGCCACGTACACGTAAGTGTTGGACTCCTTGCCCATGATCGCTTCTTTCAGGACCACCGGGCGGTCCGGGCGTGTTTCAAGTATCAGGCGCACACGGGCAAACATGCCGGGCTTGAGCCGGTAGCCCGGATTGGGAATCTTGAGCTCCACCGGCGTGGTCCGTGTGTCCAGATCGATCACCGGGCTGACCTTGGATACCGTGCCGGGAAAAATTTCACCGGGCCAGGCATCCACGCTCAGTTCCGCCGCCTGGTTCAATTTGACCTGGGTACAGTATTTTTCGGGCACGTCCAGCAGCAGTTCCACCGACTCGATATCCACGATCTGCGCCACCGGGGTTTGCAGGCTGACTGTGGCGCCGCAGTCCACGTAAACGCGGCTGATAAACCCGGTCAAGGGGCTTTCTACCGGCGCTTTCTCATAGGTAAAACCGACCTCATCGCGATCAATGTAGGCAATGACATCGCCCTTGGAGACGCGCGCGCCCTCCTCATGGACTTTTTCCATGACTTTGCCGGCGACCTTGGGATAAACGAGCGCCTCCTCGCGCGCCCGGATATTGCCGGCGTAGTCGAGCGTATGCTTCAGGTTGCGTTGCTCGACAGCCTGCAGGCGGACCGGGATCCGCTCGTCAACGGCTGCTTTGCCTGCCTTCCGGCAACCCGCAGGCGCAATCATCGCAACGATCATTGCGCCCATGGCCAACGCAAAGACATGGCCGCCTATTATCCGCCTGCCGTCCGCTGTCATGTTAATTCTCCAGGATAATATTGTTCTTGGCCAGGATCACACCTTCCGACTGATCCAGGCGGATCAGGGCAATTTGGTAATCGATCAGCGATTTCACATAATCCAGGTGCGAGGTTGCCAGCCGGTTTTGATAATCGAGCAAGTCATGGGTGCTGACCTGCCCATAGGCATATCGCTCCTGCTGGGCATCGTAATTTTCAGTCTCCATTTCCGACGACAGCCACGCGGCATCCGTCTGGCGGAACTGGATATCCACTTCGCGCACACGGTTGCGGATTTCGCCCACAATATTCTGTTCCAGACGCTTGATCTCCAATAGCGCCTGAATTTTTTCCCATTTGCTTTTGTCATACTTGGCGCGCTCGCCGCCGCCCCAGGGAACGGTCATCCGGACACCCACCATCCAGTCCTTGTAATCCATCCCGATGCTTCCAACCGCATCCTGGAAACTGTCGTCCAACCCGTTCAGGCCGAAGCTGCCGGTCAAATCCACGGTCGGCAAAAGCGCATTCTGCGCCACCGCGATCTGAATATCGCGGTTGGCCAGGCCAATTTTCAACGCCTGATAGTCCGGCCGATTTTCAAAGGCCCGCTCCAGGCTCTTACCAAGATCCACGTGCTGAACGCTGAGCGCCGGTTCGTCAATCAACTCCACGCGCGCATTCCAGAGCAGCGGATCATCCACAAGATTGGTGACCAGCTTCAGCGCGTCTTCCGCGTTCTTCATGGTAGCTTCCGCGGAGATCACGCTTTTCCGGCGCTCGGCCACCGAAGTTTCCGTTTCCAGAAGATCCACGGAACTGATCAGGCCCTTGGCATAGCGCGCCTGGTTGATTTTCAGCAGTTCATGCGCACGCGCCAATGCTTCCAACTCGATATAATAGCGGGCGCGGGCATAGTACAAACCGTAATAAGCCTCCAGCGACCGGCTGATGATCGTCATCGTGGTTTCATTGAAGGCCTTTTTGGAAATCAGCAGGTTGTTGCGCGCAAGGACGATGTCAGCCCGATTCACCACGATGCCGGCGCCGCGCAGAAGCGGCTGGGTCAGCGTGATCACGGGCTCCGCGCTGTAGGCCGGATTAATCATCTGGTAGGTCGAGCTGCTTTTCAGCGAGTTTGCCAGGAAAGCCAGATCGTAGCGGGCGCCCGTGAGCAGCTTGCCCCCAACATCCACGCTGAAATCCGCAATGCGTTCCATGGCCACGTTGCTGTTAAGCAGCGTGTACG
Source organism: uncultured Verrucomicrobiota bacterium (assembly GCA_964617825.1). Classification (GTDB taxonomy): domain Bacteria; phylum Verrucomicrobiota; class Kiritimatiellia; order JAAZAB01; family JAAZAB01; genus VSJD01. Next base: position 70,806 of record CAZTWL010000008.1, read on the forward strand.
AACGCACCGTGTTATCGCTCAGATTGGCCTGGGCATTCAAACTGGGCTCGAACGCCGCGCGCGCCATGGCCACTTCGTCGGCCCGCAGGATCGGGCTGATGCGTTTGATCTTGATTTCGGAATTGGCTGCCAGCGCATAGGCCATGCAATCAACCCGCCCGATACGCAGGAGCGTATTGCTCCGGGCCCCGGCCAGGTATGCGACCTGGTCGAAACCGACCACCGGCGGATTGTCCGGCGATTGGGCCAACCCCTTGAAAGCCGGCAGCCACAGGACCAGCGCCAGCCACAGCTTGAAAACCAAGTAACATCTTCTTTTTTTCATGATTGTCAGGCAAACCTGTCGCACCGCGTTTTCGGGCGGCGGACAGGGGCTGCAGAAATTTTGCCATGATTTCGAGACAAGCGGCGTGTTCGTCTGGCGAAATATATACGAACACACCAGATTTATGCCAAGCAACTGACTGAACGATGGGGCCTTGGAACAAACCGTGTTACCCGAAATATACACGAACCGAAATATACGGAATACGAACCCATTGACAAGCACTTTTCAGCCCTTATTTGCACCCGCCGTGCCGGCCTTTCGTTGCTCAAACAGCATCCTTCCCGAATCGAACCCGACGGCCAGCCGAACGGGCGTAACCGCGAACTTTGCCAGCTGCTTCCGGCTCCCACCGCTTTGTCTGAAAACAAATTTCCCCACCCCGCACCCCACGGCATCGCCACCACCGATTGCAACGGCATCGAGGCTTGACGCCGGGACCGAAAAACGCCATCCTGTTGGCGAATTAAGCGGACGGCAGACGCCGGACGACAGGCAACGGAAGCTTTTTTACTTCCGACCTCGGAGCGCCGGTCTCTTTCTTCCACATTCTACACATCTGACAGGGGGATGGTTTATGGCTTTGAAACATGGGCTGGGACGGGGATTGAGCGCATTGATCAGCGATACGCCGACCGCCGCCAAAACGACTGAACCGGCGCCCGGGCAGGCCGGGATTCCGCCCCAGGGCATGATCACGGTGCCGGTGGATAAAATCCGCCCGAATCCCAAGCAGCCCCGCCGCCTGTTTGCACCCGAGGCCTTGGACGACTTGGTCAAGTCCATCCAGACCCACGGTGTTCTTCAGCCGCTGCTCCTGCGCCGGATGGGCGATCATTACGAACTCGTCGCCGGCGAGCGACGCTGGCGGGCATCGCGACAAGTCGGACTGGAAACCGTGCCGGCCATTATCAAGGATGTCAACGACCGCGACGCCCTCGAATTGACGCTTATCGAAAACCTGCAGCGCGAAGACTTGAATCCGATTGAGGAAGCCGAGGGTTTTCATAGCCTGGCGGAGCAATTCACCTTGAGCCATGAAGAAATTGCCTTGCGGGTAGGCAAAGCGCGGGCCACGGTAACCAACTCCCTGCGCCTCCTCACGCTTCCCGATGAAATCAAGCAGATGCTGGCCGACAGCCGCCTCTCGGCCGGACATGCCAAGGCGCTGCTGGGAGTGTCCATTGACGAGGAAAAATGTTTCCTGGCCCGGCGCGCCGTGGAGGAAGGCTGGTCGGTTCGTGTGCTGGAAAAGGCCGCGGAGCGATTGACCCGCGCCCCACGCAAGCCCCGTGCCATGCGGGACGATATTCCCCCGGAACACCTGCAGGATCTCTCGGACAAACTGCACCGGCATTTCGGCACCAGCGTACGCCTTGTGCCTTCTCGCACCCTGGCCAACGGTAAAAAAGCCAAGGGCTTGATCGAAATCGATTTCTATTCCAACGAGGACCTGACCCGCATCCTGGACCTCCTCGGCCTTGTGGAGCAAGGGTAAGCGCTCGTTGCCCCGCAATTGACCCGCAACACATTTTTTTCTTTAATTCCGGCGAAAAGTCACATAGACTGCACTTTTTGAAACATGGTGGGTGTAGCTCAGTTGGTTAGAGCGTCAGATTGTGGATCTGAATGTCGCGGGTTCGACCCCCGTCACCCGCCCCATCGCATAATGTCCGGAAACGAGCGAGCCAACCATGGCGCGTATTCTTGGCGATGAGTCCGACAAGCACCCTTCAGCCATTTCGAAAGCCCGCGCGTTGCTGATCAACGGGGTCCGTTATACACATGCCGCCGCCCGGTTCTGGGCATCCCTGATAAGCGAAGTGTCCACCGATTATCCCGACTGCAATTCGCTGGTCTTCGAAACTCTGGCCGGCACAATCCTTTCACGCGACCTGCTCTTCCCGGAAATGGCCCTGCAACGCGAGCTGGACCGCCTCAATCCGGAAGTCCCTATCGAACAAGCCATCAAAGAAGCTCTCGTCGAATTCGAAATCTTCGGCCCGCCCGGCGCCGTCCAACTCAGCCTGATGGCCGAAGAACGCGAAATGCGACGCTATCAACTGCCCCTGGATTGCGTGGATGCCGATATTTTCGCCTACTTGCTGAGCTGGCTCATGGAATGGGCGGAAATACCGGAAAGCCAGTGGAATAACGACCGGGTGGAAGGCGCATTCCTGGTCCGCGACCCGGACAGCCCGTTGAGCGGCCGCGTTCAATTCGAATTCACCCGCCACCATATCAGCGAGGGCCTCTATCGCTGGCGCCTTCGAATGTCCCGCACCACCCCTGCCGTTCCGAGTTAACCCGGGCGCAATTAACCCTGCAATTGACGCACCGCGCGGGATGCTTTACAATCCGGCCGCCAAGCCAAGATTAGCTTGAACGTTGGAAATAGCAGAAAAATCTTATCGCTGGCCGGCGGATGGAAGCATGACCTGTTCCACAGGAATCTGCGCCGGCAGCGGCTGAACAATCAGGAGTTTATGATCTCGGAAAAACGCCTCAAAGCCGAATTGAATCGCACCTTGGAGAAAACCAACCTGGTCGGGATTGGCGAACGCGAAACAGGCAAAGTGCGTGATTCCTACAAACAACCCGGGCGGCGCATCCTGGTCACCACGGACCGGATTTCGGCCTTCGACTGCATCCTCGGCACGATCCCGTTCAAGGGCCAGGTGCTGAACCAGCTGGCCGCTTTCTGGTTCGAGCAGACCCGCGCCATCGCGCCCAACCATGTCATCGACGTGCCCGATCCCAACGTCATGGTCGTGGCCGAATGCGAGCAGTTGCCCATCGAATTGATTGTGCGCGGCTATATCACCGGGGTTACCAAAACCTCGCTTTGGTACAACTACGAACACGGCATCCGCAATTACTGCGGCAATCCCTTGGCCGAAGGACTGCGCAAGGACCAGAAACTGCCCAAACCCATTTTAACCCCGACCACCAAGCTGGAAGCCCATGACCGGCCCATATCCAGGGACGAAGCCGTGGCTGAAGGATTGATTACGCCCCAGCTTTTCGATGCCGCCGGCGACATTTGCCTGCGGTTGTTCGAGTTCGGCGTGCGCTATGCCGCCACGCGCGGACTGATCCTCGTGGACACCAAATACGAACTCGGCCGGCGCAACGGTCAACTCGTCGTATCCGACGAAATCCACACCCCCGATTCCTCTCGCTATTGGTTCGCCGACACTTATGCCACGTTGTTCGCGCAAGGCGCCGACCAGCGCAAAATCGACAAGGAATATGTCCGCGAGTGGTTTGCCGCGCGCGGGTTCCGCGGCGAAGGCACCCCGCCCCCCATGCCCGAAGACGTGCGCCTCGAAGCAGCCCGGCGTTATATCCAGTCCTACGAAACCATTACCGGCCGCGAATTTGTCGTGACCGACGAACCGATCACCGACCGCATGGCGGCCAATTTGCGCAAAAAAGGATATCTGCCCAACGCTCCCTAAAACGGGCCGGATGGATTTATTTGCGGCAAACGCGGGTCCAGGACCTTAACGGAGCAAAACCGTCCCAGCACGGCAAGCCGATCGTGCGTCTGCGCCACGCAGCAACAAATCCAGCGGCTAAACCGGCGGTTTAACCAGTTGACTCCCGGCGCTTTTTCTGCGACATTTCTGGTCTATATTCTTGCTGTATTCCGCATTTGTTGAAGGAGCATTATGAGCGTTCATCCGATCGAATTCCGTTATTATTCCGAGGTCATGCGCGCGCTCTTTACGGAAGAGGCCAAATTGCAGAATTGGTTGAAGGTCGAAGCCGCCCTGGCGCGCGCCCACGCCACGCTGGGCCACATTCCCAAGAGCGCCGCCGCGTCCATCGGGCGCAACGCCAACGTCGCCAGGGTCCGGCTGGCACGGGTCAAGGCGATCGAAGCGGAAATTCACCACGACCTCATGGCCATGGTGCGGGCGCTGACGGAAGCATGCGGGCGCAATGCCGGCAAATATGTGCACCTGGGCGCCACCTCGTACGATATCGAAGACACCGCCCTGGCCTTGCAACTCAGCGCCGCGCTGGATCTGATCGCCCAAGACGCGCGGGCACTGCTGAAAACGCTCGCAAATTTGGCACGGCGCACGCGCAAGCTGGTCTGCGTCGGCCGCACGCATGGCCAGCACGCCGTCCCAACCACCTATGGATTGAAATTCGCGATTTATGCCGGCGAAATCCGGCGACACCTCGATCGGATCGCGGAAGCACAGCGCCGCATCCGGGTGGGACAGATGACCGGCGCCGTGGGCACCCAGGCGAGTTTTGGCCCCGATGCTCCGCAACTGCAGCGGCTGGTAATGAAAACGCTGGGACTGACGCCGGTCATGGTTTCCAACCAGGTGATCCAGCGGGACCGCCACGCCGAAGTTGTCTTCGATTTGGCCCTGCTCGCGGCCACGGGCGAAAAGATCGCCCAGGAAATCCGCAATCTCCAGCGCACCGAAATCGGCGAGGTCTTCGAATCGTTCCAAAAAAAGCAGGTTGGCTCTTCCACGATGCCCCAGAAGCGCAATCCGCACAAGAGCGAGCGCATCTGTTCCTTGGCGCGGATTATCCGGGCCCAGGTGGCCCCGGCCCTGGAAAACATCCCGCTCGAACATGAACGGGATTTGACCAATTCCGCTGCCGAACGCGTGATATTCCCGGAAGCCTTCATCCTGACCGATTACCTGCTGCACCAGTTGAACGAAATTCTGCAGGGTCTGGATATCAACGAAGCGGCCATCCAAAAGAACCTGGCGATGACCAACGGCCTGATCATGAGCGAACGGGTCATGCTGGAACTGGTGAAGCGCGGCATCGGCCGGCAGGAGGCCCATGAAATCCTGCGCCAGGCCGCGCGGACCGCGTTTGCCGCCGGCCAGTCGCTCAAGGAAACCTTACTGCAAAATCAACGGGTCGCCAAGATCATGACCGTCGCCGACCTGGATCGCTGCCTGGATCCGGCCGGCTATATCGGCACAGCCGTGGCGCAAGTCGACCACCTGCTGGCCGCATTGCGCAAACGCCGCTTCGAGTAAGGAATCCATTTTGAGTTTAAGGCCGATAATTCATGTAGCGGCGCCGGCGATGCCGTGGCCACGGCAAGGACGGGCGCGGCTAACTGGAACCGAACTCCCGATGCATTTATCATGAAGGCGATTATTTATTACCATTCCGGCACGGGCAATTCTCTGGCCATTGCCCGCGATTTGGCGGCCGCACTCGGCGACACAACGCTGGTGGCCATTCCCCAGGCGCTCCAGGAACCTAACGCTGGCGCGGCCAAGGCCCCCGGGGCGCCGGCTGCCGCCGATGCCGTCGGCATAATCTTCCCCGTGTACGACTGGGGCCCGCCGCGAATCGTCACCGATTTCGTCAACTTAAGGAATTGGGCCGGCATCCCCTACCTGTTTGCGGTCTGTAACTGCGGCGGTTTTCCCGGCGGCACGCTGTCATTGCTCGAACAGGCGCTCCGCGCGCAGGGCGGGAAACTGCAGGCCGGCTTTTCAATCGTCATGCCCGGCAACTACACCCCCCTGTATGGCGCCATTGCGGAAACCAAGCAACAGAACATGTTCGCGCGAGCTCATGCGCGGGTCGCAGAAATCGCCGGCCTGGTCAAGGCGCGCCGCAGCCTGCCGGTTGAAAAGAGCCTGGCGCTGGTCAACTGGCTGACGGGAATTTTATATAAGTTCGGCCAGCCGCACTTTAAAACCGCCGACGCCAAATTCTGGGTGCAGGACACATGCGTGGCTTGCGGATTGTGCGTTAAAGTCTGCCCGCGGCACAACATTGACCTGAAGGATAACCGTCCGCAATGGCACGGCAACTGCGAGCAATGCATGGCCTGCCTGCAATGGTGCCCGGTGACGGCCATCCAATGGAACAAAGCTACAAAGGACCGCAAGCGCTATCACCACCCGGACATCAAGGCGCAGGATTTGTTTAGGCAACAGGAAAAATCAACCGCAGATGGCAAGGAATTCGCGGGCATCGAATGAATTAACCCTGGTCACACGGGTCCTTCCAGCCGTGTTATCAGCATGATCCGCGGTCGATTTTTTTTGGTTCTGGGCCGCACGCGCATCGGGAAAAGCGCGCGCCATCGGATCGGGAAGCAAGGCGATCGTTGTGTAATGGGATTGAAGTCGTAATATGCTAAACGTCAGAGGAAGCGAGTCATAGGAAGCATGGCATAGCCGTATCTGTGCCGTTCGTGTTAGCCGCGGTTAAAATCATATTCAAAGGTGGACACATGCCGTCATTAGTTATTATCGGGGCGCAATGGGGTGACGAAGGCAAGGGTAAAATCGTGGATGCCCTCGCGGGCCAGGCGGATGTCGTCGTCCGCTTTCAGGGGGGCGATAACGCCGGCCACACGGTCTTTCACAAAGGCAAGAAATACGTCTTTCACATCCTGCCTTCCGGCATTCTGCGGCCGAACGTCATAAATCTCATCGGCGGCGGGGTGGTCGTTAACCCGCAAAAACTGGTGGAGGAACTGGCGGCCATCCGCCTGCCGGAGTCCGCGTGGCGCAAGCGCTTGCGCCTGAGCGGGGAGGCGCACCTGATCCTGCCCTGCCATATCGCCCTCGACCAGGCTGCCGAAGATCAGCGGGGCAACCTCAAAATCGGCACAACCAAGCGGGGTATCGGCCCGACCTATGCCGACTGTGCTGCGCGCACCGGCGTGCGCATGGGCGACACGCTCGATCCGGACTATTTCCGCATCCAGGTGAAAACCTGCCTGGACAGCCATCGCGCCCTGCTGCCTAAGGACCGAGTGCGCGAAGTCTGCAACGTCGATCGCGTAACCAAGGACACGCTGGCCCTGCTCCGTCCGTTCCGGAACATGATCGTGGATACGGGCATTCTGCTGGACGCCGCGCGCCGCAAAGGCAAAAAAATCTTGTTCGAAGGCGCCCAGGGCACGATGCTGGACATCATTTCCGGCACTTACCCGTATGTGACCAGCTCGCATACAATTGCCGGCGGCGTCTGCATCGGCACCGGCATCGGCCCGCACGCCATTGACCGCATCCTGGGCGTTAGCAAGGCCTATGCCACGCGCGTCGGCGAAGGCCCCTTCACCTCCGAGCTCCACGACGCCACGGGCGAAACCCTGCGGCGCATCGGCGGAGAATATGGGGCCACGACGAAGCGCCCGCGCCGCTGCGGCTGGCTGGATATCGTGCAGTTGCGCCGCGCCGCGCGGCTCAACAGCCTGGACGGATTAATCCTGACCAAGCTCGATGTCCTCGACGGGTTCGACCAGATCGGCGTTTGCACGGCTTACCGCTGCGGTGGAAAGCGCATGACCGAGTGGCCGTCCAGCCCGGTTGACGTCGCCAGGGCGGAACCGATTTATACGTTCATTCCCGGCTGGAAACAGTCGACCGCCGGCGCCACCAGCTATCAGGAACTGCCCGCTGCCGCGCGCGCTTACATCAAGCAGATCGAGCAGTGGCTGGATTTGCCCGTGGTCATGATTTCAAACGGCCAGGATCGCAAGCAATTGATCGCGCGGCAGAAGGCATTTTAAAGAGGTCAAACCATGTGCGGCATTGTCGGCTATGTCGGCCAGCGCAACGCAACGGGCATAATTGTTTCCGGGCTCCAGCGCTTGGAATACCGCGGCTATGATTCGGCCGGGGTGGCCCTGGATTCATCCGCAAAGAAGGCCTTGGTGCGCGTGCGCTCGGTCGGCAAGATCGCGGCGCTGGTCAAGCGGATCGAGGCGGATGTTCCCGACCATGCCGGCCTCGATTACACCACGGGCATCGGCCACACGCGCTGGGCCACGCACGGGGCGCCGACGGAAGCCAACGCGCATCCGCATTTCAGCCGCAACGGCGAATTTGCGGTGGCCCATAACGGGATCATCGAAAACTATGCCTCGCTGAAATCGCGCCTGACAGGCAAAGGCTACAATTTCACCAGCGAAACCGATACGGAAGTCCTGGCGCACCTGATTGAGGAATGTTACGAGGGCGACTTGCATCGCGCCGTGGCCGCCGCGATCGAACAGGTGGAAGGCACTTATGGAATTGCCGTCATCAGCAGCCGACACCCCGGCATGATCGTGACCGCGCGCAAAGGCAGTCCCATCGCCATCGGCGTGGGCAAAGGCGAAACAATTGTAGCCTCGGACATCAGCGCCATTGTCAACCACACCAAGCAGGTTGTCTTTCTGAACGACGAGGATATCGCCACGATCACGGCCACGGAGCTCGAAATTTCCTCGCTCAAAAACGTGCCCGTCAGCCGCGAACTGACGCACATCGACTGGAGCCTCGGCCAAATCGAGAAGGGCGGCTTCGAGCACTTTATGCTCAAGGAAATCCACGAGCAACCCCAGGCCCTGGCCAATGCCATCCGCGGCCGGCTCCTCGAAAAGGACGGCACCGCGCGCCTGAGCGGCATCCGCATGACAAGCGCAGAAATCGCGCGGATCAGCCAGATCACCATCGCGGCCTGCGGAACCTCCTTTTACGCCGGCATGGTCGGCAAATATTTTTTCGAGGATCTGGCCAACATCTCCACCGCTATCGAACAAGCCGCCGAATTCCGCTACCGCAATCCGATCATCGAGCGCGACACTCTCCTGGTGGCCATCAGCCAGTCGGGCGAAACTGCCGACACCATCGAAGCCGTTCGCGAAGGCATGCGCAAAGGGGCCACGGTCCTCGGGATCTGCAACGTGGTCGGCTCGACCATCGCGCGGGAAACGGAACGCGGCGTATATCTGCACGCAGGACCGGAAATCGGCGTAGCCTCCACCAAGGCGTTCACCGCCCAGGTGGCCGTGCTGGCCATGCTGGCCATCGTCTTTGGACGGGCACGGCGCCTCTCCGGCAGCACGGGGCGCGACCTTGTGCGCGCACTGCTGCGCGCGCCCGAGATCGCCTCCGCCGCGCTTGCGCAGGAACCGGCCATCAAGGCCATTGCCGAAAAATACGCGCGCGCCGAACACATGTTTTACCTTGGCCGGGGCTACATGTATCCCGTAGCCCTGGAAGGCGCCTTGAAACTGAAGGAAATTTCCTACATCCACGCCGAGGGCTACCATGCGGCCGAGCTTAAACACGGACCGATTGCCCTGCTGGATGAAAGCGTGCCGGTGGTGGTAGCCGTTCCCGACCTGCACGGCAAAAGCAAGACCATCAGCAACATGCAGGAATGCCGCGCGCGCGGGGCGCCCGTGATTGCCATCGCCACGGAGGGCGATGACGAAGTCGACCGTTACGGCAACGATATCATCCGCGTCCCACGGTGCCCGGATTTCCTGGCGCCAATCCCGGTGGCGATTGCCGAGCAATTGCTGGCCTATCACATTGCCAAATGCCGGGGCTGCCCCATCGACCAGCCGCGCAACCTGGCCAAATCAGTGACTGTCGAATAACCGAAATACATGCCGCACAACGAACCCGGAACAACAAATCCCCTCGATATTTCGGGTTTTGTCTGCTCCCGGCTACATCCGACATTCGGCATTCTGCAGGGCGCAGTCGGCGAGAACCAGCGCAGCCATGGCTTCCACAACCGGCACGGCACGCGGCAGCACACAGGGATCATGCCGGCCCCGGACCTGGAGTTTGACCGGGCGGCCTTCATAATCGGCGGTCTCCTGTTCGCGCGCAATCGTCGCCGTCGGCTTGAACGCCACCCGGAACACAAGCGGTTCGCCGTTGCTGATCCCGCCCTGGATGCCGCCACTGCGGTTGGTGCGCGTACCAAGGCCGCCAGCCTTGGACACAAACAGGTCGTTTTGCTCCGACCCGCGTCCGCGCGCGCCGGCAAACCCGGAGCCAATCTCAAATCCCTTGGCTGCCGGAATGGATAACATTGCCCGGGCCAAAAGCGCGCTGAGCTTGTCGAACACCGGCGCGCCCCAGCCGGGTGGCACGTTACGGCACACACAGGTAATGATGCCGCCCACCGAATCGCCGTCTTTCTTGACCGCTTCAATCAGCGCCGTCATCTCGCGGGCAGAGGGCGCATGCGGACAGCGCACGGCCGCGGCATCCACCCGGGCACGGGTCATTGTTTCGCCGGTCAGGTCCGGAGCTTCCTTGGCGCCCACGGCGCTGACCCAGGCCACAACTTGTACGCCGAACTTGGCCGTCAGAAATTTTTCAGCCACGGCGCCGGCCGCCACGCGACCTATGGTTTCGCGCGCGCTGGCCCGCCCGCCGCCGCTCAGCGCCGTCAAACCGTATTTCAGACGATAGGTTAAATCCGCATGCGACGGACGCGGAATCGTCCGGATGGACTGGTAATCCGCAGAACGCTTGTCGGTATTATCCACCGCCAGGGCAATGGGCGCCCCCAGAGTCAGACCTTGATCCACGCCTGACAGAATGCGGACCTGGTCATGCTCGCTGCGGGCGGTTGTCAACGCACTTTGCCCGGGCCGGCGCCGATCCAATTGGGGTTGGATATCGTCCACGCTCAATGGCAGGCCAGCCGGACAGCCGTCAACAACGGCGCCCACCGATGGACCGTGCGACTCGCCAAATGTCGTTGCCGTAAATCGTGTGCCGATTGTGTTGGACATGCTACCCCCCTCTTGGCTTGGAAGCTTATAAAAACTCCAGATCGAACACAAATAGAAAACATGCCGCAAATGTTTCTATGGCCAGAGCAGCCACGGAATGCTACATTACAAAACAAGTTCACAAGCAACACCTGGAGTCGGAATGGATTATTCGCCTGTTCCATCAGCCGCAAATAGCGCCAGCCAGTTCGGCGCCGCCCCACTAAAACCGGCACAAATTTTGTGTCTGGCCAAGGGATTTTCATATATTTTCTGGGGGGTGCTTTTCATGGTCGGCCTTTTTTTGAGCCAGGCCGGATTGGAACTTTTCCATGGCATTCACATCCCCGCCTATGTATTGGGCGCAGGACTCATTGGCTGGGGATTATGGCTCCTGCAATCAGCGGGGCCGGTCAAGCCGCGTTGGCAAAGGCGCTCACGCATGGCTCTGGGATTGACGTTCCTGGTTATCTATTTTGCCCCTTTTATCGGCTGGTGGCAGGCCATGCCCTACGAGAATTTATTTCTGGTCAACGTCCTGGGCCTGCTCCTGACCGGCATGGGGATTTTATTACTCGTCAACCTGCTGGCCGCCGAAACATTCGACCTTTTTGAAGAGAGGGGCTGCCGGGTTGAGTCCCATTTTTTTGCATTCGGCGTCGTCATTCTGATGATCGCGCCTTATCTGGTCGGACTGCTGGTTGCACTGGTAAATTCCATGCGCTATAATTCATCATTCGCCGATGAAATCTGGCAGCTGGTAATCCATGTTCCCACTTGGGTTTATGTGGCCACCACCCTGCCCTGTTCCCTGACCATGGTGGCATCGTGGAAAGCCAAGTCCACTTGTTACCGGCGCCTCTGGGACGGCGGGGTAAAGACGGCCGCTCCTGCTGCCGGGTGCGCCGAAGATCAAGCGCCGGCCGACGGAGCAGCGCCTTGAACGTTGGAACGGGTGTAAGAAGAAGAAAAGAAACCGGAAGATTACCGGCCAACCGCGCAAAACGACGCAACCTATATATTTGTTTAGCGTTACATGCGCGTAATTCACGGATCATTTTGGGGTTGAGGGCCGCAGACCGCGTCAGCCGGGATTATAACCATGCGAACCATCATTCTTCAGTCTTGGACACTGGCAATGAATACAGTGCTGGACATCATCCGGCAGCCGGTAATCCTGCTGCTGACCACGGCGTGCGTTGTCCTGATCGGGCTCTTGCCCGCGACCGCCGTTTTTGCCTTCGGGGAAGAGGTGCGCCTGGTTCGCGACGGGGCATTGGCCATGCATTTGGTCTTTGGTCTGCTGGTGGCCGGCGCGGCCGCCGCAGCGACGATTTACACCGAAGTCAAAAGAGGCACCGCCGCCACAATCCTGTGCAAGCCGGTTTCGCGCAGCCTGTATTTCATTTCCACATACTTCGGCGTGCTGATGGTCCTCATGCTGTTCTGCGCCACAGTCCTGCTAGCCGGCTTGCTGAGCGTGCGCATGGTCCTGCCCGGCATGCAAACCGACGGGCACATCGGGGCGCTATTCATGGCCGCCATCCTGGTCGCGTTCGGCTACGCAACGCTGTCCAATTTCATATTCCGGCGCCACTTTGTCTCGCAAGCGTTCATCGGCCTGTTGCCCTGCCTGGCGGCGGCCTTCTTCATTGCCGCCTGGATTGACCCGCATGGCCACGCCGTACGATTCGGCAGTCTGATCGATTGGCGGATGGCGCCGGCCGGAATTCTGGTCAGTTTGGCCATCATGGTCCTGGCGGCCTTGGCGGTCAGCCTCTCCACACGGCTGCCGCCGGTCCTCAGCACTTCAATCTGCGCGGCAATCTTCATCCTGGGATTGGTGTCGGATTATTTATTCCGCACCGCCGCGGCGACCTCCTGGCCGGCTGACCTAATCTACCGGTTACTGCCGAACTGGCAGGACTTCTGGGTCGTGGATGCGCTTTCCGGCAGCGGCAATATCCCGTGGCTCTACGTAGGCGCAACCGCCGGTTACGCCGGGCTCTATACCGTCGCCGTACTCGCCTTGGGCTTGCTGTCGTTCCGGCGTGTCGAAATTTTGTGAACCGAGGTTTTACCGCAAATCGATGCCCATATCGGCCTAATTAAAAAAAACGGCGAATGGAGTCACCCGCTTATGAACACTTCCATATCACGGCGCAAATTTCTGGGTTGCCTGGGAGCGGGGGTGGCCGGCTGCGTTCTGGCGGACACCCTGGCAGGTAAGGCGCAGGATGGCGAGGAATTGCACGAAGCCTTGTTTTACGAATCGCTGCCCGGGGGCAAGATCCGCTGCAAATTGTGTCCGCGCGGATGCGTAGTGGGCGATAAGCAACGCGGCTTTTGCCGCGTCCGCGAAAACCGCAACGGGCGTTACTATTCGCTGGTCTATGGCCACCCCTGCGCCCTGCACACCGATCCGATCGAAAAAAAGCCGTTTTTTCATGTATATCCGGGCAGCCGGGCGTTTTCCATCGCCACAGTAGGCTGCAACATGGCCTGCAAGTTCTGCCAGAACTGGGATATCTCGCAAGCCGGCTTCGACGACATCCGTGCGCCATATCAATCTCCGGAAACGATTGTCCAACAGGCGCTGGCTGCCGGGACACGCACAATTTCCTATACTTATACCGAGCCGACCATCTTTTTCGAATACATGGCCGACTGCGCCCGGGCCGGCAAAGCGCGCGGCATCGAAAGTGTCGTGGTCAGCAACGGCTTTATTTCCGCGGAGGCCCTGCAAGCGCTGTTCCCGCTGGTCAAAGCCATTAAAATCGATTTCAAGGCCTTCACCCAATCCTTCTATCGCGACATCTGCAACGGATATCTGGATCCGGTGAAGGAATCCTTGAAACGCCTGGCAAAATCCGGCGTGTGGTATGAGGTCGTTGTGCTTCTCATTCCGACGCTGAACGACAGCTCCGACGAGATCAAGCGCCTCGCCGACTGGATTGTCAAGGACTTGAGTCCGGATGTCCCGCTCCATTTTTCGCGTTATCATCCGATGTACAAAATCAAGAACATCCCGCCCACCCCGCCTGACACCCTGCGGCGCGCGCGCCAAATTGCGCAGGCCGCAGGCTGCCGCTTTGTCTATATCGGCAACGTGCCCGGCGAGGAAGCCCAGAACACCATCTGCCCGCACTGCCAAGCCATGCTCATTCGCCGCTATGAATACAGCATCCTGGAAAACAACATCGTCAAAGGCGCTTGTAAAACCTGCGGCAAGCCGATTCCAGGCGTATGGGAATAACAGAAGCCGGACGACGGACGGCAGACGGCGGATAGCGGTCCACCCAGCCAGATCATTCCCCCCGACACGAAGCCGCTTCGGCGGGCAAGAGGCGGCAGCATAACGATAACAATCAGGTTCCGAGCGGAGCGAGGCAACCTGATTGTCTGGTTATGCATTCCGCTACTGTTTGACCTGCCATCCGTCCCTCCACTGAACGTCGCGAGAGGCGATCAGCCACCTGGCACGGAAACGGCGACGATTGGGCTGCCCGCGAATAATCGTGGGATTGCGCCGAGGCAGCTGGCGAGACAATCACAAGCGGATTGAGCGAATTTATCGGGAAGAAAGACTGCAGGTTCGTCGCCGGTGGCGCAAACGGGTATGCGGGGAGGCGCGGGAACCGTTAATCCAGTTTAGCCGTCCAAACCAGATTTGGGCAATGGATTTTATGGGCGATGCCCTGGCCAACGGGAGAAAGATCCGGCTTTTGAATATAGTGGACGCCTATAGCCGGGAATGCCTGCGGATCGAAGTAGACACCCCGTTACCGGGTGCCAGAGTGGTACGCGTGCTGGAGGAGCTACGGACCAGCCGTGGCTTGCCGGAACAGATCATGACGGATAATGGGCCGGAATTCACCGGGCGGGCCATGGATGCCTGGGCATATGCGCGAGAGGTCAAATTAAACTTCATTGAGCCAGGCAAACCGATGCAGAATGGCTATGTCGAAAGTTTCAACGGCAAGTTTCGTGATGAATGTTTGAATGAAAAATGTTTCATTGATCTGCCGGATGTCCGGCAGGTCACGGAAGATTATCAGGTGGACTACAATGAGGAAAGACCGCATCGTTCACTGGGCAACCTCACGCCATCGGAATACATTGCCAAGCTGTGGTTGCCCACAGCCACAGCTGTGGGTCGCTCCAACGGGTCCATGGATAGCTCATTGCCAAAGGAAACAGAAATGGCAATAATGCAGCCAACAACCGGCCATGACTCTCTTTGATATTGTTCATATCAAAGGGGAAGGTCCGTTACTAAATCCAAGAAAAAGGATAAATCCCATGTTGAATGAACCGGTTCTTCCGATCGGTACGATGATCTGCCTGGACAAGATGGAATTGTCACGTCTGAAATTTCTGCGTGAGGCGGGCATGGAATGCTGTCAACTCTGTCGGATTTTTGATGATTACATGTCAGGAGAAAAGGGGAAAAAGAAAACGGGAATTCTTGCCGACGCCCTGGCTGAAAACAATCTGAGCGTTCCCACGATCTTTTTTTCCTTCCCGGAGCAGATGTGGACGCCGGACGAATGTGGGATTACACCGGAAAAGCACCGTACACGGCGCATGATTCAGGCGGCCCGCCAGATGCGCTGGGCGAAGGCGTTCGGGACAAAATACTGCGTCTGTCACGCCGGGCATTTTCCAGACTTCAATACTCCTGCCTATGAAAAATGGGTCGCCGATCTGCGGGAGTTCTGTCTCCTTGCCGGTGAGAACGGTATGTATTTTTCCTTTGAGACCGGACCAGAATCGGCCGGAACGCTGGAGCGCTGCCTTGCGGATTTGAATGTCCCGAGTGCCGCAATCAACTTCGATCCTGCGAATCTGCTCATTTACAATCAGACCGATCCGAAGGAGTTCCTCGACCGTCTCGGCGGCTTTGTCCGTTCGGTTCATTGCAAGGATGGACGCCGTCCCGTCGACGTTGCGGCTAGGGGCAAAGAGACGCCGCTCGGAAAAGGCGACACTCATTTCATCGAGAGAATGAAACAGTTGTTTTCGCTGGGATTTCGCGGGCCGCTCATTATCGAACGGGAAATTCTTCCGGGACCGGAACAGGATGCCGACATCCTTTCCGCAGTCGAACTGCTGAAGGAACTCTGCAAGACTGTTTCCGTCTGATATGCAAGTCCTACAAATAAGCAATAAGATCACTGATCCGCCCTGAAGCGCGATCCAGACGCGCAACGCTCATCGCCAAGCATGCCAGGCGCGGGTGCAGGAGACGGAGCAGGGCCGGCACGCCCAGGGCCGTGGCGCGTTTGCAGAAATCGACGATCTCAGAATTTAACGCCGGCGTGTGTTGGATGTCGACGAACACCGGATCCGCCGGTTCCTTGGACAGGCGTTACTCGAGGTCGCGCGCGGACGAACGCAATCCGTCACAGGCAATGGTGATCGGTGCACCAGAACGCAATCGTTGTTTCAGTGATTTCGAATCATCCATAAGAGTAATCTCCTTGATGCATCCATGATTTTCGGACAAGCGACTGGACAACAGGTAACAGTTTACCTCATTCCGATACGTCGGATAATTTCACGGTGGTGAGGCTGGGTCAAACGGTATTTAAGGGTAAATTACGAAAAAGAGAATGCTGAGCTTTGGAATGGCCATTCACGTATCGACAGCGGGCACGTTTTCACTTTCACATATCTCCCCATCGTCGCGCCGCCCACAATGCCGAGTTACGCCCCTTATCGCCCACCAACAGAAACTCCTCGAGCTTGGCCAAAGCGGCAAGACAGAGATCGAGATCAAGTATTGGCCACTTAAGATGATCTCCGTAAAGCAACTGCACATCTAAAATCGATCGCTTTGATTGGCACAATCGCGACCGGGATCGGCACGCACTGTCCGGAGACTTCGGCAAAATGACGCACGAAAGGGCTGACGGCCTTATTGCTTATCCGCCGCGCCCCGCTCCGGAGAGGCTTGCTCAAGATATTTCACGAGCGTTCCCTGAACATCGACGCCCTTGGCCAACGACTGGATATGCAGATACGAAAAGCCGATGGGCATTGCCTTTGCAATGGCATATTCGGCGCATTTTTTTGCATTTATAAACATGGCGGCGCGTTTCTCAGCGCAGTTCCATTCGATTTCAAGAACAGACCATTCATTTTCAGGAAGCATGTCCTTGGACAATTCAAATGAAAATTGGGCGAGTTCTCGGACGGTAACGTCAATCGGATTGAACCAGCGATCGCAAAGCGAAAGGCGTACGCCGGCGCCTTCAATGCGTATTTCGATTTTAAGCTTGCCGTTAAATGACGCGGGGAAATTCCAGACGGCGCCCTGAACTTCGCTGAAAAGGCGCCCGTCCTCGATGCGCGCGATTTTAAGAACGTCACGATTGGCGCCGGACGGATCGGGCGCCATCGTTGCGCCATTGGTCCTATTCCAGGAACAGTGCCCGGCAAATCCACGAAATCCGCCGCTTAGGCTTTTCAGGTAAACCTGCGTGCTGAGCTGGTTCATCCCGTATTTAAAATCCTCGGTCCTCCTGGTTTCGTAAAGCCAGTCCGGATCGAAAAGCAGCATTTTGCGCGAGGCCGGATTTTGACCGAAACTCAGGAGCACTTTCCCGAAAAGGACTTCGAGGGCCTGAAACTGGTGAACGCTCGTATCGTGGCTTTTCGAAGATGGCGCGCCGCGTTCGCGAAAATCCGCGCAGTTACGGATCGCGTTGAGGTGAAGTTCGCGGAATCCAATCCATGACTTTCCATCATCTTCGCTGATGGCCGCATGGCAGACATCGCGATTCGTGAAGACATCCTCCCAAACACCATTTTTCTCGTCCTCGCCGAGTTCAGGCTGGGTGTCGTGGTCAAGTTCCGGCAGCGGCTGAGTATTGCACCAGAACAATAATATCCGTCCGTCATGCAGGCGCAGCAATGTCGGCATGGTGCTTGTCGCATGGAAAGGCGACGGCGCCGGACTTGTCCAAGTCGCTCCGCCATCATGTGAAAAATATTGATAGTGGAAATCCTGCGAGGTCCTGGAAAGCAGAAGCAGAACGCCAGTGGAAAGCTCGACGAGCGTCGGCTCGCACGAATATTGCTGCCAGCGGACGCCTTGGTGCGGCCAGGCGACCTTGTGGGCGGCAACGCTCTCCAGGATTGTGCACCGCCAGGTTGCGGCATCGTCGTCCGACCGCAATACAACCGGGCATAGCTTGGCTTCATGCCAGACTTGCGCGGTGCACAGCCATCGTTTGCGGCCGCGTAACGGAATGGGCTGGCGCAGATCGAGCAACGGCAGGGCGCTGATTCGATTTACGGTAACATTTGGATCGCCCGGTCCATTCGGCGCACTGAGACAATAAATTCCATCGCATTCCGGACCGGCCAGGGCGGGATACGACAACAGATTATAATTGTTTGCGTTTAAAATTGTTATGTATTTGCCTGACCAGGGACTTCTGACACTGGCGCCCAGCTCACGATCATCGTCGACAACAAATGTTTTCCACGAGAGACCACAGTCGCGCGAGGCGATATAGATGCGCTTTTCCTGCCCGGAAATGAGTTTTTTGCCGTAATGGCGTATTTCACCGTCACCAAGCACACAAAGATCGCGATGCGCATCGGCAGGAGGAACGGCCACGATTTCAGGTTCAAAAACAGCTTTTAATTGAAAGGTCTCGTCTGCGGAGAGACTGAAACCCCAAGCTTTTTCCATATTCGTCAGGCCGGGCATGGGATGTCCATTCATCAGGCCAGCCATTCAAACAGCGATTATCCCGCTTAGCATCGGGACACATGCCGTCCTGCCGCGAACTCAGCGGATTTTCTGGCGCGACGCGAGGAAATCGGACTCGTCGCGCTTGGTCCAGGCCTTGACGCGCAGGAGTTCCATTGACGGGATCTGCGGATAGAGCACGATCTTGCCTTCCACTGTCTGGGCCTTGACCAGGTCCAGAGCTTTCGGAAACTGGTCCAGACTGCCGACCATGTCCAGGTGCATGCCGGGATCGAACTCGCCGGCATCCACCATGCGCAAGGCCTCGGCCACATCCGCCGGACTGCCGCCGCTCGATCCGCAAAGGCGGATTTCATCGTAGTGCACGCGGAGCGTATCGAGTTCGAGCATATGATCGCCGCGTTTCAATCCGCCGAAAAGATTCAAGACTCCGCCCTTGGCCAGCCATTGCTGGCATTGGGCTTGCACGCTGCGAATGCCCACGGCGGCAATGATGTCGTCGGCGCCCTTGCCGTTGCTGACCTGTTTGATCAGCGCCGGGCCCTCGGCAGAGAGCACGGCATGCAGTTCCGTGCCGGCTTTTTGGGCTTTTTCCGCTAAATTCGCGCGCACCAGCGCAAGCCGCGCCTCGATGATATCCATGACGATCAGGTGCTTCGGCGAAAAACGCAAGGCCGCCTCGGCATGCATCTGGCCCATGGGCCCCGCGCCAATCACCACGGCAACGCCGCCGCGCAACAAGCCCAACTGCGGGACGCGCGGCGAGGTCGGCGTTTTCTGGTGAATGTGAATGTGCCGATCCTGGGCGGAAATAACGCAGGAAAGCGGCTCGCACAAGGCCCCGGCAAAGAAAGGAATGGAGTCGGAAGGCAAAGGCAGGAGACAATCGGCGGCAATGATCTCTTCGGTGATCAACATGTATTCGGCCAGATGACCGGACAGGCAATAGCCAACCGCGACTTTTTCCATGCCCGCGCCGCCGTTCCGGAAACGCTCGCGGTTATTGATCGGCGGATGATCCACCGCCGGCTGCGTGGCATAACGCCGGCCCACGGGATACTTGGAAGCCACGTTTTTGCCGGCCTGGACAATGGTCACACAGCCTTCATCGCCGAGAATCACGGGGAACTTGGCCATATCCCAGCCGTTGATGAAGGTATGCTCGCTCCCCTGGGCCACCAGCTTGAGGATGGAAGAACAAACCCCGGCGGCATCGACGCGCGCCAGCGCCTGATTGTCATTAGGCTGCGGAACCGGCACGGTATCCACATGGATGTTATCGAATCCGGCGCCGTGCAAACGTACGGCGCGCATAGAAGCAGGAATGGCCACCGACCGTGTCGAGGTGTTCTTTTTCATAATAATTTCACCAATCTAACGTGGGCGCGGTTCATAACTTAAAGGAAACAACCGCGATTACACTGATCAAACAGCTGGAAAGTCCCCGCGACCCGGGTTAATTCATTAAGCCTGTTTGCGCCGCGGCGGCGGAGCATGGATGCACTGGCCGTGCACGGCATGGCTGGCTTCCATGAAGGCTTCCGACAGCGTCGGATGCGCTTGGATCGTTTGCGAAAATTCAGCGGCGGTCAATTCGGCCTGGACGGCGGTGGCGGCCGCGGAAATCAATTCCGTGGCATGCGGACCGACGGCAGCGGCGCCCAGCAACTGATCGGTATTCGCGTCCACAACCCATTTGACGAAACCGGCGGTCTCGCCCGAAGCCACAGCCTTGCCCAGGGACGCAAAAGCAAACTTGCCGGTCTTGACCGCGCGGCTCTGCTGCCGGGCTTCCTGCTCGGAAAGGCCCACGACGGCAACCTCCGGCGCCGTAAAAATACAGGACGGCACAACCTGCGCGCGCACGGCCCGGCGCGAACGGACGGCATGTTCCGCCGCCACGAGACCCTGGGCCGTCGCGGCATGCGCCAGCTGCGGACCGCCATTGACATCGCCAATCGCATAAATTCCGGCCGCCTTCGTCTGGCAAACGGCATTAACTTCGATATAGCCCTTGGCATTGGGTTCGAGGCCGGCTTTGTCCAAGGCCAGAGTTCCGGTCACCGGACGGCGGCCTACGGCCGCCAGCATCAGATCCGCTTCGATCGCCTCGCCGGCAACCTGGCCCTTGACTCCCCTGGCATCGGCCTTGATTTGTTCCAGCGCCTTGCCGGTCAGAATGCGGATTTTCAGTTTCGATTCCATGTAGCGGCGCGCTTCGGCACGCACATCGGCATCGAGCATGACCAGGATGTCCTCGAGAATTTCAACGATGGTCACCTGGGTTCCAAGCTGGGCGGCCATGCAGGCCAATTCGCAGCCGATCACGCCGCCGCCAAGCACGATCAGGCGCGCCGGCAATTCGGTCCGGTCCAGGAAAGCGCGGCTGTCCACCACGCTGGCGGCTTTCGGCAAAAAGCCCGGCAGCGCCGAACTGGAGCCCGTGGCAATAATAACACGGCCGGCTTCCAAGGCCACGGAATCCTTGCCGCTCCGCTGAACGGTCAGACGATTGCGGCTCATGAACGAAGCCGTGCCCTCATATACTTTTACGCCGTTGGCCTTCAGCAACTGGGCGATGCCGCCGCAGAGTTTGGCCACCACCTCATTCTTGTGCCCGATCATGGCGGCATAGTCGAACGAAATTTTTTCGGCGCTGACCCCCAGGAGCTTGGAATGCTGCATGTGCCAATAGAGCGACGAGGAAGCAATCAGTGTTTTTGTGGGAATGCAGCCCCAATTCAGACAGGTTCCGCCAAGGGATTCCTTTTCCACAATGGCCACGGAAGCGCCCAACTGCGCCGCGCGAATCGCGGCCGGATAGCCGCCCGGGCCGGCACCGATAACGATCAGATCATACTTTTCCATAATTCCAAATCCTCGAGCATTTTTTTAACACGATTGACAAAACCCGCCGCCATGGCGCCATCAACCAGCCGATGGTCGGATGAAAGCGTAATTTTCATTTGCGCGCGAATTTCGATCTTGCCATCCCTGACCGCCGGCACCTGGCGGGTGCTGGCCACCGCCAGGATGGCGCTTTCGCCGGGATTGATGATCGCGGTAAAGTCTTCCACGTCGAGCATCCCCATGTTCGATACCGTGAAAGTGCTGCCGTTCATTTCATCCGGGGTCAGTTTGCCGTCACGCGCCTTGAGCGCCAATCCCGCCGTGCACTCGTGCAGTTCGGCAATCGAAAGATCGTTGGCATTCCTGATTACCGGGACCACCAAGCCCTCGGCAATCGATACCGCCATGCCAAGGTGGACACGACTGTGCCAGCGGGTGACGCGGCCATCGGTCGAACTATTCAGCGCGGGAAATTCGACGAGCGCCAGGGCCACTGCCTTGAGAATAAAATCGGTCACCGTATATGGCTTGTTTGCCTTCTTCAGGATTTTGCGCCATTCAAGCAGGTCGGTCATGTCCACCGACACCGTCACGTAGAAATGCGGGGTCGTCGTGAAACTCGAGGTCAAGCGTTGGGCGATAACCTGGCGCATCTTGCTCATCGTCACGGGCTTCTCGGCAATGGCCTGCTGGATATCCGCCACCGCGATGCGTTCCCGTATCCCGGCCGACGCCAGGGAAAGCAGATCGATGCCATTTTCACGCGCCAGATTCTTGGCCGCCGGCGTTATTTTCAAGTCTGCATAGCGCTTGGCTTCCAGATAGGCCTGAACATCTTTTTCCACTACGCGCCCGCCGGGACCGCTGCCGGGAATCGGATCGGCGCTGATGACACATTCGCGGATCAGGCGTTTGGCCCGTGGCGAAACGATTTTACGCGCAGGCTGAGGCGGAAGAGCGGCAACAGACGGCGAACGAACGGCGGCCGAATCAACCGCGCCCGCCGCAGTCTTAGCGGCAGCCGGGGCCGCCCGTCCCGGGGCGGCCGGAGCGCTCGCCGGACTCGCCGCAGGCGCCGCCCGGGCAACCGGTTTCACTTCCGGAATCGGATCGCCCGGCTGGCCGATGAAGCCCACCGGCACCGAGACCGGCACCGTCTGGCCTTCGGCCACGACGATTTTCAGGAGCGTGCCTTCAAAAAAACTTTCAATTTCGAGGACGGCCTTGTCCGTTTCGATTTCGAACAAAATTTCGCCTTTTTTGACCGAATCGCCCTCGTGTTTGTGCCACTTGACAATCGTGGATTCTTCCACGGTCTGGCCGAGTTTCGGCATAATGACTGTTTGAATCATAATAAATGCTCCCTAAGGCGATCGAACTTTAACCCATTAACCGCGGATAACACGCAGGACCAGAATAATCAGCGGTTACGCAATAAGTTTACAAAATCATTTTCGCCGCGGCAACAATGTCATTGGCATTGGGCAGGAAGGCCGCTTCCAGAATATGCGATTGGGGCGCAATCCCATCTTTGGCGCCAACCCGCATGACCGGCGCATCCAGGTCATCGAACGCCTGTGCCATGATGGCGGAAGCGATTTCACCGGTAAAGCTGCCGATGCTCACCGCCTGGCTGGCAACCACGCAGCGTCCGGTCTTGCGAACCGACTGGAGAATGGTATCCATATCGAGCGGGACCAGGCTGCGCAAATCGATGACTTCGGCGCTGACATGTTGTTCGTCCTGGAGAATCTTGGCCGCCTTGAGGGCATCATGCACGGCCGGGCCCCAGGCAACCAGGGTAATATCCGATCCCTCGCGCTTGACATCGGCCACACCGAGCGGCACGAGATATTCGGTTTCCGGCACCGGTCCCTTAAGACCGTAGAGCAGCTGGGACTCGATAAACATGATCGGATTGTTGTCGCGGATGGCCGTCTTCAACATGCCTTTGGCATCGTACGGCGTTGCCGGATAGACAACATATAAGCCCGGAATATGGGCAAACATGGATTCCAGCGTCTGCGAGTGCTGGCCGCCGTAGCCCTTACCGCCGCCTACCGAAGCGCGGACGACCATCGCAATTTCCACATTGGCCCCGGACATGTAATGCCACTTGGCGGCCTGGTTGCTGATCTGGTCGGAGGCCATCAGGGCAAAGTCCATATACATCAGTTCCACGACCGGGCGCAGGCCAACCATGGAAGCGCCGACCGCCGTGCCGCAAATGGCCGCTTCCGAAATCGGGGTGTTAAAGATGCGCTCGCGGCCAAACGCCTCAAGCAGGCCCTTGGTCACCTTGAAGGCACCGCCGTAGTCGGCCACGTCTTCTCCGTAATGGATGACGCGGTTATCGCGCAGCATCTCCTCAACCAGCGCTTCCTTGATGGCATCCTTGTAGGTCAATTCGCCGTTGACCCGCTTGATCGCCGGCAATTCCTTGACGATTTTCGTCTGGCGCGCCGCTTCCGGCACGACCTCGCAGGTGGTGTCCGTATACATGTATTTGATAACATCGGCCGCCACGGGATCGGGTGAAGCCGCCGCTTTCTGGGCGGCGCGCGCATTGCGGTCGTGCACTTTCTGCTCCAGCGCCGCCAGCGTATCCTTGGTCAGCACGCCGGCTTCCACCATCTGGCGCGAGAAAACCGCAATCGGATCCAGCGCCTTCCAGGCCGTTTCCTCGTCCTTTGTGCGATATTCCGTGCGCGGATCGGTCAGCGAATGTCCGTAATAGCGGTACGTATTCAGCTCGACAAGATAGGGACCTTTGCCCTGACGGCAACCATCGGCGGCGCGCTGGATAGCCTCGCGCACGGCCAGCACATCCATGCCGTTGACGACCTCGGCATGCATGTTGTTGTCGGCGAAGCCCGCGGCGCGGCGCGCCAGCGTATCGACGCCGGTAACTTCCTTGAGCGCGCGGCCGGTCATGCCGTAATGATTGTTCTCAATGACGAAGATGATCGGCAGGCCGAAAGGATTCTTGGTAATTTCGTTGGTATACTGGCCCATGGCCGCCCAGTTCAGGGATTCGAGCACGACGCCGTTGGCATAGGCGCCGTCACCCGCGAAACAGCAAACCACGCGCTGATTCTGCAGATAGCGGCAGGCCATGGCCGCGCCGGTGGCGATCGGCACCCCGCCGCCCACGATGGCATTGGCGCCCAAATGATTCAGGGTGAAATCGGCAATGTGCATACCGCCGCCGCGCCCTTTGCAGTAGCCGCCTTCCTTGCCGAAGAGCTCGGCAATTGTCCGGAAAACATGGTCCTCGATGACGGCATCCATCAATTCCGCGCGCGTAGCCGCCGTGCAGCCCGGCACGCGCTTGCGAAGAGCGGCGTCGTCCATGGCCCGCAGGGCGACACACCCCTTGGCAATGCTGTCGCCATGGCCGCGGTGCGTGCTGGTGATATAATCCAAGCCTTGCAGGCCCGAACACGATCCGGTGGAAGCCGCTTCCTGGCCGATGGAAACGTGCGTCGGCCCGCGGTAGTTAAAATTCGGCAGAGGATCGTACGCACCGGAGCGCAGCTTGACGATCATTTCCTCGAACTCGCGGATCGTCAGCATGTCCTCCAGGAGTTGAACCGCCTGGGCAGGCGTCAAATGCCCGGCCGCCAATTCCGCAGCCAGCGTGCCCTTAAACTTATAACACGCGATGGCGCCACATTGGACCGTTGAGGGTTTAAAATCCGGTTTGATATTGCTTAGATAATTAGGCATAAGTTCAACACCTCTACTATGCGGTCGGATTGCGTCAAATAACGGCTTCTTCGACCTAATGGTTCCATCCAACACATTGCCGGTAGACAATACAGTTCGGCAGGCAAGCCTTTTCAGCGATCGGGCAGAACGACAGTTCTCGCCGCCACTATTGACAGCGAGGACGCGAACGACACGGATTAAAATGCCCTTCACGATCCCACAGGGGCGGGACAGGAAGCATGTCAGGCTTTGAGCGAATTCTTGGCCAACGAAAAATCGATTTCGGCCACGAGCTTGCCATCGGCAACTTCTCTGAGCACGATGTCTTCGATATCTTCATCCGGACTAAGCGGCTTGACCAAGGGACGATCTCCCAAGATCAATTGTTTCACGCGCTTGGAAACGATATTGATCAACACCGAAGAATTCGGAACTCGCCGCTTAGCTGCATTCAGATTTTCAAGATTCATGCCATCTCCTCCAAAAAAACAGGCGCATTATAGTTGGCACCCCTCAAACACGCAAGCTTTTTGTCAATAAAAAAGTTCGGCGGCCAAGCCCGGGGATCAACCCGTGCCGGCCGCCGAACCAACTATTCACTTTGGAAGCGCGCCTTGGCTTCGCCGCAGGGGCTACGTTGCCGCAGCCCCCCGGCGCCAATTCACGCTGCCAAACGATTAATACATGCCATCCATACCGCCCATGCCGCCGCCCATGCCGCCCTGAGGACCGCCGGCCGGCATCGGTTTTTCCTTTTCAGGAATTTCGGTCACCATGCACTCGGTGGTCAGCAGCAACCCGGCGATACTCGCCGAATTCTGGATTGCAAACCGTGTCACCTTGGTCGGGTCAATGACGCCGTCCTTGATCAGGTCGGTGTATTCCGCCGTGGCCACGTCGTAACCCATGCTGCCCTTGCTCTTCTTGACCTCGGCAACGACGATCGAAGCGTCGATGCCCGCATTGGTCACGAGCTGGCGAAGCGGAGCTTCCAGCGCGCGATTGATGATCTGAACGCCGATGGCTTCATCGCCCTTGGCTTCAAATTTATCCAAGACGGCCTGGCAACGCAACAGCGCCACGCCGCCACCCGCCACAACGCCTTCTTCCACCGCCGCGCGAGTCGCATGCAGAGCATCCTCTACACGCGCTTTCTTTTCCTTCATTTCCGTTTCGGTGGCCGCACCGACGTTGATCACGGCGACACCGCCGGCCAACTTCGCCAAACGTTCCTGCAGTTTTTCGCGATCGTAGTCCGAGGTGGTTTCCTCGATCTCATTGCGAATCTGCGCAACGCGGCCCTGAATGGCCGAGGTCTTGCCGGCGCCTTCGATGATCGTGGTGTTTTCCTTGTCCACGGTCACGCGTTTCGCGCGTCCCAGATCATCGATCTTCACGTTTTCGAGCTTAATGCCCAGGTCTTCCGTAATGCAACGGCCGCCAGTCAGAATGGCGATATCTTCCAGCATGGCTTTACGCCGATCGCCGAAGCCCGGCGCTTTCACGGCGCAGGCCTGCAAGGTGCCGCGCAGACGGTTGACCACAAGGGTCGCCAGCGCTTCGCCTTCGACTTCTTCGGCGATAATCAGCAACGGCTTGCCCGCTTTGGCCACGTTCTGCAGCAACGGCAGGAGGTCCTGAAGACTGGAGATCTTCTTTTCATAGATCAGGATATAAGCATCCTCCAGCATGGCTTCCATGGTTTCCGCGTTGGTGACAAAGTAAGGCGAAAGATAGCCCTTGTCGAACTGCATGCCTTCAACGACATCCAGCGTCGTTTCAATGGTCTTGGCTTCTTCGACCGTGACCGTGCCATCCTTGCCGACCTTGTCCATGGCATTGGCGATGATTTCGCCAATTTGCTTGTCGCCATTGGCCGAAATGGTCGCCACCTGGCAGATTTCGGTGTGTTCCTTGACCTTTTTGCTCTGCTTGGCCAAAGCATCGGTAACGGCCTGGACAGCCTTGTCGATACCGCGCTTCAGGGCCATGGGATCGGAGCCGGCGGTCACATTTTTCAGACCTTCGCGATAAATGGCTTCGCTCAAGAGCGTCGCCGTGGTCGTGCCGTCGCCCGCCACATCGCTGGTCTTGCTGGCCACTTCACGCACCATTTGAGCGCCCATATTTTCGAATGGGCACGGCAGTTCGATTTCCTTGGCCACCGTGACACCGTCCTTGGTGATCGTGGGCGAACCGAACTTTTTATCCAGAATGACGTTGCGGCCGCAGGGTCCCAAGGTCACTTTGACGGCGCGGCTGAGTTTTTCAACACCACGCAAAATCGCCTGACGCGCCTCCGCATCGTACTTCAACTGCTTGCCTCTGTCTGCCATAATACCTGTCTCCTTTTATTATGCAATTTTCCTGAAAACCGGGGTTTACCTTACGCTTCGATGATGCCCAGAATGTCGTCCTCACGAACAATCTGGTATTCCCGGTCATCAAGCTTGACTTCGGTGCCGCCGTATTTCGGCAACAACACCAAATCACCCTTCTTGACGCTCAGGGGAATCAACTTGCCATTGTCATCCCGTTTTCCGGCGCCAACAGCGATGATTTTGCCCTGCATCGGCTTTTCCTTGGCGCTATCGGGAATGATAATCCCGCCTTTTTTAACTTCCGAATCCTTTTCCGGCTCGATCAGGACGCGATCACCCAACGGCTGAATTTTCATATATCCACTACCCTCCTTTATTTGGTTTGTTACCCGTTTACCCGCAGCACAAAGTGCCCAGGACCGTTTTATTTCTTGTTCTTATCCTTATTCTTGTCGTCCACCATCTCGAAATCCGCATCGATTACGTCATCGGCGCCCTTGGCCGGACCTTCCTCCGGAGCCGCCTGCTGCTGGGACTCGCCGGCCTGTCCGCCTTCGGGCGGCGGCTGCTGGTGAGCGCCTTTGGCGCGCGCATACAGGTCAGCGGATACCGCCTGCATTTCGGCATTGAGCGCTTCCATGGCCGCGCGCATGGCATCGACGCCCCCATCCTTGATGGCCGCTTTGAGCTTTTCGATGGAGGCTTCCACGCCGGCCTTTTTAGCCGCATCGATCTTGGCGCCCTGCTCCTTGAGCAGTTTTTCGGTTTCGTAAACAAGCGCGTCGGCCTTGTTTTTAGTTTCCACCGATTCGCGGCGTTGCTGGTCATCGGCGGCATGCTGCTCGGCATCCTTGACCATTTGCTCGATTTCGCTCTTGTCCAAGCCGCTCGTGGCGGTGATCGTGATCTTCTGTTCCTTGCCGGTGCCCAGGTCCTTGGCGCCCACGTGCAAAATGCCATTGGCGTCGATATCGAAAGCAACCTCGATCTGCGGCATACCCCGCGGCGAAGGCGGAATGCCATCCAGGTGAAAACGGCCGATCGATTTGTTGTCGGCCGCCATCTTGCGCTCGCCCTGGAGCACATGAATTTCCACCGAGGATTGATTATCCGCGGCGGTGCTGAAGATTTCGCTCTTGCGCGTGGGAATGGTCGTATTGCGCTCGATCAGCATCGTGGAGACGCCGCCCAGCGTTTCAATGCCCAAGCTCAAGGGGGTCACATCCAGCAGGAGGACATCGTGAACTTCGCCCTTCAGAACGCCGGCCTGGATCGCCGCGCCGACGGCAACCACCTCGTCGGGGTTGACGCCTTTGTGCGGATCCTTGCCGAAAAGTTCCTTGACCTGATCCTGAACCTTGGGCATGCGGGTCATGCCGCCCACCAGAACGACCTCGTCGATCTTGGAGGTATCAAAGCCGGAATCTTTCAAACAGGCGCGCACCGGACCAACCGTACGCTCGATGAACGCATCCACCAGTTGCTCCAGCTTGGCGCGCGTCAGGGTCACATTCAGGTGCTTCGGCCCGGAGGCATCGGCCGTGATGAAAGGCAGGTTGATATCCGTCTGCTGGGCGGTGGAAAGCTCGCACTTGGCTTTCTCGGCAGCCTCCTTCAAGCGCTGGAGGGCCATGGCATCCTTCGAGAGATCAATGCCATTGTCCTTTTTGAACTCGGTAACCAGCCAGGTAATGACCGCCTGGTCAAAATCGTCGCCGCCCAAATGGGTGTCGCCGTTGGTGGCCTTAACCTCGAAGACCCCGTCCCCGATTTCCAGGACGGAGACATCGAAGGTGCCGCCGCCCAAGTCGTACACCGTAATTTTCTCATCTTTTTTCTTATCCAATCCGTAGGCCAGCGAAGCGGCCGTCGGCTCATTGATAATACGCAACACCTCAAGCCCGGCGATTTTACCGGCATCCTTGGTGGCCTGGCGCTGGCTGTCGTTGAAATAGGCCGGCGTGGTAATGACCGCCTGGGTAATTTTCTCGCCCAAATAAGCCTCGGCATCGGCTTTCATCTTCTGCAAAATCATGGACGAGATTTCCGGGGGCGAATAGATTTTATCGCCAATCTTGACATTGGCATCGCCGTTCTTGGCGCGCACGACTTCGTAGGGCACCAAAGTAATTTCGCGGCCCACTTCATCAAACTTGCGTCCCATGAAGCGCTTGATGGAATAGACCGTGTTTTTCGGGTTGGTAACCGCCTGGCGTTTGGCCGCCTGGCCGACCAAGCGCTCGCCGCTCTTGGTAAAAGCCACAACGGAAGGCGTCGTCCGCATGCCATCCGCATTGGGAATCACCACCGGCTGACCACCTTCCATGATGGCCATGCAAGAGTTGGTCGTTCCTAAATCAATGCCTAATACTTTTGACATTGTCTTTCTCCTGAAAAAAAACTTTATTGATAATCACTCTTAAAATTACACTTAGTTATACAGCAAGGACTATGCCAACATTTTAATGTTCAGCAAAATGTCAGCAACATTATGTTGAATATAAGACAATTACTACTAATTAAATCTTTGATCCTTACCTAGTCACTTTTTATCATAGCGCCATTATGACCCATTGTCATAAAATAGTGAGACATTTTGCGGTATGTTATGACACACTTACCGAACGCCCCAAGCCCGTAAAGCAGATTAGAAGCAGAGCGCACAGGCGACTTCCATTAATGCAAAAAGGACTGACGCTTCAAGATACCCGCCAGGAACGCGCGTACCACCATAACGCGGCGAAAAATCGCGCTTGCATTCTGGATCGTAATTCAATTAAGTCTTGGCCTGCAGATCGAACGCCGCTTCTTATAACCCGAACGACTACAGAAAGACAGGCATTTATGATGCCGCATTTTGGCGACGGACGCGACTGGTTCTTTCAAAAACGGTTCGGCCTATTCGTCCACTGGGGACTTTATGCCATACCGGCCTGGCACGAACAAATCCAGTGGCGCAAGCAAATTCCGCGCCGGGATTACGCCAAACTGATCCGCGAATTCAACCCGGTCAAATTCAATCCCGACACCTGGCTGGACATGGCCCAGGCGGCCGGAATGGAATATATCGTCCTGACCGCCAAGCATCACGACGGCTTCTGCCTGTGGGACACGGCGCAGACGGATTTTAACATCATGCAGACGCCCTACCGCCGGGATATTGTCGGCCTCCTGGCGGAAGCCTGCCACCGGCGCAGCCTGCCGCTGGGAATATATTACTCCGTAGTGGACTGGCACCATCCATCTTATCCCAACCAGAATCGCAGCCACGAGCTGGCGGGCCCCGAACCCGGCGACAGGCCGGACCTGGAAGCCTACCTGGATTTTCTGCGCAAGCAGGTGCGCGAGTTGTGCACGAACTACGGCGAGGTGCATGCCTGGTGGTGGGACATGAATGTCACCGGGCGCCTGGATCCTTCCATCAACGCCATGATTCGCGCGCTTCAGCCCAAGGCCGTGATCAACGGACGCGGTTTCGATGCCGGCGATTTCAGCACCCCGGAACGCGAAGGTCCGGACGCGGAGGCCAAGCTCGCCTTTGATCGTCCCACCGAGGCCTGCAATGCCCTGGGCACCCAAAGTTGGGGCTACAAGCTTGAAGAGGATTATTTTGCCGATCGCTACCTGATGCAGGCCATCGACAGTTCCCTGGCAAAGGGCGGCAATTACCTGTTGAACGTCGGACCTCAGGCCAACGGACTGATTCCGGACGCGCAGGTTCAAATCATGGAACGCCTCGGGCGCTGGTATTGCCGGATCCGGGAAGCTTTCGCCGACACCACGCCTTGCTCCGCCATGATCGTCAACCGCGGTGTGCTTCTGACCCGCCGGGGCAACGAGCTCTATGTGCATCTGGCCCGGCTGCCGGACCGCACCGCCGTCAACCTAAAGCCGATCGCGGTGCTGCCGCGCCGCGCCACGCTGCTCAATACGGGCGCCCAGGTGGAAACGGACCTGACAATCTTCACCTACGATTGCCCCAGCGGGCCCGCGCCCTACCTGCGCCTGCGCAATCTGCCGGTGAACGAGCTGACCGATGTCGTCCCGGTGATAAAACTGGAATTCGACAACCTGCCGTCCTGAAACATGTTTCGGACATATCCCGTCCGATTTTCAAGCCTCTTAATTTTCACTATTGATTTTTATTTTCATATATGATTGATTAGCGCCAAACGCGCGCGGAATATTTCGTCATGAAAAAAAGAGCCCCGGAAAAGGCGCTGTCAAAAAACAAGTATCTTGTCCCGGCCTTATACCGCGGCCTGAAGATCATCGAGTTGCTCGCCCGCAACCCACAGGGACTGACAATCGCCGGCATGCAAATGCTGGGGCTGCCAGGCGCCAGCGTTTACCGTATGCTGATGACTCTGCTTGAGCTGGATTATGTGACGCGCGATAAAGGCGACGTTTACCGCCTAAGCCGCAAAATCCTCTCCCTCGGCTACAAGACCATCGACGAATCGGGGCTGATTGAAAAAGCGCGGCCGATCATGCGCCAGCTGCGGGACCTTTGCGGGGAATCGGTGCTGCTCGCCGTGTTGTACGGACAAGAAGGCGTCGTCATCGACGAAGTCGCTTCTAACCTGGCGGTCAAGGTTACGGTCCAGATCGGGCACCACTTTCCGCTGCATACCGCCGCACCCGGCAAGGCGATTCTTGCTTTTTTGCCGGATAACGAACGGAAAAGCATCGTCAATTCCATCGTTTACACGGCTTTCACCCAACAAACGCTTAAGAATCCAGACGAGCTCCATGCGGAGCTCGCAGCGATCCGTCGCCAGGGATTCGCTTTTGACCGCGGTGAGGAAATCGAGGATATCCGCTGCATCAGCGCCACGGTGTTCAACCACCGCCACTACCCGATTGCGGCAATTTCGTGCGGCGGCCCGGCTTCCCGTCTCCCGAAAAGCATAATGCGCAAATACGCTCCATCGGTCAAAGATTACGCGGCACAGATATCGGCAAAATTCAATTAAAATTCAAGAAGGGCGGCAAGCATGAACCTGAAAAGAGCAAAAGCACTGGTTACCGGCGGTTCCGACGGCTACGGACGAGGCATCGCCGAAACATTGAAAAATGCAGGCGCCCAAGTCTGGATAACCGGACGCCACGGGGAAAAACTGGATGCTGCCTCCAAAAGTCTCGGGGTCCAGGCCATTCAAGCCGACGTCGCTTCCGGCGCGGATTGGGATCGCGTCATTGCGGAAACAGGCGAGCTTGACATACTAGTCAACAACGCCGGCTCCGGCGGGAAAATCGCGCCCGTCAAGGACCAGGACGATGCCGACATTCTCGGCACGATCGGCGTCAATCTTACCGGGGCCATCCTGGGATGCAGGCGGGTTGCCAAAACCATGGCTGCCCGCCGGAACGGCACGATCATCAACATTTCAAGCGTCTGCGCGCTTTACGCCTGGCCTAGCTGGAGCGTATACACCGCCGCCAAGGCGGGTCTTGCCAAGTTCAGCCATGGCCTTTATACCGAGCTGCGTCCTTACGGCGTGCGGGTTACATGCCTGACTCCATCCTGGGGACAGACGGCATTTACCACCGCCGCCAATATTTCCGGCGCGGCGGACGACGTAAAACTGAGGAAGCAATGTATTGCTCCGGAAGATCTTGGAAAACTCGTAAAAGATATTATC
Organism: uncultured Verrucomicrobiota bacterium; assembly: GCA_964617825.1. GTDB lineage: Bacteria > Verrucomicrobiota > Kiritimatiellia > JAAZAB01 > JAAZAB01 > VSJD01. The sequence continues at coordinate 103,909 of CAZTWL010000008.1, forward strand.
GAAATGCCCGATCACCTGGCAATCCCCGATGTCACCATTCAACCGATGATCCAGGATATATCGCCCATGTAACAACACGCAGGAGGTTGCTATGGCCCGTATATGGCTCGAAGCGGAGTCGTTCGAAAAACTCGGCGGCTGGGTAATCGACCAGCAGTCCATGGAGCAAATGGGATCGGCCTATGTCATGGCCCACGGCATGGGCATTCCCGTCCCGGACGCTGAAACAACCTGCTCCATTCCCGAAGATGGGCAATACACGGTTTGGGTGCGCACGCGCGACTGGACGGCGCCATGGAGGCGCGGAACACCCGGCGGCATCTTTAAGGTCAAAATTGGCGGTCGCACCTTGCCGAAGACACTGGGAACAAACGGCGAACGATGGGCCTGGCAAAAGGCCGGCAAGGTTAAGCTGGAAAAAGGCGCAGCCAAAATCGCCTTGCACGACCTGACCGGTTTTAACGGGCGCTGCGATGCGCTTTATTTGACGACCGACCCCGGTGAAATCCCCGAAAACGACAAGCATAAACTAGCTGAATTCCGCCGCGACATCATGAAAATCGTTTGCCAGGACGATCCGACCGTCTATGATTTGGCGGTTGCCGGCGGAGGAATTGCCGGAATTTGCACGGCCATTGCGGCAATGCGCACAGGCTCAAAGGTTGTCCTGATTCAAGACCGCCCGGTCCTGGGAGGATGCAATAGCTCAGAAATCCGTGTCGGCTTGGGCGGGTTTGCGCACGCGGATCCATATCCCAACCTGGGCAAAGTCGTCACGGAAATCGAACCTGTTCTTGGCGGACCAAGGACCTATTCGGACGCGAAGCTATATGAGGACGCGCGCAAAGAAAATGTGTTTGGCTTGCAGCCCGCGAGTCAATACCGCCTTGCCTTGAACGAGCGCGTCTTTGCGGTCGAAAAGGACCGGAACGCCCCCACAAAGATCACCGCCTTGATTGCACGCAACACCCTCACGGGCGCCGAAACCCGTTACCGGGCCCGGCTGTTTGCCGACTGCACCGGCGACGCCGTCGTTGCGCGCCTGATGGGGGCCAGGACGATGTATGGCAACGAAGCGCGGGCAATGTTTAACGAATCGCTCGCACCCGAAAAGAGCAGCCATCAGGTAATGGGAAACTCGGTCATCTGGTATTCGGGCAAAGGCGAAAAACCAACCGTTTTCCCGGATATCGACTGGGGCATCCTGTTCAACGAGGATAACGCCTACTACATTCGAGGAGGCAACTGGGAATGGGAGACCGGCCAGGACCGCAATCAGGCCGAGGAATCGGAGTATATCCGCGATTATGGAATGATGGCGATTTATGCAAACTGGTCTTACTTGAAGAATCATGCGCAACGCAAGGCCGAATGGGCCAATGACAGCCTGACCTGGGTTTCGCCGATTGGCGGCAAACGCGAAAGTTATCGCGTGGTCGGGGATTATGTCTTGACTCAGAACGATATCGAAAATCGGGTGGTTTTTCCTGACGCGACCGGGGCAATGACCTGGAACCTGGACCTGCATTTCCCTGATCCCGAAAACGCAGCCAAGTTTAAAGAACCGTTTCGTTCCTGCGCCTATCATCGTGGAATTGCCGCCCCCTACCCCGTACCGTATCGCTGTCTTTATGCCCGGGATGTGCAGAATCTCTTTCTGGGCGGGCGCATCGTCAGCGTGTCGCACGTTGCCTTCTCCTGCGTACGCGTCATGCGCACCCTGGGCATTCTCGGGGAAGTTATCGGCATGGCCGCCAGCATCTGCGCCAAGGAAAACGCCTGGCCGCGCGATGTTTACGCCAAACACTTGGACAAACTCAAGGCCATGATGAGGCAAGGCGTACCGATTCCAACTTATCACGCCTATCCATGCGGCATTTCCGAATCATACCACTTCGCCGACCTTGGTTTTATCAACACCTCCGATTCCAGACGCATGGCGGATCCGGTCCTCCAGCAACGGATCAAGGCATTAAAGGTCCAACACATGCGCGAGGTTAGCGACCAAAGGGCGGCGCGCGGAGCGCACGGTCCATCCTGACCTTCTGTTCGGAAAAAAACACAACACCTTCATGCCGGAAACGGTCTCACTCTGCCGCCGTGCAATTTCGTGCGCTGGACCAGCCACGCTCAGCAGAACACCGGCATTCCCCATCGAGCCCATAACCTCGCAGTCCCGTCGCTGACGCAAATTTCTTTGTTTTTTCTTTGAATACCACACCTGGTTTCACTATGCTTCTTGTTCATGCATCGATCAGGCAGCGACCGCGCAGAGCAAGCTCGGGAACAGAGGACACGAACACTATGAGAGCATTATCCGGCATTCAGCCTTCCGGCAAACTGCATGTGGGCAACTATTTCGGGATGATGAAGCCGGCCTTGGAGCTCCAGAAAAAAGGCGAGACATTCTATTTTATCGCCAATTATCATGCCCTGACCTCGGTCAGCGAAGCCGAAGCCCTGCGCAGGGGCACGCAGGACGTGGCCCTGGATTTCCTGGCCTGCGGCCTCGATCCCGAGCGCACGGTATTTTACCGACAAAGCGATGTCGCCGAGGTGCATGAATTGGCCTGGCTGCTTTCTGTTGTTACCCCCATGGGATTGCTGGAACGCTGTCATTCGTACAAGGACAAACTGGCCAAGGGCATTCCGCCCAACCACGGGCTTTTCGCCTACCCGGTCCTTATGGCGGCAGACATTCTCGCCATCCAGGCTGACGTTGTCCCCGTTGGCCAGGACCAGAAACAGCATGTCGAGGTTACGCGAGACATTGCCATCAAATTCAACCAGAAATTCGGCGAAACTTTTAAGATCCCCGAACCAGTGATCCGCGAATCGGTTGCCGTGGTGCCCGGCCTGGACGGCCAGAAAATGTCCAAATCTTATAACAACACGCTCGAGCTGTTTGCGTCCCAGGCGGAAACGCGCAAGGCCATCATGCGCATTGTGACCGACAGCAAAACCGTCGACGAGCCCAAGGACCCCGCCACCTGCAACGTATTTGCCCTCTACAAGCTCTTCGCCAGCGCGGAAGAGTGCGCTACCATGGCCGAGCGCTATCGCGCCGGCGGCCTGGGCTATGGCGATGTCAAGAAAATGCTATACGAACGATTCTGGGCATATTTCGAACCGTTCCGGCAGCGGCGCGCAGAGTATCAGAACGACCCGGCGCGGGTTGAACAAATTCTCCAGCGCGGCGCGGCGCGGGCGCGGGAGGAAATGCATAAAACCTTAAAGGCCGCCCGCCGGGCCGTGGGCCTGGAGTAACCGAGAAACGCGGAATCTTGAATTCTGCATCCCGGAAAGCAACGCCCGTAGTTGTTTTCCTTTGATGACGAACTATGAATTCCGTCGGGGCAGCGGAATGGAAACGCGGGGCCCTCGCCGGGCATCTTAGGAACCGCACCTCTGCGGAACCTAACCGGAGATTGGAACAAGGACGCCATGCCAATTCAGGAAGAATATAAGGTCAAGCTCGAAGTCTTTGAAGGCCCCCTGGACCTCCTCCTCTACCTCATTAAAAAAGACGAGGTGGACATCTACGATATTCCCATCGAGCTGATCACCCGCCAGTACATGGAATACCTCGGATTGATGCGGATGCTGGATCTCGACATCGCCGGCGAATTTCTCGTGATGGCCGCCACGCTCATGATGATCAAGAGCCGCATGCTCCTGCCGCCCGAAGAGCGCCCCGAGCTGGAAGTCGAGGAGGAAGATCCGCGGTGGGAACTGATCCGCCAGTTGATCGAGTACAAGAAATTCAAGGATGCCGCAGCCAATCTGCAGGAGCTGGAATCGCGCACGGGCAACATGTTCCTGCGCAGCGCGGAAGACCCGGTAGTTGTCGTGGAGCAACCCGGTGTCGGCCTGGAAGACGTCACCATTTTCGACTTGATTGCGTCCTTTAACGAGGCGCTCAAGCGGGTTCAGGTAAACGAAATCGGCGAAATCATGGCCGAACATTACACGGTGGCCGACGGCATCGAGACAATCCTGGGGCGCATCAAGCGCGAGACCCAGATAGTCTTTGACTCCCTGTTCCGGACACTCAGTACGCGCCATGAAATTATTTGCACCTTCCTGGCCATGCTGGAATTGATTCGCCTGCGCCAGGTGGTCGCCCGCCAAAAGGCGGTTTTCGGCGATATTGTGATCATGCGCCCGGAAACCGACCAGAAGCCGGAGGTCAAGGAACAGACGCCCCATCCAAGCCCCCTGGGCGAGGGCGGGACGGCGGAAACAGCGGACGACCGCCCGAAGAACGCGAATGACAGCGGAGAACCGCCCGAGGCCGCTCCGGACGCCGGACATCAGGCAACCGATGGCGGATTAGAAAACAAAGCGGAAGAGAACGGGAAAGAATCATAGAAATATAGCGGGCGCGGCGCGAAGCCCGAAACTAGCGCGTGGCGGACGCGGCAAACCAAAACAAGCTTGGACGGCCGCTTTTACGGAACCGAATTCGACACGCCGCTGGGATGACATGAATCCGCGGACAACCACCGCGTCCAAGAAAAACACGGATATTGCTATGACAGAAGAAACCAATCAACCGATCAGTTCAAATGCCCAGCCGGAACTCAAACAGGTCCTGGGCGCCCTCATTTTTGCCGCACGGAAACCGATCAGCGTAGGCGAGTTGCGCGCGGTATTGACGCAAGTGGACCAAAACGGCGAAGATCCCGCCCATGCCTTCGCCAAAATCCAGGAAAGCGACATACGGGCAGCCATCGAACAATTGAAGGTTGAACTGGTCGAACACAAGCAGGGCCTGATCATCGTGGAAGTGGCGGGCGGCTTCCGCTTCCAAACGGACCCGGCCGGCGGCGCCTGGGTGCGGCAGTTGCTGAACATAGCCAAACCGGCCCATCTTTCCAAACCGGCCCTGGAAACGCTGGCCATTATTGCCTATCGTCAGCCGGCAACCCGCGCTGAAATCGAGGCCTTGCGCGGCGTCAACGTGGATGCCATGATGCGCCACTTGCTCGAGCTGCAATTGATCCGCATTGTTGGCCGCAGCGAACTGCCGGGCAGGCCGTTGATGTACGGCACGACGCAATTATTCCTGGAACATTTCGGCTTAAGCAGCGTCAAAAATCTGCCGGGCATCGAGCAGTTATCGCGTCGGGATGCGGAACAAGCCAGGAAAAAAGCCGGCGACAGCCCGCAAACGAAGGACGAAGGCGAAGCAAAAGCAGAAGACGACCTGCTTGCCAGAGCGACCGCCAAATCGCCCGACACCTCCCCCGCCAAGACGACAGACCCGGATAAGTCCGCTTCACCTGCAACGAAAGAACCGCCGGATACCGGCGAAGGACAACAAACAACGGACAACGTCCCGGCAAGCGCATCCGAGACCGCCGCAGAAACCGACGCCAAGCCTGAGCCGGATGATGCCGCACCGCCGGCAGAAGAAGATGGCGCAGCCGAAGAGGCGGGCACCGAAAACGAGGATGGATCCGCGGAAGAAGACGCGGAAGATGAAGAAGACGAATACGACGAGGACGATGACGAAGACGAGGATGACGACGAAGACGATGACATCGAAGGAAGGAAATGAGCCATGCATGTTGCCAAGCTCAGAAAAAAAATCGATGCACTGGATCAGCGCCTGGTAGATTTGTTAAATGCGCGCGCCAAGGTTGCCGTGCAGATCGGCAAACTTAAGCAGTTATCGGCAAGCGCCATATATGTGCCGGCCCGCGAGAAAGCCGTGCTGGCCCATGTCCGGCGTACAAACCGCGGCCCCTTAAGCGGGGAAGCGCTGGACGCCATTTATCGGGAAATAATTTCCTCCTCGCGTTCCTTGGAACGGCAAGTGCGTGTGGCCCATTTTGGCCAAGCCACGGCATTCACTCACCAGGCAGCCCGCCTGCGCTTTGGCGCCAGCGTAACTTATCTTCCCTGCGAAACCATTGGCGATGTATTCGAGGACGTTCGCAATAACCAGGCTGATTACGGCGTTGTCCCGATTGAAAATTCAACCGAAGGCGCCGTGACCTACACCCTGGATGAGCTTGTCAAGACACCGCTGCGGATCTGCGCGGAAATCTACCTGCCGATTTCGCATCACCTGATGGCCTCCGGCCCGCGCAAGGGCATCCGCCGGGTGGTGAGCCACCCGCAGGTGCTGGCACAATGCCGCAACTGGTTGCATGCCGAAATGCCGGGAGTGGCGATCGAGTCGGTAAGCAGCACGACCCGCGCGGCTGAGATGGCGGTTAAAGACCGGCATGTTGCCGCCATCGGCAGCATTCTGGCGGCCGAACAGTATCATCTGCACGACTTGGCCGCGGAAATCCAGGATTTGAGCGGCAATACGACCCGCTTTCTGGTAATCGGCAAATCGTTCGGACATGCCACCGGAGACGACAAAACTTCGATTTTCTTCGCCGTCAAACACAAAACCGGCGCCCTGCACAGTGCCTTGGGATCACTCAAAAAACATCGCCTCAATATGACCAAAATCGAATCCCGGCCCAACAAATCGAAAGCCTGGGAATACCTTTTCTTTGTAGATATCGAAGGCCATGTCGAGGAAAAACGGGTGCGCAACGCCTTGCACGATCTGGAACGCCATTGCACGTTGATGACCGTTTTGGGGGCTTATCCACGCGCGCCGGAGAACGCCGACTGAAGACTATGGCAACGGATAACGAACAACACACAGTCTGGGAATAACCGGCATGGGCCTCAGGAAATCCTCATGCGTTCATCCGCGTGACTCCCAGGCACAACAACAATTATGAGCAGCACATGAAAAACATCGCCCATTCGTGGATTCGGGATTTGAAGATGTATGAACCGGGCAAGCCGATCGAGGAAGTGGCGCGGGAGTTGGGCTTCGAGTCAGTGGAAGACATCATCAAGCTGGCGTCAAACGAAAACTCCCTGGGCCCCTCGCCCCTCGCCCTGAAGGCCATGAAGCGCGTGGCCAACCAAATGCATCGCTATCCCGACAGCAGCGCGCATTTACTGCGCAACGCCCTGTCAAAGAAGCTGGGCGTCAAACCGGAACAGCTATTGATTGCCAACGGCGGCAACGAAATTATCGAGTTCATCGGCCATGTGTTCCTTGGACCGGGAGTGGACCTGGTCATGGCCGACCGCGCCTTCGCCATCTACCGGCTGATCGGCGACATGTTTCAGGCACGCGTGATCGGCGTGCCCATGAAGAATTACACGCACGATCTCGACGCCATGCTGGCGGCGATTACCCCCCAAACGCGGATCGTCTTTGTTGCCAATCCCAACAATCCCACCGGGACCATGGTCAGCGGCAAGGAACTGGACAGCTTCATGCAGCGCTTGCCGCAGCACGTTGTCGTGGCCCTGGATGAGGCCTACGTCGAACTGCTGCCCGAGGATCAGCAGCCCGACACGCTGAAATACGTCCGGGAAGGGCGCAAGGTCATCGTCATGCGCACCTTTTCCAAAACGTACGGATTGGCCGGCCTGCGCATCGCCTACGCCGTGGCGCCGGAAGAAGGCATCCAGTTGATGCACCGCATCCGCCAGGCGTTCAACTTCAATTCCATGGCCCTGGCCGCCGCCGAGGCCGCGCTGGATGACGACGCCTTCGTCCGTAAGACGCGCCGCATGATCCGGGCCGGCCAGAAGCTGTTTACGGAACACCTGACGCGCATGGGAATTGGCTACGTGCCTACCGTCACGAATTTCATGCTGGTCGAGGTTGGCCAGTCGCGGGCAAAGTTCCACGAGTTACAGAAAGAAAAAATCATTGTGCGGCCCATGGACGGCTACGGCCTCCCCGCGCATGTGCGCATCACCATCGGGACGCGCGCGGAAAATGAAATGTGCCTCAAAGCCCTCGCGCGGGTGCTGAACAAGCCGGAACCGCAGTTTTAAGGCAGGGACGGCCGATACGGCAGAAGTCTGGCTACAATGACGGCGTGGCGGGTTCGGATTTGCCGGCTTGCGTTTCGTCAACGTCCGGCGAGCCGGCCTCTTGTTCGCTTTCGCGAGATTCCGCAAGCGGCGCGCTTTCCGGCTGGAGAGCCGCGGCATCCGCCTCTTCCTCTGCCGGTTGCACAGGCAGGGCCGCCTCCGTCGATCCGCTCTGGCCGGCCCGGGCTTCCACGGCCAGGACGCCCGCGTCATTCTTAACCCCAACCTCCTCGATTTTCTTTGTGAATGAGATGCGGTTGGAGGCAGCCGCATGGGCAGGTTCCGCATGGTGCTGCGGCTTGAAGCGCATGGACATGATCCGCGAGACCTTGTCGGCCTCCATCGTCACACCATACAGGGTCCCGGCCGCGCTGATCGTCGAACGATTGTGCGTAATCACCAGGAATTGCGACTGGTTCAAGAAGCTCTTCAGCACCTTGACGAAACGGTGGATATTGGAATCGTCCAGGGCGGCGTCCAATTCATCCAGCAGGCAGAACGGACTGGGCTTGACCATGTAAATCGAAAACAGCAAAGCCACGGCCGTCATCGTGCTTTCGCCGCCCGACATCAGGGAAATGCTCTGGAGCCGCTTGCCCGGAGGCCGGGCATATACTTCGATGCCGCATTCCAGGATATCTTCCTCATCCGTCAGGATCAGCTTGGCCGTGCCGCCGCCGAACAGCTGCGTGAACATGGTCTGGAAATTCTCGTTGATCTGGGCAAAGGTTTTCGAGAACAGCTCCGTTGTGGTCTGATTGATTTTACGGATCAAATCCATAAGCTGCTGCTTGGACTTGACCAGGTCATCCTGCTGCTGCGTCAGGAAATCGAAGCGCTCCTGGAGCTGCTTGTATTCGTCGATGGCCCCGGCATTAACCGGCCCCATGGCCTCGATCTTCGCGCGCAACTCCGCAACCTGGCTTTCCATGGCATCCACCGCGGGACGGCCACCATCGGGCCATTCCGGTTCGGGCTCCTGCTTGACGGCTTCCGCGGTCAGGCGATAGTCGCCGGTCACGCGGTCAAGAATATGCTCGTGCTTCATGCGCGCTTCGGCGCATTTCACGGTCAACTCGTTCTTGCGGGTGCGCTGCGCCTCGATCTCCACGCGCTGCTTTTTGACCTGTTCATCCAGGATCTTGAACTCGGCTTGCTGCTGCTCCCGCTTTTCCTGGAGGGCCTGCAGGCGCTCCGCGCGGGCCTTGAGCGTGGTCTCGATCTCCGGGATCTTCTGCTGGGCTTCGGCCAGCGTATGCTTGAGGGTCTCGATGGCTTTCCGGTATTCCTCAACCCGCGCCGTGCGGTCCCGGATCGTCGCTTCGGACTGCGCAATACGGTCGCTGAGCGGCTTATGTTGCGAGATCAGATGCTCAACGGCCTGGCGCCGTTGGGCGGCGCACACGTTGGCCGCCATAACATCGTTCAGCATCTGCTTGTGATCGTTCTCCAAAGCGGCCAGCTCCTGGTTACGCGTTTCCGCCAGGACCTTGACTTCACCGCGGCGGGCGCGGGCCTGGTCCATTTCGGCGATCATGGCGCTCTTGCGCTCCGGCGAACTGCCCTGTTTTTCAAGTTCGCGCAATTCGTAGGTCACCGTTTCAAGGTTATCCCTGACCTGATTGGCCTGGCGGACCACCACCACCTGTTCGCCTTCGCGCCGGGCCAAGGCCTGGCGCTTTTCCTCCAAATCAGCGCGGGCCTTTTGAATTGCCTCGTCATGCGCGGTCTGCCGGAGCGCTAGCGCCTCAAGTTCTTTTCCTAAAACATCGGCAGCCGATTGCAGGCCGGACAGCGTTTCCTGAAGCGCGGCAATCTGATGCCGCTGCGCCAGCGGATTCCGGACACGCGTATCGTCGCAATATAGCTCGCAAGCGCCATCGCCGCGCACCAACGCCCCTTGCCGGGTCACATACACGGAATGGGGCGCAATAGCCGGCGGCAAGGCTTCGAGCGAGTCAACAACCCATACCCGGCTCAACAGGCGGCGCAACAACGGCCTCACGGCCTCCGCCATGGTCACATGTTCGAACAGAGCCACGCCCGCGCCGGCATCCGGAACCGCAGTCGATGCGCCGGCCGCATCATCGGGAACACTGGCGGCCAGAAGACAAATCGAACCTTGCGGATCGGAAGCCAGCCGCCGGATCAGATCGCGCGCGCAGACCGCATCCTTGACGACGACGGCATCCAGCCACATCCGCAGAACAGCTTCCAATGCCTGGCGATAATCCGGTTCGGCCGTAATCTGGTCGGCCAGGGCACCAAGCACACACCCGCTTGCCAAGCCTAACGCGGAAGGATCTTTCAGCACCTGCTTGACGCCATCCGAAAACTCGTCCTTCGCTTCCAGGCTTTTGGTAATCAAGGCAATTTGGGCCGTCAGTGCGGCGGACTGGGAGTGGTTCGCGCCCAGCTGCTTTTCCCGCTCCTTGATATCGGCCCCAAGCCGTTCGCGATCGGCCAAGAGGGTCTTTAAATTCAGATCGGCGCCGGCAACGGCATCGGTCAACGCCTTCAGGGTTTGGACGGCTTCCCCTAAACGCTTGTCGTGGTTTTCGAGGACAAGTTTCAGATTGGCCTGCTCGGCGGCACACCGTTCCCGGCGACTGACAATATGGCGGTCCTCGTTCTCCATCTGGTGAAGTTCGTTCTGGAGCTTGGAATGCCGGTCATCGAGCTCCAGCATTTCGCCTTGCATTTTCTGGATGTCTTTTTTGGTCTGGTCAATGGTCTGTTCGTGCTGGGAATTTGTCCGGGATTTGGCCAGCAGATCGGCCTCGGCCGCTTTCAATTGCGCCTGCACCTCCTGCAGGCGAGTTTGACTCTGCAACAAAGCGCGGCGGTCATTATCCAGTTCCTGGGTAACACCGGCAATGTCGCGGTTGTCGCGCTGGATCAAGTCTTCCAGTTCGAGGATGCGACGCCGGTTGATTTCCACCTCCTGGCGCGTGCGTTCGAGCAGCGTCTGCATTTCCATATCGGCCTGACGTTGGCCGGCAATGTCGCGCTCGCTGTCGCTCAAGCCGTCGCGGAGGATTTCGCCTTGCTGTTCCTGGCGCTGGATATCCTGCTGGAGCGTCTCGATGGATGCGCTCAGTGACGCCAGGGCGGCATCCATGGTCTGCAGTTCGCCGGCAATGGTTTGCAGCTTCTCGCGGGACAGGAAAATATCGAGGCGGCGCAATTCATCGAACATCGTCCGGTAGCGGGCGGCCTTGCCAGCCTGGCGTTGGAGCGAGATGATCTGGCGCTTGACTTCCTTGATAATGTCGGCCAGGCGCAGCAGATTGTTCTCGGTCTGTTCCAGTTTGCGCAGGGCCTCGCGCTTGTCGGCCTTGAACTTGGTAATGCCGCTGGCTTCCTCGAAGACCTCGCGCCGGTCATCCGGCCGCGCGCGCAGGATCAGGTCGATGCGCCCCTGCTCCATCAGCGAGTAAGAATTTGTGCCAATGCCCGTATCCATGAACAGGCGCTGGATGTCCTTGAGGCGGCAGGGGGTTTTATTGATGAAGTACTGCCCCTCGCCGGTATGGAACACGCGGCGGGTAACGGTGATTTCGTGGTATTCGGTGCCCAGGGTCTTTTCGCAATCGGTGAAAGTCAGGCTGACTTCCGCCAGGTTTAACGGCTTGCGGGCCTCCGTGCCGCCAAAAATGCAGTCTTCCATCTTGGAACCGCGCAAAAGCCGGGCGCTCTGCTCGCCTAAGACCCAACGGATGGCATCCGAGATATTGCTCTTGCCGCAGCCATTGGGCCCGACAATAGCGGTAATTCCCTCGCCAAACTCGAGGACTGTCCGATCCGCAAAACTCTTAAACCCAATCAGTTCAAGGCTTTTTAAATGCACAAAACCCTCGTCCTTTTCAAAGGCCTATCCCACGGCTAAAATTTCTAATACAATAGCAAGCGCAACTGAACGATGCAACCACAATCTGTAGTGATTTCACCCTCCGGTCGGCTTGCTTTGCTTCCCGATATCCAGGCGCGCAAACGGATTACCCAAGGGTGCGGCAGGCTGCTGAATGGCGCTTCGTGCACGCAATTTCTGCTCAATCCGGACAAGCGTCTCGTTTAATTGCTCGACGAATACGGAACACGCCATGGTTTGGGCGCCGGCGGCATCCGTAGTTTCGCGTTCGAGGCGGTCAGAGGTGACGACGACGATCCCGTCCGCCGCTCCCGCCTGAAAGACAAGTTGTTCAATGACCGTATCGGCCGTTTTATTCCCCGGGGAAAACAACACTTCCACTACCGGACTTTCCTGCTCATCAAGAGCTTTTTCGGAGCGGCCGTCAAAAACCACCGTAATCCGCTCAGCCAGGACGCCAACCGTCTTTTCAAGCAATTGAACGAGCTGCCAGCGTCGGCCATCCAAGTCGCGCGACATCCCGATCTCCCGGAGAGCCGGGACGCCGGATCGATAATCACCGGCGCGATGGATCAGGTTATAGCCGTCGATGATCAACCACTTGGTCATGGGGCCCGACTTGGATAATACGGAAGCTATTCGGTCCGGCTGGTGATTTCAATCAGGTGGAACCCGAACTGGGTCTGCACCGGGCCCTGAACCTTATTGAGCTCCGCAGTGAAGACAACCTCGTCGAATTCCTTGACCATTTGACCCCGGGAAAACGTGCCCAGCGCGCCGCCTTGCCTGCCCGAGGGACATTTGGAATGCTTTTTGGCCAAGGCGGCAAAATCCGCTCCGGCTTCAATTTGTTTCTTGAGATCTTCGCATTCCTTTTGCGTATTGACCAGAATATGGCGGGCAGCGGCTTTCGTCATTGAATCCTCCGAGTATTTTACAAACATAATCAAAGCGCTCAGACAACCGGCAGGCACTATATACTATTCCCCGCCCGGTGAGCCAGCGGATATTTTATACTTTTTTTTACCGCCGCCTCAGAACCTTGACACGCGGCTGGAACGCCGCGTTGCCCGGCTTGCAATTTTCGCGCATTCATTCTATTCTTCGCCGCATGACAACTGATGCACGCCAGTTTTTAAGCGGCGACGAAGCCGTGGCCTGCGCCGCCCTCGACGCCGGTGTTATTCTCGGAACGGGATACCCCGGCACGCCTTCCACGGAAATCCTCGAACACTTCTCCTTTCTGGGCGGGAAAGCGCAATGGGCGCCCAACGAAAAAGTCGCCCTGGAAGTGGCCATCGGCGCGGCCTTTGGCGGCGGACGGGCCATCGTGACGATGAAACACGTGGGACTGAATGTCGCCGCCGATCCGCTTTTCACCGTCGCTTACACGGGCGTCAGCGGCGCGCTGATCGTCGCCGTGGCCGACGATCCCGGCATGGCCTCCAGCCAGAACGAACAGGACAGCCGGAACTATGCCAAAGCCGCCGGGATCCCCATGCTGGAACCGGCCGACTCCCAGGAAGCTTACGATTTTACCGCCAGGGCCATTGAAATTTCCGAGCGCTGGCATATCCCCGTCCTGCTGCGCGTCACCACGCGCGTCTGTCATTCCAAATCCATAATTCGGCGCAAAAACCAGGTCACACCCGCAGCGGCGCCTTGCTTTCAAAGGGATCTCAAGAGCCGCGTCATGATTCCGGCCTATGCCCGGATTGCCCACCGGAAACTGCGCGACAAACTGAGCGCAATCGCGGCCTGGAACGAGAATGCGGGATTAAACATCAATATTCCGGGCGATCCCGCGTTGGGAATCATCGCTTCCGGCATCGCCTATATGCATGCGCGCGAAGCGGCGCCCAAGGCCAGCTTTCTGAAAATCGGCATGGCTCATCCCCTGCCGGTGGAAGCCATCCGTTCGTTTGTCAACCAAGTCAAGCGCGCCGTGGTGCTTGAAGAGGGCGATCCCTGGCTGTTTGAGGCCATCCGATCCGCGGGAATTTCCGTGGAGGGCAAGGCGCCCATGTATCGTTTTGGCGAACTAAACGTCAATCGCGTTCAGCGCATTTTGAACCAGGATACGTCGCCGGAGCCGGTGCCGGCGGCGGGCAAGCCGCCGCAGTTCTGCCTGGGTTGCCCGCACCGCGCCGTTTTCGAAACCCTGCGCGACCTGCGCTGCATTGTCTCGGGCGATATCGGCTGTTATTCGCTGGGCGTATTGCCCCCTTTTGAAGCCATCGACAGTTGCGTCTGCATGGGCGCCAGCATCGGCGTTGGACTCGGCCTGCGCCATGTCCTCCCCGCGGCACAGGCGCAACAGGTCGTCAGTGTGATTGGCGACAGCACATTCATGCACAGCGGCATCACCGGTCTCCTCGAAATGGTTTACAATCCGCCGTCCACCGGCCACGTGGTGATCGTTCTGGATAACGGCATTACCGCCATGACCGGGCTCCAGGAACACCCCGGCACTGGCCGCACCCTTGCGCACCAGCCGACCGGCAGAGTTATCCCCGAAGATCTGGCCAAGGCGATCGGCATCCGGCGCATTCACATTACCGATCCCACGGCCGACCGGGACGCATTCCGGCAGCTGCTCAGCGAAAGCCTGGCCAGTCGCGAACTGGTTTTAATCATTACCCGGCGGCCTTGCTTGCTGTTGACCAAGCTCCTGCGCAAACACGGGCTGGTCCCGCAGGCCGCATCCGAAACTAAAAAGCCATGAAAACGACCAATATCGTCATTGCGGGACTTGGCGGTCAGGGCGTCTTGACGTCCGCCGACATTCTGGCCGAAGCAGCTTTCCTTACCGGCCTGGACGTCAAAAAAAGCGAAATTCACGGTATGAGCCAGCGCGGCGGTTCGGTATCCAGCGACATCCGCTTTGGCCGCCAGGTATTCAGTCCCATGGTCCCTTGGGGGCAAGCCGATTGCCTGGTGGTTTTGGAAGAGACCCAGGTTGACATCAACCTGCCGGTTCTGCGCAAAGGCGGCATTTTGATCACTCCCGGCCAAATCGACAAAAAGATTTTACTTCACCATCGCAGCCTGAACATCGCCCTGTTAGGCGCCTTGAGCCGCCACATTCCGAACATTGCCGAAGCGGACTGGGTCCAAGCCATGCGTACTTATTTGACCCCGGCCATTCTGGATGTTAATTTGCAAATTTTCACGCTGGCGCGCAAATCGAAAGCATGAGCCAATTCGGCCACTGAGCGAAGCGCAAGCCTCAGGGCATTTTCGTGCGGCTGCGGCATTTCGCAGACAAAGATTACACGGTAAAAAGCGAACGGGAACAAAGGAAATGGCATGAAGAAAAAAAGGACTACACTCCCCACCCAGGAACCCCGCCGGTTTTGCCAGGCAAGCGCCACGGATTATCTGCCGGCACACCAGATGCGCGCCCTGCAACTGGAACGTCTGCAGACGATTGTTTCCCGGGCTTATCAAAACGTGGCCCTGTATCGCAGTCGCTTCGACAAAGCCGGCGTTAATCCGGCCGACATCCGTTCGCTGGAGGATATTGCCCGCCTGCCGTTCACCGTCAAAACGGATTTGCGGGACACCTATCCTTTTGGCTTATTTGCCAGCCCCATGCGCGATGTTGTCCGCGTGCACGCTTCCAGCGGAACGACCGGCAAACCGATTGTCGTCGCCTACACTCGGGAAGACATTGCCGTCTGGACCCAGGCAATGGTTCGCGCCTTTGCGGCCTGCGGGCTCCATGCAGGCGATGTCATCCAAAACGCATACGGCTACGGACTTTTCACCGGCGGACTGGGAGCGCATTATGGCGCCGAGGGGCTGGGCGCCACGGTCATTCCCATCTCGGGCGGGAACACCGACCGCCAGATCATGATCATGAAGGACTTTGGCGTAACAGCCATCTGCTGTACCCCCAGCTACTTCATTCACCTGATCGAACGCGCCGGGGAAATGGGCATTGACACGCGAAAATTGCCGTTGCGCACGGGCGTATTTGGCGCGGAACCCTGGACTGAAGCCATGCGGACCCGGATCGAGTCCTTGACGAAAATCAAGGCCTACGATATTTATGGGCTTTCCGAAATTGTCGGGCCGGGCGTTGGGATCGAGTGCGAATGCCAGGATGGGTTGCATATTTTCGAGGATCACTTTTACCCCGAAATTATCGACCCCAAAACCGGCAAGACGCTTCCCGACAATACCGAGGGCGAACTGGTGCTCACCACCCTGAGCAAGTGGGCCATGCCCATGCTGCGCTACCGGACGCGCGACATCACGTCGCTCAACCGCAAGACCTGCAAGTGCGGCCGGACGCTCTGCCGCATCCGCCGGATTTCACGCCGAAGCGACGATATGTTCATTATTCGCGGCATTAACGTCTTTCCTTCGCAGGTGGAAACCGCCCTGCTGGCGGCCGAAGGCACTTTGCCGCATTACCAGATTGTGTTGACCCGCGAACAAGGTCTCGACCAGATGGAGGTCCAAGTCGAAGTGACCTCCTCCGTCTTCAGCGACAAGGTCGGCGCCATGGAAACGCTGCAGGCCAGGCTGGGCAAATCCCTGGAAAACATTTTGAATATCCGGGCCAAGGTCCGGCTGGTGGAACCGCACACGATCAAAAGAAGCGAAGGCAAAGCCCAGCGCCTGATTGACAAACGCAACCTTTAACCGGCCACCGACAACCGGAGGGAAAAATGAAAATCAAACAGTTATCAATCTTCATTGAAAACAAGCCCGGCCAGCTGCTGAATCCCTGCCAAATCCTGGCCAAGGCCGGCATCAACATCATCACGCTGTCGCTGGCGGACACGCGGCAATTCGGCATTCTGCGCTTGATCGTCAAGCCCTGGCAGAAGGTTCAAACGCTTCTTAGAAAAGCCGGTTGTGTGGTCAAGGTCACCGATGTTGTCGCCATTGAGGTTCAGGACCGCCCCGGCGGCATGGCGGAAATCATCAAGACCATCGATGACGCCAAATTGAATATCGAATACATGTATGCCTTTACCTGCGGCCGCGGCGGCAAGGCCGTATTGGTCTTCCGCTTCGAAGATGTCGATCGGGCGATCGAAACCCTGCAGGCGCGCGGTGTCAACCTGATCGCCAGCGTCGACCTTTATAATCGCGCCGAAAAATAGCCGCCTTAATTCGCCAACAACAGGCCCATCCGGGCACAATCAGAACTTGTAAATCATCGCGCCCTGGAACCGATTGTTGGCGGCATTCGCCTGGTTCATATAATCGGTGGTCATGTAGGAATATTCGAAGGCCGCGGTAACCGCCGAGGTGATCTTGTAATAAATGCTGGAGAAAATCATCTGGTTTTTGGAGCGGTTGCCGGTGTTCAAATCCTTGTCATCCGGATCGTCAATGCCGTAGGACAGATTCCAGTTCAGTTTCTCGGTCAAATCGGTAATTAACTGAATATATCCGCCGCTGGCGCCAATCTCCTTCCGGAGCGTTTTGTTGATTCCCTGACCGACGCCGCCGTAGTATGTGTCCAGGTTCTTACCCTGCCAGATGGTTCCCTGAAGAGCGACCTTAGCGTGCACCGGAAGGATCATGCTGCCGATCACCGACCAAGTCTCGTAGTCCTGGGCATCGGCGGCAATCACCTGATTGCTGATCGTCTGGTCCACGGTCTCGTTGCCCCAGTGGCCGGATATGCCGAACGTGGCCGGTTTCTGCTTGACCAACAGCGGCGTTTGCAGGCGAAGATTGTATTGCAGGGACGGATAGCCCGCATCGGCGCCGTCATCCTGCATGCCGCTATCGATGTCCTCGCCGATCGTACGTGCGGCAGCCACGCTGGCCACCAGCTTGGCCTGATTGTACACGGGGATATCCTGGCTCACGCGGAATTGCGGCCGGCGGATCCCCAGCGCGCCGCTGTCGGCGATGTACGAGAAGTTGACAATCCGCGGGATCACCGTTATGAATGTTTCCCAATCCTGACCGGCGCGCACCGCCGTACCCGAAGACATGGCCACATCCACGTAGGCCAGGCGCATGCGCAGGTTGGGCGAATTCGCCGTACCGCTATTGCCATAGAAATCCGTTTCGATCTTTGCGCTGGTCTTCAGGGCTTCAATATCCGGTCCGGTCAACTCCAAGCCCAGCCGTGTTTCCTTGGCCGTCATATTAAATTCATTGTCGCTTTCCCCATCGACCTTCGGCTGGACATAAAACATCAAGTCGCCCGAAGCAGTTTTCTGCGTGTCGTAGGACGCATCCAGTTTGACGTAACCATAGGGCTTGAGCGTCAACAAAGGCGCTTCGCCGGCAGCCGGCGAGGGCACGGCAATTTCTACCGCCGCCGCTGAAATCGCCGCCAAGCCTGCCGCCGCGATGCCAGCCAGCGTTCCTGTTCTACTCTTCATAAAGATGAGTTCCTTCGTGTTTCATAACCGCGTAAGCCGGGCAGTCTATTCTTGCCGTCATAGACGCGTCAATTAATCATTCCGGATCGACTTCCATCGCGCAACAGGCGCACTGCGACCTAAAAACAGCGGGATCAGCGGCATCGCTCGGCTGACCTCAGGGAAACCGGGATGCATCAAGCTTCACGACAATTTTTTTCACATTTTCCGGCACTGCTGCATAATTGATCCCCGGCTTGTGGGCGTCATTCGGAAAGAACACCGCAAAACAACCGACCGTAAGCGGTACAACCCCGGGCAGCCATGGCGGGTCATCGTAGAAAGCGCAATCCTTTTCGGCTTCATATGCGGTTTTGATGGCCAGGCCGCCAATGTCGGCGACATGGATCAATTCGCGCCCTGCGAGCAGCAGCTGGATGTCGATCTTCCTGCGATGCGCTTCGTAGACGGCCGATGTTTGCGGCTTTGTGTCATAGGAAAACACCGAGGCGCACGCATCTTCTCCGTCAATTTCGTAGCGGCCGGGCGCGGTAGCCACTGAGCATTTTTGGATGAAGGCGAACACTTTGTTCCAGATTTTATTTTTCGGAAAATAATTTTCCCAATTGGCCGTTTTATCGTAAATCATGACGCAATCTTTCCGTTAGCGGTTATTTTTCCATCACACGCTTGCCCAAAAAATCTTTCGCAATGGATCGGGAGACCGATCTTGGAATAGAACCCGCCACTTATCGATCGTTGCGAGCGCATCGTCCTCCCGGGAATGGGCCAGGCCTTCCCCGCATCCCAGACCGCTCCCGCAGGAGGGGAATAGCGTTCGCGACACCACCGGTTTCAAAATGCGAACAAGTTGCTCTCCTTGCAGTTCGCTGTCAAGAAATTATCCGACAAACCAAGTGGTTTTCACGAATTTTGCCTTGAGATTCCCATTGAGTTGCGCTTCGTTTTTTTGCATATTACCCGGCACAGGAGAAATCGATTCATGAAAGTTCGCACACGCATTGCACCTTCGCCCACGGGATCGCCGCACATCGGCACGGCGTATATCGCCCTTTTCAATTACGCTTTCGCCAAGCACCATGGGGGGGATTTCATCCTGCGGATCGAGGATACCGACCAGACGCGCTCCACCCGCGAATCCGAGCAGGCCATTTTCGACGCCCTGCGCTGGGTCGGACTGCGCTGGGACGAAGGCCCGGACACGGGCGGCCCGCACAGCCCCTACCGGCAAAGCGAGCGCACCGCGATTTATCGCGAGCACGCCAATAAACTTGTGGCTACCGGCGCCGCCTACCCCTGTTTCTGCACGGCGGAACGCCTGGCAAACTTGCGCCGCGAACAGGCCGCCGTCAAGGATGGCATCCAGGGCTACGATGGGCGCTGCGCGGCACTCAGCGCCGAGGAGGCGCAACGGCGCATCCAGGCCGGCGAGGCGCACGTGATCCGCCTGCGCGTGCCCCCGGATGGCGAATGCATCATGCAGGACGGCTTGCGCGGCGAAATCCGCATCCCCTGGAACAAGGTGGATCACCAGATACTCTTGAAGGCGGACGGCTTCCCGACCTATCATCTCGCCAATGTCGTTGACGATCACCTGATGGAAATTACCCACGTCCTCCGTGGCGAGGAATGGATCAGTTCCCTGCCCAAGCATATCCTGCTTTACAAGGCCTTTGGCTGGACTCCGCCGGAATTTATCCATTTGCCGCTCCTGCGTAATCCGGACAAGACCAAGCTTTCCAAACGCAAGAACCCGGTCAGCATCCTGTATTACCAGCGCGCCGGCATCCTGCCGGAAGCCTTGATCAATTACCTGGGGCTGTTGGCTTACAGTTTTGAGGATGACCGCGAGGATTTTACGCTCGCGGACATGGCCGCGGCTTTCGACATCAAGCGCGTCAGCCTGGGCGGCCCGATTTTCGATATTCAAAAACTGCAGGCCTTTAACGGGCGCCGCCTGCGGGCCATGCCGGCGAACGAGTTGCTCGGCCGCTTCAAGGAATGGGGACTGAACGAGCAGACCTGGCTCCGTATTCTTCCGCTGGCCCAGCCGCGCTTGAACCAGCTTTCCGACCTGGTCCCGCTTGCGGCCTTCCTTTTCGCCGACCGGCCGGCCTACGAGCCACCGGCCCTGCTGGCCGGCGGGATCACCGGCGCGCACCTGGTTCAGCTGCTGAGAATCGCACAATGGGAAATCGAAAAAACGGCCGGCTGGACACTGGACGCCATTAAAGGCGTTTTCAACCAGATCGCCGAAAAAGAAAACTTGAAATTGAAGCAGCTCCTGCCCCCGTTCTTTGTCGCCATTACGGGCGCAAGCGTATCCCTGCCGGTGTTCGACAGCATGCTGATCCTGGGACGGGACATGACCCTGCGGCGAATTCAATACGCCCTCGACGCCCTCGATACCCAGGGCTTTTCATTAAAAAAAGACAAGCTCAAGGAATTCGAGAAGAGCTATCGCGCCCGTTACGGCGGCGAGTAAAAAGAACAACAGGCGACCGCCCGGAAAGCGACGCAGCGGGCAGGATTGGGCCGATCGCGCGCCGGCTCCGGCCACGCGCTGTGGCCGCGAAGCATGGCCACAGGTCACAAGGTTTTGGTTCTGACAGACAAATTACTTTAGGATAACATCATGACAGCACCCGACGATTCCACCTCCCGGCACTTTATCCGCGAGATCATCGAAAACGACATCAAAGCCAACAAAAATGGCGGCAAAGTGGTCACCCGCTTTCCCCCCGAGCCGAACGGCTGCCTCCATATCGGCCATGCCAAGTCCATTTGCATGAACTTCGGGATGGCCGCCGAGTTCGGCGGACGGTGCCACCTGCGGTTTGACGATACCAACCCGGAAACGGAAGACGTGGAATTCGTCGAAGCCATCCAGCAGGACATCCGCTGGCTGGGATTCGACTGGGGACAACACCTGCATTATGCCTCCGATTACTACGAACAGCTCTACCAGTATGCCGTCCAGCTGATCCAGTCCGGCAAGGCCTATGTCTGCACGCTAAGCTCCGAAGAATTCAAGGCCTACCGCGGGGTACCGACCGCGCCCGGCAAGGAAAGCCCGTGGCGCAACCGCCCCATCGCCGAAAACCTGGATTTATTTGCGCGCATGCGCGCCGGCGAGTTCCCCGACGGCTCGCGGACCCTGCGCGCCAAGATCGACATGGCCTCGCCCAACCTCAACCTCCGCGACCCGGTGATGTACCGCATCGTCCACGCCGAGCACCACCGCCAGGGCAAGGCCTGGTGCGTCTACCCGATGTACGACTGGGCCCACGGCCTGGAAGACTCCATCGAGGGCATCACCCACTCGCTCTGCTCCCTCGAGTACGAGAACCACCGGCCGCTCTATGACTGGTTCCTCGACCAGCTCGGCATCTACCACCCCCGACAGATCGAGTTCTCGCGCCTCAACCTGACCTATACGGTCATGAGCAAACGCAAACTCCTCAAGCTCGTCCAGGAAGGCCACGTCGCCGGCTGGGACGACCCCCGCATGCCCACCCTCAGCGGCCTGCGCCGCCGCGGCTACACCCCCGAGGCCATCCGGGCCTTCTGCAAACTGGTCGGCGTCACCAAGGTCGACAGCACCACCGACGTCGCCCTCCTCGAGCACTGCCTGCGCGAAGACCTCAACCAGCGCGCCCCGCGCGTCATGGCCGTCCTGCGGCCGCTCAAGGTCGTCCTGGAGAACTTCCCCGAGGGCAGCGTCGAGTGGCTCGAGGCCGTCAACAACCCCGAGAACCCCGCGGCCGGCACCCGGAAGGTGCCCATGACCCGCGAAC
>CAZTWL010000009.1:0-118817 GCA_964617825.1 uncultured Verrucomicrobiota bacterium
GCGCTCATGTCGAGCTCAACGATGTCCTTGTCCTTGATGGTGGACGGCACGTCGCCCCGCACGATGCGCTGCGCGAGGCCCTCGACGATGGCGGTCTTGCCCACGCCCGGCTCGCCGATGAGCACGGGGTTGTTCTTGGTTTTTCGCGACAGGATGCGGATCACACTGCGGATTTCCTGGTCGCGCCCAATCACCGGATCGAGCTTGCCCTGGCGTGCCAGGGCCACGAGATCCATGCCGTATTTCTGCAGGGATTCGTAGGTGCCTTCCGGGTTGGCGCTGGTCACGCGCTGGTTGCCGCGCACAGCGGTCAGCGCTTCAAGGAAGCGGGCATGCGTCACGCCAAATTCTTTTAAGATACGCCCGGCAGGCGCATTGTGCCCTTCGTCAATCAAGGCCAGCAGAAGATGCTCGACCGACACGTAATCGTCCTTCAGGCGCTTGGCTTCATCGGCCGCCTGCAGCATCAGCCGGTTCAGGCGCTGAGTAATATAAACCTTGCCCTCTTCCGTGCTGCCGCCGCTGACGTGCGGACGGCGCTCAAGGTCCTGTTCAAGGCGCGCCTTCAGCGTCGGCACGGCAACGCCCAGCCGCTCCAAAAGATGCGACGTCAAGCCATCGGACTGGTCGAGCAAGGCCGTCAAAAGATGTTCGCCATCCACTTCCTGGTGGCCATAGCGCAAGGCCAGCGCCTGAGCCGCCTGCATGGCTTCCTGCACTTTCTGCGTGGTTCGATTCAAATCCATAATAATTTCCTATGTAATTCAACCATTAACGACCACCATGAATCACAAGCGAGGCAAGCAATAGTCGCCCGCGAACGCCTTGGTTTTTTCGCCCGAGGCGGAGCTGCATTGGATTGCGGACACGGCATATAGCCGAATGATAACTAAAAAGGCGCAAGGCCGCAAAGCTCAATTTCTTTTGCGCCCAACACCGGGCTTTGTTGCTTTGCTTCCTCGCGTCAATTTATGCTCCAGCGAATATATTCCTTAACAATTATTTCCTTTCGTTCTTGATTGGGATTTTCTTGCGATCCTCCTTTGCTCCAGGCAACTTCGGCAAAGTCACGGTCAAAACTCCATTTTTGAAGATCGCTTGGGCTTTATCTGGATCCGTATTCTCAGGCAATGGGATCTCCCGATAAAACGACCCTGAGGATCTTTCCAAATAATGGAAGTTTTTGCCTTGATCCTCTTTCTCGGTCCTTTTCTCGCCCTTCAAGGCAAGCCGTCCGCGGCTGATGGACACTTCCATATCCTTCTCAGCCAGACCGGGCAACTCCGCCGTGACTCTGACTTCTTTCAAACCCTCCATGACGTTAACTTTCGGGATAAACATTTTTTCGTTTGCCAGCTCGACTGGACCTAAAGAAAAGCCCGCAAAAAAGTTATCAAACATCCGGTTAATTCCTCTTTGCAGGTTCAAAACCGGACTATCAACAAGAACCCGCTTCTCCGGCATAGTATTTTTATGCCGCTTAATCATTTGAACTTTCCTTTTAACACTCATCACATACCTCCTTTCACCTAACTATCATTATATTAAGCACAATACATGCCAAGACATATCCAGTCGCGCCTGAATCAATAACCGGTTCTCTAATAACCACATACAGAGTGCATACCCAGCCAATAGCCAGAAGATAAAGAGCCGGATTGTCACAATCAACCAATAAAGCGAGCAATAATGACACACCAACAATTGAGATATAAGCCGCGAGCTTGCTTATCCAGGTTACATTAGGTATGATTCACGTTATTGAACCGATGTTTGTTGTCCCGTGCAGGTAATTTGAAAGAGCGCCATGAATAACATTTCGGTCGCTTGGTATCGTTTTCTCCAGATTGTCGCCTTCGTTGCCGTCGCCCTGGCCGCTTTCGAGTGCGGTCTCAGGTGGCATACCTGTCGAGGAGAGCCTCCATCGGCCGAGAAGGCGGTCGCGAACGCCAGCACCAATCAGTCAGTTCGCTCTCCGTCAATTGTCCAGAACAGTATCCGGGCCGAGTTCAACCCCCAGAGCGCCTTGCTGCTCGGGGCCAACGAATTGGTCAAGTACCACCAGCAGGTATTCACCGACATAATCCGCGTACTGCAAAACCGAATTCCCATCATCGGTTTTGTGGATGACGACGATCAGGCCGAACTTGGGCGCGATCTTCTGGATAAGGCCGGCATATCCATGAGTTCCGTCAACTTCGTCAAGCACCCCCTGGATTCCATGTGGATTCGGGACTTCGGTCCTTTGTTCGCTCGCTGGGCGAATGGCAGCGTGAAGATCGTGCACCCGAAGTATAAGAACACGGATCAAAACGACCCGCGAACGCGCGACGATGAACTTGCGGATTATATCGGAGATGTCCTGAAGCTCGAAGTGGAACACATGCCGCTGATCCTTGAAGGTGGCAACATCCTTTCCAACGGAGACGGACTGATGGTCACCTCCACACGTGTGATCGAGCGACCGGAAAACCGCGGTTACACCCCGCAACAAATCGGCAACATGCTCCAGACTTACCTTGGTTGTCGAACCTGGATTTGCATGCGGAAGTTGGAAGGGGAGCCGACGGGGCATATCGATTTCTGCCTGACCTTCCTGCACCGCAACCTGGTCGTGGTAGGCAAATATGACAAGGCCTATGACCCGGTAAACGCAGCGATCTTGGATGAAATCGCCAACACCCTGGCCGGTCAGGAGACTTCCATGGGACCGATGGTTGTGGAGCGCATTCCGATGCCTCCCCGCACGGAGAAAGGCGAGTGGCGCTCCTACTGCAATATTTTGATAATCAACGGCATAATTCTCATGCCTTCTTACGCGGGGGTTGACCCGATGATCGAATCGGAAGCCCGGGCAATTTACGCGCGCCTGATGCCCACTTGGAGAGTGGTGCCCATCGCTTCAGATACGCTGGTCAAGAAACAAGGCCTCCTGCATTGCATCGGCATTACCGTCCCGGGATATGTCAGTATTCTGCCTTTGATCGGCGAAGCTTTGTAGATCCGCTTGAATCCCTGAGGCCGCGAACAGCGCAACGGAGCAAGGAAAAGCCGGCCGCACTGTTTCGTTTGGGGGCGATCGACCGGATCATATCGCCCATGAACCACGGCGGACCGAATCGCGCAGGCAAGTCAACGTCTGCTTAACGCCCAGCGATTTCAGCTTGTCAGCCAGAACAGTTGTCAGCGGCGGAAGTTTGCCGACGGCTTCGAAAAAATCGTTTTTTTGCGCGTCTTTCCCGCCAAATTCGGCCTGCGCAGCGGCGCTGACATATGAAAAAGCGGCATAACGCGCAAGCAAGGTATGCCCCACCATGATGGCGGCACCGCGCATAAAGTCCGCGTGATACGGACGAAGCGCCGCATCGCCGGTATCGTCAACAAACGGCTGGCCTTCCTTGTTCATCTCGGTGCCGATATTGACGGGGAAATGCAAAGCCCGGGCCACGGCCATAATCTCGTCCAATTTTTGCAACTTGACCGCCCGCGCCGCCGCATCGGCAATCCGGTGATTGCGATCGGGAATAATATTAAGCGCACAGACTCCCTGGGCGCGCAGGCACTCCATCATTGCCGTGGCAGCCGCTTCGCCCTTGGAGGTGCCGTCAAGCCAAGCCGCCATGGGCACGGCCTGGCAATCGCGCACCCAGGCCACGAACTCATCCACCGGCGGAAATGTTTTTGCGGTAGGGCGCTCATATCCAATTCCGCCGCTTTTGGCCAGCACGGAACGGATTTTATCTTCCATGACCGGCACTTTTTGATTCCATTTCTCCACATCGCCCGGTTGCGCCTTCATCAGCTTAGCCCAGAACGCGAACAAGTCCACCGGCAGCTTGAAGGCCTCAATTGATTTTTCACGATAGGCACGCACGATATGACGCTCGGTGGGACAGGCCCCCGGAGAAAGCGGCAGAACGTCGGCATCGTAATCCAGGGCGATTTCCGGCAGGCGCTGATTAATGCGCGCCACCAGCGCCCGGTTGCGCTCACCCGCCTGACGTCGGTACTGCAGGAGCGTGGCAGCCGCACGGCTGCCCTCCGCGGGTAGCCGCGCGAATCCGGCGCCCATGATGTAAGTTACCCCCGGCTCGCCCGGCGAATTAATGTCGACTTGGGCGTAATCGCGGAAAAAGGCCCGCGTTTCCAGGTTCACCGTGGTACGCAAGCCCAAAACCTGTCCGGCGTCCAGGAATTCCTCCAACCCGTCGAGCACGTCAAAATCGCAAAGACCAGCGGCGAACAATCCTAGATTGCGGGCATCCCAGACTATATGGCTGGGGGAATAACCCTTGGTATTGTAGGAGAAGAAAGAATGAATATGGAGGTTGACGCGCTCAACCGGTTGCGGCAGAGTGGCGGCGTGGCGGACAGCCAGTTTCTGTAACGCCAATCGCCGCGCTTGCGGATCGAAGGCATCCAGGGCTTGAACGAGTTGCTGATCATCGACGATAGTATTCATAAAAAATCCCAGGTTGAAAAAGCAATCGAATGCAGGCATGCTACCGTTTTTAGCGCCAAAGGCGCAATCGAAAAAAGGACCATATTTTCCAAAATGCAACCACCGGCCAAAGTCATTCTAAAACCTGGAGTTCCGCACCGCGCCTTGAAAGGGCACCTTTGGATTTACCAGACGGAAATTGCCGTGCACACGGGCCAACCCGTCGATGGCGCCATCGTGGATGTGCTGGACCAGCGCCAGCGATTCGTGGCCCGCGGATACTACAACAGCCAATCACAAATCACCGTGCGGATACTGGCAAGGCGCCCCGTGGACTTGGACGAAAGCTTCTGGCGCGCGCGCCTGAACCAGGCCATCGCCTACCGGGATGAACGTCTGCCCGACCGGCCAACTCGACGGCTGGTGGCCAGCGAGGCCGACCTTCTGCCGGGACTGATCGTCGATCAATATGGCGACCAACTGGTTCTGCAGACTACGACGCTGGGGATGGATCAGCGCAAGGACATGTGGGTAAAATTGCTCGACGAACGCCTGCATCCGCGAGCAATCCTGGAAAACAACGAAGCATCCACGCGCCGGCGGGAAGGATTGGAACCGCAGAAGGGAATCCTGCGCGGCCAGAGCGACGGGATCGCACGAACAAGGATCGGCCGGATCGAGTTCGTATGCAACCTGTTCGATGCCCATAAAACCGGGTTTTATCTTGACCAGCAAATCAACCAGGAACAAACGGCCAGATATGTCAAGCCCGGCATGCGAGTGCTGGACGCCTTCTGTCACCTGGCAGGCTTTGCCAGGCATGCATTGCTGGCCGGCGCCGGCAAAACCGTGGCAGTTGACAGCAGCGAAGCCAGCATCGATTATGCGCGCTTAGCGGCGGCACAAGCGGGCATCTCCGGCGACTTGGAGCTCCGTTGCGAAAACGCCTTCGATTTCCTGCGCGCGGCGCAGGCTCGCAAGGAATCGTTCGATCTGATCGTGCTGGACCCGCCCTCATTCACCCGCTCGCGCCAGGCAGTGCCGGAGGCATTGCGCGGTTACAAGGAAATCCATGTGCGCGCATTGAAACTGCTCCAGCCCGGCGGCAGACTGATCACCTTTTGCTGCTCCCATCATATAGCGCGGGACGCATTTCAGCAGATTATCATGGAAGCCGCCGCCGATACGGGCACACTGCTGCGACGGGAGGCAGCCCTGGATGCCAGTCCGGACCACCCCGTGTTGCCGGCAGTGCCGGAAACGGAATATTTGAAAGGATTCGTATTCTCGGTCATGGAAACCGGGAACAGAATTTAGCCTCTCATCCTTCCGGTGCTGCCGCATAAAGGCCAACGATGGTCTCAGCCGAGCAGTAAACCGAATGCGCGCACACCGCCCGGAATGGAACCATAATCGGGTTGCGGAAACAGACCATTTCGGCTCATTCCCGCACCATGGGAACGAAGCGGACGGGCAGATCTTCTTCCTGCTCGATCCTGCCGCCCTGTTTGCGCAGAATGACCAGGCGCTGCGAACCGCAACCGACCGGGACAATCAGACGGCCCCCTTCCTTTAGCTGATTCACCAGGGCCGCGGGCACCTTGGTCGGCGCGCAGGTCACAATAATGGCATCGAAGGGACTGTATTGCGGCCAGCCTTTGTAACCATCTCCGGTCAGGAGGTGAACATGCTGATATCCTTCGGCATCGAGTACCGCGCGGGCATGCCTCGCCAACTCTGAAACAATCTCGATGGAATAGACATCCACCCCGCACTCGGCGAGCACGGCCGCCTGGTAGCCCGAACCCGTGCCGATTTCCAGGACTTTTTCCCCGGGCTTAAGGGCCAGTTTTTCGGTCATATAGGCCACAATATATGGCTGGGAGATAGTTTGGCCGTACCCAATTGGACAAGCGGCATCAGCATAGGCCGAGTTCACGTCACGGCAGGGAGCGGGAATAAAAACATGCCGGCGGATCTTGGCCATGGCGGCAAGCACACACGTGTTGGTCACATGGTAGGCCTTCAATTGTTCAACCATGGCTTGCCGCCGGGCCGTCCAGACGTCAGCCCCGGTCTCGAAACCGGCATCATCCCCAGCCCTGTTCGCAAAAGGAATCATTGTTGCCACCATCATCACAAGCAAAGCCCGCACCATGGCAATTACCCTTCATTTCTTTATGCAAAGATGGCTAAGTTGGGCGCCAAATAAAAAATCCAAGTCGTTACCGGCGCGGCGATCAACGATTGTCCGTCGGAGGCTGATCCGCCCGCGCCTCAATCTGATCCAGTGCCGCCGGCTGACGGAGACTGTCAGCAACTGCGCGCCGCGCGCAGAACCCGACTTAAACCGCCGATTTCAAGAAAGGCGCCGCTTTTCAGTCATCTTTTACCATTAAACCGCGAATTTCCCATGTCTAATTAAGTATAGGGCATATCCACGGCCTTGTCACACTCGAAAACACACCGGGGAAAGATCGCAAAATAATAACTTTTTTTGTTTGACAGTCCAATAAGCCTGACGTATGGTTTCATCTCTTTTTCATTTACAGGAACAGGAAGGTTAATGCTATGAAAACAACGATACCACGGGCGCAAGACGTCCAACACAATTGGCTTTTGATGGATGCCTCCGAGCAGCCCCTCGGCCGGTTCTCGGTGAAAATTGCCGACCGCCTGCGCGGCAAGCATAAACCGACCTACACACCCCATGTGGACACCGGCGATTTTGTCGTCGTAATCAACGCCCGCAACATCAAGCTGACCGGCAAAAAGGACGATCAAAAAATTTACACCGACTATTCGGGATATCGGGGCGGCCTCAAGGAAATCAAAGCTTCCGCGATGCGCGCGACCAACCCGGAACGCATGATCTATGACGCCGTCAAGCGTATGTTGCCCAAGAACCGGCTCATGCGCGAGGCGTTTCAACGGCTGAAAATCTATGCGGATGACAAACATCCCCACGCCAGCCAAAACCCCCAGCCCCTTGCTTAATAAGGAGAAAAAACGTGGTTACAACCAAGGCTGCTATCAAAGCCACCGGCCGGCGGAAAAATGCCGTCGCTTCCGTGCAACTGATCGAAGGAACCGGCAAGCTGATCGCGAACGGCAGGACTTTCGACGATTATTTCTGTTCCATGTCCGCCCGCAACTTCGTGCTCCAGCCGCTGAAATTGACCAATACGGACGTCAAGTTCGATGTCTTTGCCAAGCTCACCGGCGGCGGCACAATGGGCCAGGCCGGCGCCTTGCGTCATGCGATCGCCCGGGCGCTGATCCGGTT
Source organism: uncultured Verrucomicrobiota bacterium (assembly GCA_964617825.1). Taxonomy (GTDB): domain Bacteria; phylum Verrucomicrobiota; class Kiritimatiellia; order JAAZAB01; family JAAZAB01; genus VSJD01. The sequence continues at coordinate 7,728 of CAZTWL010000009.1, forward strand.
CGACACCTCCCTGCGCGAAGTTCTGAAGAACAGCGGCTTTCTTACCCGGGATGCCCGCATGAAGGAACGTAAAAAATCCGGTCAGCCCGGCGCCCGCAAGCGCTTCCAGTTCTCGAAGCGCTAAGCGACACTGCTTTGCATTTTTTCGATTGGATCGGAATATTGCCCGCCTGGAAGTGTCTGGCCTGTGCGGACAAGCCGGCGGGCAATTTTGTGACAGGATAGCCATGAGCAAGGGATTCACTATTGTCCCCGGCGGAATTACCACCCCGCGCGGATTTCAGGCCGCCGGCATTTCCGCCGGAATTAAAACCGACAAACGCGATATGGCTCTGATTCTCTCGGATACCACCGCCGCCATGGCCGGGGTATTCACCACAAACCGAGTTCAAGCCGCTCCCGTCCTGTTAGATCGCGAAAAGCTGGCCACCCGTCAAGCCCGCGCCATCATCGTTAACAGCGGCAATGCCAACGCCTGCACCGGAGCCGACGGCATGCGCGATGCGCGCCGCATGACGCAGTTAACGGCCGAACTTCTGCACGTGGAAGATCCCATGGTCTTTGTATGTTCCACAGGCACAATCGGGCGTCCTTTGCCAATGGACAAAATCGAGGCCGGCATCCGGCTGGCCGTCAAAAATCTTGCGCCCAGCGGCGGCGCCGATGCGGCCGCGGCCATCATGACGACCGATACCAAGCCAAAGGAAGTTGCCGCCCAAGTGGAAATCGACGGACAAGTTGTCACCCTCGGCGGCATGGCCAAGGGCTCCGGCATGATTCACCCGAACATGGCAACTTTGCTGGTATTCTTAACCACGGACGCCGCCGTGGAAGCTCAAGCCTTACAAGCGTGCCTGACGGCCGCAGTCGACCGCAGTTTCAACCGGATTTCGGTGGATGGCGATCGAAGCACCAATGACACCGCACTTTTCATGGCCAACGGCGCAGCCTGTAACGCGCCACTCGATCAGCGGCACCCGCGCTGGCCGGCATTTTGCGGCGCCGTCAACGCCCTGACCGGCGAGCTCGCGCGCCAGATTGTCAAGGACGGCGAAGGCGCCACCAAGCTGGTCACCATTACGGTGCGGAACGCGCCGGGCAAACGAGCAGCGGAGAAAGTCGCCCGCTCCGTGGCCAACTCGCTCCTGGTGAAAACATCCTGGTTCGGCGCCGACCCCAACTGGGGCCGCGTAATTTGCGCCGTGGGCTATTCCGGCGTACCGGTCGACCCGGACCGGATTGCCATTGCCTACGACGGCCAGGTTGCCGTGCGTGGGGGCAAGCCCGCCGGCCTGGCGCCGGAAATCCTGCATGCCATCATCGTCAAGCCGGAATTCGGCATTGAAATCGATTTAAACCTTGGACGTTCAACATACACCATGACAACCTGCGATTGCAGCGACGCCTATGTGCATATCAACGCATCATATATGACCTAGCGCAGCATCGAAGCATTTTACCATGCAAAAGATCATCGAAAAAGCCAGCGTCCTGATTGAGGCCATGCCGTACATCCAGTCTTTCCGGGGGGAAACGGTGGTCATCAAGTTCGGCGGCAGCGCCATGGAGGACAAGGCCAGCCACGACGGGATTCTGACCGATACGGCGTTCCTCGAATGCGTCGGGCTGCGGCCAATCATCGTGCATGGCGGCGGCAAGGCCATTTCGCGGCGCATGACCGAAAAAGGTCTGCAGCCGGTATTCGTCAACGGCATGCGGGTGACAGATGCCGCCACGGTGCACCTGGTAGAAGAAGTGCTTAACCACGAGGTGAACGTCGAGATCGTGGAGACGCTGATTGCGCGCGGCGCGCGCGCCACAGGCATCCAGGGCCCCAGCATTATGCGCGCCGAAAAAACATTTTCGCATGACAAAGCCACGGGGCAGCCGAGGGATATCGGATTCGTGGGTAAAATCACGGACGTGGATCCTGCGCCAATCAAGGCCTGCCTGGAAGCGGACATGATCCCTGTCATCACGCCACTGGCCCGGGGCGCCGACGGCGCCGTCTACAACATTAACGCGGACGAATCCGCGGCAGCTATCGCCCGGGCTGTGCGCGCCCGCAAGCTCGTTTTCCTTTCGGACGTTCCGGGGCTCCTGCGTGATCCGCAGAACGCGGACTCGATTATTTCCACGTTGAAACACAGCGAAGTGGAAAAATTGATCAAGGATGGCGTAATTGCCGGCGGCATGTTGCCGAAAATCAGGGGCGCGCTCGACGCCCTGGTAGCCGGCGTTCGCAAAGTGCATATTGTGGACGGGCGCATGCCGCATTCGTTGTTGTTGGAAATATTCACAGACCAAGGAATCGGAACGGAGATCATTCAAAATGAGTAAAACGACGGAAATCATTCAGCAGTTCGACGAGCATGTCGTCCCCTCTTATGCCCGCCGGCCAGTTGTGTTTGTCAAGGGCAAAGGCACCAAGCTCTGGGACGTCGAAGGCAAAGTCTATCTCGATTTCCTGGCCGGCATTTCCGTTTTGAACGTGGGGCACAGTCATCCGACGGTCGTCGAAGCCGTCCGCCAGCAGGCGGGGCTGCTGACGCACGTTTCCAACCTGTATTACACGGAAAATCAGGGGCGCCTGGCCCAGACTCTCGCCGGCCTCGCGCTGGGCGGCAAATGCTTTTTTTGCAACTCCGGGGCCGAAGCCAACGAGGCGCTGATCAAGCTGGCCCGGCTTTGGGGACATGCCAGGAATCGCTTCGAGATCGTCACGATGAAGAACTCGTTCCATGGCCGGACACTGGCGACCCTGACCGCCACCGGCCAGGACAAGGTGCAGAAGGGATTCGACCCCCTGCCCTCCGGTTTTGTCCACGCCAAATTCAACGATCTGGCCTCGGTCAAAGAAGCGGTCACCGAACGCACGGCCGCCATTCTCGTGGAGGCGGTCCAGGGCGAAGGCGGCGTAATTCCGGCGACGGCCGAATTTATGCAGGGCCTGCGGGCGCTCTGCGACGAGAAAGATATTCTGCTCCTCTGCGACGAAGTCCAATGCGGCATGGGCCGGACCGGCAAGTGGTTCGCGTTCCAGCATTTCGATGTGGTCCCGGACGCATTTTCGCTGGCCAAGGCGCTGGGCAGCGGTTTCCCCATCGGCGCGATTGTGACCAACGCCAAATTGGCCGACGTATTCCAGCCGGGAACCCATGCCACCACCTTTGGCGGCACCCCCCTGGCCTGCGCCGCGGCCCTGGCCACCTTGCAGGTCATCGAGAAGGAAAATCTGCTGCAGCATGCCGCCGACTTGGGCGCCAAGTTCAAGAAGGGCCTCCAGGCGCTGGTCGAGAAATATCCCCAACATCTTGCCGAAGTACGCGGGCTTGGCCTGATGATCGGGCTCGTGCTGACGGCGCCCGCCAAGCCAATGGAAGACAAGTTATTGGAAATGGGGCTGATCGCGCTCGCCACGGGCAAACAGATAATCCGTTTTCTTCCGCCGTTGACCGTCAAACCGGCCGAGGTGGATGAAGCCCTGGATATGATTGCCGATACCTGCGAGGAAATGTTCGGCGCCCCCGCAGTCGAAGAAGCCAAGGCGGAATAACATAATTTCGGGTCGGCAATTTTCAATTGCCGTTTTTCCCGGTTCAATCCGGGACCAAAGCCACGGCCCGTTGCTTAAACGCCAAACGAAAATTTAAATCGCAAACCGAGTATGTCCGCCAGGATCAATCCCAACGTCGTTTATCTCCCGACGCGCGCGATTCAGCGTGCGGCGCACAGCTTTCCCACGCCCTTTTTCATTTACGAGGAAAGCCGCATCCGCGCCAACTGCCGGGAATTCAGGGACACATTCCGGCGCTACTTCCCCGATTTTGCGCCGCTCAATGCCGTCAAGGCCAATACCAATCCGGAAGTTCTGCGCATCATTTTTTCGGAAGGCTTCGGCGCGGACGCTTCCAGCGAGGCGGAAGCCTGGATTACGCGACGGCTGGGCGGCACGGGCATGTACACCGGCAACTACACCACGGAGGAAGAATTCCGTTTTGTGCTGCGCCAGGGAGTCTTTAAACTCAACCTGGACGACATCAGCATGTTACCGACGCTGCGCAAAATCGGCGTGCCGGAGTTCCTTTCCTTTCGCATCAATCCCGGCATCAGCCAGGGCGGAATGAAAAGCCTTTATTTCGCCGGGCCGGACGCCAAGTATGGCGTCCACCTGCGCGACGTCGTATCGGCCTACAGCCAGGCCAAGGCGATGGGCGTGCGGCGCTTCGGCATGCACGTTATGACTGGCAGCAACGTGCTTAACGAACGCTATTTCGAGGAGGTCGCCGCCAAGCTGCTTGAAATCGCCGGCACGGTGAAAGCCGCTGTCGGCATTGACTTCGAATGCATCAACGTCGGCGGCGGCTTCGGTGTGCCCTATCGGCCGGAGGTGAAGCGGCTCGATCTCGACAAGGTGGCGCGCGGCATCCGGCGCGCCTTCGACCGTCAATGCCGGCGCTACAACCTGCGCGAGCCGGTTTTAATGGCCGAACCCGGGCGCTGGATCATGGCCGATGCCGGCTGGCTGATCGGGCGCGTCCATGTCATCAAGCACAGCTATAAAACATTTGTCGGCATCGATGCCGGCATGAACGACCTGCCTCGTCCGGCAATCTACGACGCCTACCATCATGCCACCGTCGTCGGCAAGTCGCTGCACGGGCGGAAGGAAAAGGTCAACGTGGTTGGGCGTCTCTGCGAGAACAACGACCAGTTTGCCAAGGACCGCAGCCTGCCGGTCATCGCTGTCGGGGATCTGATTGCCATCCACAACGCCGGCGCGCATGCCTACGCCATGGGACACAATTACAACAACCGCCTGCGCAGCGCGGAGATCCTGATCGCACCCTCAGGCGCGCTGAAAAAAATACGCCGCGCAGAAACCATTCGCGATCTGTTCCGGACAACGGACCTCAAACCGTAGGTCACAAGTCAAGTGTTCGGTGTTCAGGGTTTAGGAATTGGCCAAACAGGTTCTTCGCCAAAAGCCCGCAGTAATATCCGTCACACCGCATGCTTCACGCTTTCAAGACCCCGGCCAAACGGAAGAAATTGAGCAGGATCGTCCGGCCGGCCATATAGGGCTTTGCCCAGCATTCGGCGTGGAATTGCATGCCATACAGCGGCTGCTCCCCATGCCGGATCATTTCATAGGCGCATTCGGAGCTCGTTGCCAGGTGGCTGAATCCGCGCGGCAGTTTTTTGATCTCGCAGCGGTGGTTTTCGCGAACGCGGATATGGCGGGTCAACCCCGCAAAAATCGGATCCGCGCGCAGAATTTTCACTTCCGCAAAGGCATTCGCATAATAATAGCCCGGATGGCCCGCAAGGGCGCCCGTATCCGGCTCGCCGGGGCGGCATTTGCGCATCGGCTCATCCGGCAACCGGCGGATCTTGCGCAAATCCCGGTTAAAGCAATGACCGATCAGCTGGTGCCCCTGGCAGATGCCCAGAATCGGTATTTCCGCCGTGTGCAGCAGGTCGTTAAGACCGTACAAATCCGATAACCGCACCGTTGGCCAGGGATCGGGGGAACCGGTGATAACAACGGCCTGGGGCTTGACGGCCCGCACCGTGGCCGGACCGACTTCGGCATAGTGCATGATCAGCGCCGGCTGGCCGGACAGCTGCTCCACCCGGCATTTAATTCCGTGACCTCCGTCCTGCTGTTCATAAAGTTTCCTGTTCCGCATATTGACCACGAGAATCATTCGCATTCCTCCATAATACATTGGCCTTGTGGACGGCAATTTGTTACACATGCGATGTCGCCTGTAAAGCATTCTTATCGCCTTCGTTTGCTTGTTCGAAAGGAGACCCGCGGCATGCCGACACTGATATTCACAAATAATACGCTTAAACTCGGGATCGGCGAGGACGCGACCTTGCAGCTTTTTGCCGATTGCCGGAATAATCGGAATTATGCCGCGACCTCGCCACGCGCCGCATTTGCCGCCATCCGACAGGGTGACCGAACCATTCCGGCCAGCTCGGCCCGCCTGACAGACGAAGGATTGGCGTTGGCTTTCGCGCCCGCCGCAGCGCAGGTTGTGCTCCGTGTGCGCAGCGCGGGCCTCTATTTCGTGATCGAGGTGGCCGAGGTCCGGGGCGACGCGGTCGAAGAACTGGTTTTTATGGAGGCACCCCTGACGTTAAAGGGATCATTGGACGAACCTTTCGCCGCCTGCGCACTGGCCCTGAACCTGGCAACCAATGTGCCCGGGCTGCCCGGCCTGAGCCACGCATTGCATGCAACCTGCAGCCGGCGATTCGGGCTTGTCGGGGCCAGGGTTGCCCTGATCGGCTGTGCAACCCCGGAGCTGCGCGCCGTCATCCAGGCGGTGATGCGCGCGGAAAAAGACCTGCCGAAGTCCATGCTGGGCGGACCATGGGCCGAGGACGCTCCCATCAACCGGGGATCGTACCTCTTCAATTTCGGCGGAGTAACCGAAGCGACCGTGGGCGATTGGATCGGCCTGATGCGCACCCTGGGCTTCACCCAGCTCGATTTCCACGGCGGAAAATCCTTCCATTTTGGCGACTTGGAACCGGACCCGGAAATGTACCCGCGCGGCCTGGATAGTCTCAAGGCGGTCAATGACCGCCTGCACGAAGCCGGCATGATCTCCGGACTGCACACGTATGCATTTTTCATGGACAAACGCAGCAAATGGGTCACGCCCAAGCCGCACCCCGAATTGGGTAAAGACGCGACCTTCACGCTGGCCGCGCCGCTGACGGCGGATGCCGCCGCCGTGCCGGTGCTGGAATCGACCGCGGCGATGTCCACCGTAACCGGTTTCGGCACGCGCAACAGTGTTACCCTCCAGATCGACGACGAATTGATAACCTATGCCGCCATCAAGAAGGACCCGCCCTGGGCCTTCACCCAGTGCACGCGCGGCGCGTGCGGGACGCAGGCAAGGCCACACGCCGCCGGAACCAAGGCGCATCACATCAAGGAATGCTTCGGCCTGTTCACTCCCGAGGGCGACTCGGCGCTGCTGACCGAAGTCGCGGCGCGCACGGCGGAAGTGTTCAACTACTGCGGCTTCGACATGATCTATCTCGACGCTCTGGATGGCGAAGACATCCTGGGAGGCGCCAAACTGGGCTGGCATTACGGCTCAAAATTCGTGTTCGAACTCAACAAGCGCCTGCGTAAGCCCGCCTTGATGGAGATGAGCACTTTTCATCATCACCTTTGGTACGTTCGCTCGCGCATGGGCGCATGGGACCATCCTACGCGCGCGCACAAGCAATTCATCGACAACCACGTCGCAGCCAACCGGGATAACCAACGCATCTTTCTGCCCAGCGTGCTGGGCTGGTGGGCCCTGCTCTTCTGGTCGGGACCGAACACGGAACCCACCTACGCGGACGACATCGAATACCTGTGCGCCAAGTCGCTCGCCACGGACAGCACCCTGGCCTTGATGGGGGTCGACCCCGACAGCTATGCGCACAAACCCGGCGCAAAACGCCTGGGGGATATCTTCAAGCGCTACGAACGGTTGCGGCACTCTCATGCGGTGCCCGAGACGATCAAGACCAGGTTGCGCGAACCGGGTTGCGACTTCACGCTGGTCGAATCCGGCGATGGTCATTGGGCGTTCCGCCCGGTCAACTATGCCAAGCACAAGATCGCGGACCTTGATGGCGGCGACCGGCGCTGGACGGTCGTCAACCAGTATGTTTCGCAGCCGCTGCGCTTGCGCATCGAGGCTTTATTGTCGGCGCAACCGTACGACAGCATCAACTCCGTCCTGACCGGATTCGATACCAGGGAAATCCGCAGCGCACGGGGCGTCACCGCGCAATGCGCACATCCATCCGACAAACCGGCCCTGCTTTCGTTCCGCGCCCGCAACGAGAGCGCGGCCGTGGAAAAGGCCTGGTGCTGTCTGCGCCGGCTATTCGATCCGCCGCTTAACATGCTGGAGGAAAGCGCACGCGTCGCGGTGCAGGGCCAGGCGCAATTGGAGGGCATGCGCCAGACAGTTGGCATGGGACTGTGGGTGTCGGGCGACGGCAATGGCCAGACCATAAATATCCGGCTGCGCAGCCCAAAGTCCGTATCGAACGCCATCGCCGACCATTACGTAACCGTGGACTTCAAAGGCTGGCGCTACTTCGAGTTGATCGAGCCCGAAGCGGAACGAGTCCGCAACTACTTCTGGCCGAAAGAGTCCGAAGATCCAGCCTGGGTCGTTAGCGATGAAGAGTTTGCGTTTCGAGGCGGCTATGGATACCCGGTCTACCGGGAGTCGGCGGATTTTTCGCGGATCGCGTCCGTCCGTCTCTGGTATCATCATCTTCCCGCCGGCCGGGAAGTCAACTGCCTGTTCAAGCCGGTCAAGATACTGCCGCTGGTCAGCATCGCATTGCGCCACCCGACGGTGCGCATCGGCAACGACGAGATCGTTTTCCCAGTGGAACTCGAAAGCGGACAATACCTGGAATTCGACGGGAGCGCCCCAGCCATCGTCTACGGACGGGACGGCGCCCCCCTCGCCCGGGTGGCGCCGCAAGGCACGGTTCCCACGCTTCGGGCAGGACAAAACGTCATTGGCTTCGCATGCCAACCATCGCTACCGGTAACGCCGCGCGCCAGGGTAACCGTCATCAGCATGGGCGCCAATTTATAGGAAACATCTCAGCCCATAAGCCGGGCAACAGGCAGGAGGGGAGTTTGCGAATACATTGCCCCGGCTTTAAGGACAAACTCATTATGAAATACCGCAACGTTTCGTGGCCTGAAATCGACAAGTGCGTGAAAACCGTAGGCCAAGCAATTCGCGCCGCGCGGTTTCAACCGGACTGCATTGTCGCCATTCTCAAGGGCGGCATGGTCCCCGCGCGCCTGTTTTCCGACTTCTTCGGCTCCATTGAAATCTATCCTATTCGCGCCAGGGCCTATGCGGGCACCCGCAAGCTGAACCGCATCCGGATCGAATCCTTCCGCTATCCCATTGGCCGCAAGCAGGTTCTCCTGGTGGACGACATCCACGATTCGGGCCAGACGCTCCAAAAAGTAGCCCTCCACCTTCAACGCCGCCATCCGCAGACACTGCGCACCGCCACCCTGTTTTACAAGCAAAAGGCAATGCACGCGCCCGACTTTCATGCCCATACGGTCGCACCCGACGTGTGGGTTGTCTTCCCCTGGGAAAAAAACGAAATGCGGCGCGCCCCTTGTCCGGCAGTCAACTAGCATCTTGATGCCGGCAAAGGCACGCCCACTGGTTCAGCCGACCTTTCCCGGCACCGGCGGCCACAAGATTTTCGGAAATCTGACGTGCGAACGCCTCTTGTCGGTTTTCAAGGCTGACTATTTTTTTCGGGCCTTATGTTGAGTGCGCTTGCCCGACGCGCGGCCAGCCCCGGGTTTCAGCGCGTTTTTTAGCTCAAATAGCTGGTCGCGCAATATGGCCGCGCGCTCGAATTCCAAAGCTTCGGCGGCTTCCAGCATTTCTTTCTCAATATCCTGGATGGCCTCGTGCAGATCGAATTCCTCGTCCGCTGCCTGCACAACCCGACGCTCGATGGCTTCGCCTTCCTTGCGGAACACCAGGCCGCTCTGAATTCCTTTTTCGATGCCTCGCGGCGTGATCTGGTGCTCTTGATTGTAGGCCGCCTGCAAACGGCGGCGATCCTCCATTACCGCCAGGGCGCCGCGCATTGAATCGGTCACCTGATCCGCATACATGATCACGCAACCGTCCACATGACGCGCCGCGCGGCCGGCCGTTTGAATCAGCGCCGTTTCCGAACGCAAGAAGCCTTCCTTATCCGCATCCAGGATGGCCACCAGCGATACTTCCGGCAAGTCCAGTCCTTCGCGCAACAGATTAATGCCCACCAGGCAGTCCACCTCGCCCTGGCGCAGGCCGCGGAGCACCTCCACCCGTTCGATGGCGTCGATATCCGAATGCAGATAGGTTACCCGCAGACCGGCCTCGGTCAGATAATCGCTCAAGTCCTCGGCCGTTTTCTTGGTCAGGGTTGTCACCAGCACCCGCTCATGGCGTTCGGCCCGCTTACGCACTTCCTCGATCAAGTCGTCAATCTGGCCCTGCAAAGGGCGCACGCTGACAACCGGGTCCAAGAGCCCCGTGGGCCGGATAATTTGCGGCACCGGCGCAGGCGACACCTCGCGCTCATAAGGGCCGGGCGTGGCCGACATGCAAATGATTTGGCCGGTTCGGGCAAGAAACTCGTCGAACGCCAGCGGCCGGTTATCGCGCGCCGAAGGCAGGCGGAATCCATGCTCGATGAGCACGTTCTTGCGCGCCTGGTCGCCGTTATACATCCCGCGCAGTTGCGGCAGGGTGACGTGGGACTCATCCAGGATGGTGAGAAACTCGCCGGTAAAATAATCGAGCAGCGTAGCCGGCGGCTCGCCGGCTTTCCGGCCGCTCAAGTGCCGGGAATAGTTTTCGATTCCCGAGCAGTAGCCCATTTCGCGCAGCATTTCCAGGTCATACATCGTGCGCTGTTGCAGGCGCTGGGCCTCCAGCAGCTTCTGGTTGGCTTCGAACCAGGCCACGCGCTCCTCCACTTCCGCGCGAATGCGCGGCAGGGCGGCTTCGATGCGGCTGGCCGCCATCACGAAATGCTTGGCCGGCGAAATCGTCAGGGCTGGCATGCCCCCCTGCACGGCGCCGGTCAGCGAATCGATGCGTTCCAGATTTTCCACCTCGTCCCCGAAGAACTGCACGCGCACGCCGGCGGTGGAATAGGACGGGAACACGTCCAGCGTGTCGCCGCGCACGCGGAAAGTACCGGGCTGCGGCTCGTAGTCGTTGCGGGTGTACTGGATATCCACAAGCTGGCGCATGAGGGCGTCACGGTCCAGGCGTTCGCCGCGCTTGACGGTTATCAGCATTTCCCGGTAATCCTCGGGCGAACCCAGGCCGTAAATGCACGAGACGGAAGCCACGATGATCACATCGCTCCGGTTCATCAGCGAATTGGTGGCCGAGAGCCGCATGCGCTCGATATCCTCATTGATGGCCGAATCCTTCTCGATATAGGTGTCGGTCTGCGGGATGTAGGCCTCCGGCTGGTAGTAATCGTAATAACTGACGAAATACTCCACGGCGTTTTCAGGAAAATAAGTCTTCAGTTCCTGAAAGAGCTGGGCCGCCAGAGTCTTGTTATGCGAAACGATCAGAGCCGGCTTGCCCCAGCGGGCAATCACGTTGGCAATCGTAAATGTCTTGCCCGAACCCGTCACCCCTTCCAGGGTCTGAAAACGCTGGCCGGCTTCCAGGCCGCGCACCAGGGCATCGAGAGCCTGCGGCTGATCGCCCGTCGGCGCATACGGCGCCTTTATGGAGAAGATCGAGGACATATCGTTCAGCTTGATCGCAACTGGGTTGGATTTTTACCAGTATTCTGCCGGACAAATTTTGCCATGTAATTGGCCGTGTCGAATCCGCATTGAGCCGCGATATCCGCCGCGCCCCATGCCATTTTCTTTGATGACACGGAAAACATCATTGGTCGCAATATAATCATGGGCAGAAGATTACACAATGAAGAAAAATGCAGCGGCAACGGGGCAAAGGGATATGCTTATAAGCGGCCGAACATACGGATGTCATCGTATCCATTTCACCAAAACAGGGCGTATGACTTCAAAATGGCTTTCGACCCTCCAAGGAGTTCCACGTCTGGGCGTTGGAACGGCAAGAGGGCCAATTGGACTGGTACTTAGGCGGACAGAAGCTCCACACCTACATCGGCGAGACACCGCAGGAAAAGATATTTGTTCTGCTCGGCCTTTATCAAAGCGCATTGCCCGAATGGATCGGACCGACCGATCCCGACCTGCCCTATCCGCGCGATTTCGAGATCGACGATATTCGCGTGTACGAGCTTCAGCCTCCGGCATAAACGCGATATCCGCAGCAAACCAGTTAATGGTTGCGCTCATTTTATTTCCAGCATCCTGGCCAGGGCCTTGCGAGCGTTCGCACGCAGGGCTCCCGGCACGCGCACGATCTGATCCTGCGGCCACTGTTCCAAGAGCGCCAGAAGCTTGGCTTCGGTCGTCAGAATCATATTCCGGCAAACCGATTGGCGAAGCGGCACGACCGTCAGGCGTCCTTGATACTGGCGCGCCAGGCGGTCCACCAGGTGAAACTCCGTGCCAATGACCACGGTCGAACCCGCCGGCGCCTCCGCGACATACTTGATGATCTGGGCCGTGGAACCATGCGCATCCGCCAGGCGGGTGGCGGCCGCAGGCGTTTCCGGATGCACGATGATTTTTGCGCCTGGATATTTTTGGCGGGACGCCGTGATATCGTCCGCCGTAAAGGTATGCACGTGGCAATAGCCCTTCCAGACCAGAACCCGCGCGCGGGCAATGCGATCCGCACCCAACCCGCCCAATTCTTTGCCGGGATCATAAACCGCAACGGCCTCGTCCGGCAGGCCCAGGTCGTGCGCCGTGTTCGTCCCAAGATGTTCATCGGGAATGAAGAGAATGCGCTTGCCCTGGCCCAGCGCCCACTTAAACACCTTGACCGCATTGCTCGAAGTGCAGGTGCTGCCGCCATGTTCGCCGCAAAAAGCCTTGATAGCGGCAGAACTGTTGACATAGACAATCGGGACCCATCCGGCCGACGCGGAATTTCCCGGTTCGACTGCCAGAGCATTAATCTCCGACCAGGCCCTCAGCAACTCGCGCAGAGGCGCCATTGCGGCCATCGGGCAGCCGGCATGAATATCGGGCATATAAACCGTCTGGTTCGGGCCACTCAGGATATCCGCCGATTCCGCCATGAAATGCACGCCGCAGAAAACTATACGCTCAGCGTCCTTTTCGGCAGCCGCGCGCCGCGCCAATTCCAGCGAATCGCCGGTAACATCAACGTGCCGGAGGACTTCATCCTGCTGGTAATAGTGCCCCAAGATGAAGAGTTTTTTACCCCACTGCGTTCGAAATACTTCTATGGATTCGCTTATGGTCATGCTTGTCGTTCCTTGTTACATATCCTCGCAAAGCCGCCAGTATACTATCGGCGTCAGGTATCTCCCGCCGAAATTCTCCAGGTGCTGGGTAGCGCCGCCATGATAATGGATATACCACTCCGCAAGCGTGCGATCATACACCGCCAGGTCGGAAATGCCATCGCCGTCGAAATCGCCGGAAACAGGGATGCAGTCCGCGCCGCCCCAGGAGTAGCCATTCATCAACCACGCCCCCGCGAGCGAATAGATGTTCCAGGCCGCATTCACGCGATTATAGAGCGCGAGATCCGATGCGCCATCGCCATCGTAATCGCCCGGCACGGGCACCATGTTCGGGCCGCCGAAATTACCGCGATCGATCCGGCCATTCTTGGCATACAGGATCAACCAATCGCCCGTGGTCTCCGAGTACAGGGCCAAGTCCGAACTACCGTCGCCATCGTAATCGCCCGGCACGGGGAAAAAGCCCGGGGCGCCGAAATTATCTCCGCACAACAGCCAGGTGCAGTCACGCGTCGATAGAATGTACCAGGCCGCAGTATCCGGATCATAGAGCGCACAATCCGTAAATCCATCGCCATTGTAATCGCCGGGCACCGGAATAAACGATCCTCCCCCGAAGCCGGTCATACCGGCAACCGTATTTGCTTCCAGATAAAAAACATGCCAGGTGGCGGCTTGCGGATCATAAACCAGGGCATCCGACTTGCCGCCGCCGTTATAATCGCCCGGCACCGGCCGGCAGGCGCCGGACCCGAAATTCGCGCCATTGGCCAGCCAGTCCTGCGACAGGGATGACCAGATATACCAGTTGCCATTGAGGATGTCATATAACGCAAAATCGCCGCAATTATCTCCGTCGTAATCGTTGTTCAATCCCAGCACGCGCAGATTCGAGGCCGCCGTCGGCATCGCGCTCCCCACCCCCACCGCCGACCAGGCCGCCATCACGCTTGTCGTCCAGGCAAGATTAAGATCCTGAGCAGCGGAAAGCCAGGCAGTCCGTGCGGCCCGGTAATCGGTATTCGGCCCGCAATAGACGGTCAATGCCCGATAAGCCAGTTGGCGCACATTCTCGATGCCGATGCCCGTGACGCTGTAATCGATGCCATCGTTGTTGCCGCTGCCGCCCTCCACGAGCAAGTAGGCCATGTGATTCTGCACGCCGCAATTATAATGCACACCGCCATTATCGTCGCCGCCATAAAACCAATTCATCCCGTGATATTTGCTCGGATCGGCAAACCGCCCGGGATTACGCATGTCGCGCAAAGCCACCGTATTCGGATAAGTGCAATCTTCGCCGATCAACCAGTCGGCCTTGCCTGGCGTGCGCCCGGGATAACTGGCGCGCCCGTCATCCTGGCTGGCAAATTCCACAAACGTGCCGAATATATCGGAGAAGGACTCATCCAATGCCCCTGATTCGCCTTGGTAGATCAGCCCCGCCGTATGCTCCGTGACGGCATGCGTAAACTCGTGGCCGCATACGTCCAGCGTGGCCAGTTCGGCAAATAACGCGCCCGAATAAAAGAAAAATGCCTGGTCAGCCGTCGACCAGTAAGCATTGTCCGTGCCGCCCCACATATGCACATTGGCGCGGGCCTGCGCGCCCTGGGCATCGTAACCGCTGCGCCCATGCACGTTGAGGTAATAGTTGCCGATCAAGTTGAAATTATAGGCCGCCGAAATTTCCGTTGGATCCGAAGCGACCCAGGAATTAGAACCGCGAAAGGCCACCGATCCGCTGTCGGGATAGGAAGACGTATTGTCGCTGTTATAAATCAACCAAGCGGCATTGGAAAGCCAGTAAAGGCCGCTGGCGAACAAACCCGGCAACATCACGCGCGCACCGCCTTCCCCATACAGCATATTCCCGTTGATGGCAACATCACTCATGGACTTTGAGGCCGACACCGTGCGGATGTCATTATATCGATTCAAGACAACCCCGGATTGCGCGTCAACCCAGTAGCGCCAGCAACCGGCGCCTGCTCCGGCATCGGTATAAGTCAGGGTCATTTCGTAGGCCAACGCCGGCACAACGCCCCGCGCATAAATCACTATTTCCGGGGTTCCCCAGAGATGACCGACCGGCAGTCCCATGGCTGCCAAGTCGTTCCCGGCCGCAGTCAGCGCCGCCAAAGGGCCAATGTGCGGCGTCGAATCCACCGACAGGTTCGGGATATAACGTCCGTTGACCTGGTAGGGCTGTCCGCGGCGATTGAAATGCACAATCAATTCGCCGCCGACCACGCGCCGACCGCCTGCCATCTGGCGCAAGCGCGCATGATGAAAACCCTGATCATCGGCATCCACGCGATAGGATTCAAATTCTTGCGCGGCATTATTGATCCGGTAGGCCGCCGCGACCCGCTCCATGACGGCGACAGCCGCCCCGCGATAGTCACCCCGAAGGCCGGTAACCGGCCCCGTCATGCCCGCAAGCCCGGCGCCGCGCAGCGAGGCTGGCGCTCCGGTTTGTTCATCCCACTGGACCGCAACAGCGGGCAGCGCTTTCAGCGCCGCCACTTGAGCGGCCTTTGCCGCGCGAACCGCTTCCGGGGTGGCCTGCGCAGCTGACGCAGCCGCAACGGCGTTCCTTGGGCGCAGTGCATCATCCGCACGCAAAGCCCATCCGGGCAAAACTCCGGCCAGCGCACCGAGTGCCAGGCCAACGATTATCGGAAAGGATTTCATTGGTCTGATTGTCGCAAACCGCATTCCGTTGCACAAGGCTTTTTGAGGTTTACCGCATAGGGGAAGGTGCTCCGGACGCCTATTTTCCCCATTGTTTCCCCTTGACTTTCCATGACGATCTGTTAAGTTATAATAAGTTAAAGTACACTAACACAGGGGGTGGCCATGAAAGTAAGCAGTGGGATAGCGGCAGGATGTGCAGTCTGGACATTTATCCTTGCACAAAGCGCAATCGGGCAGACAGCCCAAGGTCCACTCCGCCCCGAAGGCATGGCGCTTGCGGATGCCAATGCGCCGCAACCGGTCAAAGTGGTGGTCGGGCGCAGTGATGTGCCTCCCTTTCAGGTCGCGCCGCCGGCCAATTTCGCCAAGCAGCCCAAAACCGCGACGTTCACGATCAATTACCTGAATGCAGGCGAAGTGAACTATTACGGCGACGTCTGCATCGGCTGGCCGGAGGATGCCAAGGCGGCCTTTACCTATGCCGCCAATATCTGGGGCACCTTGCTGAATTCCTCCGTACCGATCAAGATCAGCGCCTGCTGGGCCAATATGGGCACCGGCGGACTTTTAGGGCATGGCGGCGCACGCAGCTATTACAAGGATTTTGCCGGCGCCTTCCAAGCGGGCACTTACTTTCCGGTGGCCATCGCCAATGCCATCTATGGCAGCGATCTGAATGGCAACACGGAAGAAATTGTGATTGCTTATAATGCCCAATTCACTGAATGGTATTTCGGCACGGGAACTTGTCCCGCGGATAAGTGGGACTTTGTGCAGGTCATTATGCACGAGATGTGCCATGGACTCGGCTTCATCGGGTCCATGTCCGTTTCCGGCAGCACGGGCTACTGGGGCCTATCCGGATATCCCACGATTTACGATCGTTTCACCGAAAACGGGTCCGGCACAAAATTGCTGACCTACACCAGCGGCTCAGTCGCGCTCTACAACCAGCTGGTTAGCGGCAACATCTATTTTAATGGCGCCAACGCCAACGCGGGCAACGGCGGCGCCAAGGTCAAGCTGTATGCGCCAAGCACCTGGGCCGGAGGTTCGAGTTATGCGCATCTTGACGAAATCTTCAACGGCACAGCCAATGCCATGATGACTTATTCGGTTAATAGCGGCGAAACCATTCATAATCCCGGCCCGGTTACCATGGGCATTTTGAAAGACAACGGCTGGTCGGAGGATCCCAATCCACCGCACCCGACGATCGAGGGCTCGCCCCTGCTGACGGATTATGACGGCGACCGCTATGCCGACCCGACAATCTATCGCACCGACGGTATATTTCGCTTACTGCTGTCCTATCTGGGTTATTACACTTACAGTACGGTCTATAACTCTGCGTGCATTGCCCAGCCGGGAGATTTCGACGGCGACGGCGCTGCGGATCCCGCGGTGGTGGACACCTCCAGCGGCTACTGGCGCTTCTACAGTTCCGCCAACGGCTACGCGCGATCTTATATCCCCGTCATCTGGTATGCCTCGAGCGCCACGCCGGTTTGCGGCGATTTCGACGGCGACCGGTACGCCGATCCAATGGCTTATGTCCCCGCAAGCGGCGAGTGGTATATCCTCTCGTCCGGCTATGACTACGAGATGTATTACTATATGATTTGGGGCGCATCCGGATACTCCCCCGTCTGCGGCGACTTCGACGGCGACCGCTATGCCGACCCCATGCTCTACAACGATGCCACCGGTTACTGGTATATCCTGAGGTCGCGCTATCACTACAGTCAGGCAAGCATGTGGTTCGGTTTGTCCGGCTATACGCCGCTCACCGGCGACATCGATGGCGACCGCTATACGGACTTGGCCGTCTACAACAAAACATCGGGACAATGGTACATCCTGCTCTCCAGCAGCGGCGATCAAAACTACATCGGCGGCGTCTGGGACGGCAGTTCGCTCTAAACCCATCATTTGGCGGCAAAAGGCCTTGCCGGTCGCAAATTTACAAGGCCTTTTGCCCTGCCAGACAATTTTCAATTATTGTGGCTTGACTGCATCGCATGCTTTGGTACTTTTACGATCATTAGTGTGCGGCGTCTGAAACGCTCGGTATTAACAGAAGGAGAAACGCATGAAAGTGAAAGGTTGCTCGGCGGTGGGATTGGTGGTTGGGGCATTGATCTTCGCGCAGGGCGCCATCGGCCAGACGGCTCAAGGGCCACTGCGTCCAGAAGGAATAACACTGGATGACGCAAGTACGCCGCCGCCGGTCAAGGTAATGATCGGACGGAACGATGTGCCGCAATTTAAAGTTGCTCCGCCGGCCAATTTCGCCAAGCAGCCTAAAACCGCGACGTTCACGATCAGTTACCTGAACGCAGGCGAAGTGAACTATTACGGCGACGTTTGCATCGGCTGGCCGGAGGATGCCAAGGCGGCCTTTACCTATGCCGCCAATATCTGGGGAACCTTGCTGAATTCGTCCGTGCCGATCAAGATCAGCGCCTGTTGGGCCAACATGGGCACCGACGGACTTTTGGGGCATGGCGGCGCGCGCACCTATTACAGGGATTTTGCCGGCGCCCCGCTGGGCGCCACGTTTTATCCCGTGGCGATCGCCAACGCCATCTATGGCAGCGACCTGAATGGCGGCACGGAAGAAATTGTGATCGCCTATAACGCCCAGTTCACCGACTGGTATTTCGGCACGGATACCTGCCCGGCGGACAAGATTGACTTCGCCCAAGTAATCATGCATGAGATGTGCCATGGTCTCGGATTCATCGGCAGCATGTCAGTTTCCAGCAACTTGGGTTATTGGGGCATATCCGATGGCTCGGCAAATTATCCGGTTATTTACGATCGGTATACCGAGGGCGGGGACGGCACCAAATTGCTGGCCTACAGCAGCGGCACGGCCGCGTTGTATAACCAATTGGTGAGCGGCAGCGTCTATTTCAACGGCCCCAACGCCAATGCCGGCAACGGCGGCGCCAAGGTTCCGCTGTATGCGCCGAGCACCTGGTCGGATGGATCGAGCTACGCGCATCTGGCTCAAAGCTTCGTGGGCACCGTCAACGGCATGATGACGTATGCGGCCGATTATGGTTCGACAATCCATGATCCCGGTCCGGTCACCAAGGGCATCTTGGCCGACAATGGCTGGAACGCGGCAAACACTATCGGACCGGTCATCTATGCCAATGGCGTAACAAACGCGATCACGGTTGCCTACCCCACTCCCGTGAACATCAACGTGGCCATGAATGCCGGCGGGTATGCGGGCACAAGCGTTGACTGGTGGGTGGTTGTCAACGCCCGCGGCGGCGGCTGGTATTGCATGAACAGCGCCATGCAGTTGCTCGAATTCACCGACTGGACCGCGTGCCAGCCGATTCTCCAGTCCCCGCTGTTCACCATCGGGTCCACGCCCGTCATGAGCGGTCTTGTCATTGCTCCCGGTGTTTATGACTTCTGGTTCGCCATAACTTATCCGATGACCGGGAACATAACCACCAGCCAAGTGACGTTGTTCGACAAAGTTACGGTCACCGTTCAGTAAGTTTAAAACCGGGCGTTTGCCGATCCTGGAAATAGCGAGGGGCAGACGGCGCCAATAAGCAGCTCATTCTTAAGCGGGGCAATTACCCTTGGGGGGTTGCCCCGCTCTTTTTTCCAGCCAATCTATAATCCGCGCCGCCACCTTGAGCTTGGTCATAAGCGGCAAAACCCGCACACAACCGTCCGCATCCAGCAACGTCACCCGGTTGGTATCCACTTCAAAACCGGCATCGCGGCGACTGACGTCATTGGCCACAATCAGGTCCAGGTTCTTCTCCGTCAATTTGCGGCGCGCTTCCCCGACCAGCCGCTGCGTCTCCGCGGCAAATCCAACAAATACACGCCGCCCCTTTTTGGATCGCAAAGTCTTGAGAATGTCCGGCGTCGGTTCCAGATGCAACACCCCGGACGCCGTTGCCTTCTTGATTTTTTGAGGAGCGACGCGGCGCGGACGCCAGTCGGCCACGGCGGCGGCCATGATGAGCGCATCGCATCGGCTCAGATGGCGCCGAACGGCCGACAGCATCTCGGCCGCCGTCGTCACCGCCACAAGGACGACCTTTGGCGGGGGGCGCAGCGCCACCGGCCCGGAAATCAAGGTGACGGCATGGCCCCGCCGCGCAGCCACGCGCGCCAAGGCATATCCCATCTTGCCGCTGGACCGGTTGCTTATAAAACGCACCGGATCGATCGCTTCACGCGTGGGACCGGCTGTAATTAAAATGCGCATGACGGAAAAGAATGGTTGATAGGCAACGATTTTTATGCCAGGCAACACTGTGCCACGGCAGCGACAATCTTATCCAATGCGGCCAGGCGTCCACGCCCCGCATAGCCGCAGGCCAAATCGCCCTGCTCCACATCCAAGATCACGGCGCCGCGCTCCTTCAGAACGCGCGCATTTTCCCTGGTCGCCGGATGCGCCCACATTTTGTCGTTCATCGCCGGCGCCACCACCAGCGGGGCCTGGCAGGCCAAAGCGGTCGCGCTCAAGGCATCGTCCGCCAAACCGTGCGCCAGCTTGGCCATGACATTGGCCGTGCAGGGCGCCAGCACAAGCACATCGGCCCAATCGGCCAGCGCAATATGCGTCGGCCGCCACGCCTCGGTCTCCTGAAACATGTCGACCACCACGGGGCGGCGGGTCAAAGCGCGAAAAGTCAATTCGCCGACAAACCGGGTGGCGGCCTGGGTCATAATGACCGACACCTCCCAGTTCTTTTTGATCATCAGACGGGTCAATTCGGCCGCCTTGTAGGCGGCAATCGAACCGGTCACGCCCAAAAGAATATGTTTGCTTTCGGCCATCTTACACCTCCATTCAAGACGTGAAGGCCATCAAGTTAAGGTCCGCCAGCTGGCGGACAGTTTTATTCGCCTGGCGGCATGATCCGGCAATGTTCGGCCGTGACAATCGCTTGCAGGCACGCCACCGCATCCTCCAGCTTGTCATTGACAATCCGGTATTGATAGCGCGAAACATCCTCCATTTCGCGCGCAGCATTATTAAGGCGCCGTTCAATGTCTTCCAATCCATCCTGCCCCCGGGCCAGCAGGCGCCGGCGAAGCGTGGCGCCATCCGGCGGCACGATAAAAACATCCACGAACGCACGCCGCAAATCGCCGCCGGATGGACCCGTCATCAGCTGCCGGATACGTTCGGCGCCCTGGATATCGATAACCAGCAGCACGTCATGGCCGGACCGCAAAGCGCGCTCCACCGGTTCGCGCGGTGTGCCATAGCTGGCGCCATGCACCTGGGCATACTCCAGAAATGCACCGGCATCGATCTGTTTCCGGAAATCCTCGGGTTTTAGGAAAATATAATCGCGCCCGTCCGCTTCGCCTGACCGCGGCGCGCGCGTCGTGCAGGAAACGGAACGGACCATGGCGGGAAATGTCTCCAGCAAGCGCATGGCCAACGTCGTCTTACCCGCACCCGATGGAGCGGAAACCACAAGCAATAACGGACGTTGGAAAGGCATTTTCATTCCACATTTTGAATCTGTTCGCGGACGCGCTCCAACTCGGTCTTGGCTTTCACCACCTGGCCGGCAATACCCGCATCGTTGGCTTTGGACCCGATCGTATTGATTTCCCGGAACATTTCCTGAATCAGGAAATCGAGCGTCCGGCCCACCGGCACAGCCGAAGCCAAATGCCCGCGCGCCTGCTTGAGATGGCTGCGCAGGCGGGTCGTTTCCTCGGCAATATCCGCGCGGTCCGCAAAGAGCGCAACTTCCCGAATCAGGCGGTCATCCGCCTGGCTTAAAGAGACTCCCGCCTTCTGCAAACGCGTCTGCAAAGCATGGCGGTAGTTTTCGGCCACTTTCGGCGCACGACTGACGATCCCATCCACAATATCGGCAATGCTCTGCAAACGCGACAGAATATCCCGCTCCAATTCACGGCCTTCGGCAGCGCGCATCGCCATGAACAATCTCAGCGCATTTTCAAGGCACTTCATGGCTTGTGGGCCCAGTTTATCCGGCTTCACCGGCACATCGGCGCTGGTCACCAGCCCCGGCATCCTCAGGAGGGCGCTGATGGTCAAATCATCCTTCAGCCCCAGCTTCCGTCCCGCCTGGCGCAAGCGCCCCACGAATGCAGCCGCCAAATCGCAATCCACGCACACCGCCTCCCGCCGGCGTTCGGCGGAGACATCCAATTGGATCCGGCAGGTCACATATCCGCGGGCAATCCGCTCGTGCAGGCGGGCGCGCACATCGTTCTCGATCGACGCCAGCGCCGGCGGAAGATCGAGGCGCGCTTCAAACTGGCGATGGTTGACTGCGCGCAGTTCGACGGCAATCTTGATGCCGCCGGAGGATATTTCCGCCCTGCCTTGACCGGTCATGCTTCGTATGCTCATAGCCGTTCCTGGTTCATCGTCCTTTATTCTTCGTTAAAGAACAACCGCCCCTTTGCATCGCTTATCGGTCATTTGCCGCCGGCGCCCGCCGTCAGGTATGGTTTGCGGGCTTGCTGCGCCTGAATTTCAAATAGGCTTCGATGAATTTATCCAGATCGCCTTCCAGCACGCCCATGACATTGCCGACTTCCACATCCGTGCGATGATCCTTGGCCATGGTATAAGGCTGAAGCACATAGGACCGGATCTGGCGGCCCCAGGCGATTTCGCCCTTCTCGCCGTAGAACTTTTCCATTTCCTGCCGTTTTTCGTCCTGCATCATTTCATACACCCGCGCGCGCAGGAGTTTCATGGCCTTATTGCGATTGGCGTGCTGCGATCGCTCCGATTGACAGGAAACCACGATGCCCGTCGCCAGATGCGTCAGGCGAATGGCCGAATCGGTCTTATTGACATGTTGCCCGCCGGCGCCGCCGGCGCGATAGGTATCCACCCGCAGATCGGCCTCCGTAATTTCAACCTCAACGTCATCATCCAATTCCGCTACGACATCCAGCGAGGCAAACGAGGTATGCCGCCGTTTATTGGAATCGAAAGGACTGATGCGCACCAGGCGGTGGACGCCGCGCTCGGCCGAAAGATAGCCATAGGCATATTCGCCCTCGACCAGCAGCGTCGCGCTCTTCACGCCCGCCTCCTCGCCGGCGAGCATGTCCAATACCGTCACCTGGAATCCGTGCTTTTCACAATAGCGCCGGTACATGCGCATAAGCATGCCAGCCCAGTCGCAAGCCTCCGTGCCGCCCGCGCCGGCGTGCAGGTTGATGTAGGCATTATGCCGGTCAAGTTTGCCGTTAAAAAGCGCTTCGATTTCAAGCTTGCGGAAGGCCGCCTCGAATTGCTCGATTTCAGCGGTAATCTCAACCAGCGCTTGGGCGCGATGCGCGGGATCGGCTTCGGTCTCAGCCAGTTCCACCAGGATACGGACATCGTCCACCCGGCTGGAAACAGCCTTGAAAGGATTCAGCACGGCACGCAGGGCATTGGCCTGGTCAATCACCGCTTTGGCGGCATTCTGGTCGTTCCAAAAGTCGGGCGCCGCCATTTTCACTTCGAGTGCGGCCAGCGCGGTTTCACGGTTGGCGACGTCAAAGATAACCCCGCATCTCAGCGAGGCGGGCAACCATGGGCGCAATTTTATCTTTAAGATCCTCGAGCATAGTGCTTCCTTTCGGCATTGAATGGCGCCAGAATGCCTAAAAAAGGCATTGAACGCAAGCGGGAATCCGGCAACGGCGGCAAACTTTGACCGGTGTTCTAACCATTGAATAACAGGGAATACACTCAGCCAACGCATCCTTGCCCCGCGTTGCGCGTGACCAGGCCATCGTTCGGCTTAAGGCGACGACCGGCTTGGCACCGGCTCGATCGAAAAATCATAAAATTTATTCAAGCCCTCGCACCCGGTAATTCCGACATAGCAGGACTCCGGCAAGGCGTCGTCACGATAGCCAAGGATATGGCCATCCACGCTGACTTGAAGGTCTTTGCCTTTTTTGGTTACTTCCAGCCTGTAGGGCACACCGGGCTTCAATGGAAATCGCCCGTAAGCTGCCAGGTTCCAGACCGGCTTTCCGCGGGCATCCAAGGCATGCCGCCAAACATTGACGCCCTCGTCAAAGATGACAACTTCAAAGTGCTCGCGATATTCGTGACGACCATCCGCGCAGCGCCCCAGCGTTGGGGCCAAAACGATCAGGGGCGCCATGCGATGCTCAAACTCCATGGTGGCGCGAACCGTAAATGAGGCGCCAACCACCCGGTCATAGACCATGCTGGAGTAGGTTTCGGGTGCAAGTTTTCCCAGCAGCTGCTCAGCGGGCACATTGGAGGGAATCTGATTTTGAATATAATCCGCTTTCTGATCCCAGCCACCGCCATGGTCCCAGCGCGGACTTTTAACCATAATCCACTCGCTGGTTTTCCAGGCCCCCGCCGCAAACCGGCAGCTGACCGCTTCCGCCCGGTTGCTCACCGGAACCTGTCCGTATCCGCTCAATCCATCGCATGCCAGCAACGCCGTAACCGTCATCTGAAATACTCCCTTTGGCAAACACCGCAGCACCTTAATGGTTGTGGTTGGCATATAAACGTCAATCCTTCAAACTAATGTTGAACGGAAGCAACGACCAATCCGAATCGATCTCCAGATTGTATTCGATGGCATATTGACGCGCGTCACGGCCTGGGACGGGCGACAATTCCGCGCACAAGAAGTTATAGAACTCGTATTTCACCTGCCGCTTGGTCGCCAGGCACAACGGCACATGGCCAGTACGCTTACGGCGCACAAGCTTGTGGAGGGGAATCCAGGGCGTCCAGGTTCCCGGCACAATATAATCCTTTTTGGCCGGCGCGGCCTTGAGCAGCCCCTGCCGTCCGAGATACCCCAGAACAACTGGCTTGCCTCTGGCCGGGCGTTCCTGCAGCTGGATCGTGTTATCGAAGAGATCCCACCAGATCGATTCCTCGTAATTGTTGGGAAAGTTTGGAATGATAGCCCGCATGTAGCAGGTATCCCAAACCGGCGGCTGGAAACGCCGCCGACGGATCGCTTCAATCCGCGCCGCATATTCTTTTTCATCCGCAGGGAAGGAGGCATAGGGACGTGCAAAAAATGCCAGCCGCTTTTGCCATTCCGCCGCCTGGTTGACAAACAGCCAGCCCGCCAGACCATAGCCTTCCATTTCGCGCGCCAACGGCGCCGTGGAAGGCACGGCAGCGAATGTATTGCGCTCGTAATTGCTGTCGAGCGCATAGGCGCGGCGGCCGGGGCGGATTTGCAGCCGGTCCCAATCCACCGCCAGGCTGACCCGCCGTTTTGTCGCGGCATAATTTGCCGCGATCAACAGGACATTGTTATCCCGATCCGCCATCAGACAGGCGCCAGTTTTGTCGGAATCGGTTTTGAAAATCCGCTCGCTGCCCTGGGAGGAATGGACGCGGATATCCCGCTTGCCGTCCAGCAGTTCCCACAACCGCCACAAGGGCCGTTGAAACGTGATGGTTGCAGGCATATTGGGATGCGCCAGCGAACTGGACGGGAACTGCGTACCCAGGATCACAAACGGGCTCTGCGCGGTGCTCGCCAGGTAAGGCAGCGCGGCCTTGGTCCGATAAGACGGGAACGCCGCCGTCCACAGGTAGGAGGGCGCAACGGACAATCCGCTGAAATAGGCATGCAGCCTCTTGTCCCGAATCATCTGCCCCTTCTCCTGTTCGCCGGCCAAGTAACCATCGACGGTAGTGTGCCCCACTGCAGAGAAGAACGAACCCGAATGACTTATGTGCACGCCGTCCGGCCCCAACTGCTCGCGCAGACGGCGCGACTGGTAATAATAATCGCGGAACTGGATCCGGCCCCCGGGAGCCATTTCATCGGCCGTCTGGATGCAATACGGCGTTCCGAAATCCATATACAAGCCATCCCAATTCTTACGCAACAGCGGCAGAATCGAACCGGCCAGGTCTTCCTTTACGCCGTCTTCATTGCCGCGGACATAGAAAGCCGCCCGCATCCCATGCCGGTGAATCGAGGCCAACACTTTATTGAATACCGAACGGTCGTAAATAAATTCGCTGTTCTTGGCGTCCAGCCGCCAGTTTTCATGCAGCATGAAAAGGTTGGCGCCCTCGGCGGTCGCCTGGCGAATTATTTTTTCAGTGGGATACCTGTCAAAATTGTCCAGATAGTGAAAGATCCTGAAGGGCGTATGCCGGCGTTCCACCGGAAAACGGCGCAAGGCCCAGCCCCAGATGTTGCCCCAATAGTAGGCGCGTCCCGGTTTGGCCCGGGGACTTTTCTGGAAATTCCAGCACAGATTGGCGCGTGTGCCCTTCCAGGAAACCACCGTCTCGGTATTGTGAAAATCGGCGGTCAGGGAATTGAACGATTCCACGAAATATTCCAAATGCCGGTCGCGCCGCTCCTCCCGCCCGAAATCGAAGCTCACGAACGGCAAAATTCGCCCGGCAAAACGCCGTTCGCCGCGGGCCGCCAGATTGCGCTCGTAACCTCCCAGCGACTGGATTAAATCGGCAGTATTGGTTTTGGGACAATCCCAGTAGGCCCAGTCGGCCGATTGCTGCCCGTCCAGCGCCAGGGAGGGTTCGAGGACAAAGTCGCGGATCACGCCCGGATGCAGGTTCTCCGTAAAGAAAAACGTTTTCACAAACACGACGCCGTCCGCATAGATCTCGTAATGCAGTGCCAAGCGATATCCCTCCAGGATTTTTCCGGCATCATCGCACCAGGAGATGTTGTCGAAGACCACGCGCACGGAATCGCGCGCACGAATCAGGGCGGGCTTGAAATCCTTCAAGGGGGCCGGGTGGATCCGGCGCTTGCCGCCCAAGGTCGCTCCGAGCCAGGGCGCCTGCCGGTCGCACAACGGATGGGCCTCCCCCTGGAACCCGATCCGGCTGGGAAATCCCGCCGCAGCGCGCGTAAGGCGATAGGCAAACAGTTCATTGGAGATATCCAGGACGCCCGCAGCCTTGTCGAGATTAACGTTGATCATAGCCATAATCCTTTCCAATCCGGTTCACTCACGATCAGGGAAGGCAATTCGACCGCCTCGATTTACGCCGATCAGCCCTGCAAATGGCCCTGACGATAACGCTGACCAACGGCCGTTGCAAGCTGGAATTGGCCCTGCCAAGTTTCGCCACACGCTCTGCGCATGACGCCATGAAGGGCTTTGTGACCCCAGCGTTTATATTGAGCATTTGGCGCCGATTTACTACGACTGGCTGAATCATTAAACGGGATCATGTTCCCGTTTGCAAAAGGCTACGATTTATGATTCCCGCTTCCATCCTGGACATTTCCCATTCCGCTATCTTTTTCAAGCTCAAGGATTTTTCCGGAGGCCATTTTAAACAGGCAGGACTTAATGCGGCGGGCTTCATCAAACTGAAAACGGCCAGAGGCATGCTTTCCGGCTTGGAACGGCGGCATCGGATCCAGCCCGGAAAGCACAAGATTATCGAATCCTCCTCCGGGAATCTCGGGATTGCGTTCAGCCTCGTCTGCAAGGTCCAGGGCTATGGCTTATCCTGCATCATGGATCCGAACGCCGCGCCACTTAGCGTCAAGTTCATCGATCTCCATGGCGGACGCGCTATCCAGGCCACCGCGAAAGACGAGCATGACGGTTATTTGAATGCGCGCATCCGTAAAAATTCAGGAACTACTGGATCGTGACAAGGACTGCGTCTAGACCAACAAACACGCAAATCCTGACAACGCCACCGCCCACGAGTCGGCCACTGCCCCGGAAATTTTAAAGCCTTGCCCGGAAGATACGTCAGCTTCCAGCGGTATTGGAGCGCAGGCTTGATGTCGAATTAAAGCCACTTTTTAAGAGCAGAGAAATCACGCGCGGCGGTGGCCAGCGGCTCGCCCATCGCGCCACATTCGATGGAAAGCCAGCGCCGATAGCCGCTCGCGAGGATCTTTTGCAGCAGCGCCTGATTTGGAATCACCCCTTCCGCGATCGGGCAGCCTATATATCCGGCGATGACTCCGCTGTCTCCCGGCTGGCGATCGGCCTCGCGGCGCCAGGATTTGAAATGCACATGGTTGATCAGCGAAAGGAATTTAGGGAGATTAACCGCCGTATCCTCACCGGAAAATATGAAGTTGCCGGTATCGTAAGTAAACTTGACGACGCCTTTGCCGGCCTTGTTCAAGACCTCCAGGCAATCGACAGCCCGACACTGGATAGCAGGATCCATGCCGAAATCTTCGATCATCAGGGTTACCCCGGCCTGGCGGGCATATTCAAGCTGTGAAGCGATGCCATCCGCAATCATTCGGCGCGCTTCGGCGGCCGTAATCCCGGGTTTGCTGCTCGATCCAACCACCATGCCCTGATCGCAGCCGTATTCGCGCGCCAGATCGATTCCGGCACGGATCAGGTCCATTGATTTTTTGCGCTCGCCGGCATCCTTGCTCACCAGGTCGCAGATGATATCCAGGCAGGCCAGCTTCATACCGGCCGCCTTGATCGCCTGGCGATAGCGCCCCTCGGACTGGTGGTCTCTCGCCAGGTCGGCCTGAAAGATCTCCACCCCGTCATAACCGATTTTCCTTAACCCTTCGATAAGTTTGTCGATAGCGATCCGTCCGCTGTTCAAATCGGAATTGAAAACAAACGTCATAATACTGATCGGGTTCTTTTTCATCTTATCCTTTTATAAAAAACATTGAATCCGTCCCAAACATTGCTGCACGCCAACGGGCGCCGCATTGACCGCTTCGCTCCAGGGCATTGCACGGGCAAAGTAATATCACGTTCCATGGGCATATGCAACCACCCACCTGGCTGCGTCCTGCTAACGCCAGAAATCGATCTTATCGCCCCTGCCATTGACGATGCTTCGCCGGTTCATGGACAGCAAATCGACTTGCCATCCAGCATGCTTTAAAGATATCATTCTAACAATGTTTAGCGCATGGTGCGCTGAATAAAACACAAGGAGGTCGTATGACCAAGCAAGGATTGGCAACTGTTTCGGGAGTCGTTGCCGCATTCTGCCTCGGATGCGTGGGCGCACTGAATGCAGCGGAAGCTTCAGGCACGACCACACTGGAGAACCTGCAGACCGCCTATAACGGCGAATCGAACGCAAAAGCCCGTTACGAGGCCTTTGCCAACAAGGCCGATGAAGAAGGCTATAAATCCGTGGCTGCCCTATTCCGGGCCACAGCCAATGCGGAAAACCTTCACGCCGCCAAGCACGCCGCAGCCATCCAAAAGCTGGGCGCCACCCCCAAGGCAACGATTGAAAAAGCGGACGTAAAATCCACCAAAGAAAACGTGGAAGCCGCCGCCAAGGGCGAGGCTGCCGAGAGCTCCGTGATGTATCCGGCATTCATCAAGCAGGCGGAAGCCGACAAAAATGATGGCGCAGTCATGTCATTCAAAGGCGCCAAAGCTTCGGAAGAATCGCACGTCGCCTTGTTCAACAAGGCGCTCAGCGAACTGGACTCCTGGAAGGCCGCCGGCAAGGTGTTCTTCGTCTGCCAGGTTTGCGGCTATACTACAATGAACACCGCGCCTCAGAAGTGCCCAATCTGCGCCGCGCCCCGCTCGAAGTTCGAAGAAATTAAATAAATCGCATCGAGCAAAAAAGCAGGCGCACAAGGCCTCGGTATTGAAAACGTTCCGTCCCGACTCTCGGTGGTCGGGGCGGGGCGGCATCAGCGCCGGATCCACGTCCTCAAGGTCGTGGCTGCAAAACATTAAATCTCCTTTCCATGCACTCAACGTTCTTCGGACGAAAGTTATAAACGCGCATTATGCTGAACGTCGCGAAGGTTCTTATTCCCGACCGGAATGACCAACCAGGAGCTTTCTCGCGTCGCCCGGAATGATGTAAAAACTTTTTCGGCCTCTATGAAAACGGCACGCTGGTTTATTTTGCTCGCAAGCCAGGTTCTGATTATCCTCGGGTTCTGGTATTGGAATCATGCGCATCATCCGCTGGGCAATCGCCTGGTGGGTGATGCCGCGGGCCAATTGATGGCCTGGGGCCGCTTGGCGGGCCTGTTGGCGGCTTTTGGCATTCTGCTGCAGTTGATCCTGATCGGCCGGGTCAAGTGGGTCGAACGGACCTTCGGCCTTGATCGCCTCTCGCGGCTGCATCATAGCGTAGGGTTCGCGCTAATTATCTGCCTATCAGCCCATCCGATCCTGATTACCATGGGGCATGCCTCACAGGCGGAATCAAGGATCTGGGACCAAATCCGCGATTTCTGCCTTAACTGGGAAGGGGTGCTGGCTGCGGCCATTGCTCTGGCCATTATGATCGTGGCTCTCGGCTTTTCCGTGGCTGTCGTCTTGCGCCGCGTGCGCTATGAGGTTTGGTACGCAACGCACCTGACTTTTTATATTGCCATTGCCCTGGCCTTCGGTCACCAGATAAAGGTTGGCAGCGATTTTACCGACAATCGCTGGTTCGCCGCCTATTGGTGCGCGCTCTATGCCTTCACCTTTGGTAATTTACTCCTCTACCGATTCATCCTTCCATTGTGGAATTATTTCAGACATCGGTTCGTTGTCGTACGCATGCAAGACGAATCCGACGATGTGACCTCCGTGTATATCGAAGGACGCAACCTGGCGGCATTCCCGATCGAGGCCGGCCAATTTATGATTGTGCGTTTCTGGACGCCGGGATTCCGCTGGGAAGAGCACCCCTTCTCGATGTCCTGCCGCCCTGACGGGAAACAAATCCGGCTGACCATCAAGCGCCTTGGCGACTTTACTCGCCGGATCCCCGAATTAAAACCGGGGACGCCGGTGATTATCGACGGGCCCCACGGTATTTTCACTGCCCGCCGTTGCACCCTGCCCAAGGTCCTGCTGATTGCCGGAGGCATAGGCATCACGCCAATTCGCGCCCTGGCGGAGGAATTGATTGCCACGGACCACGACATCCTCCTGATTTATGCCAATCGTAACCGGGCCGCCATGGTGTTTGGACCTGAATTGGCGGGCCTGGTCAGGTCCGCCGAAGGTCGCCTGCGGATCATTCCGGTCATGAGCGCCGATAAGGAATGGTCAGGCGAACAGGGACACCTCGATCATAATCGGCTCGTGCGGCTGGTACCTGATGCTCACGAACGCGAGGTTTACCTTTGCGGTCCGCCGCCGATGATGAGTGCCCTGAAGGCGACGCTGCTCGAACTTGGCGTACGGCGCAGCCACCTACACTACGAACGCTTTGCCCTTTGAGCCCGCAAAACGGCACAAGGCCATCCCGAACCCGGGCCATGCTGAGTGCCAAAAGCACAAAACAAGTTTTGTAAAGTCTTTGTCACGCACCCCTGACATTCCCGTCCTATGGCATTCTACTCGACACATGCCCTGAAAATGATAGCATAAACGCCGTTATGAGCACTTTTACTAACACAGATATATCCGCAGCGGCCCGGCAAAAACTGGCGCAGGCCCGGCGGATCGTGGTTAAAATCGGCAGTCGCATCCTGGTCCAGCGCTCCGGGCGTCCGGAAATGCGCCGGATTCGTTCCCTCGTCCGCGAATTAGCCCGCCTGCAACAGGAAGGCCGCGAAGTTGTCTTTGTAACTTCCGGAGCTATCGGCGCCGGAATGGAAGCGCTCGGCATGAAGCAGCGCCCGACAATTTTGCCCGATTTGCAGATGGCGGCGGCCGTCGGCCAAAGCCGTTTGATGACGCGCTACGACAAGCTCTTTTCCAGGGAACGCTGCAAGATCGGTCAGGTATTGCTGACCCATGACGATCTCAACCACCGTTCCCGGCACCTGAACGCGCGCAACACGATGCTGACCATGTTGCGCGCCGGCGTCATTCCGGTGGTCAACGAAAACGACGTCGTGGCCGTGGATGAAATCAAGTTCGGCGACAACGATCTGCTGGCCTCGCTGGTGGTCCACCTGATCGATGCCGATCTGCTGATTATCCTGACCACCACCGACGGCCTGCGCGAGCCGGCGACATCCGGACATTCGCGGCGCGTGGCTTTCCTGGCAACCATTACGCCCGAGGTGCGGGCACTGGCCTCGGGCAAAGGCAGCGCTCTGTCCACGGGCGGCATGGCCAGCAAGCTGGATTCGGCCCACGCCGTGGCCAAAACCGGCGCGGCCGTCGTGATCGCCGACGGACGCCAGAGCGGTATCATTGGGAAAATTCTGGCCGGGGCCGACACTGGAACCCTGATCCAGCCCGCGGCCGACCAGGATGCCGCCCTGCTCACCGGACGCAAACGCTGGATCGCTTTTTTCCACAAACCCCAGGGAACGCTGTTTATCGATGACGGCGCGCGGCGGGCCATCGAACGGGACGGCAAAAGCCTTCTGCCAATAGGCATCAAGAAGGTGGCTGGCGAGTTCGGAAGCGGCGCCGCCGTGGACATCAGGATTGCGGATCAAACTCTGGTTGCACGCGGATTGGTTTCCTATTCCAGCCATGACATCCGCTTAATCCAGGGACACCGGACGGATGCCATCGCCGGAATACTGGGCACGGCGGATTACGAGGAAGTCATTCACCGGGACAACATGGCCATCATGAACGCCCCAGGCGCAAAACGCTGACCGCAGGAGCAGGAGGACATGACCTTACACGATGAAATCGCGGCGATGGGACAGCGGGCCTTGGCCGCATCGCGCGCATTGGCGCTCCTGAGTAGCCGCCGCAAAAACGGCATCCTGCAGGCAATGGCCGACCAGCTCATCGCCGACAAACCGAGCATTCAACAGGCGAATGCGGCGGACATGGAAGCCGGGCGGCAGGCAGGACTTTCAGCCGCCATGTTGGACCGTTTGCAGTTGACCGGAGCGCGGATCGATGCCATGGCGCAGGGTTTGCGGGATGTGGCCGCCCTGCCCGATCCGGTCGGCCGCCCAATCCGCCGCTGGACACGGCCCAACGGGCTGCAGATTGTCAAACGCCGGGTCCCGATCGGCGTGATCGGCATAATTTACGAGTCGCGTCCCAACGTGACGGCCGATGCCGCAGCGCTTTGCTTCAAAACATCCAACGCCGTTATTTTGCGCGGCGGCAAGGAAGCCGTGCGTTCCAACGGCGCGATTGTGCGCTCCATGACAACCGGCGGACGGCTCCAAAGCTTGCCGGAGAATGCGATCCAGTTGATTCAGACGACCGACCACACCGCCATCCGCGAGCTGGTGCAATTGGAAGGATTGGTGGACCTGATCATTCCCCGCGGCGGCGAAACCCTGATCCGGGCGGTCATGGAAAACGCCCGCGTGCCGGTCATCAAGCATTACAAGGGAGTTTGCCACGTATTTGTGGACCAGAGCGCCGATCCCGACATGGCATTGGACATCATCGAAAACGCCAAATGCCAGCGTCCTGGAGTTTGCAATGCCATCGAAAAAGTATTGCTGCACGAAGCCATCGCCACCGAATTCCTGCCGCGCCTGATCCAGAGGCTCCAGGCGCACAACGTGGAACTGCGCGGCGATGAAGCAGCGCGGCGGATCGTTCCCGCCATGAAACCGGCAACGGAATCGGATTGGACCGCGGAATACCTGGACTTGATCCTGGCCGTCCGCATTGTGCCCTCGGTCAAGGCGGCGGCGGAGCACATTAACCGTTACGGATCGCATCATTCCGACGCTATCGTGGCCGCCTCAGCTGCGGCCCAGAAGGCTTTCGCCGAGGCTGTCGACTCCGCCACTGTATATGTAAACGCCTCAACTCGTTTTACCGACGGAGGGGAATTCGGCATGGGCGCTGAAATCGGCATCAGCACCGACAAGTTGCATGCGCGCGGCCCAATGGGGCTGGAAGAACTCACCACGTATAAATACGTGATCCGCGGAACGGGCCAAATCCGCAAGTAATCGAACCCCTGGCGATCGGCTCGCTGCCCTTGCGCAAGCTATTCCCGGCATTGCCCGGCTATCTGCGCTTCACTTGACTGCAGGGATTCGCTCGATTATTTCAGCGAAGGGGTCTTGACCTTGGGCTTGGCCGCGGGGGCGGATACCTCCGCGGGGGCGGAAATAACCACCGTGGTTGAATCATCTGCCGGAGAGGATATGGCCGGGGCGGTAACCTTCTCAGGGGCAGACACCTTTTTCGGGACAGCTTCCGCCTCAGGGTCAGACACCTTCGCCGGAGTTTCGATAATCACGGCGGGAGGTTCATCGCCTTTGTTCTGCTTGAACTCCTTGGTTGCCACCGGCAATTTTGAGCGCGGAATATCGTAGGGATTGAATTCCCGGATAGGCGTGTTGACATCCGTCAGTGTCAGATCATAGCGCTTGGCCAGCCACTTCCACTCGCGTTCGGTAAAATTGAACAACGGATCGAGGCCGTTAATCAGATCGGCAACGGCCAAGGTTTTGAACCTCGTCACATCGGCGCCCCAAGCCGCTTCATCTTCCAGCATTGCCGGCAACATGTTTTCGCCGCCGATCAGGACAACTTTGCGCGGCCATTCCGATACGAAACGCCGCTCGCGAAAATCGTCAGGGCTGACATATTGCCATGCGTCTTTCGTCCAGAGAAACAAAAGCGGATCCGCCGCACGGGCATTACCACGGCAGGAGAGCACGACCACCGGACGCATCCCCGCCAGATCCAGGGCAAATTGCACCATACGCTGGCGTGCCGGCACGATCACAAGCGTGGTTTCCTGATTGCGGATGGCCCTGGCCAGCGCCGGAGATCCGGCCACTTCCAAGCCGACGAGCAAACCTAAACATGCCAGCACCCGATATACATGACGGACCATGGGACACCTCCTCATTGAAACTATTTATAAATTACAGCAGACAAAACCACGTGCTGATCTCAGAATTAAATTTATTCTAATCAAGCCCCGTCGGGAAAGCAATAAAGATTTCCGCATACCGGCAACAGCCACCATAAGATAAAATGCAAGGCGGTGGCGCCGCGCGAGTTACCATTTCCCACCCAGCTTGGCCGCATCATCGTGGTTTCCGCGCGGTTACGCCCCGATCCGCACTCGGTTTCAGGCAATGCGTTCCAGTAAGCGGATATCCCCGGCGGGAATGCCGATGACATTCACAGTTTCACCAGTTTCCCGATTGCGCCAAGCATGAGCAAGCGGCGCCGTGATCGGCGCATCGCCAAGATTGGAAATGACCAGATACTGCCGCTCATTGGTAAACATGGAGACCAGGGTGTCCTTGGGCAAAGGCTGCCGAAACAGCCCCGTATCCTCCAGGCAGATGTGAACGATGCTGCCCTCAACCACCATCGGGCGATAAAGCGCCAGGAACATGCTCCAGCGGTCGAGATAGGCGGGATCGTCAGGAATGCTCGACCAGTGACTGTAAACATAGGGGCCGTTGGGATGGGCGCGAGTATAATCGCGGATCTTCAGCAAGTGGGCATAGGAGGAACTTTTTTTATTGAATTTCACTCCCGGCGCATCGGCGCCTTCACCCTTCCAGGGACGTCCGTGAGGCAGCAGCGGAAATTGCATGAACGGAATTGACAGGGCAAAAAACATTCGCGGCATCGATTCGTTAAAAAAGGTCTTGTCGGGGCAAGGCACAATATACAGCGGCGCATCCCGGTAAATCATCAGGGTTTTCGGATCGCGCACGGCTTCGCCGATCCAAAGATAATCGTAGACCCGCTGGCGGTACGCTCCGAACGTGCTGTCGTCATGCAGTTTGCAGATGCCGCCGCGGGCATGAATACCCTCGTAGAGCAGGCAGAGCAGGTCCTCGATCTCCGGGTCATAGGGCAAATTCGTCCGATCGAAAACCTCGCCACGATCCCGGGCAGTCTGCATGGCCAGATTCAGGCCGTCGTAGCCCCAGTCATTGTAAATACCGTCGAAACCGTAAGTATCCATGACCTCGAAGGTTTTGCGCAAAATGAATTCCCGCCATGCGGCGCTGCCCGCTGATCCCTTGCGATAATACTTGTACGACCCGCTCCAGGAGGCATCCGTCAGGGAAAATTCCGGCCGGTAGGCAGGGTCGCCCGGCTGCAAATAGCCGGAGGATACATAGGGGATGACCTTGATGCCGCAACCATGGCACAGATCCACAAATTTATGCAGGCCCTCGGGATCTGGCGTGCTGTATTTGTCCGCCCCGTGGAGGCGCATGGCATCGTTC
Organism: uncultured Verrucomicrobiota bacterium; assembly: GCA_964617825.1. Classification (GTDB taxonomy): domain Bacteria; phylum Verrucomicrobiota; class Kiritimatiellia; order JAAZAB01; family JAAZAB01; genus VSJD01. The sequence goes on from CAZTWL010000009.1 coordinate 43,487, forward strand.
CATTCCTCGTGCAATTGGATGAGCTGCACACCGCGCTGGGCGAGGCTTGCAATCAGCCGATGATCGTATTCCGTCGGCATGGCCGAAACACGCGCAGGCTCATCGCCCAGGTTATAGGTTACCTGCCCCGGCAAATAATTGCGCACCCGTTCGGTGCGGTAACAGCCGGCGGCATATTTTTGGGCAAAGCGGATGTTCTCCAATCTTGTCTGCTGCGCTGCGAGTGAATATTTTTCCATTTTCCGGCACACTCCTTGGTAACAAACGTTCAAGGTCGCGCGAAGACCGGCACCGGCCGGCCCCATCCGATCGACATTATAATTATCTCGGGAAACCCGCCCGCGGACGATTTCTTTTTTGCCTCCCGGCCAAGACTTAGCACCGGATCATGCGCAGGAACTGGCGGGTGCGCGCTTCGATATCGGCACGCCGAATCGCCTGCAATTTTTCCAGGCTGAAAGACTCCACGGCAAAGGACGCCACCATGGTGCCATAGATCATGGCGCGCCGGACTGTTGCCGGCGTAATCCTCCCCGTGCGCGCCAACACTCCCATCAGCCCGCCGGCAAAGGCATCGCCGGCGCCGGTCGGATCGTTAACCTCGTCCACCGGGTAAGCCGGCACCAGGGTCAGACCATGTTTGGAAAACAACAAGCTGCCGTGCTCGCCTTTTTTAACGACAACATACCGCGGGCCCATCTCCAGCACGCGCCGCGCCGCCTGGATCAAATGCTCCTCACCCGTCAATTCGCGCGCCTCGGAATCGTTAAGCAGGAGCATATCCACCCGGCGAATAACCTTCAAAAGCGCGGGACGCGCGGACTTAATCCACAAATCCATGGTGTCGGCGGCCACGAAACGAAGCGCATGCATTTGCGTCAGCACCCGGAACTGAAGTTCCGGGGCAATGTTGGCCAGAAAGAGAAACGGGCTTTCGCGGTAGGCCGGCGGCAGGTCGGGCGCGAAATCGGCAAAGACATTCAGATCCGTGGAAAGCGTGCGCCGGTTGTTCATGTTGCGTTCATAAACGCCCGACCAGCGAAACGTCTTGCCATCGGCCGACTGCAATCCCTGTTGGTCGATATCCAAGGCCCGGAAGGCTGACCGGTGGCGCTCAGGGAAATCTTTGCCCACAACGCCCACCATGCCCGAGCGTGTAAAAAAAGACGCGGCGGCACACGCGTAGCTGACCGATCCCCCCAATATTTCGCGGCGCATCGCGGTCGGCGTTTTGATTGTATCCAACCCGATGGAACCTACCACGACCAGATTAACCGCATCGTTTCCTCGGCGTATTTTCGGCATAAGGCCAGTCTCCCCATATGATCGATCGTCTTTGCCCGTCCACAACAGGCATGTCCGGGCGTTCGTCCACGCCAGCATTGTGGGAGTCGGGAACCGGAAGTCAAATATTTTGTTCGTGCACAAAAACGACACTGTGGTATTATTAAACAAATTTTGTCGGCATTCTATATCGTTGGCTTGATTGGCGGCAGCGAACGTATGGGCGCCCCGGACGGGTGCGGAAAGTTTTAATATGACCGAAGCTAATAAGACAGCCATCGAGGCTGAACGGGTCCCGGAAATTGGCTGCGCCAGTTGCCACAAACTATTGGATGTATCGCACCTGCCTTTTTTTTCAGAGGTCAAGTGTCCCGACTGCGGCATGGTCCAGATTGTTCCGGCGCGGTTCGGCGGCTTCCTGTTGATCGGCCGGCTCGGGTCCGGCGGCATGGGCGTGATTTACCACGCCATGGATAAGGATCTGGGGCGCCATGTGGCCTTGAAGGTCATGAAACGCGAATTGAGCGCCAACCATGAATTCGTGCAATCCTTCAAACACGAAGCCCAGGCCGCCGCCGCCTTGAATCACCCTAACGTCGTTCAGATCTATTCTTTCGGCCAGGTGGAGAACCAATTCTACATCGCCATGGAACTGGTTAGCGGCGGACGCCTGGACGAGATGATTGGCGACGGCGTGGCGCTGGAGGAAACTCGGGCACTGGAAATCCATTTACAGGTGGTTGCCGGCCTGCGCGCCGCAAGCGATGTGGGCCTGGTGCATGGCGACATCAAGCCGGCCAACATCCTGTTCGGCCAGAACGGGGAAGCCAAGGTCCTGGATTTCGGTCTGGCCAGCTATATCGGCCAGCAACAACAGGGTGGCGCCGTATGGGGCACGCCCTACTACATTGCCCCCGAAAAAGCCCGCGGCAAACGCGTCGATTTCCGGTCGGATATTTACAGCCTGGGCGCCACCCTCTTCCACGTTCTGGCCGGCCAGCCCCCATTTGACGGCGAAACCTCCACCGACGTGGTCATGGCGCGGCTCAATCAGCCGGCGCCCAACCTGCTGGAGATTAAACCCGATCTGCATCCCGAAACGGCCGGCATGGTGGCACGCATGCTGGAAGCGGATCCGACCATGCGGCATCCTTCATATCCCGCCCTGCAGATCGACATGGAAACGGCCCTGGCGGCTTCTCGAAAACCTCTGAAAAAAAGCGCCACGTCCAAGACCTTGCTGGAATCCGCGATCCTGCACAAACCCAAGTTCAGCCGGAAATTTCTGATTCGCGGCGGCATCGGACTGGCAGCGGCCATCGCCATTGCCGCAATCGCGGTCGGCAACTATGCCTACAACCGGAAACAAGCAAGCATCGCGGCGGCGGCCGCCGAACTTAAACAGATCGAAGAATTCCGGGAAAAGGGCGATGCTGCCATCGAACACATCAATGCAAAGGCCTCCGTAATTATCAAGAAGGGCGAGCCGGTGCCATCGCTGGCGGAGCGCATCAACAAGATTGCCGCGGCAAATTCGAACTTGAACACGGCGGCGGCGCGCGCGGCGCTGGAAATCGACAAGGCATTTGAAATTCTCAATGACACGGACGACACCCTGGCCATGGCCGATGTTGCTAGCCAGCAATTGCATGCGGCAACGAACCTGGTCGCCGTCCAGGAATCGTCCAGCCTGCTGGAAGCTTACGACAACGCCCTGATCGAATGGCTCGATGGCGTTGAAACCGCCAAGGCCAGCGCCGAAAAGATCTTGACCGAAGCCAGCTCGATCCTTGCCAAGGCATCCGAGGCCGCCAGGCAAGCGCGCGAAGCCGCGGCCAGGGAAGCCGCCCGCGAAAAAGCCGCCAAGGCCGCGGAACTGCAGGCCAAGAAACAGGCCCAGGAAGCCGAGCGCCTGCGCCCCAAACTGATTCAACTGGAACTGGACATGGTCGACAGGGCGCGCGGCGCCAATGTCCCGCTGATCGCACAACGTAAATTCGAGAATGCCGCGCAGAACATCGCCAAGATCAAACGCAATATGACCCAGCCGGAAACGCAAGCTTATTTGAAAAACGTGCAGGATGCTTATGAGTCCATGGCCAAGCTGAAAGCGTTCGTGATCGCCTCCATTAAAAAGACGCCCTACCGCAACGGCTGGACCTCCAGCAACATACCGCGCGACATCATGAAAGCCGATGAGATCCATGGCGTGACGATCACCCTCGGCAAGGCCGGCTCCATGAATATCCCCTGGGAACAAGTGACCACGGGACAACTGGTAAAAATCGCCAACTACTACATAGGCACATCCGGGATGACCGACGAGGCGCGCGGCGAAATGGTGCTGGCGATGGCCTTGTTCTGCTACGAAAGCGCAGTTTTTAAAACGGCCGACACTTATGCCGCTTCTGCCTGTCAGCTCAATCCGGCGCTTAAAACCGATGCCCAGCGCATGATGCCGGGATTCGCAACCGAATGAGGCGTTCAAGTCTGGCAAGTTTGCGCCCGACCCAAGTTGTCCGGCGCGGATTGTCTTGCAAGTCTTTCATTATGCCGTAGCGGTTAGGCCATCGCAGATTTACGCCTTTGCAGGCGCGGCTAAAAAACATAATTTCGGAAACATCAAGAAACCGAGGCTTTTTCGCAAAATCCGGGCACGACCGAAGACAACAAACCAAAACACTGGAGACCGAAATTGAACCAGCTCGAAGAAGGCGCAGAACTCAAATTGGATTTTACAAAATTAGCACGGGCAACGGCAACTAGCCCGGGAATCATCCCTGTTGCCATCCAGCATGCCGATACCGGCGAGGTAATTTTAGTGGCCTATACCAACGAGCAGGCATTTAAGCTGGCAATGCAGACGCGCAGTCTCATCCTCTGGAGCACCTCGCGCAACGCACTCTGGGAAAAAGGCAAGACATCTGGGGAAACATTCGATCTCGTGGAAGCGCGCGTAAACTGCGAACAGAACTCGCTGCTTTACCGCGTCCGCCCGCGGCGCAATGGCATCTGTCACACTCGCAACCGCAGCAACCAACCGCGCAACTGTTTTTATCGACGAATTTGCCCGGACACGCTGTCGTTGGAAAACCTGGACCCTTGAATCGCGGCCTCTAGCAGCTATCCCGATGCAAAATATATTGTTTTTTTTGATTGACTCATACAGCCTTTTTCAAGATATTAGTTCAGTGTCAAACCTGTGAACTCCATTCATGGGGACAATGCAGGGCAAGTATGTCAGGCCTGGGTGCAAAGCGTCCAGGGAAACGTGCGGTAAACCACAATAGTAGGAGGACAGTGTAATGGCCAAGTCAAAAACGAAGAGCGAGATCATTGCTGGCATCGCCGAAGCTACGGAAATCACCAAGAAGCAGGCCGGACTGGCCCTGGAAGAGCTGGTAAAGATGGCTTACAAGGGCGCCAAGGATGCATTCACGATTCCTGGCTTGGGCAAGCTCGTTCTTGTGCAGCGCAAAGCGCGTGTTGGCCGCAATCCGGCGACCGGCGCTACCATTAATATTCCTGCAAAGAAAGTGGTCAAGTTCCGTGTGGCCAAGGCCGCCAAGGAAGCTATCCTGAAATAACTTGTTTGGCATCAAGAAAAAAGACCGGGGTTTTATCACCCCGGTCTTTTTTTTCCCATTGCAACCGATTGATCTGCTTTCCTGCCATGAAACAACATTTTTGGAAAATGCATGGCGCCGGCAACGACTTCATCCTCCTGGATGACCGGGAAGGGCATTTCCCCTGCGCAGATGCGGCGCTTGTCCGGCGCCTGTGCGACCGGCATGCCGGCATTGGCAGCGAAGGATTGTTGCTGGTGCAACCTTCCTCACGCGGCGATTTCCGCATGCGTTTTTTTAACCCGGACGGGTCTGAGGTTGGCATGTGCGGGAACGGCTCCCGCTGCATTGCACGTCTGGCCCATGACCTTGGCGCCGCCCCCGCCAACATGCACATTGAAACCGCCTCCGGCATGCTGGCCGCGGAAGTCCTTGATGATCTCGTGCGTCTGCACCTACCCGACCCGCATGACTGCCGCTGTAACCTGTCCCTTGACTGGGAAGGCCAAACCATCCGTTATCATGTCATCAATACGGGTGTGCCGCATGCCGTGGTTGAGACGCCACCTCAGGTCCTGGAAAAACTGGATGTCTGCCGTCTCGGCGCTGCAATACGCCATCACGCCGCCTTCGCTCCCCGGGGGACCAATGCCGACTTCATGGCCATTACCGGGCCGCAGGCTTTGCGCGTGCGCACCTACGAACGGGGGGTGGAAGCCGAAACGCCGGCCTGCGGCACGGGAATCACGGCCTGCGCCCTGATCGCCGGGCGCCTCGGACTGGTTACGCCGCCAGTGCACGTGACCTGTCAACACGGCGACACCTTGGAAGTCAGTTACCGGCAGACCGACAACGGATTTACAGCCGTTACGCTGCTGGGCCCCGCCTCCTATGCGTTTGAAGGCACGGTTGAAATCTGATTAAGACCGGCTGTTACCTGAAGACCTGCTTGGCAACGGCCGCTCACCGATGGGGAAAAACCAGAGCAAGGCAAAAAGGACTTTTTACCGGCCGTCCGGTTTACTCCTGCATGCGGCTTCATACACGGCCCGAACGGATACGCCGGCGCTCTCGGCCACGCGTCGGCAATCGTCATATTCCGGCGATGTGGTGATATCGGCGCCCTGCCAACGGCCGATTTTTACACGAACGCTGCCAAAAACCGTTTCCACGGTTTCATGGCGACGCTCCAATATGGTGCGCTGGACGGGATATTCCCGGATGCCGAAAGTCGTGCTTTCGCGGAAGATCAAATCCCGAATGGCCGAACGCTGGTCCGGCCGACACAAAACCGTCAGTAGAATACCGGGCCGCTGTTTCTTCATTTGCACGGGCGTCATGAACGCATCCAGGGCGCCGGCGGCCAACAAGCGCTGCATCAGGTTGCCCATCAATTCCGGCGGCAGGTCATCCAGGTTGCATTCTAACACCAGGCAGATGTCCGTTGCAGGACCGGCATCCGCCGCTCGAAGGGGATCCACGGCAACCGATTCCATCAGGATGGCGCGCAGGACATTAGGTCGACCGCTCAGGGTCCGGTGTCCGAATCCCTGCCCGACCTTCAGAATGCGGCTGCCCTCGGGGAAATGGTCGAGTGTTTTCCAGGTTGTCAGCAGCGCCGCACCCGTGGGAGTGACTAATTCGAATGTCTCGTCGACCGACGTCACAGGGAAACCTTTAAGCAATTCCACAGTTGCCGGGGCCGGCAAAGGCAACAGCCCGTGCGCGCAGGCAACCGTTCCATGGCCCAACGGCAGCGGACCAAACGACACGCCGGTAACTCCAAGCGACTCCAAGCCCAGGCAGGCGCCGACAATGTCAATAATGGAATCCACGGCGCCCACCTCGTGGAAATGCACCTGTTCGGGAGCAATCCCATGCACCCGCGCTTCCGCTTCCGCCAAGCGCCGGAATACTCGAAGACTGGCCGCCTGCACGGAAGCCGGGAAGCTGCTGCCCTCGATCAAGGCCCGGATTTCGTTTAATCCGCGATGGGGGGTATGCGCATGTTCGACGTGGCCATGCGCATGGATTGGCGCCTGCACATCGACCCGCGTGCCGTGCAAGCCGTGTTCGCTGGCAGATGCCGCTTCAATCGTAAATTGCCCGATTGACAAACCGGCCAGTTGGCGCTGCACATCCGCGCGATTGACCCCGAGGTCAAAAATGGCCGCCAGGATCATGTCGCCGCTGGCCCCGCCCACACTGTCGAAATGCAGATGCTTCATAATTCGCATCATTCAATAAACTGTTGAAAAAACTCGTTGGTGTCCTGCCAAGGCGATAGATCTCGGGAGTGAATCGAAAGATCTCGCGACTACGATCGGGAAGTCATGTTCGGACGACCATTGACCAACGCCCATTTTTGTCCCTTATCCCTTGTCCCTTGCCGGCTCTCCCACCCGATTGATCAACGCGGCGGCAACACCCGCGCCGAAACCGTTGTCGATATTAACCACTGTAATTCCAGGCGCGCAGGAATTGAGCATCGCCAGCAGGGCGGCCAAACCTTTAAAATTAACGCCGTAGCCAATGCTCGTGGGAACGGCCACAATCGGGCGGTCAACCAACCCGCCGACAACCGACGGCAATGCGCCTTCCATGCCGGCGACGACCACCAGGGCGCGGGCGCGCTTCAATGTTTCCACATGGCCAAGAACCCGATGCAGGCCCGCCACGCCGACATCATAAATGCGGGCCACATGCGCGCCCATGATTTCCGCGGTCAGGGCCGCTTCCTCAGCAACGGGAATATCGGATGTACCGGCACAGACCACAGCCACCTGTCCAACGGGCGGCACTGGTTCGACAACCTGCAAGGTTATCGCCCTGGGCAGTTCGTGATAAACCGCCCGGACATGCGCTTGGCGCACAACGGCATACTGTTCGGGCGTGGCACGTGTGGCGAGCACATTCTGCCCGCCGGCAATCAGCGCGGACATGATTTTGACAATTTGATCGGCAGTCTTGCCCGGACAGAAAATGACTTCCGCCAAGCCGCGCCGGCGCAGGCGATCGAGGTCTACGCGCGCAAAGCCCAGATTCGTTTCCGCGCGCGCAGCCAGGATGCTTTCCGCCTCCGCCGCGGACACCTCTCCGCGCGCCACACGCTGAAGCAATTCACTCAGGTTTACATCCATACTGCCTCCCGCCGGCAGTCCGGTCCGCTAAACGCAAATTTAATCATGACCCGCGTTCGTTTGTATGGTAGATTCAACCGCCTTGATCAAAGCGCCATGGAGCGGCGCGTTTCGATAGCGATTGTTCCGTAGGGCACGGCAGAAGTCAATATGCAAAACGAACCGACATTCACAATTCACGGCGCCCGCGGCTCAATGGCCGTATCCGGTGGGGCGTTCGACAAGTATGGCGGCGAAACTACTTGCTTCAGCCTGGTCGCCAGACAGGGGATATTGATTATCGACGCCGGCACAGGAATAATCGCGCTGGGCGACCGTCTGATGCGCCAGGAATGGCTCCCGCCGATAACCATCATGTTCACCCATTTTCATCTGGACCACTTGATCGGACTCCCCTTGTTCAAGCCTCTTTACCGGGCGGGCGCTTCGATCACGCTCATGGCCGACCCGCATCGGGAAGAAAACTGGCAAAATAGTTTAAAAACACTCCTTGGTCCTCCGTTTTGGCCGCTCAAACTGGAGCGCTCCGGAGCCGCCATCCGCTTCCAGCCGCTGCCCAAGCACGGCAACTGTATGCGAACCAACGGCATCGAGATTGCCTGGCATTCGCTGCGGCATCCCCAACAATGCCTGGCTTATCGTCTGCGCACCCCGAACCGCTCCATTGTAATTGCCACCGACCACGAGCAGGATGCGGTTGCGGTCGACGAGGGTTTTACCGATTTTTGCCGCGGGGCTGCGGCGCTGGTTGCCGACGCACAATATACCCCGGCCGAATATCCCGCCCATCGTGGCTGGGGGCATGGCACCTGGTACGCTTGCGCCCTCCAGGCCGCTGCAGCCGGCGTGGGCAAACTGATCCTGACCCATCATGACTTACGCCGGACAGACCGCCAGATCGACTGCATCGTGCGCCGGGCGCGGCGGATATTTCCCGCCACGCATGCGGCGCGCGCCGGCATGCGCCTTTGAACGCGGGGCTCGGTTGCCTCTCATTCGCGGCAAGGGTCCCTACCCGGCCACCGTGATTTTTCCCAACGCGTACCAGCCATCCGTCGCCATGCCGTCAATGGCCAGCTTGACCTTAGGTGTACGCGTCTGCGGATCGAGCAACGCGATGCTGAAATCGTACTCGCCGACAGGCATATCGGCCGGGATAAAGATGCTGCTGTCGTAGATCACATCGCCCGGCAGCCAGGAGCGGATATCGGCATCCGTCATGAAGGCCTCGGTGCGTTTCGCCCCTTTCAAACGCAAGGCCACGGGAAACGGCTTATAGCACGGGGCCACACCTTTGTTTTCCCACCAGGTGCTGAAATCAAGCTTGCCCTGCGCCTGCACAACAGGCGGAAAAACGAATTTACGCAGCACAAAACGATAGCCCATCTTCTTAAGCCAGCGGTTCACCTGCGGCCACCACTCGTCCGGCACAGCCGATGACTTGCCGTTGAACGACGATATATGCCATTTCAACGACTGGTCGATGATGTAATCGATGTCCCAGCCCTTGTCCTTCCAGAACTGCATGACCCAACAGACTTCCAGGCTGACGGGCGCCTTCTGCCACGCGTCCCGCATTCCGAAGTTAACGATGCCGGCGGGATAATAATCGAACATGTGATTCCAATCGGCCCGGAAGCCGCCCAGGTCGCCAAGGCAATCCACTCGCCAGCCAACCGGCTTTTTCGAAAGGCCGTAGCCATTTGTCTTGGCATCCGTCAGCAGCATCAGCAGCGGAGTCTTGTTAAAGGAGTCCAGGTAGGCATCCACAAGCGCAGCGCGCGCCGTTCCGCTGAGGTTCGCGGAACCTGCGCCCTCGCCCCAAAACCCGACGATGGAAAGGTCCACGCTCTCCAAGTCAGGATGGCCGTCATAACGCTTGCCAAGCGCCCGAATCATGTTGCCGAAATGCAAGGCATAGCGCGGGTCCTCCGGATCTGTCCGCCAACTGCTGACCGGCAATTTAGCGGACTCTTTGCCTACCAGCTTGCGATACCAGCCGGGAACATCCTTTTCGGGTTCATCGCTATACGGCGCAATCCGGATCATAAGCGTTTGTCCACGGCTATGGGCAACCTTCAGAGCGTTGTCAAACAATGCCCAGACATACTCCCCCTGCTTCGGCTCAACATAACGCCAGCTGACCCGGAAATAGGCAATCGAGGTATCGGGATGATTCTTGTTTTTAAGGCTGCCCTTAAAATTCTGGTACGCGATGGGCAGTCCTTTCGTCCAAGTCAACCCGACATGCGAGATGTCGCCGTTAAAACGCTGGAAGGTCATGAATCCCATGCCTGGATTGACCAGGACATCGTCAATCTCTTTGGGCCGCACGATGACTGTCGCCGGTAATCTGCGCCGCATTTTTTTCTCCTTTGTTCGATTTGTATGGCTCGATCTATTGGAAGAAAAATATCAATATCGGTGAAATCAATGATCGCTATTTGGCGGAACCGGTATATTGCAGGATTAACATGGAGTACTGGTCCAGCCTTTCAAGCCGGAAAGCAATGGAGTTCTTCGCGGTCCGGCACGGGACGGGGGATTCTTCCGGCGCAAGCAAAAGCCGCTTGGCACGAATGCCGGTCGGCAGGTTCACTCGCACCTTAATGTCGAAAAGCGGCGCCGGCGGCAGGTCGGCCGGCAGATTGAGCACGCTGATTATCAACCGCCTTTTATCAGGCTGATCGAAGACCGTGATCTCGGTTGTTGCCGGGGCATTGGTTTCGATTATTTTCTTTTTGCCGAGCAGGGAAAGAAAGATCCCGGCCAGAATTTCTCGATGCGCGTCGAAGCCCATGTCTTCAAGTTTCCCGGCGACATAGATCGCTTCGCCTTTCCCGAATTTGTGCCGGATGGCGGCGGGCGACTTTTCCCAGATCATCGGCGGATTGCTGATCGCCGAGCCGAATCGGACAACCTCTTCCCTGCCCGAGCAAGGCAATGCCAATGTTCCGAGCACCTCCGCGTCGGGCTCCGCGTCCAAAATAATCTGCGGCCCGTCCAGCATCACCGGATGCGCCCGGGTAAAGAAATCATTGAACATTGATTTCTCCGTCGGGCTGATATAGGTCAGAGGGAGCGTCTTGCCTCGGTAATGGATACCGAACATCTCCGCCAACTTGAAATCGCCGCGGAAACCTTTTTCCGGATCGTAGAGCGAAGTGTGATAGGAAGCGAAAACCTTTCCGCCGTTGCGCACATATTCCGCGAGGGCTTCGCATTCTTCATCCGCAAGGCGCGAGGCGTCGCTCACGATCAGCAGCGGATACTTGCCCAGGTCCTTGGTTCTGTTCGTGGCAAAAGTGAAAAGCAGATGCTTCCCGGAAAGCGTTTTGACTATATTGCGGCGCGGCATCCAGTGTTTGGAATCCGCCTCGCTGCGCTTTTCCACCGGCCGCGGACTGTCGATGTCAACCTGCGAATCCGTATTGAAATAAATCGCCGCATCCGCGAGGGGCACGGAAGATCCGTCAATATATTTCTCGTACTTGCGGTAGGCGGCGTTGATGGAATGCGCATGTTCATAAAACCGGCGGTCGAGCGTGCCGAAGGGATCGATGGCGTCGATCAGCGTGAAAGACGCCTGGTTCGCCAACGCGGCGTAAGCACGCATTAGCAGGTTGATGTAGCTGCGCTCCGTGGTGTGATGAAGCAGTGTTTCACACCGCGGAGTCATGAACTCCATCGGGCGGTTTTTGGAAAAGGCGCCGAACATCTTGCACACCGCAGACTGCTCAATGCTGTCTCCGGTAAAATCACCCGCCAAAAAGTCGCTGCTTGATAAAAAATCGAGGTTCATGGCGCCGCCCCATCCGACAACAATGCTTGCAGACTGCAGCGTCACGGTCCTATCCGGGGTGCGTTTTTTGACTGTTGCGACGATCTTGCGCCCAAATTCCGTCAACCAGCGTTCACGGCAGGATTCATATGCCAGCCAGCATGGATCGTTCCAGTCGATAAAACGCGGGATTTCGTTGTAGACCGATTCCTTGCGGAACCTTGCCGTGCATTCCGGGCAGTAACAGACCTTGGAAAACCATCCGATCATATCGATCCACAGCCCAACGCCGTCATAGCGCGAATTCAATTCATCAAGTTCCTGCAGAAACATCTTGCCGAACCCGCGGTTAAAGCAGCAAAGCCCGAAACGGGTATTTTGATGTTCGCGGTTGCCCGCGCCGTCTTCCAGAATCATGCGCCATTCAGGATGGGCGTCATAGCCGGCGCGACACCAGACATTCAGGTAAAGCTGCACGGCAATGCCGGCTTTTTTGCAGGCTTTGATCGTAGCGCCCAGGATATCGCGGCCTTTCAGTTGCTTGTGCGGGAACCCGACTTTCGTGGGCCAATAGCACAGCCCCAGGCAGGAACCGGCGTATATTTCCGCCACCGTGATATTGGCCAGCTTCATCATCTCCGCATATCTGGCCGGGGAAAAATCACGCAGGAGGCGGCCATCCCAGTCGGGAATATGCATATCCACAAGAATCCTGCGGAGATTTTTTTCGAACCACTTTTGGGATGCCATTTTTTTATCGTCCTTTGGCAAGGATCCCGAAAAACTCAAATCGACGACCGCGCGCTTTTTCCCGCAATACGCGGCCGCCGCCCCTGGAAGGCGCCAGGTTTTGAATAGCCAAAGTTTTGCCTGCTCTATCGGCGGAATTTGATTGTTGAGGGACAGCCGCCGGCCGGTTAGCCGGCATCCTTATTTTCCGGCGGAACTGCCGTCTGGATGGAAGACTCCACCCGCCGCACTTCCGCCAGGATGGTCTCCGCCGGGCTGCGCTGGGCAATCATGGCTTTAAAATTGCTCTGGCGCAGGACAAAGGAAAGGCGCGCGAGCATATGCAAATGGATGCGTGGCGCCGAACTGACCAGCGTAAAAAGCGCGAAAACCGGCTGACCATCCAAAGCCCCGAAATCCACTGGCTTCGCCAGCAGGCACAAAGTCACCTGCGGCTGGGTAACGCGCAGGACGATTGGATTGCGCGGATGCGGAATGGCAATGCCGTCGCCAACCGCGGTCGAGGCCAAGGCCTCGCGGGCCAGGAGCATCCGATACAACAATTCGCGATCCACATCCTCCGGCAAGTGCAAAAGGTCGACAATCGCGCGCAGGACGGTGGGTTTATCGACGCCGCCGACATCGTGGAAAATGCCGCCCAACGCAAGTGCCTCCGAAAAAGACGGCAGGTGTTCATGCTCTTCGTTTTCATCGTAAAACAGGGACGGCGGAACTTTCAGCTTATGACCCGTCGCCCACTCCAGCAGTTCCGCGCGATTGAAGCGAAATTGGTTGCCAATCCGGCTGGCCGGCAAATTGTCATGCTTTACCCACCGCAACACCGTTTTTTCAGAAACGTTCAAACGCTCCGCCACATCACGTACAGACCATTGCATAATATGCTTGCTCCTGACTATTGATCGCTTGCGCATTGCAAGCCGGTCGCCATTCCGAATCGGGCTGATTATCCCGTTTGAATTGGCATGACCAATATGAACTAAAAACCTGTAAAATCAACACTAATCCAAGCCGGGCACAAGCGCGCTCCAAACCCAACCCGGTTTGATGCAAATTGGGCCCCGTCGTGGAAAGACGGATCCCATTCGCCGTATATCAGCGGCGGGTTTTCAAAAAATATTAGCGCAAATTCACGGCTAAATTTCCGAATGGATTGAAAATCGCCGCATTTATCTCCAGATCGATGTTTATCCGCCGCAAAGCTCGTTTTTGCATTGTCAGTCGCAGGTTCTGGCCGGGATCATTCCAAAGGGACATCAAGAACGCGGTAATTAGTCCACGTGGAATCGTCAAAATGCCACCACTCGGTTGCAAACGGCTCAAAACCGCATTCGATCATTGTGGCACGCAAGAGCGCGCGGTTGGAAATGGCCGCCGGCGGCAGATTGGTAAAAGCATACTGAGCCCGCGCGCTGAAATCGTCGTAGGTTGATGGCATTTCCAACTCCTGGCCCGATTCGAGCGTAACCAAGGTGACGTCAACCGCCGAACCACGATTATGGCGCGAGCCCTTGGCCGGGTCGGCGACATACCTTTCATCCGGCATAATGGACCAGAATATTTTCTGGACGCTTAATGGCCGATAGGCATCATATACCATCAGTCCCAGCCCCCGGGCTTCAAGCAATTCCTGCGCCCGGGCAAGCTTGACCGCGGAAGGTTTACGCAAGAAAGCCTTGGCACATGGATAAACCTGACGGCCGGTAAAATTATTGGTAGTGGCATAGCGGATATCCAGTTTAATCCGGGAATTGACCGAAGTAATGGCGACAAGATCGTCGGGAAGGTTGCCGCCGGAAGCAATTGCCGCAATCAGGCCGACAACCAAGATCATGCTGAAACGCTTTACTTGCAGCCGCCGGGCCGTTTTATTCCTGGGAAAAGCCGTCTGACCGGCCCCCCCGCTTGTCGGCCATCCTCTGCCACCATAAACCATAGGTATCCGTCCCTTGCGCTGCAATTTCCGCCGATTGAGGAATAAGAATGAGGATATTATATATTCATTTCATATTTGTCCATATCGCCACCAAACACCTCAACCCCGAGAAGGTCATCAGGAGCAACTTATCCCGCGCAACAACATGCTTACGGATATTTGCTTGCATTTTGGGATGTTCCATTTAAGAATGCAAGCAGCGCGATTTGGCGCTGAACTTCTATTCCGCTACGCGCATATTGGACTCTGGTTGTCTGCCTGGGATTCCCTAATTCATGAGTAAAAACGAAACAACGCCTGCCCCTGAAATCAAGAACCTGTTTCTTAAGGCCATGGCACTCCTGCTGGTCCTCATCGCGGCCGCATCACTTTTTGCCAATTGGACGATTCAGCGAACCGATCTAGAGATGCGCGCGGCCCTGCTTCAGCAGACGCGGGCAGTGGCGCAGGCAATCAACATCGCACACATTATGAAGCTCTCCGGCACGGAAGCCGACTTGAACAGCGAAGATTACATCCGGATTAAGGAACAGATTTCCGCCGTACGGCTGGCCAACCCGCAATGCCGGTTCATCTATCTCATGGGCCGCCAGGTTGACGGCTCGGTTTTCTTTTTTGTCGACAGCGAACGGCCGATCTCCAAGGACTATTCCCCGCCCGGGCAGGTCTATAAGGAGGTTTCTGAAGATTATCGCCGTGTGTTCGATACCAAGACCGAGGTGGTCGTCGGGCCGAACACCGACCGCTGGGGCACATGGATATCCGGGCTGGTCCCGATTTCTTACACGCAAAGCGACCCTGTGCTTGCCGTGATGGGCATCGATATCGACGCCAACGCCTGGAAACGGAACCTGGCCGCCAAGTCGGTCCTGCCGGTGGGACTCGTCATCGTGATGCTCCTCGGCGTTTTCGCAGCCTGGTTTATCTCCTCCCACTGACACCGCAGCGCCGCCAACTACGGAAGATAGCAACCGTGCCGCGGTTTGATCCGCAGCGAGACCTTTTTATTTTCCGATCAGGGGCGCCGCTTGCTTTTTCCTGCTCGCTCCGATGGCGCTGGCGGCGATTATGGCATTCAGTACTTTTTCCGGGGTAATCTGGCCGGCTTCATGATGGATACCTTCCGCAGGCATGCAGGATTTTTGGGCAACTTTCATCAATTTTTCGTGGCTGAGCTCATGCAGGCCGATATCGGCCAAAGTGGTCGGCAAGCCGATTTTTTCGCAAAACGTGAAAACCGTGTCCGATTCTTCCGCCGCCGCCCCGGTAAGCTGAAGCCCGGCTAAAACGCCAAAAGCCACTTTTTCTCCATGGTAGAAAGCATGGGTTTCCTCCAAGGCGGTAAAGCCATTGTGAATGGAATGGGCGGCGGCCAGCCCGGAACTTTCAAATCCGATTCCACTCAAAAGAATATTAGCTTCGACAATTCTTTCCAAGGCCGGCGTGACGACATGCTGCTCACAGGCGATTTTTGCAGCGATTCCGTCATTTAAAAGCGTTGTATAGCAAAGCTCGGCCAGGTGCAGCCCCGCCATGGTACTGAGCCCTCCGCACTCATTTTTCGATTGCGTCCGCTCGCAGGATCGAGCCTCAAACATGGTTGCCAGCGCATCGCCCATCCCGGACACCAGAAAACGCGTCGGCGCCGCTGCAATGATTCCCACATCGACAAGCACCGCCGCCGGATTAGCTTTTTGATAGGAGACCGATTCGAAAACGCCTTCGGCGGAATACAGTACCGCGCAGCCGCTGCAGGGCGCATCCGTCGAGGCAATCGTGGGGATAACAATCACGGGGATACCGGCCCGGTCGGCGGCGATTTTCGCCGTATCAATCGTCTTGCCGCCCCCCATTCCAACCAAAACATCCACTTTCCCGGCTTTGATCACCGCCGCCAGGCGAGCCAGTTCCTTTTCGCAGCACTCACCTCGAAATTGCTCGACGAGAATCGAGCGCGCCTTCAAATCGAGCCCGCATTCGGGAATGATTTTCTTGTTCACCGAGGGCGAAGCCAGGATCAATCCCCGCTTGCCGAAAAGTTCGATCAACTCGGGCAACGCGCTTAACGCGCCGACACCTTGAATATATTTTCCCGGAAATACAGCTTTGTTAAACATATTCCAATCCTTCAAACTTTGGTTTCAAGACGAGTTATCCCCACACACCACAGGAATCAACCGCCACTGGATGCGAATCAACGCTAATAAAGCAGAATCATGCTTTGTTTAAAAGCATACTATTTTGACGATATTAGCGTCAAATTGCGTTCATGCGCGCTTAAAATTTCTCGCGGATGGTTTTTCCCGTCCTGTCGCCGACAGCAGCCCATTTCGCCCAGATTGCCTCAGGGCCCTTGGCTGAAGCGTGCCACGGGCATGTGGCAGTAGGGAAGCTTACCCGAACGCCGGTAATAGTCCCTGTGGTCCGGCTCCGCGGGCCAGAAGGTTGCCAAGGGCGTCAGGCGGGTGACCACCGGCCAGCCTTTTTTTTGCAGTTCGCCGATCAATTTGGCGGCAACTTCATTTTGTTCCGCATTAACGTAAAAAATCTCCGAGCGGTACTGGTCGCCAGTGTCCGGACCTTGCCTGTTCAGCTGGGTGGGGTCATGGATTTCAAAAAAAAGACGCGCCAGCTTTTCAAAAGAAGTCTGGAGCGGATCATAGAAAACTTCCACGGCCTCGGCATGACCGGTTGTGTGCGTACAGACCTGCGCATACGTGGGATTGGGCTGCTTGCCACCGGTATAACCGACAATGGTCTGGACCACTCCGGTCGCCTGCTGCAGGAAATATTCCACGCCCCAGAAGCAGCCGCCGGCAAACACGGCCCGCTCAAAATGCTTGCTAGTCTCGGCCTGCGGCACAAAAGCCATGGAGACCGAATTGACACAATGCCTGGTATTGCGCGGCGTTTTGCGTTCGCCGGTGAACACGTGCCCCAGGTGGGCGCCGCAGTGGGCGCAAAGAATCTCGGTGCGGCTTCCATCGGGATCCGCCTGGCGTCTAACGGCGCCCGGGATCTCGGCATCGAAACTGGGCCAGCCGCAGTGCGCCTCGAATTTGTCCGCGGACCTGTATAATGCCGCCCCACAACGGCGGCAGACAAAGGTCCCCTCCTCATCGAATTTATTGAACCGCCCGCTGAAGGGAGGCTCCGTGCCCTTATTAACGATAACCCGCTCCTCAGCCGGCGTGAGCGTTTGCCATCCTTTCATTGCGTCGCCCTCCTGGCCACAGACGGATTGCAGCAGAATCGTAAACAACAGCAACGCCTGCATCCGGAACCGCCGCATAATGCGTCCCCTCCTTCATCACGGGCTTTTTCCGGCGCCAAACGCCATACGGGAAGCATATCCGGCTCTGCCGACATCACGCAGCCGCTGGCCTGCTTCTGTCGATCGTGACTTGAGCTCAGCCGTCTTTCTTTAGAACTTTACCGTTGGCGCGGACTTGGCGCCTTCAGCCGATTCAAAGTAAGTCCGGGTGCCAAACTTAAAGTAGTCAGCGACAAGGCTTTTGGGAAATGTGCGCACGGCCAGGTTGTAGTTCTTCACCGCCTCGTTATAACGCTGGCGTTCGGTTGATATCCGGTTCTCGGTTCCGGCCAATTCATCCTGCAAGGCTATAAAATTCTTGTCGGCCTTGAGCGCGGGATAGCTTTCCACCACCACCATCAGGCGACTGAGTGCGCCTTCCAGCTGCGAACCAGCCTGGACCTTGTCGGACTGCGTTTTTGAGTCGGCCCACGCAGTACGATACTTGGCAATGTTTTCGAAAAGCTCCTTCTCGTGGGCGGCATAACCCTTGACCGTGTTGACGAGGTTTGGAATCAGGTCGAAGCGGCGCTGCAGAACCGTTTCCACCTGCGCCCAGGCCGTGTTGAGATTCTCGTCCGCGCGTACCAGTCCGTTGCGTACGCCGATGACGTAAAGAGCAAGCAGTACAATGACAACGGCAAGAATCAATATCGTTTTTTTCATCAGGCAATTCCCTTTCAGTCAGAGTTCACACAGACTTAGCGCCAAATCTACCAGCCGCGACTTGCTCCGCCGCCGCCGGACCGCCCGCCGCCAAATCCCCCGTTGCCGGCCGAGCCGCTCCCGCCCGGGGATGACAACCCGCCGGAGGCCCCCCCGCTGCTTCCGCGCCAGTGTCCCGCTTTCTTGCCCTTTTTGGCCAAAATGATGACAATGACAACCAGGCAAATGAAAATGCCAAGCGTGATAAAGCCCCCGATCAAATTCGACGGGGGCACGGAAGGACTACCCGCTGCCGCCAGGGCATTGGATATGGCCAACCCATCCGTTGCGATATTGGTCAAGGCCACCTTGTTTTCGATTGCGATCAAGGCCGCCAGCGCCGCGGCGGCGTTATACAGGCCGTCTCCGTAACGTCCTTCCTTGAAGGCCGGCACCATCTGTTCATCCATGATCCGGCCGGCCTTGGCATCGTTGATTGCGCCTTCGAGCCCATAGCCGACCTCGATGCGTATTTTCCTGTCGTCGATCGAAGCCAGGACCATGACGCCGTTATCCCGCCCTTTTTCGCCCAGCGCCCATTTTGCAAACAGCTTTCCGGTAAAATCATCCACGTTACCGCCATCCATGGATTTGACCGTGACCACTGCAATGGCCGCCATGGTCTTCTGCCGGACCTCGGCGACAAGGTTGGAAATCCGCAGAAGGTCGGCCGGTGCGATCACCCTGGCATAGTCGTTCACCAACCCATTGGGATCCAGTTTGGCCAGCAGGTCATCGGTTGCCGTGCCGCAAGCCGCAAAGGGGAAAACGATTGCCGTGATGATGGCAAGCAGGCTGTTTTTGAAAAAGCCGATGTTCATGGTGGCAATCTGGCAAAAGGGGTTCCGGATGTCAAGAACGAAGGCGCGGGAATGGCGACTAAGTACGCGCAAGATTTTCTCGCACAACGCCGCATGAATCACGTAGCTTCTATCCGTTGCGGGCCAGTGCATTTCTTTCTGATCGACCAAAGCGCTCGCTTTGAATATACTTTCTTAATCAAGAGCGAAGATTACCGGCTCTGATGCGCGGCTAGCGTCACGGCAAATCATTATTAAGAATCGATGATGAGCAGAAAAGCAATCAAAACATCGACACCCCACGCCGACCGGATCCTCCAAGGTCTGCGCCGCTCCTGCCTATGCCGACTGGCCGCATTCCTCATACCCATGGCTCTCTTTTGCACCTCCGGACAAAGCGCAATTGCGACAGCGGAAGCGGCCGATGAAATCGCCGGCGAGTTGTTGCCCTCTGACAATTACAAGCATGCGGAGTGTTGGCTTAAACACATGAGCGGCTATGCCGGCCCATTTACGGGCGCCAATCCGTCAACCTCGAAAATCTGCGACGCCATCCGCGCTCTGTCCGCCCAGTACAAAGTACCGATCGAAATTATCGGCGCCGTTTGTTTCCAGGAAAGCAGTCTATACCAGTACGGCGCAGATGGGTTTATTGTCCATAATCTGGGCGAATGCATATCGTTGTATTATGGCGCCTCTGGCGGTCCGCCGGGACTGGGACTCATGCAGCTGACCGGGACAACGGCCACCAGCACATTCGATGTGAATCGGCTTATTACGGACTGGCGTTATAACCTGGAAGCGGGGGTCTACGTGTTAAGACATGAATATGACACCTCTTTGGCTTACTACCCGCCGGAGATGCAAACCATAACGATTGCAAATTGGAATGTGCTGGAGAATTGGCGTTACGCACTGGCGCGTTACAATAGCTACCAAGATCCGGAGAACCCCTACGTAGCCGCCGTGTGCAGGCATATCGCCTCCCCTCCCGCGCAACTATCGGGCCTTTTTACCGGAGCGACACTGACCGAGCCGCAAGACGTCATACCGGAGTTCATCTATGGGAATGGTTATGCCGTCAAGCCTGAGGGCGTCTGGCTATATGCTAATGGCATTGCGTATTACGGGACCGCGCATACCGGAACGATTGCCGCCAATCCGACAATCAAAGCCAATGGCGTGGAAGGCCAAATTGCCGTCAATTATCCCGCCCCGCTATCCATCACCGTGGCAATGAATGCCGGCGATTATGCCGGCCTGAAGGGCGACTGGTGGGTCGTCGCTTGTGCCGGATATACATGGTATTACATGGATGGCGTGAACGGGTGGACGCAGGAGGGCGCTTGGCGTCCGGCATTCCAAGGCGGATTTTGCAATCTACCCACCACGGAAGTGCTGAACGTATCTAATTTGGGAAAAGGTTCGTATACCTTCTATTTTGCGGTTGATTTTATTATGGATGGCATTTTGAACATGGATGCAATTTTATTTAATTCGGTGAATGTCATCGTGCAGTAAGATCGCATGCATCACGCCGGGCCACCGCCAAAAGGCCAAGACACCATACGCTGGACCTGAGATGAAGTCTGACGGCAGACGGCGGATCGGATCGAGGTGTATATGGAGTGAAAGCCAGTAAAACTCTCTGGGCTACAGCGAGCGAGACCAAGGCTTAGTCCGTTACGGCCACACACAAGCCTTATTCTTTATTCGAAGGGCTAAGTCCCGTTCCCCACATGAAGAATTTGAATGTTATTTCATGCCTTGAACTAATGCGCAAATTAACGGGAGACAACATGATGACTAGGCTGATGTCAGGGTTTGTGTTGGCAAGTATAATGGTTTTATGCATTCCGGCCAGAGGTTTTGATGTGGTCAAAGACGGCAGTCCGCAATGTTCCATCGTGCTGTCGCCCAGAGCCAGCCCAAGCGAGAGGCTTGCGGCCGAGGAGTTGGCGGCCTATGTGAAAAAGATGTCCGGGGCAACGTTGCCGGCGATGGCCGAAAACACGAAAAACGGCATTATCATCGGTACGCTGGGAAGTCTGACGAATATTCCTGTAACAGCCAGGGAACGGCTGAAAGCCTGCAATTCCGACGAGGCCTTCTATATCCGGAGCGAGGGCGATAATCTCTTTATCATCGGCAAGCAACCGATCGGCGCTTTGTATGGCACGTATACCTTGCTGGAGGACTATATGGGCGTACGCTGGTTTTATCCGGGCGAATTGGGGGAATACTGCCCTGCGATAAAAACGATGGCATTGCCGATAATCGATGATTTCCAAAAACCCGCCATGGCCACCCGGACAGGGCTCCCCAATGCACCCTACGATAGCGCAATCTGGTGTGCCCGGCAGAAAATTCAACTGATGAATGTCGTTCCCACCTCAAAATGGTTTGATGGAAAAGCCTGCGCGAAAGAGCGGTCTGAGTTTCTTAATCAAGCGCTCAACACGCATGCCATGCAGGGAGGACATCCGACTTTCATAATGGCCGTGCCCGACGCGTTGTTTAAGGAGCATCCCGAATATTTCGTGCTGAGAGACGGCGAACGCAAGCTCGGCGGACACGCAGGGGGTTTCCAACGGTGCGTATCCAATCCTGACGTGTTCAAGCTGGTGGCCGAGTACATTCTGAAATGGTGCAATGAAAACCCGGACAACGTATTTTTAATTTGTTCCGCCGACAATAAGGATGGATGGTGCCAGTGCGAGGAATGCAA
Source organism: uncultured Verrucomicrobiota bacterium (assembly GCA_964617825.1). GTDB lineage: Bacteria > Verrucomicrobiota > Kiritimatiellia > JAAZAB01 > JAAZAB01 > VSJD01. Next base: position 65,487 of record CAZTWL010000009.1, read on the forward strand.
AAAAATGGGGACGGTTGACGGAACATACAAGAACACCAACCTGTTTCACCGATTTTTTTCCAATGTCCTTGGCTATGTTCTGGAACGCAATCCCGATGCGCGGGTTGATGTCAGGTTCTATGTCGACCGGGGCATCGCCCCCGATGACAAGACCATCCAGTACAGGGGGAAAAATGTGCGCGGCGTTTATTGCACGTGTTGGCCACACACACGCTGCTATGCGCATAATTTCACTGACCCGAACTGCGCGTTCAATAGAAAATGCCTGGAGGACTTGAAGGGTGTGCTGAAGATATGCCCTCGTATTTACACGTATGAATATATCGAGACTTCCGATGTTCCCTACGCTCCCTTGGATAAAACCCTGGCGCAGGACATCAAGGACCTGGCAGCGATACAGGTCGAGGGGTTCATGAACTCTACGCATGCCCCGAACTCCAAGGCCGCCCACCGCCCCGCTGCGCCGTATGTTTGGCAAGCCCGATGGGCTTCAATTTATCTCACATCCAAACTGCATTGGAACACCAAGCTGGATCCGGAAAAGATCATGGACGATGCCTACGATAAATATTACGGCAAGGCGGCGCCGGCTATGAAAAAGTACCAGGCGTTGCGCATGAAATTATGGGAAAGCGCCCCCGGGCATGCCTTCTATGGCGGCCCAAAACGCACGGCCTATTGCCTGACGGTTCCAGGAGCGGAGGAGGAGCTGCGGTCGGATCTTGCCGCAGCCAAAAAGCTGGCTGGGGATGACATGCTGGTTCTTGCGCGTATCGATCTGGATGAGAAGTTCCTGAACATGTTCTGGAAGGCGCCCGCCGAGGAACTGAAGAAAAGGCATTCCGCGGAAATGCAGATTCTTCCCGAGCGCGTTCGCGGAGCCATCGTCATCGACGGCGATTTGTCGGAGGAAACCTGGCTGTCTGCCCGCCCGGTAACAGGGTTTCTTAAAGTGCATACCGACCAACCGCCCTCGGAGGACAGCAATTTCCGCGTGGCCTATGATGATGCCAACCTGTATATCGGCTTCGTGGCGATGAACAACAAGGCATGGAGCCCCGAGACCGCCAAGGCACAGAAGCGCGACGCCGGGGAACTGGGCCAGGATGACCACATCCAACTGCAGTTCGCCCCGCCCGACAACGGCGACCGTTTTTACCATATCATCCTCAACACCAAGGGCGTGCTCTATGACTCGACAATCGTTGGGCAGGACAGTGACCTGAGTTATGATTCTCAGGCCGAGGTCAAGGTCAAAAAGCTCGCTGACCGTTTCGTTTATGAGATCCGCCTGCCTTTGGCGCCGATGAAGGGAGATGTGTCGCCGGGAAAAGTCTGGGGAATGTATGCCTTTCGAAGAAGCAAGAACCTTCAGCCGCCCGAGGACAAGGAGGATAGTGCGCTGGACGGGATCACGCCTCACCGGGTGATGGAGTTCAGGCAGGCCGTTTTCGGCGAGAATGTTGTCAAAAACGGCAATTTTGCCGACCGCGACGAAAAAAAAAAGAAAACCGGGGAATAACCAACGGCCCAGCCCTCCGGTATTGGAACGTTAACGCGCAAGAATGTGAAGTGCTCGAAGAATGTTCTCAGCCTTCCCGGTTGAGGCTTAAGAACGGTTTGATTTACACCTTTCTCAGCATTCCTGCAGAGAATCAAAGCCGGACATTAGTCGGCGAGATTCATGCCTCCGGTTCTGGTAAACTCTCGATCCGGATTAGCAGCTGCTTGAGGCCGCCCGACAGCAAGGAAAAGGCGTTTTCGCATTCAATTAAAAAAGAAATCGGCCCTTTTGTGCTGACCCCGGAACCATTGCGGCTAAAGTTCGCAGTCGATATCGACCCTTATGAACAGGGATACCTTTATGTTCGTGTAGACGGCGAGGCCTTCATCAACCACATCAGCGGAGTGCTCGTCGAAAAACAAAAAAAACGGGTTTAAAGAAAACAACAATTTGCCTGGACGTGAAGTCGCCTGTGCAAATCAAGATTTCTGATCGTTGCTTTCCCGTGTTGTGAAAATTGAGAAGACGTTGCGGTCCCCCACGCGAATAAATTGCTCTTTTTTCAAAAGAGCAAACTTACCGGAATCGGGCTGTCAGCTCACCCAGTGCGCTTTGATACACGTCCCGGGGGGAGATGTTTTGCGCATGGCAGATGGAAGCTGCAGTGCCCACGACCTCGCCCATCATTCCGCATGTGCGCATGACACGAACCGGCCCTAATGCGTCGTGAGTCACGCTGATACATCGGCCACCCATGAAGAGATTGCCGATACGCCGCGAATACAGGCATCGGTAGGGCATGAAATAGGGCGGGTTGAAACACTCCTTCCCGTCGCTACAGATAAAAGCGTCGCCTTCGGCGTAAGCCGGGTAGTATTTGCGGTTGGGTGTGTGCAGATCAAGCCCCCATACGATGCCGACGATGCCGTCATCGTATGGGATCGACTGCAACAGATCCTGCTTTGTCAAAACGAGGTCACCCAGCAGACGGCGGGATTCCCGTTTGCCCGAAATATGCGCAGAATATGCGATCTTGTATTGTTGAAAATCGCGATCGATATTTTTCATGGCATCCCACGCGCCGTACATGGCGCGGAAATTCGTGTCGCGGGCGTATTCCGCCTTTTGAATGGGGTGATGCTCAAAGCCCGCGCCCCAGTACCAGCAGCCGATATTTCGTGCAGCCTTCTTTTCGCCGTCCGGATTCGTGCCGCCCGCCCGCAGCCGTTCGGGGAACTCGGGTTCGGTCAGATCGATTGCCCACGGACAGCGAGGGAAGGATGTGTTCGCGCCGGTATCCTCGATTGCCCAGAAGTTGGATAGCTCCATATGTCCGGAAGTCGTCATTTCGTAGTCCGCTCCGCTTAAATATCCCAGTGTGCCGTCGCCCGTGCAGTCCGCGAACAGCGGCGCGGCAATTCGGAGGCTGCGGCAAGAGCGGATATCCATCAGTGTCACGCTGCGGATAATGCCGCCGTCGACTTCCGCGCCGGTCACGGCAAAGCCTGTATATAAGGTGAGATTCGTTTCGCTTTGGAGGATGCGTAATTTGGCGTTGTCTTTGTAATTTTCCGCGCGGTTGGCAATCCCAAAAATATCCCGTGCCTGCTGCTCAAACTCCTGAGTAACCAAGCCCAGCTTCGAAAACGGCGCCAAGCAGAGTTTGCCGCTGAGCCAAACACGCACCTCGGAACTGTTGTTGCCTCCGTAGACTGGACGATCATGCACGAGCGCCGTTTTCAGACCGGCGCGGGATGCGGTGACGGCGCAGGCCATCCCGGTAATGCCGCCGCCCGCAACGATCAGGTCATAAGTGCCTGTGATAGTCTGGGTTTCATCCAGCCCGTTAGCGGTACGCAGTGCTGCTAACACCGAAGGATCGCTGTCCGGTATGAAATCCAAATTGCGCGTCAGTAAAATGCCGCCACAGCGTCCTTCAAAGCCCGTCAGATCATGCAGCGCGATCTCCGCGTCGCCCGCCATAAGCGATAAAACACCGCCGTCCTGCCAGTGCCAATCCGCGCCGTTCTCTCCGAATACAGGCTCGCAAAAACGTCCGTTGATGCGCAGGCGAAACACGCCCGGGGCGTACGCGGGCTTCCAGGGTGCGACCCAGTTGCGCGTGTATACCCATATGCGGTATTGTGCGGGCTTCTGTATCCGGATTCGGGTAGCTGCGTCGGCCACCGGAGTGCCCAGTCCGTGGGCCAGAAGATAGGGTGTGCCGCATGTGTCAATGAATTGGGAGTCGTTGAGCCATCCGCCTGTATCCTCGAACGCGGTCGGTGCAAGGTATATCCCGGTAGTATCGTTCATGTCCGTCATTGTCCTCTCGTATTTATAAACCAATATATGTTCGTTGAATGGTCGTTCCTAATTGGTAAGCAATCGCTTGCCATCCGATAGGATCTCGTGTCCGTTAGAATCTTCCAAACAAGCGTGTTCATGTCGGGAAGACTGCCACATGCGGGAGGAAGCGTAAAGTCAGGAGTTGCCATCAGTTGAAGAAGTTGAAGCGTAGGCGGGTACAATCAATACCTGCCTTAGAAGGCGGTGCATCCGTTCCCGACGGAATGATGTCCCGCAACACACTCGCGGACACTCACACTGGTGGCGCACAGTAGAACGCGATACGCGCAGGCTGACGCCCAACGTTACCTACCTGACAGCAGGCACAGGGAACGATAACGTTTCGTTGCGCACCTCTTCGGCAATGCAGCAAGGCGCATCCGGTAATGCCAAAGGCTCCTGCAAATCGATTCGTGATTATGCGCCGGCACCTTTACCCTATTAAGGATTATTTGCTATTTTCAGACCTGGCATCGGACATTCAATCGATGATTTTGGCATTTCTGAATGCAGCCATCAGTTTATTCTTATTTATTTTGCTGGTTTTTAAATATCGACGGTTCCCGACGGGTAATATTGCGCCAGCTCCTTTTTGGCCATCAAGAACCTGACCTTTCTGTCCCAAACTCTCCAACAATATTAAATCCCTGGATTTAAAGGGAAGTTCAAGCTTTTTATTGGCGGATATGTGCCAGTACACCACATAAAGATCGTGATGCCTTTCGAAGGTAAAAGCGATCACTTCCTTGCTCCCATTGGCAACATTCGTGATCCGATCATAGGGAACTAATTCGAATTTATTCTTTTCGTTCAGTAAAAGGGTATACTCCTGATCGGCATCGCGCAGCATTTGTTTCTGTTTATCAGTCAGCCATTTCTTGGCCCTGACTTCTTCCCAGCGCCTGAAGACCTCGAAATTATCGGCGGTTCTCGGGTGCTGCGCCAAGATTGCAGGATCAGCATGGATCGCAACCGGACAATCCCATGCCGCGGCCTTGCTGGTTACAAACTCCAACTGGTCCGGTTGCGTTCCGATGGTTTTTTCGCCTGGGATCCAGTAACCTAACCAGCCGAAATTAAGGCGGGTGAAATTATCCCGCATCCTGGGCGCTTCCCTAAAGGGATGATTGATCGTTTCTGCCTTGAGCTTTTCGGGCGGGAAAACATCGAACGCATTGCCGCCTGTCAGCATATGCCAACCGAAATGGGTTTTTGCCGCTCCCTCTGCGAAGATCGGTTCCGGTTTAAGTTTGCTGAACACACGGTACTGTGCGCCGGACACATGATACCAGAAAGGAGGATTAACGCCTTCCGATCCGTCAAAATAGAAAAACTCAAATCCCGCATCCCAGAGATCGGCAATTCCGTCGGCCACTTCATCCTGGAGGTCCGAATATTGATCGATATAAACGCTCGTTGCGCCAAATTCACTTACGTCCAGCAATCCGAACATGAAACCGGCAGGCTGGGCGCCTATTGTTGTTCCGTCGATGCCACGCTCGCAGCCGAAAAACGTATAGGGCGGCGTAGCGGTGTAACCGCGATACGAAATTAACTCCGTTCCTATTTTCAACACCATCCTGTTCCGGGCCATCGTCGAGTTTCCAGGATTTTGCTCGACATGAATTGTGGTGTCATTCTTTTCGAGAGGCTCAGCCAGGGTAAATATCCGCAAGAGATTCAGCCGGTGATCGGGTGTTGGGGTAACATACTTGCTATCCCTCCCAATGTGACTATGGAGAAAATGGCAACCGGGCGTAATGCCGGCGTTTTTAATTTTGGCCAGCATCGCTTTCAGATCGGCTTTGCCGTTCGGATATTCCCGACGGTAGCCATCGTAATTTCCGATGAGCCGGTAACCCCGGCTTTCGAGAAAAGCCGGATAATAAATGTTCATGAGCCTGAATCCGCCCATCTTGGCATATTTTATATGTTCATCGACATTGGTCGGATTAACAGCGGCTGTCCAGTAATATGACGCATTGTATAGCGCATGTCTGCGGCTGGCCACGCCATGGGGCAATTTATAATCTTTTTCAACGGCGGCGATCTTGTCCAGCAGTTTGTCCGTTGCACAAGTTATTAACGCCGCGGTAACTCCCGTAAGTTTGATCTTCTCATCCACGCCGGCCTGCAAGATCCGGTAGCCCTCGCCTTCTTCCGAATCGGCATTTGCGCACGGTTCTGCCGCAAGTACATTAACGGCCACCTTGTCATTCCACATCACATTCAACCAGTCGCCCCAATGGCCAAGGTTGCGGACGGGCAATCGCAGGAACCACATTTCGGATATGGGAGGCTCAGTCATGGCAATGCCATAATCCTCGGTCAGCGTGAATGCCTCCAAAGTAAATGCGATATAATCCGCAGTAATCTTCAGGCCGACGGTGGCTTCCCACGGAATCAGTTCATAGCCGATAATCAACTTGTCCCCTTCCCGGCGGACCGCATTGGACTTGAACGTGGTCTTTTTATTGGGATATGCCAGTTTAACCTCGTTCTGGTAGGGACGCGGCTCGGTTATGGAACTGAGGGGAACATTCTTCCGCTGTATTAAACATTCGGTATTGGTTGGCTTAAACAGCAAACTTTTGACAATCCCACCGCTGGTAATGACCAGTTTGGTCTGTTTATTCTCAATGATTACATCTTTCATCCTGCTCATGGTTAGCTCCGGAATAAAAAAGCATTTGCAAAACAACGGCGCTTTGTTCCCGCCGTCACCGGCGCGGCTAACAAGCGCTGACTTTTCCTGGCATCGAATGCCGGGAGAAGGCACCGGTCGAGCCGAAGGCGATTTGCAACAACGCCAGCATTTCCTAATCTTCAGCGCTCAGTGACGCACCTAAATCCCATCGACCGTCACCGCCTGCCTTACGCAATAACATTGTGACGGAATGTAACAAGGTGCGCCAGAAAACGCCAGCGCAAAACCGATGGCAAACGGCAATGAGGGTTGGTCGCCAAGGGAATAGCGCACCCCTATCCTATCCGGCAAGTCGCCTCAGGAAAGTTTTTGGAAACTGCCTTGAGGGTTATGCCTTCCGGCCGATTCACCTTCAGGACAAAGGAGGCGATTCCGACTTCGAAACAACGCTCCGTATCGCCAATTATCACGGCATTTTCGCCGCAGGCGGCAAGCGCGACTTTTGTCGTGTTGTCGGTCACCGGCGTGCCGTTCCGGTCAACAAGGGCAACATCGACAAAAACAACATCGTTCCGGCAGAGCGGCACGCCTTCATCCCTGACGGTTATCGCCAGGCGGACAGGTGTTCCCGGCGTGTGGATCACATGTTCGGCAGCCTTTTTTCCGCCAATGTAACCGACAGCCTTGAGTTCGCCTTTCTCCTCCGGCAGGTTGGTAAAGGTATAGGGAGGATGCGGCAGATATTCGCAATTGCCGCCATCGTGGGTATCGATTTTCATACCATCGAGCTCCCACGGACGCAGGACGGTCTCCCAATTCGGATTGCCGGTCGTGTGATAGGAGGTGAGCTTGCCGTTATCCGGCCCGCGGCGCTTAATGAGCCTGCCGTTCAGGAAAAGCTCGATCTCGTCGCAGTTCGAGAAGATAACGACCTTGTTCAGGATCTCCTCGCGCCGGGAGGCGATATAAACCATCGGCTCTTTGCCGTTCTGGCTCTGGAAAAAATAATATTTATATTTTGGAACGCGGAAAAGCGATCCGTCGCCGCATTCGCATTGATTGGCGCGGAAGCCATTGTTGTAATCAAACATGCACCAGGTGCAACCGCCGATATAGCCGGGCTCGGTCGACATCTTGTTGAGGGACCACTGATAATTCCAAGCCTGACGGAGCAGTTCGTACTCCCCATCCCGACGCGAACGGCGCGAAGTGCTCTTGCCGCCGCCGAATGCCCAGTCGCCATATTCGCGGACGATCACCGCCTTGGTCTTGCAATCGAGCTTGGTGCGATTGAAGAGCACGTCCCAGCCCTCGTAGAGTCCATAAACGTCGCCGCAGGTAAAGCATTGGTCCCCGGGATATTCGCGGTGGGCAATCCTGTGCATTTCCTCCGGCAGCCACGCGGGCGGATAGGTCTCGTTCAGGGATACTTCCCAGAGAATGATGCTCGGGCGGTTGCGTTCGTTGCGGATGAGTTCGCGACAGTCGCGGTAGACGTTGTTGATGAAGGTGGAGTTATTGCTGAAATGCTGCCAGCCGGGCACAGGCGCCATGATGCAGAGGCCGAGTTCGTCGCAGGCATCGAGAAGAGCCGGATGCTGGGTGTAATGCGCCAGACGTATGAGGTTATACCCGGCCCTTTTCATGATCATTGCGTCGCGCCGCTGCATCGCAGCGGGCGCCGCGTTACCAAGGTGGGGATAGTCCTGGTGATGGTTGGTGCCTTGGATATAAAGTTTTTCGCCGTTGATTTCGATCCCGTTTTCACGGGTAATACGGACCCGACGGATGCCATAGCGGAAAGTCTGCGACTCAACCTCGTGCTCGCCGTCGAAAAGGGTCACTTTAACCCGGTACAGGCTGGGGTGATCCGGATGCCATAGCTTCGGTGCGGGTACGTTGATCTCGCAGGCATAGGTCTGGTCACAATTCGGACGGATGCTTGTTCTGTACTCAAGGGGCGTTATCGCTGCGGTCCCATCCGGGGCAAACAGTTCTATTCTGAGTTGTACCGGATAGATTTTATCGGCTTTCTGCGGCAGATTCCAGATCTCTTCACCCAGCACCTGGCGCAGGATATGCACCTGGCAGCCGAGTGTTGCGCTCTGGGCGCCGATCGCAAGCGTCCGCATAAAGATGCCGCCCCCGGCTTCAACATTAACCTCGAGCGGATCGGTGATATGGAGCTTCTCCTTGATCGTGAGGCGCGCCGACCGGTAGATGCCGCTGTAATAGCAAAAGTCAACGGATTCAAGCGGATTTCCCGGAGGCATGTCGTCCGTCGGCCGATTATCCAGGCGCAAGGCGATGATATTGGTCTCGCCGATCTCAAGTTTCTGGGTTAACGGAACGATAAAACGCTGGTAGCCGCCCTGGTGCGTGAAAAAATAACGGCCGTTCAGATATATTTCCGTTTTCTGCATGGCGCCATCGAGTTCGAGCCATACGATCTTGTCGGCCCACTCTTTTTCGGCAAAAACCGGGAGGCGGTACCAGCAACAGCCCTGCCAATGGTTTTGGGCATTGCAGGTCTCGGGCTCGATATGCGCGCAATGGGGAAGGTTAATGCGTTCCCAGGAAGTGTCGTCCAATGTCGGCGACGCGGCAATTTCGGGGCGCAAGTCTTCGAATTTGAAATGCCAGCCGGCATCAAGAGTGTCTAGATCGATCTGCTTGAACATTGGTTGTTTCTCCGATATTCCAAGTACGTTCCGCCAGGCTCATCCGTCGATATGGCGGATGAATGTATCCGCGTTTGGCCGGAATAGCCAGTTGAAACAGGCGCGCAGGGTAAGCACAAGGCGTCGCCGGCTGGAATTCCGCCAGCCGGCGACGCCTGCTTTGCCGAAAACATCTCGATCGACGCGCTTATTTTGCGGGAAGGTCCGGGGCAATAGTTTTCAAAACCTTGACGGTTTCATCGACGAGTTCCTGGCCGCCCTGAGGCGAGACAACATTGCAATACATGCTGGCGCTGTAGCCCCTCCCCCATGCCCCGCGCTCGGTGGCCAGATAGGATCCGCCGTCAGTCCCCGGCACACCGCAAAGCTGGACGATGAAGGTCTGCTCGAACGGGCTGCGCGCCTGGATCCGGTGCTGAAAATCCATATACAGCTCGAACCGGTTGGAGGCAAAGGCAATGTCGCCGATGCGCAGAACATGCAGTTCCATCGGCAGTTTCGGTTCCGCCGTCTGCGTCTCGTATCGGACGATGATGCGGCGGTAGCGGTCGCGTCCGGCAACCAGGATGGAATTGGCATCGAGCTGTTCAACCGGGGTGCCGTCGGTCTTGAATTTCTGTTGCTCCATTTTCTTCAACTCGGCCTTCGCATATTCGTATTCCTCCTTGAGAATCAGGCGTTTGCTGAGATTGACCGTCTCGACCACGTGTTTGATCGGCAGCGCGGTTTTGATGTCCTTCTTCGCCCAATCCAGCACTTCGGTAAACGCGCCCGCGATGCGTTCGGCAATGTCGCGGCGCGCGTAATATTCGGCAACATTTTTCGGATTGTCGTCGCCGTATTTGAGATGGAAACGGCGCGCCTCGGCCTTTTGATAATGCAGAATGCGCGGGGAAAGATCGCCGCCGGCGGCGCATTGCGGCAGGATGAAGATCTTGCCGTATTTCGCGCGAATGGCTTCCCGGGTCTCATGCCAATAGGAGGCGGAAAGGCGGCGCTCGCCCTCCGAGTTCTGCGAGGGACACGGCACATTCACAACCGCGCCGGTAAGCTTGCCCTTTGCATCAAACGTGTAGAGCAGATTGATAAAGTGATCGGCCCCAGCCTCATAATGGCTGAACATCGGATCGTTCGTATTGCCGTACATGGCGGCATGCCCATTGACCCCGTGAGTCGAGTTGATAATCGCGCCGGGGCGCTTGGAAAGATCATCGAAATAGACCACCCGGCGGCTGTGCGCAACGACGGCATAGCCGTAACCGTATGCGATCCCACCGCGAGCGCGCTTCGCATAGGCCTCGGCGACCGCCTCGGCGGCCTGGGCGACGAAATAATCCTGATATTCGTCAGCCGACGCGATTTTGATGCCCGAGTCCGGGATTTCGGCGGACGAAGGCTTGGTGGACCCGGTCCAGTCCGATTTTTCCCCATAGGTTGTCGGTCCCGTATGCGTATGCGTCGCGTTCATCAGGATTTTCAAGACCGGGATGTCAGGATTGATGGCGGCAACCTTGGCCCGGACTTTGTCGAGCAAGCCGGCGCGGATAACGACAATGTCCGCGGAAAGGAAGATGACGCTGTCCGCCCCGTTGTCGATGACCAAGGCGCTGACTGTAACCGGATCGATAATCCCCTGCGAGATGCGCATGTGAAACTGTCCGGGAATGTTGACCGGTTTCGTTGTGGAAACGTCGCGGGATGCCCAACCAATTTTAAGTTCGTTCATGGTTAGCGACTCCTATGATGGATTGACGACAAGTTGACGTGACCTGTTTAGCAAACGCCGAAAAAAATCGGAATGGCAAGGATACAGCGCCTGCCGTCATTTGCAATATTCGGCAACGCCAAACAATGACGCCATCGTAAACTTTTTTGATTATCCGAAACAGTTTTGTGCCTCTGCTCAAACAATTGCGTGGAACCGTTTTTTTTACAAGAGGAAGAATTTGCTATTTTGGGGATTATTTTGCTGCGGCCAATAACAGGCTAAAGCTATTTGTACGCCCGATAAATCAGGAGCGGGATCTTTTTGGCGCCGGAAATCGATCGCCGGTGCCCGTCAAGCGCAGCGCGTATTTTTCTTGAAAAGACGGCCGCAATTTCGATCGCAGCGCCGCCGGCGAAACGCAAGCGCAAGACCGAGAAAAGCTTATTCCGAAATCCAAAAATCGAATGCGCTGCTTATTTCTATTGACGAACTCCTCTTTAACTCCTAAGAATACCACGCCATTGCACTGAATGAGACGCGCAAAACACGGTGTCGCGATCGGTCTCCCTATAGTCGGGAGCGGCGCCCGGGATTGAAAACCGGCGGGCGTCGATCTGCTATGGATTTTATCACGGGGTGTAGCGCAGCCTGGTAGCGCGCCAGCCTTGGGCGCTGGAAGTCGCGGGTTCAAATCCCGCCGCCCCGACCCGATTTAACCCTTGATAAATATAGCTAATATGATGTTTCAGGAGTTTCTATATTTTGCTTTTCAGGTCATTTAAGGTTCAATAAGGGGAAAGTTTCTCCTTGACTATCACCTCGTGTCACCCTATAAATCCTTCCATCGCCAAAGATAAGTAAACCCCTTTCGGGAGGTTAACTCATGGCCTTGGAAATGAAAGAGTCATCCCGCTGGTGGTATGCGCGCTTCATGGTCAACGGCAAGTTGCGACGGGTTAACCTCGATATTGAGATTGAGGGCAAACGCCCACCAAGTCTGAAGGACGTTGCTAACTGGCAAAACACGGCCTTTCAGCGCTCCTATGGCGCGGCAAAAGACAAACATGACACCTTGCTGAAGAATGAGGTGTCGAAGAAGCATGTCGAGGAACTCTCGCAACGGATCATCGAGGCGAAGACGGGGACTCGGATTGACTTCGTCAAGGTGGCAGCGATCCCTGATGCCTGGGCCATGCTCCCGCGTAAACGATTGCCCTGCCCGCAGTACACTGAGACGGGAAAAACAAAGTTGCTCCAATTCGCTGACTTCATCCATCAGCACTATCCCGAGGCAGAAGACCTGGCCGATGTCCGGTCCGAACACGTCCGGCTCTTTCTGGACGATGAGGCGAAACGCGGTATTTCGCCCCGAACATGGAACAGCACCTTAAGACTGCTGAAGACCGTCTTCCGGCGTCTGGAACCGACCGCGGACGCCTACCGGAACTTCCTGAAGGACGTGAGCGAGAAGGATGAAGACACGATTCACAGGGAACCGTTCAAAGATGACGAAATCGAAGCAATCCTGGCGGCGGCACGGGATGATGAACTCATGCGCGGACCGATTGTGACCGCCCTCTGTACGGCAATGCGCCGCGGAGATTGCGCAATGTTGAAGTGGGCGAGTGTGGACTTGGATGCGGGCTTCATCGAGGTTCGTACGAGCAAGACCGGCGAGACGGCGGAAATCCCCATTCTGCCTGCTTTGCGCGAGGAGTTAAGCCGTATTCCACGCGATACGGGCGAATACGTGTTTCCAGACGCGGCAGCCATGTATGAGAAGAGACCAGATGTGCTCAACTTGCGTTTGCGCGACATTCTCACCAAGGCGGGATTTGTGGACGCGGCGATGGCAGAACGGATTAAAGCCAGGGAGCAGGAAAAGTCAGGTCCGCAATTGCCGGAATTACCGCCGGATGAACTCCGGCGCCGTGGCCTGGAAGTGATTGCCGCCGGCCAAATGATCGAGGCAAAACGCGAGAGAATGAAAGCGATCTTCACGGCATACATGGACGGAAAGAGTCTGCCCACAATCTCCCGTGAGCTTAAAGTGAGCAAGGGTACGGTGTCTCTACATCTGCACGAGCTTGAAGGCATGATAGGCGCGGCGGTCCTGCGTCAACCGATCCTACAGCCTATTCCGTCCGTGATTAGGGGAACCATTTATGCGAAGAATGGCAGGGGGCAGCGGTTGAATCTTGGCAGTATCCGCGGATGGCATTCTTTCCGTACGAGCTTTGTCACGCGCGCACTGTCCGGCGGGATGCCGGAAGAATTGGTCAGGCGCGTAACCGGCCACACGGCAGTTGACTTGGTGCGCAAGCACTACTTTAAGCCTGGCCGCGAAGAATTTCGCCGGGAGTTTGAGAAGGCCATGCCCAGGATGCTGATGAACGGGGCGAAAAGCCGGGATGAGCAATTGCGGGAGATCATTGAGAGCATGGGGCCTAAAAAACTCCAAATGCGGGCACTTGCAATCCTGGACGGAAAATAATGGGTGGGCTTTTACACGTTGTTGACTAATCATCCACCTGCCGCTAGCTGCTCAATATCAACGCGCCGGTATCTTGTTAGTCCACGTAATTTAACAGGCTTAAGAAGACCGTCCTGAACAAGGCGCTTCACACTCCACCGGGAACAGTTTAAAAGTCGAGCGACCTGAGCCTGAGTAAGAAGAAGCGACAGCGACTCGCCTCCTAATTTGGATTTACCTGCCAATATTGCCATAGCTTCTGCAATTTGGCTCGGTGTAAAACTCCCGTCCTGTTTTAATGCTGCCAGTAAAATTGATCGCGTCGTCTGTTGCATTATATCTCCCCTAATTTTGCCTTCGGTGCTCTGAGTAGTGCTTGATCCTGATCCATGACTTTTTACTCTGCTGCGGCATATTGTGCATCCTTTTGGCTTTTGGAGTCGCCCCACGGGCATCGTTCCCGAATAACTATTGGACATCCTCCACTGGCCTAAGTATATTAATACAATTAGATAATCGTATAGCCTATTGCTGATCAAAAGGAATGCGCATATGTTTTGGCAATGGAGGAAAACAACTCGCAAGTAGCATTTAAACCCGTAATATAAACGGGGTGTAATTTTAGGGTAATCTGATAATTCTATATAAGCAGACAGCTGCGTTATATCATGAAGTTGGATGAAGGAAGGAGAAGTAATGATCAAATTGGCTGAAGCACATGTGTCAGGAATGCTTGCCCAACCCGAAAGCGGCATGGGCTATCAGAATGTCGAGGTCAAGTGCACCACTGGCATTCGCAAAGGTACCGTATACAATGGTGAGCTACTCCTTTGGGAGGAGGAACCAAGGACCTTCCTCGTTGAAGGCGTCTACCAACGCCTTGTGAAGACCGCCGACAGTATCGAAGGCCGAATGATTGAGTCGATCCGAGTTGTCCGGCCTACAGCACCAAGCCGACCGCCCACAGTAACGGAGAAGTTCGCCGAACGCATGTTGGGCAAGCCGGCGTCCGAAGGTGAGCCAAAGAAGACCAAGGCAGGGGAGGTCTTCATGCGCTTTACCGCGTATATCAAGGACCGACGTATAACTTCCGACAAAGGACTGCTACCTGGCACATACGCTACGACAGAGGCTGATTCCCGCCATGTCAAGACAGGTGCGGAGGCGGTGGAACGGTATGCGCTGCCTGACCCTAAGCCGGCAAAGTACCGTTACCGAATTGACCCTCTCAAGGACACCGTATATCGAGAAGGGATTGTGCAACCCGCAAATGAGCACAAAGGCGGGGGCGTGGAGGTCATCTTCGATAAGGGAACAGACAAACACACTGTCAGCGGACCAGACATTCTACCAGAGAAGTGATGAAGATCACCCTGCCACAGAAATGGACCGAACATCTCATACACCTTCCTGAAAGCGGAATGGGATATCAGAGTGTCGATGTCTTCTTCGCTGATGGTTCCATCGAGCGGGATTGTACCGTGCTGAACGCGGAGACAATCGATTTGCCTGAATCCTGTCAAGGCATAACGATCTGCGACATCAGACTTCACAAGAAAGATCATCCAACACCACCCTGAACCGTTCGGTTAGGCTGGGCATCAGCGAGGAGGCACAATGATAGTATGCGGAGTCGAGATGAAGGCGTCAGAGGCCCGCATGGCCTTACTGAATGGAACCAAGACGAACTATGCCGTTATCAACGTAAAGCCGCGCAAGTTGGTGCTGTCGGATGACGAGAACTCAGACGAGGTTCGCGCGTTCCGCGACGCTCTATACGCGTTCTTCCGAGAGAACGGCGTAGAACTGGTCGCTCTCAAGAAACGCGGCAAGAGCGGAGAGTACGCTGGAGGGGCCGTCGGGTTCAAACTAGAGGGGATTGCCCAGTTATATACTGAATGCCGCATAGTTCTCTGTGCCCCGCAGACCATTGCGGCAGCATTGCGGAATCATCCGACCTCGGTGCCCGAAAGTCTGCCGAAGTATCAACACGCCGCTTTCGAGACTGCATACGCTGTTCTCCTATAAACATGCCTACGCTCAACATAGATACTGTAGATGCTCCGGAACCGGTGAAGGCAAAACTCCGTGAACTGGACCAGACAATTGCGTTCGAGAAGCAAAGCAGAAAGGGAGCGAACAGTTGGCTCTTCTTCGGCCACCATGCGATACGTGACCAGCGTGTTGCTGCCAAGTTCTATGATTGGGGTGGCGATCCCGCATTCCACGCGGAACCGCGAGCACTTGCTGCGATCCAGAGTGAAAATGTCATTACGGTGTTTGACGCTGCCTACGTCGATGCGGACTACGCCTTTTTCGTAACGCCCTTCTTCCCGCAGGGGGATCTCGACGAAGAACTATGCCGCGGCGTGCTTGGTAACATACGCGCCCTCAACCTGACAAGGGACATACTGTCCGGCCTGAGTCATCTTCATGCGCGCAAACTACTGCACCGTGATCTCAAACCGGAGAACGTACTTCTTTCGGAAACTGACAGCGCGGTAATTGGAGACTTTGGATCGGTCAAGAGAATCCCGGATGGCCATACGACTATTCCTGGTTCGGGACATTCACTCGCCTATTGCCCTCCCGAATCAGTGTCAACAGGCCAATACGGGACTCAAGGGGACATCTATCAAGTCGGTCTTGTCATGTATCAACTACTTGGCGGAAGTCTCCCATATGAGCCACTCGCTTGGCTAAACCACCGGGAGAAGAGTAAGTATCATAAGATTATGGATGGTATAGATAGGCAGATATTTGCGAACGACTGCATCAAGAGCCGTATAGTACGAGGGTGTGTAGTTAATCTAGAGAGCCTGCCTCCTTGGGTTTGCGTGCAGCTCAGGAGAACTGTCTCAAGAGCCGTAGCAGTTGATCCTGCGCGCCGATACCAATCGTGCGCTGAGTTCTTGGCCCGATTAGGTTCAATCCGTGCGCAGATCCGCGATTGGCAAGTGCAGGAAGGATTCGCCGCACGGCGCAATGGCACAGAGTATCGTATCGTCCCCATACCTCGCTCGTCGCGGTTTCAGGTGCAGAAGAGGGCTGGACACAACTGGCGTCAGGACAATTCGTTCTCTCCCGCATCCCTTGAAGCACTCGTCAATGAAATCGATGATAGGATGCGCTAACAAATGGAGAAAAAGGGTCACAGAGATACCCCTCTTCACTAAAGTGTATTGTATGGATGCGATCCTGATGATGACTCTCATTGCCGATGAATGACAATGAATATCCGTAAAGGTATCATTGCAACAGCGAGGATTACTAAATTACTAAAAGAGGGGAACTGTTCATTATCGATGGCAACTCTATTCATAGTAGGAAGCGGGTTCACATATAATGTGACGCAAGGAGCGGCGCCGTTGAACAAAGATGTCATGAGCTCAGTCCGAGCCATTTCGCCGGCGCTGTGGGATTTACTCGCGAGACGATATTCAACGAAGGATGTTGAGGTTGCACTAACGCGACTTGACATGGATATACTTGCGTCAAAGCAACGCAAGGTTCTGGAGGCTCTTCGCCGCAAAGCCGAAAGCACCCTAACTGAATTCTTTGCTCGCTTTCGATACAATGACAGAATCCTTACCATTAGTCCGTGGTTGCTGCCATTTATCAATAAAGTGTTTGAGAAGGGGGATGTCGTCGTGTCACTTAACTACGACTGCCTGCTGGAGGGGGCACTCGACCGCTGCAAGCTTTGGTCCCCGGTTGAGGGATACGGCAGGTCAGGAGCAATAGCCTCGGTTCCAACGCGCTCACCTCCTTCTCCTGTTAGAGTTCTGAAGATACATGGATCCGAGAATTTTCATCGCGACAGAATCGTTGATTCACAGCCCAATACGTCATTCTCGTTCACCGTCGATGAATCAATATTTCCATTATCAGGAAAACTCCGGCACTTCTGTCCATCAAACGCCCACTCATCCCCTGCAGTAATCGCGCCGAGTTTCGTCAAAATATTCCCGTCGTCGCTGTTGAGTGTGTTTCTCGAAGCGTTAGACGTTGCAAAACAGGCCTCAACGATTGTTTTGATTGGATGTGGATTGCGGCGCGAAGACGCATTTCTCTACCTCCTTCTTTGGCACTTTATCAGGATAAGCAAACGAATCGTTATTGTGGATCCTTTCGCGACAGGTATTGGGAAGAGACTCTCGGGCACATTCGAGTATGACATCGGCCGTCTCGTCCATGCAATTAACAGCCCATTGAGTGACGGATGGGAAAAACTTGCCATGACACTGAAAACACCAAAGACTGCCAATAATGGGTCGCAGCGTACGCATGGCCTACGACGCGCCAAGCGCCGCTGAACCATGGCGTTAGATAATAGGATGGACGATAGAATGCAGTGGCTGATCTTTACATGGGGCCTCTATCTTGTGCCAGCCACAATTCTTGGGGCGCCGGTATGGTTCTTCGGAAGAAAACGAGTGAAATGGATGTGGATTGATTTCATGGTCCTCGTCCTTCCGTATGGGATTTGCGCAACCATTCCGCCCGGTCTTAACAACATCGCCATCCTGTATACGGCACTCTTTTCTGCCCTCGCGGCTCCGATCGCACCGCTGATCAGAGTCATTGTGCGGGCTCGAATCAATGAATACAGAACCTCCATCTACTCTGTTTCTCTTGTTTGCGGAATAACTCTGATCATTTGTATGCTTGGGCCAGGTTTTATTTACGTAAAATGAGCGGCAAGGTTTTCCACGCTACGGCGTTAAATCGGTTCGCGCGTTAATAATCTCGTTAACACCGGCAATCGGCGCGGTGCGGACAATACCGAATTATTTTGATTGTCTTTCGGCGGGTGAAGGCTCTATGATTTCAATATAGTGATAACTCATTAACAATGAGGTGACAAACTTAAATACCTGACAAAATAATTTTGCGTTAACGCACAGATTGCTTCAATCGAAAACCACGAATTTTCAGTCAAAGAAGCGCGACGTACGAGCGCGCGCTCCCTTAGGGGCACGGCTTCATGTCTTTACGTTTCTTTGACAGGTGCTTCGTGGCACCTCGATTGAGGCGTGAGCTTGGAGTCCGCGCCTTTTCTTATTTCGGGCGGGCTCCGGTATGTGGCGCCTGTTCACCAAGAGATAAGATGGAGGGGATATGCTTTTGAGCCTCGTTCCAGTTGCTACAAGCGCCGTATTTTTGATCGTGTACTTCTTTCTGGCTCGTTCTCATCCGCTCTACGACTTCTCGGTCTTCCACCCCACCCCGATCGTAGTTTATGCAGTCTTCGCCGTCTTGCACATGTTCGCGTTCAGCATCCAAGAAACGACGCGACAACTGGCCCGCATCTACCTGCTTCAGAAATCTGGCATCGGATATGATGAACGGCTAATTCCCCGATACCAAGTGAATCTCACGCCAAACTGGACTGTGCCCTTGACGCCATTCTATCTCGGAACCTATATCGCATCGTTCCCCTTGCTCTTATTCAATTACGGATGGGAAGTTGCCATCATTGCGCATGTGTTGGCACACGTCTTTCTGATCTGGATACCGATTCCGTACTGGGCTTTCATGCCTTCCGTCAGAAAACATCTCGATCGCAAATCGAAAATGGAAAAATTCGAAGCACTTGTCGAGGGTTTCGACACAGAACGATTCAAGACTTTGATCGATGAATCACTCAAGGAACAAAAGAACCTCGCGGACTGGTGGACCGATTTGATGTTGGAGAAGACGACAGAGAAAGACCAGGAACAAAGATAGTCCGGCGAACTGGCTAGACGCTAATCCGCAGCATTTGATGACTGAGAATGCGACGAACACAGCGGCATGGAAGGAGCATTATATGCCCGCCGATGATAAATACAGGACTGAAGCTGAACGATTCGGCGACCTACTGGACAAGGCGATCAGCGGGCCGGATCCGGAGGTGAGTAATCTCACGGAGGAAGAGGACGCCGAGTTGGAAGAATTGTGGCACCGGCAAGGATATGATCTGTTGGTCGGCCCGTATCGGCCTGTGCCCGGCCAGGATGAGGCAGAAGACTTCCGAACCATGCCGCTCGACGGAAACCGGCCATTCCTGGAGCAATTTGAGCGACGCGCGCAATGGGACGAGAAATGTCGGAAGTGGCTGGAGACAGAGGTTTACACGGATCTGGAATTGATGAAGGACTGGGATCCGATGTCGGTCATGCGGGCGAAGGCGTTGGCGGAACAAGACAGGAAGGCGGTCAAACACACGGAGAATCTCAATGACTATATCAAAACTCGACTTGCTCCTAATGGCGGCGGCAAGAGTGCAACGCCGGGAAAAAGAAGAGGAGGCCCGGAAAAGCAAGGAGCAAGAAAGCCAACCGAAGACGGACAAGCATCCGGCACTATTCGATCAGGCAAAGGACAGGCCACTCCCGAGTTATACGCCGCCGCCAAGTTGAAGGCGGCCCAGGACGATTTGGACAAGCTGATGGCGAAAGAATTGCCCGTGTCACGCAAGGGGCGGATCGGCGATTCGACAAGACAGAATGATGTTCTATAAAAGGGGGCGGCTTATGGCAATTTTAGCGACGTTAAAATCACCAGCGATGAAAAAGAACTCAAAAAGATATCCAACGTCTCAATGCAGAATTAATTGCCCGGAATTGATGCGCCGTATTCGCAAGGAACAACAGGACGAAATGGGCGCACTATACTTCGTCAAACCCCAGCCAACATCCTTTAAATCCAGTCCTACGTTGTCGAAACCATGACGGTAAACACCTGTCTTGCCCCGTCCTATGATGGGAGAAACATTCCATGACGACACAGATCAACCAAAACGACCGTATTCTCAAATTCCTACAAGCTCCCCCGAATGTTCAAGCCGAAATTGACCGAGTTCTCGAAGGGAAGCCGCCGACCTCGCAACCCGACGTGCCCACCGCTCCCTTGCTCCTGGGAATGAGCGCGGCGGCCAAATTCCTGGGCGTCAGCCGTGCCACGCTTTGGCGCATATGCCGTGCTGGTAGGCTCAAGAAGGTGGAAATCTTGCCCGGTAGTTTTCGCTTAAACCGGGCTGACATTATTGCACTGGCCACCAGAAAGAATCGTGCAAGATGAACCGTTTGTTTTAAGGCCCTAGTGCGGTCATAGTCCAAGACCGCCTCCGACCGTGATCTTTTGTTTAAGAAGAAAAAAACATAATGGCGGACGCCGTACAGGTTAAACGGCAGGCATTGTACCAGCGGGTATGGTCTGAGCCGGTGAGCAAGTTATCCAAAGAGTATGGCCTTTCAGGTGTTGGATTTGCGAAACTCTGCAAACGGAACGACATTCCCCACCCTCCGCGCGGCTTCTGGGCTAAGAAGGTAGCCGGCTACAAAACGGTTGCGCTGCCTTTGCCGCGTCCCTCTGAGGACTGGGAGATCAAGATCACACCACACGAAACGGCTATCCAGGATCCAGATTTGCGAACAGAGGCCGAGAAAAAACTGACTGAAGCGGCGCAAGCTATGCCAATCTTGGTGGCGGAGTCCCTTCGAGGTGCCCATGAACTTGTGGCACAGTCGTTTCATGTCCTAAAGTTTGCCGATAAAGACCAGTATGGTCTGCTGAAAGTGCCATCAAAGGGGTGTCTGGACATATGGGTATCGAAGGATTCTCTCCAGCGAGCGCTTCTGATCATGGATGCGTTAATCAAAACGTTTGAAAGTCGAGGATTTAAGGTAAAGATGGCCGGAAAGGATGTGGAAGGGACCATTGTCGAATTAATGGGGACAAATGTGTCTTTTGGAATCTCCGAATGCCTTATAGCAAAAAAGGAAGAAGTCGATGACAATGGTGATATCAAAGGGAGATATGAGTTCCAGCACAGCAAGTTCCAGTCAAAGACCGTGCCGTCCGGAGAATTGCGTTTGGAGATCGACCCACATAGTGCTTACTACTCACGGTCAAGCGGTCAGCGCCGTAAGTGGTCGGATGGACAGCGGGGCCGGATAGAGACTTACCTAAATCAGTTTGTAGTCGGTGTCATTAAAGTGGCAACCGCACAGCGAGAAGCCAAATTAGAAAACGAGCGAAGAGAACACGAGTTGCAGGAAGAAAAGAAGCAGCGTGAGAAGCAGGAACAGGCCCGTGCCGCAATATGGGCTAAAATCCAAGACGAACGTGCCAAAGTTGACAAATTGCAGGCCGATGCGGTGGCATGGGAAAAAGCCCGGCAGATTCGCGTTTACATTGAAACCATTCGACAGGATGCCGTTATCCGTGGCAAAGACGCTGGCGAAGAGAGCGAACTTGGAAAGTGGCTTGCCTGGGCACATAAGCAAGCTGATCGCTTGGATCCTCTTAAGAAAAGCCCTCCATCGATTCTCGATAACGAAGATAAGTATCGACCGCCTGAACAGCGAAGGCCTATTTGGTGAAGGAGCCAAAGATGAAGCGGGCTAATATCTATGAGGAGATCAAGCCGCTCATCGAGTTGTGCAAGGCCGGAAAGCTCTTTGAGGTGCAGTCCTGGATTTCTTCCGGCAAGCCGGTCAATCCTCCTCCTTTGCCCGAGAAGGGCGCACGGAGACGCAGCCCGCTTCAATATGCGATCGCCTCTGGATTCCACAGTCTTGTGCGGGTGCTTCTGGATGGGGGAGCCGAGATCGAAGACAATTGCAGGTATTCTTCGCTACGTGATGCACTGGAATCCCGCCAGTTTGAAATTGCTAAGTTGCTCGTAGAGCATGGAGCTGATGTCAAATCAGTCGATATGATTACGGTCTTTGATACTTGGCAGCCTGACATCATGGTGTATTTCATTGAGCGTGGCGCCAATGTCGAAACTGGAAATCCGCTTGCTCAGGCATTTTGCTGCCGAATTCGTACGGCGCTAAACATTTTTAAGCAGTATAAGGATCGTTTCCCAAGTTTCCAGGAACAGATCAACATCGCACTTCGGTATCATTGCAAAGCAGGCAATCTCAAATGGGTTTCCTTGATGTTATGGGCCGGTGCCGACCCATATGCCAGGGGACCGGATAGTCCGGAAGAGAAACCGGATATTGAGTGTGATGATAATGCCTTGGAACTAGCAGCATTTTACGAGCATTTCGAGATTTTTAAGCTAAAGCAGATACTCCTCGACCCAAAGCATGAGCATGCTCATGGTCTGATTCGAATGGCTTGCTACAACAAGACCGCCGATTTGCTGAAGCGCCTGCTTGATCTAAGATATCCTGTCAATGACCAGAAAAATGGCGGCTCATCACACATAGAATCACTGTTGAATTATATGGGCTGGGATTCAACACAAGAACGCCGTCATCTCGATACAGAGAAGGCGCGGGAAAAGATGAAAATGTTACATCTTCTGGTCCAGCACGGTGCTCGGTGGGTGCCGGAAGACCTGTCGTCGATTAAAACTGTGCGCCGGAGTCTGTTATGCCTGATTTCAGACTACACAGTCGAGCTAATCTGGATCATGGCCAAGTATGGCGGATGTGACAAATCCGTGATCGAGGCTCTACTCAAGACTCCAGCCATTCGTGCTCATGTGACCTTGCATTCCGATCGGATTAATCAGCTTGTGGAAAAATTAGCGGAGACATCCGGCTAAAACGGGATGGCGAACAAGTCTGGATTGAGGCTTAATGATATGCAATCGAGCGCTTGGTATTGCATATGATTTGAAGGACTAAAAAGGTCGGGGGTAAATACTGTCGAGTAAATCACTAATGCGGCGTTTATCCCAAAGAAACTCCCTCTGGATTTCAGGAACGGCAAATATTCGGTCTTCACACCAGTTCCAGAGCTCTTTTATTTTGTGCTTGGTTACAGAGATTTGTTTCATTTGCCCGTTACTCATTGTTTGTTTTGCTTATCCCGGGCAATCACATAACGTTTCAGATGATACGTTATCAGATGGATGTCGGCATCGTCGATCACGGCTTGTTGTTTTGACATCGCCTTGGTAAAGGAAATATGGTTCATTACCCATACTGCGGGCCATTCAACGGATGCCGTGACGTACCAGCCCGGATATAGCACCACAGGCTGAACCTTGAATTGTTTGCCAGTACTGGACTCAATAAGGTCTCTTAGCCATCGGGCTTCTGCCAAGGCCTGGACCACGGGATCACGTTCGGGCAGGAAGCCGTTGACCTTGACTATTTCGCCATCGTATGTGACTACGCATGGTCCTTTTTCAGGCTTGCTGTGAGTCTTTGTCTCGATGGTGTAAATCCCGTTTGGACCGATCAACACATGGTCTACGTTGAAGTTGTCGGCTTGAATATCGTGAAGCACCTGATATCCGGCCGGTCGTAGTTTCTCCTCCAGGAACTGGCCAACCGCTTCTTCGCCGATTTGTCCCAAGCGCAGTGATTCTACTTTTCTTTTCGTCCGCAATATCTTCACTACACTTATCGGGATTATTATGGCAGTGATTATGGTGGCTACCCAAGGGAATACGAGAGTTTTGAAGTAAAAGGATAGCCACGCTGCGATGGTAAGCATAATCGCGTAAAAGGCTCCTAACATCCAAGACATAGCGCCTTCGTCGATCATGTAGTCAATGCTTTCCCTGAGAGACTGCCCCGGCATTCGGACCGGCAGGTCTTTTATCGGGCTTTTCTTATGCTCTTTGTTCTCAGTCATGACGGGCCTTTATTAATTTAATTCGGTGTCATTCATAGCAGATTGGTCCAGAATAACAAATCGAAAATGGCGCAGGGACCAGAAATGCGTAACAGCGCAAGTCAGGCCCAGCATTTTGTTTTTAAGTGGAGATCGACTCGGCTATAGTGACAAAAAGTGCCGGTATTCTTTCGGCGCGGACGGTTAGTGGGCCGAAAGAATACCGTTGGCGACATGAAATGACAGCATGACCAATAAAATACTCGGAAGATGGGCTTTGTTAATATGTGGTCTGTCTGTCCGGAATCTCTGCCGGTTTTATTCCTAGCCATCTTTGGTGTGCCCTGTTACAGTGACTAACGAATTGAATATCTTTGCGCCGGACTATCCAGGTTATAGGTGTGTAACTTCAAGGTTTCTGAGATCAAATGGTGCGTATTGACTCACAAGGCAAATGAATGAGAGCGCCATGAAAGATTCGAGCCTCAAAGTCGAAATGTTGCGACCGGGTATGATTGTCCGGGGAGCGATCTTTCCTGAACCAGTGAAAGTCATCGCGACAGTTCAGATGGGAGAGTCCATAAAGTTGATCGGCGAAGGGATGGAATCAGGTAAGGTTCATCAACCAGTCCTGCATCCTGATCAGTTCGAAGGACTTGAACTGTCGCCGGAGTCTAGTCCTTATGACGGAGACCCAGAACGTTTCAGACTGGGCATCGAGGCGATGCGGCTTGGTCTGGCATATGAGTACGACCCCTACTTCAGTCTCTCTATCGCGCGAGTGGACCCGCTTCCCCATCAACTAGAGGCGGTCTACGACTACTTTCTGAAACTCCCGCGTATTCGATTCCTGTTGGCCGATGATCCTGGCGCAGGGAAGACGATTATGGCCGGTCTCTTGATCAAGGAGTTGAAGGTGAGAGGACTGATCCACCGCATTCTTATCGTGACGCCGGCCAACCTATCTTTTCAGTGGCAACGGGAACTCAAAGACAAGTTCCGAGAGGATTTCACGGTTGTTCGTAGCGACCTGTTGCGAGCCAATTACGGGGCAAATCCCTGGCAAGACTTGAACCAGGTTATTACGTCCGTGTCCTGGGTATCCCGGATCGAGGATGCCAAGGACAGTTTGATGCGGAGTCACTGGGACTTGGTTGTCGTGGACGAGGCGCACAAGATGAGCGCCTACAGCGAGGACAAGAAGACGCTTGCGTACCAGTTGGGCGAAGCGCTCTCCAGGATGACGGATCACTTCCTCCTGATGACGGCGACACCGCACACGGGAGACCCCAAGAACTTCGCCCTCTTCCTTCGGTTGCTCGATGCAGACGTGTACGCCGATGTGGCCAGCCTTCAAGAAGCGATGAAAAACGGCGTGGCGCCTTTCTACCTACGCCGGGTGAAGGAAGCCTTGGTAACGTTCCCTGACCCGGACACAGGCAAGGTGAAAAGCCTGTTCACGAAGCGGATCGTTCATACCGCCAGGTTTGAGATCGACGACGATGAACTGGATTTCTATGACGACCTTAGCCACTTTGTAGAAGAGCAGTCCATTCGGGCAGCGGAGTCGGATACCGCGGCAGCTCGCGCGGTCGGGTTCACCATGGCCATGCTGCAACGGCGATTTGCGTCCAGCGTCTATGCGGTCCGCCGGACTCTTGAGAGAATGAAGGAGAAGCGCGAGAAGATCCTGGCCGACCCCGAGGCCTATCGCCAGGAGCAGATCGCGAAGAAGATCCCTGATGACTACGATGATCTTCCGGAGGAAATGCAGCAGATTATCATGGATGCGGCAGAAGCCTTTGTTGTTTCCATTGACCCCGAGGCCCTGCGCGATGAGATTGTGGAACTAGAGAATCTCATCCGGAAGGCCCGGTCGCTGGAGGGGCGTGAGGTCGAATCAAAGTTGGTAAAGTTGAAGAAGCTGATCACCGACGAAGGTTTCTTGCGCGACCCGAAGATGAAACTGCTGGTCTTCACCGAGCACAAGGACACGTTGGATTATCTGGCTGGCGACGGGAAGGACGGACGACCCCTGGGCAAACTCCGGGAATGGGGCATGGTGGTTACGAAGATTCATGGCAGCATGAAGATCGGTGATCGGAATACGCCTGGCACGCGGATCTATGCCGAGCGGGAGTTCCGTGAGGACTGTCAGGTGCTGGTAGCGACCGAAGCGGCGGGCGAAGGCATCAACCTGCAGTTCTGTTGGTATTTGATCAACTACGACATCCCGTGGAATCCGAACCGGCTTGAGCAACGGATGGGGCGCATTCACCGGTATGGGCAGGAAAAGGACTGCTACATCCAAAATTTCGTTGCCACGAACACGCGTGAGGGTCGCGTGTTCGAAAAACTCTTCGACCGGATCGAACAGATTGAGTTGGACTTGGATCCGAACCGGACCGGCAAGGTCTTTAACGTGCTTGGCGATGTATTCCCGGCAAACCAGCTTGAACGCATGCTGCGGGACATGTATGCGCACAACCAAATGACCGAGGAATTGATCAAATCGCGGATCGTGGAGCAGGTTGACCTCAAGCGCTTGCGTGAGATCACGGAATCGACCCTTGAGGGCTTGGCCAAGCGCGAGTTGAACCTCTCGGCCATCGTGGGGAAATCCGAGGTTGCCAAGGAGCGTCGACTAGTGCCGGAAGTGATCGAGGATTTCTTCTTGAGAGCGGCGCCGCTTGGCGGCATTTCACCGCGAGTCGTCCAAAAAGGAGCACACGTCTACAGTATCGGGCGTCTGCCCCGTTCCCTGGCACCATTGGGTAACGAACTCGAACCGCGTTTCGGGCGTCTGGGCCGCGAATATCAGCAGGTGGTCTTCGACAAGAAGGAGTTGTTGGAGGATGCGACGCTAGAATGGGTGACGCCCGGTCATCCCCTGTTCGAATGCGTACGCGTCTTCTTGGAGCGGGGCGGGCGGGAAGACTTGGCGCGGGGCGTTGTCTTCTACGACCTGCATGCCGCGCATCCGGCGCACCTGGACGTATTCTCAGCCGAAGTCCGCGATGGGCGGAGTAACGTGCTGCACAAGCGGCTGTTTGTGGTGGAGACTGACGCGGACGGCGGCATGGCCGTCCGGCAACCGACGATATTTCACGACCTTTCGCTTGCGCCCAAGAACACGCAGTTGTCGAGCGAATGCCGGGAGCCGGATAGGACCGTCCTGGAGGCGAAACTCTACCAAGCTGCCCTTGTTCCCTTGCTCGACGAGGTGCGAGAGCAACGGGAGGGTGAGATCCGGCGTATTACGGCGCACATGGAGATCAGCCTCAACGCAGTTATTGATCGTGTGCAATGTCAATTTGCACAATTGACGGAGCAGAAGGAAAGCGGTTCCGGGGAAACCGGGATCGATGGACGATTGAGGATTCTAGAAGACCGGTTGGACGAACTGAACACCCGACTGGAGACGCGCCGTGACGAATTACTGAAGGAGCGCGAGTGCACGGTCAGTAACATTCAGCATCTTGGGGCGGCCTGGGTACTACCTCATCCGGAGCGAGAGACACCGAGCATTAGGCAGATGATCAGCGACCCCGAAATCGAGAGAATTGCCGTGGAGGCAGTCATAAAGCATGAGGAGGCGCGGGGTTGGAAGGTGCAGAGCGTCGAGAGCGAAAACCGGGGCTTCGACCTTATCTCACGTCGGCCACATCCGCAGGATCCGGAGACTGCAGTCGAGGTTCGATTCATTGAAGTCAAGGGGCGCGCGCAGGTGGGCGAAGTCGCCCTGACGACCAACGAATTCAAGACGGCGGAGCGGTTGAAAAGAGACTTCTGGCTGTATGTGGTCTTCAACTGCGCCAGCGCGCCCGAGTTGCACCATGTGCAGGACCCGGCGAAACTGGGATGGAAGCCGGTGGTGAAGGTAGAACATTACCACGTCGGAGCACAGGCGATTCTTGCAGCGGAGGAGACACGAAATGCCTGATCCACGATACGAACTGCAAGCCACCTTTGAGCCGTCACGCCGCTACGAGGCCTACGGCGATGCTCTACTGCGGATGCACATCAAGGGATTCCGAAACCATGTGAATACGATTCTGGACATCGAGAGTCCTGTCACGGCGTTCTGTGGTGTCAACGGCTCCGGGAAATCGACTATCCTGCAACTTGCCGCCTCTGCATACCAGGCGTCCGTTGGCACACGCTACTACGTCTCGACTTTCATCCTCGCGGGTTCGCTCGACACGAGGCCATTTCGAGATGATGCTTCGGTTGACTTCTCATACGCCGAGCCTGCTGCGCCCGACGGCAGGGTGCCCGTCCGAAACCTGACGCTAACGCGTTCAGGCGGGTCGTGGGCAGGATATGACCGGCAGCCTCAGCGCGCGGTCACCTTCTTGGGTTCGGGGTTTTACCTGCCTCATGCCGAACGAGATCAAGCCTTCAAGAACCTGATCTCTGACGGTACTTTCACTTCGCGCAGCAACCTCCGTCTCGCCGACACGGTCATTGAACGCGTTTCAGGCATTCTCCTGTGCAAGTATGATTCCGCGCATAGGCACTCCATGCGGAAGAGGTATGCGCGGCAACTCACGCAGGTCATCAAAGCGCGACGAGCCAGCGGCCTTGAATATTCTGAAGCCAACATGGGTTCTGGTGAGGCCCGCCTCTACGCACTTGTCACGCGTGTTGAAGCCGCGCCAGAGAAGAGCCTTGTGCTGATCGAGGAGCCCGAGACTTCACTTCATCCATGCGCCCAGTTCGAACTGGGCAAGTACCTTGTGGAGACGGCAAAGCGGCGTAAGCTCCAGATTCTTGTGACGACGCACAGTGAATACTTGATGCTGGCCCTTCCGCAGCGATCCCGAATATTACTGAAAAGGGATGATGGGGGCGTGACTCCAATTGCGGGTGTCGGTGTGCGCCAGGCGATTAGCATGATGGACGGGTTTGCGATGCCATCGGTCTACATTGTTGTAGAAGATGATGTCGCCGAGGCTGTCGTGGCTGAACTCCTGAGAAAACACGACGCCGACTTCTTGAAGACTGTGCGGGTGTTGATCAGCGGCGATAGCGGCCAAATTCAACGCATGATGTCAGTCTTTGAGGATCAGAAGATTCCCGTATGCGCGGTTCGCGATGCGGACAAAGGTGAGAACAGGAGACTGCACGTGTTCCGACTGTTTGGTAGCCGTCCGCCAGAAGTTGAGATATTCGCTTCTGCGAGTTTCCGCGAACGATGTACCAAGGACCATGGAGTTGAGTGGGACGCTGCGGACATAGCGAATAAGAAACTCGACCATCACAGATGGTTTGACATCCTTTGCACCCAAACAGCTCTGAAACGAGCCGAGATCCTACCGCTGGCTGCCCGTGCCTATCTGGCAGGAATTTCTGAGACCGAGCGGCAGGGGTTGGTTGACCAAATCAAGGCGTCCATCCCATGACGAGCCACTGCAAACGACTCATCGAGGTGGACCTGCCGATCCGGCAGGTCTCGGCGCATGCACGACGTGAGAACGGCGTTCGGCATGGGCATTTCAAGACGCTGCATATGTGGTGGGCACGGCGGCCTCTGGCGGCCTGCCGGGCGGTGATCTGCGCTTCGCTGTGGCCTGATCCCGCTGACGAGAATTGTCCGGCGGCGTTTCGGACGCGTGCCGCGGAGTTGGTGTTCGCGTGGGCGAGAGACCAGGTGGGCCTGCATAGCGCCGAGAGCGCGGGACTCTTCCGGTCGATCCGGGAGGCCAGGAACGCGACAATTCTGGTGAAGGACCCGGCGTTGTTGCGTTCGGCGTTACTGGCTTTTCTGGCGGATCTTGCCGACTGGAAACGGTCAGCACAGGGCGACTATCTTGCGATGGCGCAAGCCTTGGTGCAGGCGGCGCACGAAACGCTTGGAGGAGCGGCAGGCACCCACCCACACGTGTTCGATCCCTTCGCAGGTGGCGGCTCGATCCCGTTGGAGGCCTTGCGGCTGGGATGCGACGCTTTCGCGTCTGACCTGAATCCTGTCGCGGTCCTGCTCAACCGCATGGTTCTGGAGCAGATCCCCCGTTTCGGACTTCGGCTGGCGGACACAGTCCGCGAGGCTGGTGAACGTATCAAGCGGCGCGCCGCGGAGGAACTTGCCCGGTTCTACCCGCGCGACACTGATGGCTCGACGCCCATCGCCTACATTTGGGCGCGAACGGTCCTTTCCGAAGGTCCGGACGCCTTCGGTGATGGAATCCCGGTTGAGATTCCGCTTATCCGTGGATTCTGGCTCGCCAAGAAGGTCGGCCGGTCGCAGGCATTACGCTGGCGGCGGGACGCGAAGGGGCAAATCGAAACCGAGATCGTGACGGTGACGTATGCCGACGGTGTTACCCGTAAGGTTCGCCGTCCGCTCCTGGAGATTTTCCGGCCTAAATCTGCCTCGGAACTGCCTTCTGCCACCGTGCAGCGCGGGTCTGCTACATGCCCGGTTACTGGTCATACGACTCCAGTCGTACGCGTTCGGGCGCAATTTAAGACCCGGCGGGGTGGGACCGACGATGCCCGGTTGCTTGCCGTTGCCACTTTACACCCTGCAAGAGGAGGCCGCGGGTACCGGCTGGCTTCCAGCGAGGACGAGAAGGCAGTTATCGATGCGCGCGTTGAGGCGCAGAAACGTCGAGGGCAGCAGGTGGATGGGATGTTTGAGGTGCCGGATGAGAAGATCTCCTTCAATGAGTTGCGGCGCATCAGCGTTCCGCTTTACGGCATGATGTGCTGGGGCGATCTTTTCACTGGTCGGCAGATTGTGGCTCTGACCACGCTGCGGCGCTTGATCGGGGAGGAGAGCGACCGATTGGCGACGACGGAATCGCCGGAGTTTGCTCACGCTGTACGCACCGCGCTGGCCTTCTCCCTTAGCAAGCAAGCGGACTTGGCGAATGCGCTCTGTGGCTGGAAGCCGGATGCGGAATGTCCGGTGCATATGTTGGCCCGGCAGGCTATTCCGATGGTGTGGGACTTTGCGGAATCAGTTGCTGTTTCCGATTCGAGTGGTTCTTGGACCAGTATGATCGAGCGCACGGCTTACTCGATCAGCGTCACGAATATGCCGACGATCTCCGAGGGCCATGCCGTGCGGTGTTCCGCCACGGAGCATTGGTTGCCGGACGATTCGGCGCAGTTCTTCTTCACCGATCCGCCCTACTACGATGCTGTGCCGTATGCCTATCTGTCAGACTTCTTCTATGTCTGGCTGAGGCGCTGTCTGACGAGAACCGATCCTGACTTGATGCGGCTCGATGTGGTGCCAAAGGACGAAGAGATCGTTGTGGACCGACCGCACGAACTCAGTGACAGCAAGAAGGACATCGCCTTCTATGAACGCGAGTTGTGTCGGGCGTTCAGCGAGGCGAGACGGGTTCTGGCACCGGATGGACTCGGAACCATCGTATTCGCGAGCAAGACCACGGCGAGTTGGGAAGCCATCCTGAAGGCTGTGATTGACGCTGGCTGGATTATCACAGCTTCGTGGCCGATTGACACCGAGATGGAGACACGGATTTCGGCACAGGGGCAGGCGCGGCTGGCATCATCGGTGCACCTGGTCTGTCGCCCCCGTGAGGGCGGTGACGGGCGTGTGACCGAGGTGACGGGCGACTGGCGCGACGTGCTTGCGGAACTGCCAAAGCGCGTCCGCGAGTGGATGCAACGCTTGGCCGCGGAGGGAGTGGTCGGCGCGGACGCGATCTTCGCCTGCCTGGGGCCGGCGCTGGAGATATTCTCGAGGTATGCCACGGTCGAGAAGGCGAGCGGGGAGCGCGTCGAACTGAGGGAGTACCTCGAACAGGTCTGGGCGGCTGTTGCACGCCAGGCTCTCATGATGATTTTTGAAGGCGCAGATGCGTCGGGCTTCGAAGAAGACGCGCGCCTTACCGCGATGTGGCTGTGGACGTTGTCGACCGTCCCCCAGCATGACTCATGCGCGCCAGAGAATAGCGAGGCCACCGGGGACGATGAGGCTGGTGCGAAGACGGGCAAGGCGCCGGCAGGCTATCCACTGGAGTACGACGCCGCGCGGAAGATTGCGCAGGGACTCGGATGCCATCTTGAGAACCTGACAGACCTCGTCGAAGTCTCCGGTGACACTGCTACGCTGCTATCGGTAGGGGCGCGGGCGCGCCATCTCTTTGGGCGCGATGATGTGGATGTGCCGAAGAAACGCGGGAAGAAGAAGGACGATGAGCAGGGCGACTTGTTTGCGGCGCTGGCGCTGCCGTCGGATGAGGAACTGGAGCGCGAGAAGGCGGAGTTGGACCGGCCGGCGGCCGGAACGACGGTGCTGGATCGGCTACACCAGAGCATGATCTTGTTCGGCGTAGGGCGCGGCCAGGCGCTGAAGCGTTTCCTGGTGGATGACGGCGTGGGCAGTAACGCGCAGTTGTGGAAATTGGGCCAGGCGCTGTCGGCCCTGTACCCGGCGACGAGCGATGAGAAGCGATGGGTGGATGGCGTACTGGCGCGGAAGAAGGGGTTGGGGTTCTGATGTGTGACATTGAAGAAAAACAGAAGTGGGGAGTGTCGTATCACGAAGCTGGGCACACGGTCGTTGCCATCGACATGGATTGGTCTGTGCAGCACGTTCTGATTTACAAGGGTACGGAGTGGAAGGGGCAGACAAGCGCAATGGCTTCTTTTGATGATTTAGAGAGGGGAGCATATTTCGCGGCGGGCATTATCGCCCGTGATAAAGGAAAGCCTGATTCTGGTGTCTTGCTTTCGGACCAACAAGACACTAACGAGTTGGAGAAGTTGGCTGATAAGCAGCTCGGTGAGGACGTATTGATAGGACCGTTCGCCAGTTCAGAGGACAAGAAGAAACGCAAGGCGTTTCTGAACGCGGCGAAGAAGAAAGCAGCAGAGATCATAGACAGGCGGTGGCGAGATATCAAAGCCATTGCAGACACTCTTTTCAACGCAGGGAAGATTGAGGCGCAAGGGATCAACTCCATATTGGCACCGACAGACGAGGGGGGAACCGATGGTAAAGCTTAAGCCTTGGTACAAGGTCGTAACACCGCGGGAAGACCTGCGGGAGGGGCGGCCGCTGGATGCGTCGGAGTTTGCGGTACACCTGGATCATATCCGGGATGGGAACGCACACCCCGATTACAGGGACCCTGTTCGCTTCTTCCAACGGACCTTCCTGACGAAGAATCTCCTGGGAGTTGCGGCCGAAGTTCAGCGGCGGCTGAGCGGCATCAACACGGAGGCCTCGGCCGTTTACAACATGACAACACAGTTCGGCGGCGGCAAGACGCACGCACTAGCGCTGATGTATCATCTCGCGAAGGCCGGATCAGCGGCAAAAGATTTTGTAGGTGTGGGCAAGATCCTTGAGAGAGCGGGTGTGCACGGTGTTCCAGAGGCGCATACTGGAATATTCGTCGGCACCCGTTTTTCGCTCCTGAATGGGACTGGCGGTGACGATGGCACGCCGATGCGTAAGACGCCGTGGGGGGACCTGGCATGGCAACTGGGTGGCAAGGCTTCTTACGAGGCCGTGCGCAAATATGACGAACAGGGGATCGCGCCGTCCGGCGCTGACATCAAGGCGATGATTCCTACGGACAAGCCGTCTTTGCTGCTGATCGACGAGGTGATGAATTATGTCGGTGGGGAGCGGAAAACGAAGCGCGCCGGCGAGATGTACCGTTTTCTGATGAATCTCTCGGAGGAATTGAGCGGACTGGAACGGGCTGTCGCTGTTGTATCCATACCGGCATCCGAACTAGAGATGACGGCGGAAGATGAAGCCGATTATACGCGTCTGAAGAAGATGCTGGATCGCAAGGGCAAGGCGGTGATCATGTCCGCCGAGAACGAAATGGCCGAGATCATCCGGCGGCGCTTGTTCGAGTGGGATATGCAGGCCATGTCGGCGGACGGCCGAGTGATGCTGAACCAGGATGCCATCGATGCGTGTAAGGAATACGCGTATTGGGTGCAAGATAATCGGAACCAGGTTCCGAACTGGTTCACCGACCACGCCGTAGACGCGTTCCATGCGACCTATCCATTCCATCCCATGGTGATCTCCGTCTTCGAACGGAAATGGCGTGAGATGCCGCGATTCCAACAGACGCGCGGTGTGTTGCGGTTGTTGGCACTGTGGGTTTCGTACGTTTACCAGACTGGATTCAAGGGCGCGCAGAACGAGTTACTGATCACGCTGGGCACGGCACCTTTGGAGGACTCGCAGTTCCGGACGGCGGTTTTCGAGCAACTGGGCCAGGATCGACTGGAAGGGGCGGTCACAACAGACATCGCGGGCAAGAAGGAGTCGCATTCTCTGCTGCTCGACAGGGAGGCAGAGGAGACGTTGCGTAATGCACAGGTCTACAGGAAGACGGCAACGGCGGTTTTCTTCGAATCCAACGGAGGCCAGGGTGAGAATCGCCAGTTTGCGACAGTACCCGAATTGCGGCTGGCCGTCGCGGGGCCCGGCGTTGACGTGGGCAATGTAGAGACGGCACTCGAAGGACTCGTGGACCGGTGTTACTACCTAACTTTAGACCAGAACAGCTACTACTTCAGCCTGAAGGAGAACCTGAACAAACGATACGCTGACCGTCGCGCGAGCGTGAAGGATGAGGACGTGGATCGTTTGGTTCGAGAAGAGGTCGAAGGGGTCTTTGGCGCGGTGGAAGGTGTGGAACGCGTTTTCTTCCCGGACAAGAGCGGGCAGATCCCCAACCGGGCGATTGTAACGTTGGTGGTTGTGGCGCCGCAGCATTCTTTGCACGACGATCCCGGACTTGAAACCAGCATAC
Organism: uncultured Verrucomicrobiota bacterium; assembly: GCA_964617825.1. Lineage (GTDB taxonomy): Bacteria > Verrucomicrobiota > Kiritimatiellia > JAAZAB01 > JAAZAB01 > VSJD01. The sequence goes on from CAZTWL010000009.1 coordinate 100,184, forward strand.
TATCTATGACCAAGGAATGCGGCAACACGATGCGCACATTCAAGAGCGCGTTGATCTGGATTGTGCCGGAAAACGTGGATGGGATGCACGAGGAGGCTCGGAGGCTGCTGGCTTGGGAGGCGATTAATGATGAGATCAAACCAGCACAGCTCGACGAAATCCAGCGCAGGCAGTTGTCGGACAATATCAAACGATCGCGGCGGGATCTGAAGGAAAGCGTCTGGCGGAGCTACAGCAAGGTGCTTCTATTGGCGAAAGACAACTCTCTAAAGACCGTGGATCTTGGTTTGGTTACCTCCAGTGCGGCGGAATCCATGTCAAAGCTGGTTATTTCAGTCCTGCGGCAGAATGACGAGATTGTGAAGGCGGTGAGTCCTCGTTTTCTGGTGAACAACTGGCCGCCGGCAAAGGTTGAGTGGAGTACAAAGGACGTGAGAGATGCTTTCTTTGCATCCCCCATTTTCCCGCGGCTTCTGAGTGGTGACGCGATCAAGGCCGCTGTGGTGCGCGGCGTGGCTGAGGGGCAGATGGCGTATGTTGGGAAGGCCGTGTCCGGCGAGTATGAGCCCTTTGTCTATAAGCGAATCATAGCCGAAGGAGACGTGGACATCTCCGAAGACTTCTTCGTCATCAAGGCGGAGGACGCGGAACGACATATTAAGCCCCCGGTCCTAACCAAGGTCATTATCTCGCCGGAACAGGTTCTGTTGAAACCTGGACAGAAGCAGGCCTTCGCTGCCATGGGCATTGATCAATTTGGGAAGGATTTCCCGTGCGACGTGATCGGCTGGACCGCGACGGGTGGGGTTGTCGCCGTTGATGGAGTTTTTCAGGCAGGAAACGATGAGGGGAACTACTTGGTTCAGGCAACTGCGGGTCTGATCAAAGGAACGGCCAGTGTGTGCGTAATGAAAAAGGCCGGGGCCGGACCGGTTCATCCGCCGTCGCCGCTTGGAGAGAAGGCTTTGCGGTGGGCCGGCGAGATACCGACGCAGAAGTGGATGAACTTCTACACGAAGGTTCTTTCCAAACTCGTGACGGCTGGGGGATTAAAGGTGACGGTGAGCATTCAATCAAATCCTGCCGGTGGCGCCACCGACCAGCAGGCCGCGGAAGTCAAAACGGCGCTACGGGGACTGGGTTTGAACGACAGCGTAGATATGTCCTGAAGTGGCCGCGTTTCCATTTGATACGGGGATATGCAGAGCTGGCGTCAGGTGTGCCTAGGTAGATCAGGGACAGCCCTGTATTGTATCTGACTGTTGCTTATGCGACATGAATTTTTGGAATTGGGGTCTCTGCAATTCATAATTCAGTCTTACCCCACATATTTGCCCTTGCGTAATCATCCGCCGAAGGAGTGTGTGATGAAGGATAGCCGTTGGGATTTGTTACCCATTCAGCAGATTCCCATTCTGGATGTCGCAAGTCGCCTCGGAATTCAGGTTCGAGGGACAAAAGCGATGTGTTTCTCGGGGCACGACAAGCGAACACCCAGTCTTACCTTCTCGCGAATGAAGAACACTTGGAGATGCTACGGTGCGTGTGGCAAGGGCGGAGATGGGATCGCTCTCGCAATGGCGCAGCTCCAATGCGACTTCAAGTCAGCCCTTGGATGGTTTGCCCGTGAGTTTGGCATCGATGTACGGCCGCAACAGCATCGTGGCCGCAGCGGCACATACTCTTACTCAGTGAAGAAACAGTCTCATATGGCAAGTGGCACTTCAACACAGACTGCCAAGCAATGCGAGTTCTCCCCTAACCCGGCGCTATATACATGGTTTATAGGGAAGTGCGGAGTCGTGTCGCGCGTACAGGGTCTGAAATACCTATCGAGTCATGGGATCCCCTTGGACGTAGCGAATCGATTTGGCGTACGGGAACTGCGGGACCCAGAGAGGGCCCTCCGCAAGGCAACTGAACAGTGGGACTCGGAGCGCGTATTCCGTAGTGGTCTGGCATGGGGGGACGCTGGAGTCCCTGAGCGCTTGATCTGGACCTCATACGCACTGTTGTTTCCTTTCCAGGCTGGCGGAAGTGTCCAATACATCCAAGGGAGGATCTTCCGCGGAAATCAGAAGTATCTCAATCCGCGAGGGATACCAAAACCACTCTACAACGTTGACAGCGTTCTCGATCTCCCTGCTGGAGCATTAGTCCACGTGTGCGAAGGCGTTCCGGATGTCCTTGCGCTCGAGTCGAAGGGATTTCATGCAATCGGCGTGCTCGGTGCAAGCTCCTTCCGGCCAGAGTGGGTGGACCTTCTTATGCGATATGATGTCGTTCTCATGCCGGACGGGGACCAGGGCGGAGACACATTCCGGCGCACGATCTCGGCATTGTTCTTGGCGCACGGTAAGGCGGTACGCACGGTTCACCTGCCATTGGGCAAGGACGTCGCAGATGTGATCGCAAACATGAAAGGAAGTCCGTGAGCCATTTTCTATATGAGATATCGGATCAACTGAACCTGCGCTGGGCATGGGAGAAAGTCCGGCGGGAGGCGACCCGGGGAGATATCTGGTTTGATGAAATCGAACTAGCTGGATTCGAACTCGAGCTTGAGCGGCATTTGCGAAGCATTGCGGACGAATTCCGGACGGGACGCTACCGGGTACACCCGTTAAGACCACTCCCCGTTCCAAAACAGAATGATAAGGAAGGGAAAGCCCAGATTCGCCAGGCCTTCCAAGTCGTCATACGTGATCAAGTTGCGTGGACAGCGGTTGTCAACGTCGTGGGGCCTCACGTTGACAGCAGGATGCCGGCGTGGAGCTACGGGAATCGTCTTTTCCGTAGCATATGGATTGAGGAAGACGAGCAGGGAAGGAAATGCAGGCGAATCGGGCGTTATCGCCATGCTTCGGGACGTCTATATCTGCCATTCCAGCAGAGTTGGCCTGTCTTTCGTCGACACGTCTACTTGGCAACCCGCGCGATGATGAGCTGCAAATCGTCCGAAGAGATGGAAATGGATGACCGGACTGAGGAGGAGTTGGCCCTCCAGCAGCGGCTCAATGATAAGCAGCGATGCCAGTACGTTATCCCCGACTACTGGCGAAGGATACACCCACGCAAACAGCCCTCGGAGCTATACTGGTGCAGTATCGACCTTGAGAAATTTTACCCCTCGTTGAGTCTGGATGTTGTGCGGCAGAACATCGTGATGCAACTTCCCGGTGACTGGCAGGAGGCCGCCTCGCAGATACTTGGGTCCATGCTTGCCTTTCGCCTGAACCTGAGAGAGTGGACAGCCGACGAGTTGGTGCGAATGACTCTGGTTCCTGGCTCAAAGTTGTTCTCCCATATTCCGACAGGCCTTTACGTTGCGGGGTTCTTGGCAAACGCTGGCTTGCTCAATGTGGACCTTGAGGTTGCAAGGCGCTTGGCCAAGCCTAGTGTGGCCCACTTCCGATTTGTGGATGACCACGTTTTCTTGGCCTACACGATGGATGACCTCGTGTGCTGGATAAGCGAGTATGCCGAGATTCTCAGCAAGTCCGAGACGGGGGTTAGGATCAACCTGGATAAAGTTGAACCTGCGGAAATCAAACCTTTTATTCCGAAGCGTGATTCCCTCGTAACAGAAACACCTGTCGCTGATGTGTGCAAGGCCGCCGAGAAGGCATGCAGGCTTGATCCGCAGTTCCCATCTCCTCTGATGACCAAGACACTTGCCTTGGTTTCCGGCATCGCGCGCATGGATTTCAACCTGCTTGAGACAGACGAACTGGCCGCCCTCACAGACCAATTGGAGCATCTCCTGTTGGTCGATCTGCGAGAAGATGAAATGCCTGAGAAGACGCGTCTGTCCTTTGCCGCTACACGTCTGGCCCGTGTGGCGGAGTGCAGACTAGCGAACGACGAACGGATCGCCGCTGTGGCATCTCGACAAGAGTCGCTGAGGGCCCAGTTGGCGGAAGAGAAGATAGGTGATATCGAGCGCCGTGAAGTCGAACAGGCTCTTGCAGATGCCGACAAGGAAATGCAGAGTGAGGATGATCGCCTTAAACGTGTGGTGGGAAGGGCCTTTCAACTGTTGCGCAAAGTCTTGCGCGAAAAGCCTGATCGGATTCGCTTGTGGACTCGTGCAGTGCTTATGTGTCGGCAGACAGGGGTTATGGGATTGGGCCACATTCTGGAGGATATCCAAAGGGAGAGCCGATCCAATGCCCTCGCAGCCGAGTACCTTCGCGCCAATCTGCTTGTTCTACTTGGATCGCAGGCAGTTGTCGCAGCTCGCATCCTGAGGGACAAGGAAGTTGCCCGATGGAGGAAGCAAGCCGTGCGGTCATTCCTCGACGACATACGGAGGCATAGGATGATGGCGCCGGACAACAGGAAGGCCCGTCGGTTTCTGCGAATGAGTTGGGCGCAATATTGCTTTGGCCTCCATTGTGCTGAATTGGTGCTGAGGGAAAAGACCTCCGCAGACGATGAGCCTTCGGTGCCGGCATTTCTGGAGAGTGTGATAGCCATTGGGCGCCGGTACGGGAGTGAAGGCGGTTTGGGCCATGGTCCAGCGCTGTGGGCATGGTGGGCGGCAAGGCGGACACTTCGCGATCTTACGCCACGGGCTGACGGACTGGTTAAGGCTCTGGGAACTGAGATGGAACCATCGAGGGAAGTAGCTGCCTTCTGGCGGTTCTTCCCCATGGATGTACCAATCTCGATACTCCGACAACTCGCAAAAGGTGGTCTCGGCAAGGCTGAGCCAGCGACATCAGTCGGGTGGTGGTTTGACGCGCTTCGCGAACGTCCCGCAGCGATTGGCTATTCCAATGACAAGATTCCTCGCAACGTCGCCGCACGTGCCTACCGCGCAGTGATACTCACGCGGAAGGGCACGGTTTCGCTGTACGACTGGAGTAAACGTCTTCGGCAGATGAACAAGGAGGGGGGATCTGACCCCAGAGGGAGCGAGTGGACCGCGCTAGAAATAGTGCGACAGGTGGGCGTGTTACTGAGCAGAGAGCCAATGCTGGATGCGCGCTACGTCAGAGCGCAGCATCAGAGCGAGTATCGACTGCCGTGCGTACATCCGGCCAATTTCCGAATTCCGGAAGATTGGCTGAAAGGCGAGGAGCCGACTTGGGGTGATTGGCAGCGACAAGTGCAGCACATGGGTCGTGGCCGTGGTGTCTCATGCGTGCCGATGTCAGTCAGGATGGTGGACAGACGATATACGCCCCTAGAAGCCGACAGTCCGCTATTCCTCTCCGTTAACCCGGTGCGTGGGTTAGGTCTCCTTCTGTACGGTCTGCTGCAAAGGAGCTTTGATCTCCCCGCCATTTGGAATGGTCCGGGGCACGCCGATGCCTTGAGGATGCTCCCGAGAATTCTTCTTACTGACTTGACCTGCTCCTCGTGGACTCTTGGGATCCTGCAGGGGTGTCTTCAACCTAGAGCAACAGAGAACTTGTTCTTGTTGAGCGTCTCTCCTGTCTGCGGAAGTTTCGATGACGATACGTTGCACGACCCTATGCGCCTTCGCAGTCCGTCTGAGGTTGTATCTGCGATCGAGAAATGCCAAGTCGTTTTGAAGGCGCATCAATTATCAACGTTGAACCACAGGGCTCGACAACTTACGCCGATCGATGTTGGTCAGTTGACAGACCCGGAATGGAGTCGAGCTGTCAGGGATGTGTCAACCGAGGAGGATGGCCGTGAGTAAGGTAGCCAAGATGGTTGACATGCTGGATGTTGGCGTGGTCCAGACGACGATGGACGCCGTGCAGGCATGGAGGAGCACGGCGAGTGCTCCGCAAATGTCCCCTGCACAAGATGAGCGCGCTTGGCAAGAAATATGTAAGGCATTCCGCTCTTTCCAGGACAGGAAGCCATGCCCACAGGTGATCCTTTTACCGGAACTATCGCTCCCACGCACTAGACTGGATGATCTGGAGCGCCTTGCGGCGGCCTTGGGTGTGATCACCGTCGCTGGCGTCGACTACCGTCTAGACCGTGCAAATCGGATCGCGCGAAATCAAGGGATCATCTTCGTTCCGCGGGGGTTCTTCCGCAAACAACCTTCAGCACACTGCACGCGAGTCGTTTTCGGCAAGACATATCCCGCGCCGAGTGAGAGGTCAAAACTTGGACGCCTTACTCCTCCTTGGTCGTTTCAAGGTGATCAGAACGTCTATGTTTTCGACTGCGGTATGTACGGCCGGATTGGCGTAAGCATATGCTACGACTTCATGGACATCGAACGAGCCTTGATGTATCGGGGAAGGATTCAGCATCTCTTGGTTTTGGCCTACAACCGTGACTTGGGGATGTTCCGCTCCCTTGCCGATTCGCTTTCGCGGACGGTCTTCTGCAACGTCGTGGTGTGCAACACAGGCTTCTGGGGAGGGTCTATTGCTGTCTGTCCCCGCTTCGAAGCCCACGCCCGGACCCTGTTTGCACACGACGGAAACGGGATGTTCACGACGCAGGTTGTGAGACTCCCGGTGGCCGGCTTGATCCAAGCGCAGCAAGGTCAGATTCATAAGAGCTGCGTCACGAGAGAGATCAGAGACTTTAAGGATACTCCACCCGGCTTTGCCACCCAGGGGCAACTTGCTCTTAAGAGGCGGCGCATCGTTCTGGACTAACTTATGGAAAAAACAAAATGAATAACTTCCAGAGAAACGGCGCGTCGAGTAATACCCAAGTGGGCCGGGATTTCGAGTCCAAGGCCAGGGCATTCTTCTCGCAGCAAGGACTGAACCTTCAGACCCACTTCAGTCTGCCGATTGGTGTTGATGGGCGGTCAAAATCGCACAGTTTCGACCTCGGGGACGATGACAAGCGGGTGATTGTCGAATGTAAGTCACACACGTGGACCGAGACATGGAAGGTCCCCAGTGCCAAGATGACCACTTGGAACCAGGCTATGTACTATTTTCACGCCGCTCCGAAGGGCTATCGCAAAATTCTCTTCGTGCTCCGCCATTACAACCCAGAGCGACAACAGACCCTGGCCGAATACTATATCAAGACCAACCGCCACCTGATTCCCGCCGGGGTGGAAGTCTGGGAATATGATGAGGGGTCAGGTTCTGCAGACAGGAAGGTATGAAAACGGTTGAATCCATCAAACTGTCTGATGTCCTCAAACTTGTGGTCAAACCCAGGTACATCCTCGGTACAACGTACACGCTGAGTCTCGCCTTTTTCGAGTCGGTCGTGTTTCCGTTCGTTGACCGCACGAATCTCAAGTCCTGTCTAATCCTCTGTGACATGATCGGTTATCAACGGGCACTCACAGAAAGTTCGGCTCTTCTTGGAGCTGCGCAGGACTACATGGTTGTGCCTGCCCCAATCGAAGATTGTTTCCATCCAAAGGTCTGGCTTGTCATCGGTGAGCGCAAAGCCCTCCTGTTGGCTGGAAGCGGCAACCTGACGCAGGCAGGATTCATGACGAATGCCGAGTATTTCGACGTGCTTTACTTCACAGATGAAAATCCAGCAACTCCCGAGATCATGGGGAACGTGCGACGTTTTCTCAAAGGACTGGCTGGCATGTGGCCCTCCGAGGACTCCCCATACTTATTGTGTATCGAAACACTCGTGCATATGGAGGAGGCTCTCGCCGGTTTCCCGACCAAAGTAAGTGAAGACCCTACCCCACGATTCTTGCATTCCTTTGGCGGATCGTTGATTGATCAGATGCCATTAATCTCCAGTGCTCGCGAACTGTATGTGGCCGCACCATTCTTCGGCAACAGCCTTGATGGACTCAATGCACTGGTCGACCGCTACAGACCGACAAAACTGCACGTATTTCCTGGTGTCCACAACGGCAAAGCGACTGACATCCCGCTCAAAGAGGTCGCTAAGACCTATAAGTCGGCAAAAGTTGCACGGATTTCTGTCTCTGGTAAGTCCGGAGCCTTTGCACATCTGAAACTCTACGGTGTTGCTGGAGACGGAAATACGTGCTGGCTCTACTGCACGAGCGCCAATTGCACGGCAGCCGCATGGAAAGGAAGGAACGTGGAGGCTGGATTGCTGCGTCCCGTGCAGCCATCAGTTCTGGATGACTATTTTGTGTCAGATAAAGCCGAGTTGCCCGAGGGATCTGTCCTTTATAAACAGGACGGTTCAGCAGCCAACACGATCTACTGTTGGGGTTCTGACTCGGGTGCTGGACTTGATCTTGCCGTAGCAGCCAGTTCCAGGAAACACCTCCCGCTTAGAGACGTCATACTTACGATCAGCGCCGGCAGCAATATTGCTACGTGCCAAAAAACCATTCTTTTTCAAGACGCCCCCTATACTTACTTGCCGTGGGCCGCTTTTGAGGGCAGGCATCGCCCACGTAAGATGGCGATATGCCTTCAGGTCACAGCCCGAAATGCTGAAGGCAAAGCAGTGCATGGTGGGTGCCTCGTCGAGAATAGACTCCTACTCACAGCCGACCCAATACATCGCAGCGCATGGCGCGGCGCTCTCGCTCTGCTTGACGCTGAGGGTGTTCCTGAGCTCGCTGATATTGCCGCTATTTTCACTCTCGCAAGGGACCTTTTCGACGGTACGCTGCTCCACCCCTCGCAAAATTTGCCCGGATGTGAAAGCGAGCCAGAAACTATCAAAGAAAAGAAGGAGCCTCCATCGATCGCCGTTTGGCCGCCACAACCGGATCCGCGTGATCTCCAAAAGAGCATTGGCAGAACGGCCGCGGGTCAATTGCAGTGGTTTCAGAGGATCATGCAGACGTTTTTGAAAGCTGAGATGCCCGATGATCCGACTTCTCAACAGACAGAGACCGTCTATCAATCAGATGATGAAACCACTGAAGATTCCGAAAGCGCTTTACGCCGAAAAGAGGAGGAGCAACAACGCACTCTCAGCGTGGCTGAGCGAATGTGGGGTCATGCATGTTGGGATTATGAACATCTGCGAAACCGACTAAGGGAACTCTGCCCGACTGAAAGGCAGGCTCCCAATCTTTGGATGGCCGCCATCTTTACGTTCCTGCCAACGATTGCGGTTCTCCGAGCGGCGAAGCGTATGGCTCCCGATGTCGACTATAAAGTTAGCAATGAGTATCTCTGTGAGCACTTCATACGGATCATGCTGGACGAGCGTAAACAGCATGATGATTTTTGCTGCCCAAAAGGATTCCGTTACACCAGAGAAAAATTTCCCGCCTTGGCTGACGACCTGCGGACTAGCTTCAAGGTCCATATCCATCCAGACCTAACGAACATAATGCTCGCGCTCATTGCCGACTGGAAACTACGCGTTCCAGAGGGCCTCTATTCCCAAATGTGGCCGAAATACGTCAATCAGGTCTGCGAGAATGACTATCACCCCAGCGCTGATAACTGCGAGTCATGCCTGCGAATCTGGCGCCGGTATGTTTCCGATGAGACCAGAACTGTCACCGACGCCGAATTTTCCAAGGTTTTCAACACACTTTGCAGCATGAGATGAAAGGGATCGAATATGAAGCACCTGCCAGGCAAGCCATTTACGATTAAGGACTTCTCCCCACAGGGTGGAGGAATCGACTTCCTTGGCCTGCGCTGGGTAGGCCTCACGATCGTTGGCAGGGATCTCATCCCAGAACTCAACAACGTTACCACCGACATGGGCACTTTCTTTCTCGGCGCTTGGATCCCCTGGAAATTCCATCAACTTTGTCAGAACGAGAAGGATTATACCGAGAAGAAATACAAAGCCTTTCGGGAAAAGATCGAAGTTGCCCTTTCGTTGACTTTTCGGGAAGAAAGCGGGCTTGACCGAGACTACGGGGATGTCCGTAATCGTATCGGCAACAAGCAATCATGTTCTATGCCCACAGTGCTCAGTTTTAAGGCCGCACACAGAAACGACTCAAACAGTCTATACGCCGCGGCGATCTACGGGCCATCCATCCATGCTCTTGGACTTATTACATCCTACCGTTCGCAAGCGCAGAGCGGGAAAGAGCCGCTAAGCATTGCTGTGACTGGGGATGATTCGGACACTACCCACATTGTGACGGGGGTGGATGCTAGTCTAAAAAAAGCGACAAACTATCGACTGATCGCATCTCTCGATTCGCCCGAGTTTGATTGGAACGACATCCGCCTCCTCGGTAAAGCTGGCCTTGACCCGGCTCGCTATCGTGCGTTGGCATATATGACTCTCAAGGAAGCCTTTTCACGCAAGCTTTTGCCCCAAACTCCACATGACCCCGGCTATGCTCGGACATTAACCGCACGACTCATACTTACTACAATTCGACAGCGCTCCGGCCTTTCGGCGGAAGATATGCGGAATGTCTGGTACGCTGGCATGTTTAGCAATGGAAAGCCCTTCAAAATCAAGGATGAACAGCTCTCAGCCCAGCAAACTCGCTGGTCATTTTTCATGGCTAGACAGTATCAACGGTATGCTATCGAACTCTTTCTCTGGTGCTTCGAAGACGGTTTGCTCAATGGCTGTCGCGCTGTGGACGAGGTGATTGATCACTGGATGAACCGCTCCAAGTCTGGAGGGGAACCGCTCCGGGGGACTTTCCATGACATACTCAAGACACGCGTAGGACGACTACTCCGGAAGGACGACATCCTCACCTCCCAAGCTTGGAATGATGAGGTGCCCCCTGGCGATAGTCGATTCGAATACGTGGAAGAACCGCAAAATGATAAAGCCGTTTTCCACGGTCTCAGTATGCTGGCCGGTTGGTATTGGCGTATGCTCTCTCGTGAACAGACAGGGACAATGAAGGAGCTACTGACCCTTGGCGGATCGGACAGAATGAGTATGAGTTGGTTTCTTCAGTGGCTCCGCCTACGGCAGGACAGACCAATTCGGGACCTCCTCAACGACATCTTCTCTGACTTGATCTTCGCTCAGCACATGCGCATTGCACTTGCTCGTTTCGACGGCACCGCGCAGCGGCTTCGCTTCCTTTTGGGAGACAGTGGGATTGAACCCACCGTCAGTGCCCGTGCGGACCTTGGTCAGGTAGGACTCCCTTGGATGCCCGACCGCCTCGATACATTGATTTCTCTGCTGTGCGACTGTGACATTTTGACTGAAAATAAAGACACGTTGGGTACCGGATCCAGGGCTAAAGCCGTCATGGATGGATGAGCAGTATACTTCCGAGAAGCGTGGCAGGATGAATTTAATGCGCAAACAACACTTGGAGTGGGAACTATGAGCGATCTTAATTTCACCGTTCAATACTATGATGACCATCATAGGCAAGCGCTACAAAATATGACGTTCTCAGACTCGCTGAATCATCTCATCCAGAATGGGCTAGTGGGACAAGGAGAAATCCAACGTGCATAATGTTCGCATCTCGACATTCACACATATTTCTGAATATCGGTATTCATGCTATCGCGTCACGAACTAAGCATAAAAAGATTTGGTCCATCCCTGTAATTAATAGTTAATATTTGCGTGCACGGGATGAATTTGGGAAGTAGGGCATTTGCAATTCAGCCTTGCTGCAAGGGAAGGATGAAACTTTATGTCAGGGAAAAACACATCATTCGATGCTTGGATGCGGGATCGGCAGATTGCTTGGCGTAACAAGTCGGGTAATGTCGAATGCCGCGAACAGGGCTGGCAGAACGGTGGCCAATACCCATGGATTCTGCCGAGTAAAAAATGGGAGCAGTCTCTCTGGCCGGGTATCTGCACCGGCAGATCCAACTCTCTGAATGACTATCTCGTGAAGGATGGAATTCAGGCGCATCAGGGTAAGCATAACCTAAAAAGTTCGTGGGTGTTGTGTGCAAATCTGTATTTTCCGTTTCGCGAGACCGCCGAGGGTCGTGCCTTACTCGCTGGATTTCTTCGCGAGCATGTGTCAAAAAATGTGCAAACAGTGACGGAACTGCATTTGGAATATGCGGAAGATGGGGATTTGCATCCCTCGGCGTTGCTGGGTGAAATGGGTGGAAAGCGAGGGAGCGGGCAAACCTCGCCCGATCTGGCCTTTCACGTCAACGGTGGCCGCGGGTTGATCCTGATCGAAAGCAAACTGACCGAACACTCCTTTTACCCATGCTCGGCCCGGCGAACGACGGACAGCAAAGACCGTTCTGGCAACCCCGATCCTGCGCGCTGTCTGAACATGACATCCGTGCTGGCCGATACAGTGCATCAGTGCCATCAATGTGTCTGGGGTCGAAAGTATTGGGACATTCTTCGCCCAGTAGTAAATGAGGACGCTATGCGTGCCCTGACGTGCTGTCCCGCCGCCCATGCCGGCTACCAACTGTTCCGGCAACAAGCCTTGGCAGAGGGTATTGCAAAAAGCGGCAAGTATGATCTGGTCTATTCCTGTGTCGCTCTCGATGCCCGTAACGCAGCCCTCCTAGATTGTCTTGTTAAGACCGGGATTTCCGATCTCAAGACCGGTTGGGCAACCCTATTCAATGGCAAGGCGCACTTTAAAGTCTTCGAACATCAGCAGTGGGTGGCATGGGTCAAAGACCATGGCGACAAGTCGATTTGGCGCACATGGTTGAGCTATGTCGAGGATCGCTATGGTTACTGATGTGAAATGCGAATGGCCGACGCGCGTCGGTGGAATTCTCCCTGACGAATGCGGAAGAAAAGGATAGTTAGACCATGCCTGAAAAAAAACAACGCGTGACAGTGCGCAGCGAAGCTCCGGATCAATATCCGTTCTGGAACGATCGAGAACCGCACCACTCGGTGATGAAGTGTGACGAAGACTATTGCGTTGTCTTGACGTGGGAGCCTGGCGGGAACATCGAGGATAATTGTCTAAGGTGGCGTTTCATCACACTCAAAGGGAATGCACTAAACGTCCGCCCCGTTCAACTCCCATCGAATACACGCCCTTTATGTGTCCCATTGAAAATTGAATCTTCCTTGAGAGTAGTCAGACATCTGGTCGACATGGTTAATGGCCGTATTTCCTGGAGCATTTTTGATCCGAATCCTCCTAAAGATTTTGGCCGGCTGATGGCAAAAGGACTCTTTGCAATCAACTTTTTCATCGGGTTGCACGCTGGTAAGGAACCCGTGCTGGTCCCGATACGGACAAAGGATGGTTACACAGAGAAGCAACGGGATGATATTGCGAAACTACTGACCGACCCGCATGATCCCGGCACCAAGATGCTGATAGAGATCCTGAATTTCATCCTAAACACATGCAAACCGATAAAGGTGGATGAGGAACTATTGAGTGTGCAAGACAGGCAGCTTAGAATGGTTCTACAGTTTATTGAGGAGCAAATTGGCAAAGAAATAACGCTGTCTGTTCTTCAAGCTGGCGTCGAGATAGCTTATCTTGATAGGCCACTCACTGAAATGGACGTAAGGTACCTATTGAAGAATCCCGTGAAGATGTATTCCGGGCTTTTTGATCAATGGGCCAAAGAGACAATGAAAACGCGAGGCATCTCTAAGAGCGAGGCGGAGCAATTCCTTGCGAAACACGTGACCTTCCTTGCCAAGTGCGAAGGATGGCGAGGCTTGCACATCTATCCCATTGAGGAAATATCGGTAGACGTGCTGGAAAGCAAAGAATTGGCCCCCTTCAAGATCGCTCAAGATGCCTATTATGAAAGGGGCTCACGCCTGGAGAATTGGCTTGGGACGGCGGCGAAGCATGAGCCTGCAGCAGGAATAGAAACAAGCAGTACCCCCATTGTCTCCTCTGAGCAGGGAAACTCCCCGGTCGCCGAGAAAATCTCTAAGGCACTCAGAGAAAAGCGGGCGAAAGCGGCGAAAGCGAATCGAACTGTAAAAGACGAAGGTGATAGGGGAAAAATCAAGGCAGCAGTTCGACGGAAAATAAAACAAGGATATACTTCTAATCAGGCTCATAATGATGTTGTTGCACTCTGCGAAGGCAAAGAAAATCTGTTGGATTTGAAGCAAGGTCCTTACTTTTTATCAGCACGAAGCGTGATGCGAATAGTTGCAAATAAATAGCTAGTATTTGGCGGCATTGGCGGAGCAATTTGCTCCGCCAATAATTGTTTTAGGCCGGTTTCCCTAATGGAACCGGCCTTTTTCTTTTTCCAGTTGGCGCAGCAAGCGGCTCGCAGTTCCCTGTTCGCTATAAGAAGAGCAGTGAAAAACAAGATATAAGTCCGAGTGACACTGCAACTATGCGACGGTTAAATCTTGTATATACGGGCTTTTCGCTTACGGGCTGGGAGTGACCTGCGAAGGAGGAGAATCATGGTAACGCTCGAAGAATTCCTGGTTCAATACACGAGTGCGCCGATGGACATCAAGCAGGCAATGCTTGAGGCCGGCGCCCGCGTCCTTGACGGCGCTGTTAAACCTGAACCGGACGAACATTTTTACACTCTCAAAGAGGTCACGCCGTTGGTCGGTCTCCATCATTACGGCTCTTTGTCACGACTTCAGGTTCAGCGGGTAGGAGTGTCATATGGTGGGAGACTGGTATATCGATTATCGGATGTCCGCCGTTACTTGCTGTCCGCTGAATGCATGGCAATTCGAAATGAACTCCGTCGGCAACGCAATGAGCAAAAAGGAGGCAAACATGCAGCAGCTAGTTGATGCGTCGGAGTATAAGTTGAGGCAGGCATGTTAGAAAACGTAATATGGAGGCGCAATTATGGACACGGAACGCAGAGAGCTTCGTTGGATTTGTTTGACAACTTCGATTTTCGATGATGCTAAAATCAAGATCATTGAGTCCATGCCGGAAGGCGATGCGCTGATCAACTGCTGGTTGCGCTTGCTCTGCATGGCCGGCAAAAGTAACGCGGATGGCGTAATTATCATTGCGCCACGAATTCAGATGAATGATGAAACATTGGCGCTGTTACTCAATAAGTCGGTGCTGATTGTCCGGTTGGCTTTGGAAACGTTTCAACGCATGGGCATGATTGAACTTGTTGAGGGATGCGGCTTACGGATCGTAAATTGGGAAAAGCACCAGAACTCGCAAGGATTGGCTCGGGCGCGTGAAAAAGCCAAACTGCGCGCCGCAAAATACCGCGAACGGCAAAAACTGTTGCCTGCGGCAAACTCCCCAGCCGATTATCCAAGCCAACCGGTATCCGATCCGTTTTACGGTTGTGCGCCGGAAGTGGTTGAACGTTGGCAAGCCGCATTCAAAATCTTGTCCGCGACGGGCAGATTACCGGTGCTTAGGATTGAGCACCTGGACCTGGTTGACCGGGAACATCCACAGGCACGACTTGTCGAGCATATAGACGAGGTGGTGGCCGAGGCCAAGGCCGAGTCCGGTCCAATCCGCAACATATTGAAATGGCTACGACCTGTTGTCATTGCCCTGGAGCGACGTGTTATACAACGCAATGCTGCGCAAACGGCAGCTTGCACGACAGATAAATTCTAATGGAGACCCAAAATGAAAATTCAATATGAATTTATGCCTGATGGCAAAACAACAGATGAATTGAAGGAGAAGTGGTGGACGGCACCCGTCGACAGAAATTCGTGTCCCTGTATAAGTCGGTTTTGGTGGCCGCACCTTCATCCTCAATTGGAACGGCGGGCGCAAAATTTCTCCATTGGCGCAGACATTCGATTGGGGCGTAAATCCATCCCTCCCGAAGCAATCCGCGCTAAGTATTTATCCAAAATTAGAGATTTTACCGAAGAATCGGACAAATTCATTCGTGCCGATCGCGTTGCGTTTATTCAGCAGTATATTCCACCTCGCTATCGAGTGCCGATCGATCGCACACGTCTTAAGAATCCGGCGGCATTCGACAAAGTTCAAGCCTGGGCGCCCGGTGGCGAGCGGCCCGGCCTTGTCGTTATAGGTGACACTGGCCGCGGGAAGACATTGGCAGTGTATACGCGGCTGGCACAAATCTATATCGAAACGGGACTGCGTTTCATTGCCCTGACAGCAGATAACTTGAAGTCGTGGGTCTTATTATTGTCCCGGCGGAACCCCGATGAAGAATACGAGGACCATAGCCCGTGTTCACCCTGGTGGCGTGCGCTGATGAATCCATATCCATGTGATGACGACACTTTGGAGACCTTCACAAACAAGTTGACCCGCGTAGATGTGCTTTTCATTGATGACTTGTCCCAAACAAAGTTGACGCCTGTTTATGCAGAGCGGCTCTTTTCTATCATCGAAAATCGTACTTCGCACGGGAAAGCGCTTGTTGTTACGGTTCAAATGGGCAAGGCCGCGTTGGTCAACAAACTAGCGGGGTATGAAGCCGCATTTTTAGACACCGCTGATTGTCTGGCCCGACGGATTGAGGATTATTGTCAGCCAGTGAATTTCGGTCGTAACCCAGCGTCGGAGCCATCGAAAAGCAACTAACGCTACCGAATGTCACGTTGTTGTAACGTTACTGTTACGCCCTACACAACATGACAATGACATTACATAAACAAAACAAAAACATAACAAAGAAGCTCTCTCAAGGAGAGCGCGAGACTTTTTAATATCATTTTAATTCTTTCAATATTCATACATCAGGATCAGCGTATAAGAATATCGGCCCGTTCCCTATAATCGCCGTCAGGAATCGTGGGCTCTAACCTTGCCATCGTCTGCCATTTTCCCTCCGTCTGCACCGCCCTTTGTTTTTAATTTTCTGAACGATGAACCGATTATTATTCTAGGGGGCCTCCGCGCGCCTTGCCCCCCCCTGCCCCTCCGTCCTACGCGCACCAGCTGCATTTTGTTGCTCCATGACCGGTGCCTCGACTTCCACGCCAACACCAGGTTCCTCTTGCCTCCAATTTCTCCAATGCCTTCTAAGTCACGACGCATAACAGCGCGTATGTCTGCTATTCGCCTTTCTCGCGTGGCGTTGCAATTCATTGTCATTCAGTAGGTAACAGCGCGGATCGCCAAATCGCTCCGAGTTATTGAATCGCTCGCTTTTGAGTGACCCTAATTTTGACCAATATTTACAGGCATATCGATGTGACGGTGGGTTAAAATCCCTATGCTGCATTTTACCGCTGCTTCTGTGATTTTCGCTTAGTTTTGTCCTGGAGCCGCGCCATTTGCCACAGGCGCTACGATCTGCGTCAGTCCGTGTCTTTCTCTGTCGGCCATGGCCGGCGCCTCCTGCAGGGCCTCAACCTCGATCCCTGGCCGCAGATCCACGCCGGCCGCCGGCAGAACTTCCGCTATTTGATCTTTTTTCCCCGTGCCCAAACCGATTTGCCGTGCCCTTTCGCACGAGAGCCCAATAATCTCTTTTTACTATATCTACACTTTCAGATTCGCGGATACGCGGCTTTACGCGAGAGCCCTGCTATCCTTCCTTTTCCTATTGCCACACTTTCAGGCTCACGTGCTCGGACGGCCAAGACCATGCTTTGGGAGACGATCAGGGGCGCATGGTGCTAAAACATTCAGCGAACAATTCTATGATAGATCTGCAGGCATCAGAATTGGCAAAAAAACGCGCGCCGGCGGACTCGGGTACGGGCGCTGATCAGTGTGACGCAGCTCCGAGGGATCCGTTGTTTTATGGAACGCCACCATGGATGGGACCAGGAAATCCATGTCACGCGTGTGCACAGAGGGAACAGTGCCAACACCCTTGAAATAGTCGCGGTATAGAACAAGACACCAGCTTCCAACCAGGACGAGATTCGGAAGCACGCCGGCTGTCTCCAGCTTGCAGAGCACATTCAGGCTTAACTCATGCTGCTTGCTTTGCACGGAGTACCTTCCTCAGGAAAATAATTTGTTTCCGCACATCTGAGAGGAGTTTGCGGTACTGCGCGCGAAATCGCTTGGCGTCCCGGTACTTGGCCAGCTCCCGTTCCTCCATCTTGCAGCCTTTATACAGAAACCGCACGCGGCTCTTTTCCCGGTATGCGAGGTAGTAGTAAGGCCGTCCGCGGATGATCTTCTTGACCACGCTGCCGCGAGGCAGTTTACGCAGTGCGCGCCGGTAATCCCGCTCCATGCGGATCGAATTGCCCAGCTCTTCTTTCAGTAATTCCTTGATTGCCATAAAAACCTCGCTTGCCAAACAGAGTGTCAATATAACCCTATATGTTTGGTAACGGGAGGCAGGCGCATGTCTATGACGGTGGCTGCACGTAATCATTAAAGACGGCAAAGATGCTCATGCGATAAATAATATTGGTGCCTTATTGACAAAAGCGACAAAACCGGACGTAATATGTCCGGTTTCGTAACAATGAATAACATGAAGCCTTTCTGATCTGGTGGATGGGTTGCATTATCAAAATGTTTTTCCGCGATGACCTGTGACGTACATTCGGTTTGGATTGACATCGGTTTGGATTAGTGTTGAGTTCGTAAATTATTAGCATACATTGATTGCACCGAATCAACTAATCGTGGTCCAAGCCTGAAATACGGCGGTAATGCAAACCGTGATTAGTCAAACGTGTAATTTCCAAGGAACTGGTGTCATGGTGACCGGGCCCAACTTTTCGAGCCAGTAAGAGAGTTGGTCTGAATCTGTTATTGATGATAGATCATACATCTTTGTTTGTCCATCCCCTACGAAGGGAGGGCGTAGCCCGACCGCAGTGTCCGAATCTTATCTTCCGTAGTGTATCTCTTGCCTTTCATGCCTGGGTCCTCCTTCTTGATGACCCAGACTAACATATCCCCTGGCTCAGAAAAACGATGTCACGTCACCGCAAGTTACATATGAAAGTAGCGTTATCCCGAAAATACAAAAAA
>CAZTWL010000010.1:0-98705 GCA_964617825.1 uncultured Verrucomicrobiota bacterium
CAAAAAAAGGCGAGTGAGGTGTTGCATACGAAGACTCCTTAATGGTTGCTTTTTTGGGAAAAAACAGGGAAACGTGCAGAATCGCGCCAGTGTGTCGAACATGCTTTACAGTTCACAGACCTCATCGAGGCACCAGTGGTTGCGCAGAGCCGGCGGACGGTTGATCCATTTGCCGTTGGTGAAGTCCGGGCAAGGCACCGGCATTCCGCCCATGGCGATGGATTGTTCCGAAAGGCAGGAGATGCTCATCCAGGCGGCGGCAAAACCGCGCGCCTTGGAGGCGGTAGCGGTCAGCGAAAAGGAAACGGTTGCCGCGGTTGATGCCAGGATTTTGGCGATCGGGCCAAGCCCGTGGGTGGGATCCAGATCGCAGATTGCCACCAGATCGACTTCTCCCACCAATTGCAGCATGCTGGCCAGCAGTGTTTCACCACGTGGACCCAAACCAATAAGGCCGATTTTCACCGGACGCATCGCATCGCTCATTGTCGTTTCCATTTCCTTCATTTTTCACATGAAACAGTATTTGCTCAGCAATTTAATTTTATTCGATTCCCATGAGGATCACGTCGTCGATGTCGATTTCGCTGTCTTTCATCGGGCTGAGCATGATGCAATGCACTTCGCTCTTGTCCTCAGAAGGACGTTTGAACTCGAACACTTCGTGTTTCCATTCGTCGGAGTCAACCTCAAAGTTCTTGATAGTTTTGACAGGCAAATTTTTCTGCCATCCAGCGCTGTAGCGGAGAATGCTGATCGCCAAGGCACCTTTGCCGCGGATTCTGAGGCTCATGCGCAAATTGTCTTCTTTGGCCTTGTGTTCCTGGAAGATGAAACCTTTGCGTATACGCAGGAAATAGTTGTCGGTGGACTCGGGGTGCAGGAGCAGCTCCAGGTCGCCGCCATATTGTGCTCCGCTGGACAAACTCCAATATTTGGGGAATTTACCGTCTTTGACGTTCCAATGTTTTGGGTATTTTGCCGCTTCGGTGGAGATTTCATTAAAGGAGCCATTGCTTAAAATTCGGGTATCGATTTCGGCACGGCTGCCTGGTAAGACTTTTCGCGGTGTGGCAAAGGTCACCGGTATAAATGAATCGGCACCGTGCGGCGAGCCACCACTGATCGTTGAGATCTCGCTCTCGCCTCTTTCCACAGTATCCGCATCTCCGATGTTGCGGCAGCGCATGGCATTGACTTTCAGAACCAGGCCCGGGTTGAAGCGGGAGCCAGTGATGGATGTGGAGGGGATGCGCATTTCGACAAAATAACGGTCATCCGCAAAGGAGGTCTTCACCTCGGCAAAAGTGTCGATAGAGCGGTTCAAGCCGCGTCCGGCTTGTCCGCCGGCAACCGTGCCATCGCAGACTACGCCGGCGGCGTTGACCAGCAACTGGATGTAGGCGACGCCCATCATCGGGTCATTGATGAACAACTCGACATCATTGTCCTCCCAAATGGGGCCATCATGTTGCGTGATTGTCGTCTTCACTGCCTTCGGACGGGGTTCCTGACATTCAAAGGCAGCGTAGAGGTTGTCAGCGTCATAGGCAAGCTTGACCCCGGTTTGGTAGCGGACCGGATTGGTGCCGCTGAAAGGGCGGAAACGAGTCGTCGTCTCGGCATTTTTCCAATCTTCCTCATCGAGTTTGCCGTCGATGTTAATTTTACCCATCAGCGGAAAGATTCTAACTTCGCGGTAGTTGCTGACATAATCATTATAGGCGGCAACCCAGGTCTTTTCAAAAAACTCCTTTTCGAGTTTGACGTGCGCTAGAGCGCGCGGATCAGGATCGTCGCCGGCGCCTTTCTCGGCGGCATTCAGGTATGCGTAAAGTTTGTCCCGGGCACCTGGCACCTCGAGAAATTTCCCGACTGGCGTGCTGTGTCCATAGCCCCAGCAACCAGGCGCATCCATATAGAGTTTGGTCAGCAGAGTACGGAAATCGCGGATGCCGGCCGCCCAGCCTTTTCCGTAATACAGCGAGTTGATCTCCTCATAGACTTTGTCGTAATCGGCGTTGACATCCCACTGGAAGGTGATGCCCATATACATGGCCTGCCACATCATCCGCCAGTTGTTAAGGGTGAAATAGTCGCCTCGGCCAGGGCTGTAGATGCCGTCCGGACAAGACATTTCGGTTTTCATGCCGGTGAAGTTGGGAAAGTTTTTTTTGTAAAAGCGCAGCGTGTCCACCCAGTTTTTTTCGACCGGAAGGAAGTGACGGCCGGCCTGCGAAAGCATTTCGTAGGTGTAGAGGGGGAGATTGTAGCTGTTCCAGTTTTTCTGGTACTGGTAATACCATCGGTTGGCGGGGCAATTTTTGTCGTCAAGGGCATGTTTCCAGCAACGGCGGTGATTGGAAATCATCACCAGACCAATATGCTTGTTGGGTTTGACCCCTTTCGGAGGCTCGGAAAAATTCTGGTAGGTCCATCCGTTGAAGATCAAATCCGGTTTGGCTTGGAAAATGACATCGGCTACGGCATTGGCGAAAGTCCAATACCTGGTCGAAACAATGCCGGCGGCCTTTTCTTCGGGCGGGTCAATCGCTGTGCAATTATCACACTGGCACCATTTTGTGCAGTCGTTGTTGCCAAAAACCAGCATCACGGGATGCCGCGAATTTTCGTAGAACCTCAGTACGTTTTTCGCGACGATTTTAATTACCTCCGGATTGGAGGTGCACGGTTGCGGTTCGGAACCGCCATGGCTGCTCATCACCCGTTTGCCATTGATCAGCGGATAGTATTCCGGATGTTCGGCAAACATTTTGGCAACATGCGCTTGGAAAGCCTTACCGATGAGCTTGGTGCCTTTTTCGTCAGTGAGGGCGAAGCTGTTCAGCAAGGGGGAAAAACAATGCCCGCCAATTTGCGAGATCGGCCCGTATTTGGCCAAGCCGTCTTTGTAACAGGGATGAGAGCTGGACGCGGCGAAGCGCATGTTGTTGCGAACCGCCCAGTCCCAGGTCTTCCAGATGGGCGAATTCGAGTTCATGCAAACTTTAATAATATCGCGGCAGGTGAAATCGGGATTCTTCAGTGTTGTGCCGCGTGGCATGCTGATGGTCGGGCGGACGGTGAAATACTCACCCTCTTCACCGGGGAACAACCAGCGGATGCCGCCGTGCTTCTTGAGGATTTCATAGGCGCCAAAGAGGACGCCGATGCTGGCCTTGCCTTCGATGCGCAGCTCGTTGGACTTGGCGGTGATAATGAAACCGTCATCCAGCAGCTTTTTGTCCGTGGAGAGGGCAAAATGGATGGGCACCAGCCCTTCTACTGGTGCGGCAACAATGGCTGGCGTATCCCCACCGGAAATTTTGCCGAGAAAGAGCGACAATTCTTCCGCTGCGAAGGTCAGCACCGGATCAGTGTCAGAGGGCAGGACAATACAAACGTTCGGCTTACCATCCTTCACCAGTGTCAAATCTGCGGCCAAAACTGGAATCATAGCGAAAAGGGCCAGAAGCAAAGTTGCAATGCGATTCATCTCCGTCTCCTAAATGACTTTAATGTGGACTATCCAGTTGTGTCTGTCAAGGTCAGCAAATTGCTTGGCCTGGTCGGAACAAATTGGCTCGCAATTGTTATAAGTTTGTTATCAACTCGTTGCAGCATATAACCCCAGTGTATATAACGGTCCTATTCAAATAGGCAATTCAGGTCCAAAAAGTCGTGAGTTCAAATCTCACCGCCCCGACTTTTATTCCTGGTTTCCTTAAGTCCGATGGCGGCCATGGGCTTCCCTATCCTGCCCCATTTTCCCCGCTTCTGAAATCTTTGCCATACGGGGGGACAACGATCCGGTCGGCGCAGCTAACTCCGGCGCGATCCGCCTAATATGCCGCCAAGCACGCCGCGCAGAATCTGCCTCCCAAGCTGGCTTCCCACGGTGCGCGCGGCCTGTTTGGCCAGCGTTTCCACCATGCCCTGCCGGCGCTTGGTTCCCCAAAGCAAATCGCCCAACGGACTCCCCTGTGCGGATGGTTTCGCCGGCCCGGTTTGATTTGGCGCCGACTCGCCCGGTTCCCTTGCCAAGGTCCGCCGGCTGAGAATCTCGTAGGCTGACTCGCGATTGACCGGCGAGTCGTACTTGCCGCCAAGCGGGCTTCGTGCGCGCACCTCCGCGCGCTCTTCCGGCGTGATCGCCCCAATCCGGCAGCGCGGCGGACAAATGAGCGTTCGCTCCACCGGCAGCGGCACGCCCTTCTCCTGGAGCGTGGAAACCAAGGCTTCGCCGACGCCGAGCTGCGAGATGACCTCGGCGACGTCAAGTTTCGGATTGGACGCAAATGTTTCCGCCGCAGCGTTCACGGCTTTCTGGTCGCGCGGCGTGTAGGCCCGCAGCGCATGCTGGATGCGGTTTCCAAGTTGGCCCAGGATTTCGTTCGGTACGTCGTCAGGGAATTGCGAGCAGAAGTAGACCCCGACGCCCTTGGAACGAATGAGGCGCACGACCTGCTCCACCTGCTGGCGCAAATTCGGGGGCGCGGCGTCGAACAACAGGTGAGCCTCATCGAAGAAAAACACCAGCTTGGGCTTGTCAAGATCGCCCACCTCGGGCAGGTTCTCGAACAGCTCTGACAGCAGCCACAGGAGAAGGCTCGAGTACATGCGCGGCTTTAACACGAGCTGGTCTGCGGCAAGGATACTAATTATGCCGCGGCCGCTGAGGTCGGTACGCAGCAAGTCGTTAAGTTCCAGGGCCGGCTCGCCGAAAAAGGCCTGCCCGCCTTCCCGCGCGAGCGACAGCAGCGACCGCTGGATGGCAGCCACGGACTGCGTGCTTACCAAACCATATTGCGCCGAGATATCCTGGCGCTTTTCTGCGATTAAGCTGAGCAAAGCGCGCAGGTCGTCGAGGTCAAGCAACAGCAGTCCCTGATCGTCCGCAAGCTTGAAAGCAATCTCCAGCATCCCGACCTGGGTATCGTTAATTTCCAGAATGCGGCCCAGCAAATTGGGGCCGATTTCGCTGATCGTGGCGCGCACCGGGTGACCAGCCTTGCCGAACACGTCCCAGAACAACACCGGGTTCGCTTCGTTGGCATAACCTTCCATGCCGATTTGGGCGACACGCTGTCTGGTCTTTTCGTTGGGGATGCCGGCAAGGGCCAAGCCGGCTACATCGCCTTTGACGTCAGCCATGAATACGGGCACGCCCATGCGCGAGAAGCCCTCCGCCAATGTCATCAGCGAAACCGTCTTGCCGGTGCCGGTGGCTCCCGCGATCATCCCGTGGCAGTTGCCATACTTGGCAAGCAATCGAACAGGTTGCCCGCCCTTGCCAATAAGTATCTGATCCATGCGCAACATCCTCCTTGACGAGGCCAAGACGACCGCTCCAACGCAAGGACGCGAAGTCCGCCGAGCGCTTCGCGCCCCGGGCATCTGACCCCTTCAGGCCAACGAGCTCATCGTTCCGGACCGGTGAAAAGCATGTCTAAATCTGTTTGTGATCATAAATCATACGTTCGGTTTTGTCCATCCCAGGGCGCAGGATGATATTCCGGACGCGGCCGGAAATGGAGAACATGGTGATGTCAATTGCGTCGGGCACATCCGGGCTGGAGCGCTGCATCCGCTTGCATCCGGCTTTGGCCCGGACTCATCCGGCGGGCGCCGAAAAGAATTTTGCCTGCAGGTGCCGGCGCATCGCCGCCAGCGTGCATTTGGAACTGCGCAGATAATACCGCAGCTTCCGATTCGCCCTGAAATAATCGCCGAGCTTGTCATTGAACGTGCCGCGCGCCGTGATGAATTGTCCCCAAAAACCGTAATGCCACTGCACATTGGTTTCCGGCGCCGTCATATTGTCATGCCACTCCTGCGGAAATAATGCCAGCCATTTGGGATTGGAGTTGAGCCAGGTTCCGGTCTGGATGAATTCGGCCTGGTAGCGCGCTTCAATCTGTTCCATCAGGACCATGAAACAGCAAGGCAGATAAAGCGGGTCATCGAAAATCGATTTCGGGCTGACGGCATTGGCGATATGAAACGTAACTTCCCTGGTCGGCCCGTCATAAACGTTATGACGCAGGCTGCCGCACTGATACGCTTGAAGGGCGCTCCGATCGAGGTAATCGCGTTCCAGACGGGCATTCAACGAAGGACGCAGAACGGCAAAACCTTCTTCCTCGAAGCGGGCGATATTCCCGCGATTCCGTTCATAAACCCCAAGCAAAGCCCGCTCAAGTTCCAGCCAGGCCGGAGCCTTCCAATCGATCTGGGGCGGATTCAATGCGCCCGGGTTGGCATCGGTCTTGCGATAGATATCCACCCGCTTTTGCAGGACATCGCCAAAACTTTCGCCGGGATGCCCGGCCAGCCAGTCATGCATGAAAAACAATTTCAGCCGGACAATTTTGTACAAGTACTCCCGATGTTCCTCTATTGTTTTCGGTTTTAACGTCATGAAGGGGGTTCCTTAAAATAAAGCGGCAGACAACCGACAACGAACCGTTAGCCGACAAAAGAATGGAACCCTCCGGCCGGCTTGCGGGCCAGGTCAATGACTTCCATGACCTTGACCGCCTCATCCAGCGCGATGGGAAAGCGCCCGCCTTGGCGGATCGCCCGGTATAACTCATCCCAGATTGTGGTCATATCCACCTTGTGCCTGGGGTTTGCTTCCATGGTCTTCTCAATCCAGCGCAAAACTTCCGGCCGCCCGAAAGTTGTCCCGGGCGTGCCCGGATCGGCTTTGCGGGGCTGAAGCCGCTGACGCGGGTCCAGATATTTCAGTTTGAGCGTGGCGCCCGTGCAGGAAAGCGCGCCCCGCGTGCCCCAGACCAGCCATTCCGGTTCGCCGATGGCTGCGCCGCCGCTGATTTCGATATCCACGATCCGGCCGTTGGCGCCGGTCAAGATAATCTTGATATGATCCTCGGCATCGCCCGCGGCGGCCACCAGTTTCAGATCGCTCCACACTTTTTTCAACGGCGAATCCAGAAAGCGGAGTCCGTGGTCAATCAGATGCGGGCCCCAGTTCAAGAGCTGGCCGCCGCCAAAGCGTTTCAAAGCCTGCCAGTCGTCCCGGCGCTGGTACGAGACGCGCCGGAGTTTGATTTCATGCACCTGCCCCAGCAGGCCGGAGGCGATAATCTCGCGAATGTGCTGGAATGGCGGCTCGAAGCGGCGATTATGCCGGATATAGAGGCAATTTTTGTGAATGCGCGCCAGTTTCTGAAGCTGAAGCGCCTGGGCATAGGTATGGCACATTGGTTTCTCAAGGAAAACCTTCTTGCCGGCTTCCAAGGCCATTTTAGCGTGCTTGTAATGATCGCAGGAACGCGTGGCAATATCCACCAGTTCCACCCGGGGATCGGCAATCAAGTCCTCGATCCGGGCATACTCACGGCAGCCGTATTGCTCAACCATGCGCTGCCGGCGTTCGGCAATGAGATCGCAGGCCGCCACAATTGCGAATCGCGCCTCCTTGCCCTTGAGTTCCTGGCAATGCATGCTCCATCCCGCCCGCCCGAGGCCCACAAGTCCCAACCGAATTGGATCACTCTTCATGAATTATTCCTCTAGTCGTTAACCAACACGCCCTCACAACATACACGCTCACGCCGCTTTGCGTCAATTCCGCCGGATTTTTCAGCGACATCGGATATTAAGACCACAACCCAGACCCACTCCTAAGGCGCCTTATTGTCATTCTTTCAGGCAAATTCCAGCGGCGCGATGGCGATCGGATCATCGGCAAGCACCGCCCGCGCATGCCGGGCATAGTGGCCACGCAAGTCACGGCTATAATCTTCCAGGATGCCGCGTCCCAATCCGTCGATGTCGCCCGCCAAGTACAACCCTCGCGCCAGGTACAATTCCCGGAGCGATAGATTGCGCGCTTCGGTCTCAACCGGATCACCGTTGGCCTTGCGAATAACCGCTGCCGAATCCCGCTGCGCATGCCCCTGCATGCCCGGCTGATTCAACAAATCCGCCAGGGCCCTGTTCAACCGCGAGTTCCGCAGCAGCCCGGCGGCAATAGCCACCGCCCGGCAATGCGAAAATGGCGCGCGGCCATCCAACTGCCGGATTTTTTCTTCGATCACGGCAACTCCCTCCGTCTCATCCGTCCGCGCCAAGGCAATAATCAACGCATCCAAACGGCTCATGCTTGCTCCGGATTGTCCCATGCCCCTGTAATTCCAACCTTCATCCCAAGCGTGATCGCGCACTGCAGCGGTCAAAATCGGCGCGGCTTCCCGGCACCCCATTAAACCCAAAATCAGCGCCGCATCAATCCGCCGCTCAATCGAAGATTCCAGCAGAACATTTGCCAGCAGCGGTCGGCTCTGCTCAGGATACGCAAAAAGAATCGCGGCATTCATCGCCATCGTCAGCTTGCCGGCCGCCGCCGCGCGAATCGCCTCCGGCTTGATTGGAAAAGAATCCGCATGGGTCGGCACGTCCGCCGCGAGATTACCGATGGCCGCCAGCCGCCGCTGCAAGGCGCGGATATCGAGATCGCGAACGCGCCGCGACCCCTTGGCTGCGGTTGCCGCCGCCAGACCTGCGGCAAATCCTTGATTCTGCACATCGGCCTGCATGCGGATCACCGGCAGGGCATCCCGGTGCGCGCTCATGCCAAGGCCGGTAACCAGAACCCCCTCAATGCCTTTCGGCAGCATGCAGCGAAACGGCACATGCGCGCGCAACTGTTTATGATGTTCCGGAATCGCCACCATGAACAGCGGATGGACGATAAATCCGTGCGTGTCAAAATCGCTGATGGCGGTGTAAATCGTGTCGGGAAAGGTGCGCTCCGCCAGGATGTCCAGCGGCGACAATTCATAATCGCCGCAAATCTGCCGCCTTTCCCGCGTGCCCACCAACGGCGAGGTATCGAACGCCTGCGGAAATTTCGCCCGCGCATTCGCCATGGCATG
The DNA here is from genome assembly GCA_964617825.1 of uncultured Verrucomicrobiota bacterium. Classification (GTDB taxonomy): domain Bacteria; phylum Verrucomicrobiota; class Kiritimatiellia; order JAAZAB01; family JAAZAB01; genus VSJD01. The sequence goes on from CAZTWL010000010.1 coordinate 8,904, forward strand.
GGTGATGCCCTCGGGATCGGTTTCGTCCACGAAAGTGTGATCCGTGTTATTGGCTCGCACACCGGGATGCAGACGCGGGGTAAGTCCGGCTCCCTGCGTGGCGACGTGTTGTGCGCCGATCACGCAGCAGGGCGCTCCAGCCGCCGCCGCGACATCGGCATTGCCACTGGCATCCACAACACATCCCGCCTCGAGCAAGCCGGCGCCGAATGGCGTTGACACCAGCAGCCCATCCACCCGGTTGCCGTCCAGGCACACGCCAAAGGCATAACTTCCCAACCAGGCCTCACCGCCGGCATCATGGAGCAGCCGGTGATACACCGCCGCCTTGATTTCCGGCCGCCAGTCACTGGTTCCAGGGCGATATTCCCGATCGACACGCCGGACGGCTTCGTCCAACTCCGAGGTAAATCCAACCGGGTTGCCAAACCAATATTTGGCGATCAAGCCGACTGTGCTCACCCCTCCCAACATATGCTGGATCTCCAGCACCACGGTTTTGGCGCCATCACGCGCCGAGGCAATACCGGCAGGCGCGCCGCCTGTGCCACCGCCAACCACCGCCACATCGCACCGGCCTATCCGCGGAAAATCCGCGGGACTGAAGTCAAGCTGGCCCATCGATTGTCGGAGAAAGACAGGGGCAAAACGATAGTCACCGCGCGTCTCGACAATGCGCTTGGCCGGGCGCGAGACCGCGGCCGCCAGAGCCCCGACACGTCGCCCGATCGTTTCCTGGATCTCACAACGTTCCAAAGCTTGAACTCCGGGCAGGTCCAATGGCAACAAACCGTTCAGGAGAAAAAGATCCGGCAAGGGTGAAAAGTCGGCATCGGACAGCGTCGCCTTAAGCCGCGTGCCGCAAAACTCCGCCGGAACATCCGGGACGATATCCGCCGTAATAAATATATTGCCGGCCTGAAGCGAAGCCCGCAGCAGGTGCTCACGCGCCACCGGTTCGCCAAATCGTTCGACCTGCAGACGATAAGCGCCAAAGGTCGATTCGCCACTTCGGAACGGCGGAAGCAATTTCTCGGCTTTATTCGCCCAACCTTCCGGAACGCCGTCGGACAGAACCGTCCAACCCAGTTTTTGCGGCAATTCCGTACGCTGCGTGAACGGCGCCTTGGCCAGCCGCGCCACCACGCCATAGCGCGTCGCATCCAAGACCGTCCGGCAGGTCACGGCAAAGAGAGCGGTGCGCGCCGCCAGGATAATTCCGGCCAGCCGGCCATCCTCATCCCGCAGCAAAGCCACCGGGCGCAGCAGATAGAAGAACGGAATATTGGCCTGGAGCAAAGCCGATTCAAGATCACGCTTCACCGCGCAGGGAAAAGCGGGCGCCGGATCCCTCCCAAAAAGATTGAGCGCCCCTGCGGACTCTTCACCGAAATAACTCAGATCGCTGACCGCCATCACCCGACGGCCGTGCCGCCGGATCTCAAGCGCCGCCGCCACCGCACCCGATGAAGCCCCGACCACCACCACATCCATATCGCAATATACAGGGATCATGCTTGCTCCTAACTCGGATTTGCCCGCAATCAAAGAAACATTCAAACTCCAGTAAAAATCAAAATCAATCCTGGCTTTCCTTCGATTTTTAGCATCGACCTCATCGCAGCCCGCGCTCGAAATTCCCGGCATGCGTGCCGGGAATGTTTTGCCCTGAGCGCAGGCGGCGCCAGATCGAGCGAACCTGTTCGCCGGTGTACGTGCGATATATGAAATCAGCCCGCAGGATTTGCGCGCCGGCGGCCAGCAACTCCGGAATATGCGCCGCCAGGCAAAACGGTTTTTCGCCGATAACCGCCGTGCGGCAATGCCGGTTGATTACCCGCACCTTTTCGCCAAAAGATGAAGCCAGCACCGGCTCGCTGAGTCCCGGTGCGCCGGACCGGCAGGTCCCCCGCCGGTCGCATCCGGCGGCGGGAAGCACACAGGCTTCCGAAATCATCAGCGGCGTATCCTGATAGACAACCACCGCCGCCTTATTGCCCAGCACGGGCAACAGGCGCCGCACGTTTTCGCCGTCATCTTCCGGCGAAAGTGTCAGGCGCGTCGCGCCCAGCGCCAACACTTGTTCCGCCGCCAAATGATTTAAAACGTGCATCGGCCAGTCGGCCGAGATATCGAGCTCGACTCCCGGATGCTCCGCGCCCGCGGCACGCAGCATCGTCCAAGCGCCCGGATTGGATGCCTGCCAGCGCACCCAGCCGGAGCCGATCAAGCGTCGGAAAGTTTTTTGCAGCGCGCCATATTCCCACCGACGCACGATCGTCGGCAAGGCCAGCCGCAAGCGCGCCGTACCGATGCGCCCGGCCAAGCGGGACAAGGCCGCATCCAGCGCGTTCGTTGCCTCGGGCGGCACTTCCAGGATGACTTCGTCCAGATCCTGCCAGTCCGCATCCTCAAAGGAATCCAGCCAGGCAGGCTGGTCGGTTTTCAGGCACCAGCGAATGACGGTCGGCACAACGGAGGACGCCGATGCGGGGACCAGGGGTGCAACTGCGCACTTGACCCGGGCCAGGCAACCGGCCAAGGCTGCCTGATAGCGCGCTTCCAGTTGGTCGGTCAGCTGCCGCCGCATCTGATTGAGGAGCGAAACCGGGACAAAGCATGCCTGCGGATTATGCACATTCACCCGGGCCATGGCAAACCGGGTGGCGCCCAATTTGCCGAATGCCTGCTCGACGGCTGCACGCATTTGATCGACATCGCGCGCCGCATGGAATTGGCCCGGACTGTCGACCGTCGCCGCACCGACGCTTTCGAGATCAGCGGAACTTGTCTGCCGCGGGGCCGCGCCGTCAACCGGGGATGCGGTTGCCCGCACCATATCGGGAGCGATTGTAACTTCGAAGTTCACCGGGCAACGGGAAAGGTACAAACCAGCCTTCGGTTTGTCGAAGCGATAGCGCCGCTTGATTTCCTGCGAGGAGGCGCAATAGACCACGGCGCGCTCCGGAATATCAGGATGATCGCCCGGCAAAGCCAGCTCGACAAACGCACCGGCGGGAGCCTCGAAAACCAATCCCGTCTGCGATCCGGCAGCGCCATCAATGACGCGCAAACGTTCCACGGCAAAACCATAAGGCCGCGGCAGCCCGGGCACATCCATTTGAATACCGTCATGTACTTCCAGAGGCTGAGAAGAATGAAAACGCAGGCGCACCTCCCCGGAACGCAGGCGCACAATTTCTTCGACCTGCCCGATGGGATAGCCGCGGTGCCCGACATATTCGGGATCGATCACGTTCCGGTTCCAGCGGTTAGGCAAAAACAGGTTCGTCCAGGGGCGGCTAAAAATCGTGCGCATATCGGCGGTCAACGCCTTGGCCTTTTCCGCGGTAAGTTTGCCATCCAGCAACTGGCGGTAATAATTCACCACTGCGGCAACATACAACGGGCTTTTCATCCGGCCCTCGATTTTCAAAGCGGCCACGCCGGCGCGACGGAGCTGCGGAACAAATTCGGCCAAGGCCAGGTCTTTCATGGAAAAAAAGAACTTGTTTTCGTCCCCCAAACGATACTGGTCCCGGCAGAGATAAGCGCAGCGGCCGCGGTTGCCGCTGCGGCCCAGCAGATGCGAGGAATACAGGCATAAACCACTGTAACTGTAACACAGCGCGCCGTGGACAAACACCTCGGTTTCAATGCCGGGCAAGGCCGCGATCTCGGTCAATTCATCCAGAGTCAATTCGCGGGCCAGGGTAACGCGGGCAAAGCCCAACTCGCGGGCCAAAGCCACGCCCGGCCGGTTATGGATCGCCATTTGGGTGCTGGCATGCAGGCGCAATCCAGGAAAATGGCGGTGGAGGATTCGATACACCCCCAGGTCCTGCACAATAACCGCATCCAAGCCGATGGCGGCAACGGAAACCAATGTTTCCGCCAGTTCGTCCAGTTCGCGCTCCTGAACAAGCGTGTTGACCGTCGCATAAACCCGCCGCCGAACCGGGCGCGAATGGGCATAGCCGGTAATGGCGGCCAAATCTTCGAAAGAATAATTAGCGGCCTCGGCCCTGGCGGAAAAACGGGGCAAGCCCAGATAAATGGCGTCGGCGCCGTAATGGATTGCGGCATAGCCCGCTTCCAGTCCGCCGGCAGGCGCCAGCAGTTCAAGCGGACGGTTATCCGCGGGACATTTTGTCGTAGACATTTCCTGATTGACCCTGGCATTGATTTCGATACAAATAAGCTTATAGCGCGATGGCCAAGAGTGTGCCTCAGCGGCGAGCAATTTTCAACAACCATCGGCAAGGCGCGACAACGGCGTTACCCGAACTAAAGCGGACTTGGTTTGAAATCCGCCGCCGTCCATCTGAATTCAATGGGAGGTTTGTCATGGCATTGCTCAAACAGATTCAACAACGCTATTCCGTGCGTTCGTATCAGCCGCGGACCGTCGAAAAGGAGAAACTGGAAACCATTCTGCAAGCCGCGCGGCTGGCGCCTTCCGCCAGGAATATGCAGGAGTGGCGCTTTGTCGTCGTCCAGGATGCGGATATCCGCCGGAAACTGTGCGTGGCAGCCAACAACCAGGCCTTCATCGGCGCCGCGCCGGTCGTTATCGCCGGCTGCAGCGCAATCTCGGATAATGTCATGCGCTGCGGGCACCTGGCCTACCCAATCGACCTGGCCATCGCCATGGAGCACATGGCGCTTCAAGCCGTGGAAGAAGGCCTGGGCACCTGCTGGGCCGGATCTTTTTACGAGGACCAGGTCAAAGCCGTTCTCGGCATTCCCGCCGCGGTACGCGTGGTGGAATTGATGGCCCTGGGGTATCCGGCCGACACGCTCCCCGCCAAGAACCGTGTGCCATTAGAAGAGATCGCCTGCCATGAACGCTGGAATTTTTAAACTTGCGAGACGCATTTTGTGTGGCGCTCAGGCCGAATCCATAGATTAGGTCCGGCAAACGACGGACGAATTTATCGAACGCCCCGGCGGAGCGGGCGGCTGCCAGGATTAGCCGCCGGGAAATAATCACTCGTCCTGCCTTATCGCAGCGGCCGCTTTTTCCAGCAGTTCACGGGCATGCGCCAGCGTCACGCGGGTGGCATCGCGGCCGCCCAACATGCGCGCAATTTCCTCAAGCCGACCCGGGCCATCGAGCTTAACAATGCGCGCCACCGTACGCCCGTCCTGTTCTTTTTTTTCGACCGCGAACTGGACGTTGCCGTGAACGGCCACCTGGGGCAGATGCGTAATGCACAGAACCTGACGGCGACGGGCAACCTCAGCCAGCTTTTCTCCCACACGCCGGGCAGTTTTCCCGCCGATATTGGCATCAATTTCATCGAAAACCAGGACGGGGATACGGTCATGCTCCGCCAGCACAGTTTTGACCGCCAGCATGATGCGCGATATTTCCCCGCTGGATGCAATCAGCCGCAAGGGACGCTGGGGCTCGCCCAGGTTGGGCGCAAAGGAGAATTCCACGGCATCCAGCCCATCGGCCCGCGGCTCCACCGGGCTGAGTACAATGGTAAAGGCGGCCTTCTCAAAGCCCAAGTCCCGGAGTTCCGCGGTTATGGCCTTTGCCAATCGCTTGGATGCCGGTTCGCGCTTGCGGCGGAGCACCTGCCCCAGCGTTTCCAACCGCTGTCGCCCGGCTTTCAATTCGGCATCCAACTTTTGCACCTGCTCGTCCCGGGTCTGCAGATCATGCAATCGCTCCCGGGATTGCTCCAGCAGTTTCAACAAATCGGATACTGACCCGCCATATTTACGCTTAAGCTTCTGATACACCGCCAGCCGATCGTCCAGCCACTGCAGACGTCCGGGATCGCCTTCAATATTTCCGGCCAAAGCGCCGATGCCGGACGAAAGCTCCTGGATTTGTTCCGCCAAAGCGCGCGCCTCGCTTTTCCATCCGGCGGCGGCCGGCGTCAGCGGCGCCAGCTTGTCGAGGGCCTGCTGCGCTGCGGCCAGGCGATTAAAGGCGCTCTCCTCGCCCTCGGTCAACACCTGGCAAATTTCCTCGGACCATTGCAACACCGCCTGGGCATTGCCCAGCAAATTCTGCTCACGGATGATTTCGGCCTCTTCCTCCTCGCGCAGGGCGGCATCTTCCAATTCCCTGACCTGGAAGGCAAGCAGGTCCGCCTGGCGCGTCACATCGGCGCCCCCGGCAGTCAACACCTGGCGGCGGGCAAGCAAGGCCTGTTGGCAACCGTATTCCGCACCATACGCGGCAAGCTCCTTTGCAAGGCCGCCGAAGGCATCCAGGACGTTCAATTGAAATTCAGCGGACAGAAGGGATTGATGGTCATGCGGCCCATGCATATCCACCAGCAATTCGCCGACACGTTTCAGCGCCTGAAGCGTAATGGAACTGTTATTGACGAATTGGCGTCCGGCGCCGGAAGCGGCAAAAACGCGTTTGACGATGAGCCGATCCTCGGCGCCGCATTCGACCCCGCCGGCTTGCAAGAGCGCGCAGATTTCTTCCGGCCTGGTTATCTGGAACTCGGCTTCGACAACGCACTGTTCCGCGCCTTCGCGCAGGAGAGTTTTATCGGCGCGCTCGCCCAGGAGCAGATTAAGGGCTCCGACGATCATGGACTTGCCTGCCCCCGTCTCGCCGGTAATGACATTCAACCCGGGCTCGAACTCCACGTTGAGGGCATCGACCAAGGCCAGGTTCTTGATCTGGAGGGATTGCAGCATGATTAATGACCGCTGTGCGGACAACTCCCGTGGGGACAGGACGAACAGGCGGCCGAAGGCTCGTGCCGCGGCCCACCAGCCGGCACCGCCACGCTGAAGCCCGACAGCACTTTTTTAAGATTCCTGCCGGCGCAATGCGGACATTGCGTCGGCACATCATCCTGCCGGCGTTGAAGATGCTCGAATTTTTTCCGGCATTTCCCGCACTCGTATTCATAAATCGGCATATGCTGGCACCTCTCATTGGTCAGCCCCGAAGCCAAGCAAGGCACATTCTTCAGGGCAAGTCTTCTTCGATTACAAAAGTAACGCATTCACAGACTGTTGACGCCGCAGCCGTTGCGGCAATCGCAGGGACCGGCTTCCTGAATCCTGCGAATCACTTCCGGAAACATCCGGAACACATTGGCCGCATTTTCGGCCATCGTTTTCAGAATCAGTTCATAAGTGACCGACTCCTTGGCTTCATGCCAGCAATCATAGTCCGTACTCATGGCAATGGCCGCATAGCAGAGACCCGCTTCCCGCGCCAAGACGACCTCCGGCACCGTGCTCATGTTGATCACATCGCCGCCCCACATCCGGAACATCCGGCTTTCGGCCTTGGTCGAGAAACGCGGTCCCTCGATGGTGACCACGGTGCCCCGATCATGATGGGGAATCTTGAGCTCGCCGGCGACCTTCGCAAACAACTTGCGGAGTTGAGGACAAAACGGCTCGGCCATCGGAATATGGCAGACGGCCATCCCCTCGTAAAATGTCTGGACGCGGCGATAAGTTCGATCGATGAACTGGTCGATAAACACCAGGTGGCCCGGTTCGATCTCTTCACGCAGACTGCCGCAGGCGGTTGTGGCAATGATATGGGTAACCCCAAGTTCCCGCATGGCCCAGATATTTGCCCGGTAGTTGACCAACGACGGCATGATCCGGTGATCGGAGCCATGCCGCGGCAGGGCCACAACATCCATTCCCTGCAACTTTCCGGTGATGACCATATCCGACATGGCGCCGTAAGGCGTATGCAGCTTGGTCCTGTTCACATCGGTCAGATGCAATTTGTCGTCAATGCCCGATCCGCCGATTATGCCTATTTTGGCCATTATATTTCTCCGTGGGTGGCAGTAATTTGCAAGCGTTTATGGCTGATCATCATAAACGTTGCGGTTGGACAGGCAAGCCTAAATGATAGGCCTTAGGGTCAATGCGCAGGGCGAAGATTACAATCCTGCGACCGGCATTTTTGTTCGCTATCCATCGTTGCGTCTTCACATCAGCCTGCGGACTACAGCCCATAGCCTACGGCCCCTCTTCAGGCCAAATCCCAAACCTGCGGCTTCAATTGCTTGGAGGATTTAAATTCGAACTCCCTGCCCTCCATGACCAGAACAGCCTCCGCGGGCGCGACTTTGAGCGTAATTTTCTTGCCGGGGGCCCGCGCATGCAAAATGTTCGCCAGCAGGATTGCCCGTTCCACGCCATCGCCACGGCCGTAATTCCAAACTTCATCGGGCTGGGCCAGCCGGCCGGCTCCGTCATATATCGATTCATTGGGCATATCCGCCACGCAGCGGAACACTTGTTCGTCCGTAAGCGCGGCCGTGCCGACAATCGCAACGGGATTGCGCTCCATGGCCGCCAGCAGAAATGGCTCGGGTTCCGTGCAGGAGAGGTCGCGATAAGCATAAAAAGCCAGATCAGCCACCGTGTTTTGCGCTCGGATCGATTCCAACCGGGCAATCACGGCCTGACGATCCATATCGAGGGTGATGGCCAACGGGACCGCTTCCGGCCGCAAGGTTTTTTCCTGGATATCCGGAATCCGGGGTATCGTCCGACAGAAGCGAATCAAGCCCTCGATCGCCTTGGCGGCATTCAGACAGCCGCAGGAAAACTGCTTGCGCAGAGCCTCCACATCGGCGGCATTGTTCAAATCCACCCGATGGGCGCGCAGATAATCCTCCAAGTCATTAAGCACGATGCCCTTCGGCATAGTATCCCGCGAGAAGTATTCTTCTTCGATTTCCGACAGCAATTTAACGCGGGTCGTGTCCGTGACTTTAAACGAGCTATCCTGCTCGTAGGCAAAGGCGCGCTCGGCGCCGATATAATGATCCACCCCATGGATGGGAAAACGGATTTGAAAGCATTTTTGGATATCGCGCTGGTGACGGATATAATTGCCCAGCAACTCATCCGTCAGGCCAACCTGCAGGAACCGGCGCAGGCGCTCGGCAAAACCGGCATAGGCCTGGGGTTGCATGGTGGCTTCCGGAAAAAGAATGTGCACATACCCGGTCTCGTGAGCCACCACGGTCACGCGTTCGTTTTCCAACGCGCGGCGGGCTTGAGCCGAGAGAGCGGTGCCGTTGAACCACATGGCCTTGGTCACCAACCGGCGGTTATTGGTCAAAACGCCTTCGCCCACTCCCACAAAATTCTGGGAATGCAAAGGGGTCGCCATGAGAAAAATATCCTTCAGGGGAATGCGCGCCACAATAAAGAGCGCCGCCGCGTAAAGCACGGCCAGCGAAACGCACTCGCCGGCGCCGCTGGTATAATTCTTCCGGTATTGGAAGGCATCCATGGCCTCCACCGTTTCTGTTTTCCAGTATGGAATAACGTCGCCCGCATATTTGTCGAGCCCGAAATGCTTGCGGATATCGATGTCAAAATAATATTTATCCCCCTCGTAACCGAAGAGCGCGTTGGATTGCTTGAGGGTCCCGGCATCGATAAAACCGGCAAAGCGGCGCAGTTCCTTTTGCTTGGTGGTCAGGCCCCAGGTATCGAGATCCAGGTTGAAGGCATAGTGATCGATGATGTACTGCTTGAGTCGGACGATACGCCGGTAGGGCGTCAGGGCCTCGAGCCCTGCAAACCAGGGATCTTCGCGCCAACGCCAAATACGCGGACTCATCAGGTTGGCCAGAAGCAAACTGTAAACCAGATTCGGAAATACAAAGATTTCCATGTCCGAAAGCGTCAGGGCTGACGATTTGCACTCAAGTTCCTGATGATGCATGGTTTTCATTGGCGGATTCGCAGTCACCATTTAACTAATTGCCCAACCATCGGCGTGACAGCCCTGGACGCAGGCCGATGCCGAAACAGACCAGCGGAGGGCGGCATGCCACCGCATGAATACCGTGGCAGAGGAGTATTCGAGAGCAGGCCGGACTGCCGCGCGCTCCCAAAGGGCAAGACTAAAACCCCGATGAATTGGTGCCACATAATCGATTCCACGGCCCCCAGCCTGGAGCCAGGCAAAAAGGGGCTAAGCAAAATCAGGTTGTGGATGCGCCTTGAATGTCTAACGGCCGCTATTTTGGATGTGAAGACCAGGAAATGCGGACAGCGCCCCCGGCAAAACACACTGGCATCGAAAGGCTCATCCCCTCCCTCCGTCATCCAGTCTCGCATTCTTTTCCACCGGTCATCCGCCGTGGTTAGACGCTACGCTTGGCGCTTTTCCCGGCCTTGGCAATTTTGCCGGACTTGATGCAGGCGGCGCAGACTTTACGGATGGCAATCCCACCGTTTTCCAATACCCTGATTTTTTGGACATTGGGCAAAAAGCGGCGGCGGGTAATACCGGTCGTGTGCAGGCCTATGCCGCCGCTGGACTTCGGCATTCCGCGCCGTGTAATAATATTGCCAGTGCGCAAGCCCTTCCCACAGATATCACAAACGCGTGCCATAATAAACTCCCTGAGCATACCCGTTAATACATGGTTCGTTTTACATCCCAGCGTCCGATGAGAAACCCGCACTTTTGCGGAAAACTGGGAAACGCCGTTACTATGGGCAAGTTTGCGACGTTACTCAAGCATAAAAAGATACCGGATTTTAGGATTGCACCGGCAGAAACTTCTGTTATGGTTTAGCCCGCTTGTTTCGCAAGAACGGCGGGCTTGTTCATATGAGCCTGCCAGAGCGTGATTTGCGCTCTGACGGGGTTTGTATTGATTTTCTGCGGCGCCCATCGTCTATCGGTTAGGACACCAGGTTTTCATCCTGGGAAGCGGAGTTCGATTCTCCGTGGGCGCGCTCGACTACCGCTTTTTTCCCCGCCGGGAATGTCACCACAAACACAGAGCCGGAACCGGGAACGCGTTCGATCGATCCATCCAATTGTTGAACAAAGGTCATCACCAGCTGCATGCCCAGCGACGAAGTGTTCCGGAAATCCACATCGGACGGGAAGCCAACGCCGTTGTCGCCAACCTCCAGCCGGTACAGGTCATTGGCAACGGCCTGAATCCGGATACGAATCGTGCCGCGCCGGCCATCCGGAAACGCATATTTCAGGGAATTGGAGACCAGCTCGTTGATGATCAGGCTGCACGGGATCGCCTGGTCAATATGCAGGGCAACTTTATCCACCGCGAGATCCATCACCACGGAACTGGAATCCACCAGGAACATCCGGAACAAGTGGCTGATCAAGCTCCGAATATAATTGCCGATATCGACTTCGGCCAGACTCTGGGACTGGTACAGCTTCTCGTGAACGATGGCAATGGATTTGATCCGATTCTGGCACTCCCGAATAACGGCGGCAGCCTGCCCGTCATGGACATGGCCCAGTTGCAATTTTAACAGACTGGAAATGACCTGCAGATTGTTCTTTACACGGTGGTGAATTTCCTTGAGCAACACTTCCTTGTCCCGGTTGGCCACGATCAGTTCCTGTTCCCGCGAACGCAGCTGCCGATTGGCGGCCTCCAAAGCCTGTTCGGCCATTTTCCGATCGGTAATATCGATCACCATCCCAACCACGGCGCGGCCATCGGCAAACTGCACGGACCGCGAATGCAGCAGCACCCATTTGGTCTCGCCCGTTTTGGAAAGAAACCGGAAATCGTAGACCGGCACGATGCCGTCGGTCACTCCAAGCTGTTTTTTGCGAATCTGCTCCAGGAAAAAATCGCGGTCAACCGGATCGACAATGCGCCCGAATTCCTCAAAAACCCAGGTATTGATATCGTCTCGGGTATAGCCGGTGATCTTGGTCCACCCATCGTTGACAAACACGATCTTGCCATCCTTAATCATATGGATGCCTACAAGGGACTGCTCCGAGATGGTCCGGTACTTGTCTTCGCTTTCGCGCAGGGCCAGTTCCGAACGCATTTTATCGATCGCCGTGCCGATTTGCCGGCCTACCACCATGAGCGCCTCTTGTTCTTCGCTGGAAAACGCATGGGGCGCATCGTGCACCAGGATCAGGACGCCGACCACCGTATCCTTGGCTGTCAGAGGAATGCGGGCCATGGCCTGAATATTCCATTTTCGGGCCTGCTCCGGAGCCACCTTGGCGTAATCGTCCGTAAAAGTCCCCTGGCCAAGCACATCAAGGGCCTGATAGAAAGACTGATGTTGCGGCTCGTTCAGATTCAATCGCCTCAGGGTGCGTACATAATCGCCCGGCAATCCCTGTGCAGAAACCAGCGTTGCCGTTGCTCCCTGGGCATCCGCAATATATATTCCGGCGCCTTTGAACTGCGCCAGGTTCAAGGAAGCGTTTAACACCTCATCGAGCAGGGTGGTCAAATCCGTCGCCCGATTGACCGCCACAATTACTTTATTTACAATCTCCAGCTTGCGGACGTGCTCCTTGATCTGCAATTCGGCCAATTTGCGATCGGTAATGTCGGTCACCAGGCCATCGTACGACACCAGATGACCGGCGCCATCCTGATGCGGGACAGGAGTATTCCGCAGCCAACGGATCTTCCCGTTCTTGTGAATGATCCTGTGTTCCAACTGCTGGGTCGTCTCGCCTTTCAACAAATGATCGGCCTGCGCCAGCACGAGTTTGCGATCCTCCTCGAAAACCATATTGAACCAGAGATTGGGATCGGCATCGTATTCCGCCGAGGTATATCCCGTAACGGCCACACACGCCGGCCCATGCGATGTGGACACCGCCCGCCCGTTTTCGACCTTGACGGTATAAATATAATCGGTCGCCGACTCCACGAGGCGCCGATAGCGGCCCTCGCTTTCCTTAAGCGCCAATTCCGCCTGCCGCTGCTCCGTGATGTCCGTAAGAATGGCCATGGTGGATGCGGTGCCGTCGGCATGCGTGATCGGCATGCTGGCGGCGCGATAAACGCGGCCATCGCGCGGATTGGCAATCTCGTGGCGCACGCTTTGCCCTTGCTGAACTTGCGGCTTCATGCACCAAGGACAAACCTGCGCGCGGTCGAAAAATACACGATGACAGATCTCGCCAGTAGCATCTCGGCCCACCTTGCGAATCATGGCCGGATTCATATATTCAATGCGGCAATCCGGCGCACAGATATAAACCAGGTCGCTCATGGCCTCCATCATGGACCGGTATTTCTGCTCGCTCTCCTGTAACTGACGCTCAATCCATTGCTTGTCTAACGCCAGTTTGATGGTCGCCAGCACCTCGTTATCATCCAGGGGAATACGGATGAATCCAACGGGTTCGATGGTCTTGGCTTTCTGTAAAGCTTCGATATCCGCTGCATCGATCAGGAAAATAAGGGGAACTTGCCACTGCCGACGAATCTCGCCCGCGGCCTGAATGCCTTGCCAGGCTTCATCCAAGCGCACATCGATCAGCATCAGATCGGGCTTGAGACTTTGCGCCAGGCGGCTGGCATCGCCGGAATTGGCCGCAACCCCGGCAACGGCATAATCAAGCATCTTCAGCAGGGACTGCAATTTGGCAACCAGGGCCGGATCACGAACCGCAATAAGAATACGTGCCGCACTCATAATTGATAATCGGAAGTTAACATGTAGTTTTTGACCGGATTAACAGGATTGCGCCCTGCCCGAATCACGGCGCCCCTCTTCGCTCCTGCGCCCAAGCACCATGGCGTAAAGGTCATATTCTCCGTGCTAGCCGATGCAACCACGCTCTTTCCACATCCGCCGCCGGCCGGCGGTCATTTGCCGTTCGTCGGCACCACCTCGATCCGATCCACCAACAGGGGAATTTTCGCCGCCGACCAGAGCGCATCGCTGAAAACAAGCTGGTTCAAGCCGGGTTTCAGCGGAATACGATCAATCCGCCAATCCGCCATCTGCAAGTTCTGAAAATCGGCCTGGCCGAACATTCCGCAACGAACGCGCTTGCCTCCATTGGCCGCCATGCCGCGCACGAGCAGCGTGACGGTATTGGTTTGCGGCGTTAGATTATACACATCCAGCGTGGCCTTGTCCTCCAGAATCCGCCAGTCGCGGAAATCCTTGAGCTGCTGCCACAGCTTGACGTAGCCCCAGGAAGGAGCATAGAAGACAAGCGTGGTCTCGCCCTGTTCGCGCGCATGCCGGAGCACATCCTCGCGCGTATTGTAAAAAACGGTGGTCAGCAACCGATTGGTCGCCGAATCATAAAATTCATCGCGATACGCCACTCCCATTTTGGCCAATTCAATTCCGGCACTGTTGGTAAAAGTGATGCTCCGCGCAAAATGGACGTTAGAGACCACCCCCATCCGACGCCGTTCGCTATTGCTGTATTCCAAGTAGGCCGCATCAGGAAAATGTTTAAAAAACTGTTTGGCCGTGGCCGGCCAATTATAGCGTTCAAAGACATCCGGCGGCTCCGCCGGCACGGTGAAAGTAAAATAAACGTTGGTGGAATTATGCACGCGCAGCTCATTCCACGGATCGAACCAGCGTTCGACAAGAACAAGTGACCGCGCGGGCAAATGCGTATCGCACCACTGCGCAACCTGCTTAAATGGCGTCGGCTTGCCGGTAAGCTGGGTGCAATACCAGGCAGGTTGCAGACTCAGCGCCACGGCCGCGCCGGCCAAGACATAAGCAGGCGCCCTTCGCCAAACCAGGGATTTGACCATGCGACGCACAAACGGAATGGTGGAAACATGCCACACGCCATAAGCCATCACGCTCAAATACAAAGGCAGTTCATAGGCCACATGCCGCTGGCCATAAGGATATGCCGCCACAACAAGCGCAAGCCAATAGACCGCAAACCCTCCCAGCAGGAACACGGCCATAATCCAAGCCCGGCGATAGCGTGCACGATTGGCCACCAACCCCACGACCGCCAAACCGCCGGTCAGAACGAGGAGCCCGGCACGCAGTGGCGTCGCCCCCCACGAGGCGCTTTGCAACAAGCGCCAGACAAATGACGATAAGAGCGCCTGTCCCGTACCAAAAACATGCTTATTCAGCTGTTTCATATCAGCACTTAACTGTTCCTTCAGGAAATAAGGCAGGCCCCACGCCATGAAAACCAGCGGGAGTCCGATGAGGACACACACCGCCAGCCACCACCAGAAGTCCGAACGCGCCCGCGGTTCGCGCCATGCCCGGCGCCCTAAAATCCAGCCAAGGAATGGGGTGAAAAAAGCTCCAACCCACCAGCCCGAGGCGTGGCTGTAAGTCATGAACAAAAAGCCCATCTGGGTCAGCAGATGAAAGCCGAACGGGAAAGGCGCTCTCTGGTGGCGGTGGCGATACGCCCACAAACAGGCCCATGCCTGCAGGGTCACTCCCAGAAGGAGCGGCGAATAAAAATAGGCTTCCCTGCTCAATTGGATGTGGAACGGATTGACCGCCATCCATAACGCCAGAATCAAACCGAACAAGCGCCCCGCCATTTGACGCCCGAGCATATACATGCCAAAGACAGTCAAAACACCGAAGATTGCGTTCGGCAGGCGAATCATAAAAGCGCTCGGAGCGATATGCAAAATATCAATAAACCCCTTGGTTATGGCCAAAGGGAAAGGAAGCTGTCCTGTCCGCCCCATCAGTTCCATCCACTGCGTGAAGACTACCCATCCGCTCACAGACTGATGACAAATGTCATAAAACATTATCGTGTCCGCGCGAAACGACGGAACACCGAGATGGAATAACCGGAGGCATGCGGCCAAGGCAACGACAAAAACCAATGCTATGGCCCATATTTTTTTCCTGACAACGATATTGCTCATGAATGCAACAAGGCCCGTTTAATAAGTTCCAAAAGTTGATGTAATTAAGCATATCTTGGGCATCCAGCCAATGCAAATCTCCGGCAATCCGGCAGGAAATGTGTACATTTTTAACCCAAAGCGAGCGAGGGGAAACGGGAAGGTCGGGAGACGTGCAATATTATTGTCCGAACGGCCAACATGCAGTCAATATTTACCTATAAAAGCACCGTAGAGAAACGATCACATGCCTACAACAATAGAGAAGAAGCCTCTCTGCCAGGGAAAACAGCGAGAAACTATAACCCAATTTCCTTGCCGACAATTCGTCGGCTGTTACCGCGACCAACCCACTGGTTCGTAACCGGGACTACCGACATCCATCGTTGTCAGCCCGTAGCCATTGCCGGACACCAAAACCTTGAGCAAATGCTGGTTGTCGTTATAAATCGCAACATCTTCTTTGCCGTCACCATCATAATCCGCAGCCACAGGCGCCCAGTCGTGGCCACCGAACGTTGCGCCCGCTGTTATATAATCGAAGCGCGACATCATCACGGACCAGTCACCGGATGATTCCTTGTAGACCGCCGGATCTGTTTTGCCATCACCATCGTAATCTGCCGGGACAGGAATTGCGCCAGCCCCGCCGAACTGAAATGCCACAGTCCAATAATCCAAAGTAGAAAGCTTCAGCGCCCAATCTCCCGTGGATGCCCGATAAACTGCCAAATCCGAGATGCCATCCCCATCGTAATCGGCCGGTACCGGCAAATCGTTGTTACCACCCAGCAGCATCGTCTGCATCGCATAGTTTGCGCCTGACATCAACATGGCCCAAGATCCTGATTGCTGATAGATAGCCGGATCCGCTTTGCCATCCCCGTCATAGTCGATAGGCACCGGTATCTCGGCGTGTCCTCCAAAATTGAACGTCGCCAGAGAATTGCTGCTGGCAGAAAGCACTGCCTTCCAATCACCTGTCTTTTGATTGCATACCGCCGGATCCGCTTTGCCATCCCCGTCATAGTCGGCAATTACCGGCTGATAGCTCATTCCGCCCAAGACGAATTGAACCGGCGCATATCCGTCCCCGGAAAGCATGACCAGCCATTCACCCGTAACTTCCTTGTACAAGGCCAAGTCCGACTTGCCATCGCCATCATAGTCGTTAATCAAATGATAACCGGCCGTGGGCTTAACATACGCAGCGGTTACCACGATCGCACCGGATCGCATGGCATAATTATTTGACTCGTCACTATCCCCCAACGTCGAGGGATACGTATGTCGCACCCGTGCGAACACGTAGTTTGTCCCCACCGCTCCCTCTGGCACCGTAAATCCTTCCCGCGCTGCAGCCGTAACCGCAACCATCGCATAGCAGCCAGCCGGAAGGGTTACATCCGTCTTGTATTCCCCGAGCCAAAGATCGTCCGCATCACCAAACGACGTGTTCTTTGACAGGAAGAAATCCAGGATCAACCGCGTATTAGGCGCGACCATATCGCTCGGCCCCCAGTTCATCAACTGCAGGCCCACCGCTCCGGGATGTCCTCCAACGCGCTGCGTGATCGGCAATAAAATCACATCGGATACCTCCAGATTGGCATAGCCAGAAACCGTGCTCATCGCAGCATATCCGCCATCAGGATCGCTAAACGCGCTTACAGTTTGGGCATTCTTCGCTTTAACCCAATAACAATAGGTCACTCCCGCAACCACGGTTGCATCGTCATAGGTCAGGCCATTGGTAGTCTGGGCCAGAAAAGAAGCCGACACGGAGCTATTACTCGTATTCCGCCAGAGCTCATAATACAAGGCATTGGTAACCGCGCTCCAAGTTACCCGCACCAGATTGGAATAGGCCCCGTCGCTGGCAGATACCCTCGTTGGCACATTCAATGTCGCAACCGAGGAACCAAGATAACCAACATCCGAAGCACTGAAGGCGCTCGTACCCGAGGAGTTGACGGCCTTCACCCAGTAATAATATGTAGTCCCCGCCACGGCGCCAGAATCGTCGAAAGTGGTAGAAGCAGCAACTCCAATCTGACCGGCAGCGTCTGAATGATTGGACATACATCGGAACACCTGATAACTGGTTGCACCGCTTGCAACAAGCCACGTGATTCGTATCCTGTCCGTATATTGGCCATCGCTTGCGCTTACGCTCGCAGGAACGGAAGGCAAAGCGACATATGGACTTTCGTATGCACCCATATCCACCACGCCATTGATTATCCGCGGATTACCAACCATATCTTTGCTGCGAAGATCGTTGCCATCGGTCATCCAGGGCATGTTTGCGCCCTTGTTTACGCAAGGAGAACCGGCTTGCAAGCGGAAATTGGTTGCTGAAACGAACAGAGGATTGTCTGAAATGTTGTTGTTGCCGGCTAATCCTGACGCACAAGAATTCGTAATTAAATAAGCTTGTGGATAATCGTTGGCTGAATTATCCCTCATAATGCTGTTATAGATATAACCGTATCTTATTCCAGACGAATTATTAACAGCTACGCAATTATAAAAAACGCCATCACAAGCGCCTCCGCCTCCGTAAACACTGCTATTACCAGTAAACAAACAATTGTAATAAACAGCCATACCCTTCGTTCCTCCGCCATTTTTCCCATTCAAATTATCTCTGATAACACAATCGTAGATTTTAGCGTTCGCATTGACATTCGTGGGTAGCCAATCACCTGGATTCCACGGAGGGGATTTTGTCGTCCACGTTCCATAAGGCGCCGCAAGGCCCGCTCCATTAGGATTGGGATCCGAAGACCCTGCCAAATTCGCGCCACAAATAGTAAACCCATATAAACTACTGTTGCTTCCCATCCAGACGCCCCGGACAGGATTGCCACCTCTAATAATAGTATTTGTTGCGCCATTCACACTTCTTACCGCAATCCCATTTGTAATGGATATCCGGCTCTTGACGGTATCATATGGATTGCCGAACTCCCCAACCTCATATGTTCCATTCGTTACCCAGACGACGTCACCGCTCGAACACACGCTAATCGCATATTGTATCCCCGTTGCCGCTGTCGCCCAGCTATCGTACGGAGCAACATGCCCGCCGCTTAAAGCAACATAATGATCCGCTGCAATCACAGGCAAAACAGCAAACGCCATTCCAAGCAGAGTTATAGCAATCTTTTTCAATTTTCCCTCCCGGTTCTAACTTGGCCAAGTCAAATGTCTGCTAATATTTAGTCCCAACAGAGCACATACATAATGTCTTGTGGAACATATGACCAAAGTCTCTTGATTGAAAACACGCACAATGTATGGCATTTCCCAAAATTTACATAATGACGCCGAGGCAGAATATATTTTAAAATAAATCGATGTATATTATATGTCAAGGCGATAATTAATGATGCCCCCTTTTTCTGGCCAAGAGGTAGTGAGCAAGGATATCTCGGCAGACTTGGAGTGTCAGAGCCGTACCAACGCGAACGTTTAGCGCACACAGGCAAACGTTCGAAAATCACACGACACTGCTAACTGTCGAACTTGACTTCCCGCCCTTATTCCTTATATGTTAAATCTTGTAGGTTGTTTTGATGGTTCTCTATAGGAATCTGTCGGACAGTCAAGTGCAATTATGGCAAAATCTACCCGCGCAAACTTGAAACATCATTAACTTGGAAAGGCTGCCGTATGTATCGATTTGATAGTACGTTCCGCAGCCTTTCCTGATTACCAAGGACCAACTCATGTCGACCACTACGCAATTCGAGCCAAAGGACAAAGCGCGCGCCTTTTATCTGCAAATCAAGAAAGTCTCCGACCCACACATCATCCTTGACCGTATCGCCTTCCTTAAAGAATACGTTGCCAGAAAAAATGTTTTGGACATTGGCTGCGTCGAACATACCACTAACAACATGAAGCGCTCGGATTGGATGCACCGCCATATTTGCGACGCGTCCAAAACCTGCCTTGGCATGGATTACGATCAAGAAGAAGTTCTCAAGTTGAGCGAACGCGGCTTCAATGTCGCCGCTGCCGATGCAACTAATTTTGACCTGGGACGCAAATTCGATGTTATTGTCGCCGGCGAGGTCCTTGAGCACCTTCTCGATGCACGCGGATTTTTCGCCTCAATCACTAGGCACCTAGAAAAAAATGGCTGCTTGATTCTGACAGTTCCGAATGCAAACAGCCTGAATTATTTTATGCAAAACTTATTCCTTGGCTACGAGGCCGATGGCTACGACCACACGGCATTCTATACGCCGTTGACGATCTTCAATCTCCTGCGAAAATGCGGTTTTGAAATAACGAGGATGGCCTACCTTCAACCTGATACAGCCGGGCATCATTCATCGATTTTACTGCGAGCGCTTATCTCCCTCTTCCGTATTATTCAGATTGCAATTTGCTGCATCAGGCCGAGTATGAGCCGCGCAATTGGAATCGTCGCACGAGTTAACAATTAAGCTTGGGATGTTTTGCCACGCCTAAAATACTTGGCGCAAGAACCGGACAATTAACCTTCGTTCTGTTTGAAAGGCACCCTTGAACCAGCTTATCTTGAAATACACTAAAAAAAACGAGGCCGAGATCTACTGTAGTTCGGACTACCAACGCAGCCCCATACATCGAAATCGGCTTGCATATATTCTAGAAATGGTTGGTGCACATCGGCTGCCAAATAAGGCCACCCGGATTCTCGATGTCGGGTGCGGGATCGGGAACATAGCCGCACCCTTGGCAAACAAGGGCTACTCCGTCCTGGGAATCGATGTGCACGCACCTTCTATCGAGCGCGCCGCAAAGACGCATTGCTTACCGAATCTATCTTTCAGGACAGCGGCATTACAATCGATGGATCTTTCGAAATTTGACGTCATCGTTCTGACCGAGGTTCTCGAACATGTTACGGACTGGCAGGGAATGCTTGACTATATCGCCAAGGGAATGAAAGGTGATGCGGTTCTGATCCTGACCGTGCCTAACGGCTGGAGCCCGATGGAAATTATCTGCCGCCCCAGCTACCTGCTTAAAAAGACAAAGGCCGGCACTCGCCTGGTATATGCAATCAAACGCATGCTTCACACTAAAGACCTCACCACGGAGAACGAGCAGACTCCGCACATCAATTTCTATGGTTTGAAAACGCTATTTAAGGTTTTTGCAGCCAAAAATCTGATTGTCGAACAATTTTCCAGTATTTTCTTCATATGGTCATTGTGGGAATGTTTCTTTTCTAATTTGATATCCGAAAGATGGGCGTTGCGGGACTACCGTCTTGCCCAGCACATGCCTTGCACCTGGAGAACTTTGTGGTTTTTCGCGTTGGTAAAGCAACCTGCACATAGAGGACAAGTTGATCGCTCTCCTATAGCGAAAGGCCAACCACCTATTATTAATCAGGATGAGGAATAGAATGCGAATTCTGATTGCCTCAAACTATCAATGGCCGCACCTGGGTGGGATCGAACTCGCGGCTCAACATCTCAAGCATTGCTGGGAAGCCGACGGCCACCAAGTCACCTGGGTTACCACGGACATTCCGCGCGGCGCGGCAGCATCCACATCGGACAACGTTCGTTTCCCGGCCTCTAATTGGTTTGAAACCAAGCTCCAGATTAATACGCCGATTGTCAATCCGCTGGCCTATTTCAAAATTGCAAACTTGGTGCGCCTCCATGAGGCTGTCAGCGTCCAAAGTCTCGCTCCCGGCATCACGTCCCTGGCCATTCAAGCCGCCTTGACCTGCCGGAAACCGCTCGTTGTCACCCAGCATGTTGGCATAATCCCCTTAAAATCGAAAATATTAACGCTTTTCCAAGACCGCGTTATCTTGCATTCGGCGCGATCCTGCACCAGACGGGGAGCCTGGATGACGTTTGTCAGCCCGGCCGTCCGCGATTGGTTTATTGCCAAGGCCGGGATCGATCCCGCACATGTTTGCATGACGCCCACGGCTTATAACAAGACCGCCTTTTCCTTGGTCGACGGCCCCGCGCGCTTGGCCGAGCAGCGTCAGCTGGGGTTGCCGGCAAACCGTTTCAAAGTTCTCTTTGTCGGGCGCTTTGTCGCAAAAAAAGGACTACCGCTGATTGAGCATGCGGCACGCTCATGTTCGGATATTCATTTTACGCTGATCGGAGAGGGCGCGATTCATCCGAAGGAATGGAATTTATCGAACGTACTGGTCGTGCCGCCACAGCCCACGGAAGCGCTGCGGCACTACTATGCCAGCCACGATCTGCTTGTATTGCCGGCCATGGGCGAGGGCTGGCCGGCGGTTATTTGTGAGGCCATGGCCTGCGGGACGCCTTGCCTGATTTCCAGGGATACTTTCCAAAATTTCGGCCGGGACGGACAAATGTTTCTTGTGTCGGACAATTCTTCCGCTGCGTTGGAAGGCATTTTGCAACAGGCCAAGGAAGGACAGATTCCCCTGGTTGGGCAACATCAGGCAGTTGCCACCTATGCACAAACAACCTGGGAGGGGAATTGGCAGAACACGGCGCGGGTCTTTATCGATCTTTTCGCGAAGATTGCCGCCGCGGGCAAGTGATGTGCCCACAAGTTTGGGTATGGCCATCTCTGCATTTAATGGCTATGATTTCGGAATTGATCGGACAAAGCCTAGCCAGGACAAACGCTATGATTATTACACAAACACCCTTGCGCATCAGCTTCCTGGGCGGCGGCACGGATTTCCCTGAATTTTATCAAAAGGCCGGCGGAGCGGTAATTTCCACGGCCATAAACAAATTCGTGTATGTAATCGTTAAGGAACGGTTTGACGATTTGATTGTTGTCAACTATTCCCAGAGGGAAACGGTATCTTGCGTAGCAGAGCTCAAACACGAACTCGTGCGCGAAGCCATGCGAATCACGGGCGTGGAAAAAGGGGTCGAAATCACAACGCTGGCGGATGTGCCCTCTTCCGGCACGGGACTGGGCTCTTCCAGCACCGTGACCGTCGGCTTGCTTCAAGCATTGTATACCTACGTAGGGATCATCGTCACAGCTGAAGAATTGGCCGGACAGGCCTGTGAGATTGAACTCAACCGCTGCGCCAAACCCATGGGCAAGCAGGACCAATACATTGCCGCCTATGGCGGCCTGCGGTTGATCGAGTTTCCTGCCGATGCCCAGGTTAAGGTTTCCAAGATCTTGATCCCGGAAAAAGCCCTCGACGAGTTGAACCGACGGCTAATGCTTTTTTTCACCAACATCACCCGCTCCTCTGCGTCGGTCCTGATGGAACAGCGCGGTAATATTGGCGACTGCCAGGAGGTGCTATGTCAAATGCGCGACATGGCCTATACTGGGTCAAAGCATCTGGCCAATGGCGACTTGGACGCCTTGGGACGCCTGATGCACGCCGGCTGGCAATTGAAGAAGAAATTGGCCAGCAGCGTCAGCAATGACGCCATCGACGCCATGTATCAAGCCGCCCTTAAAGCCGGCGCTCTGGGCGGCAAAATTGCCGGTGCCGGCGCCGGAGGCTTTCTGCTGCTCTATTGTCCGCTGGATAAACAGGACCAAGTCAGAGAGGCGTTGGGCCACCTCCGCGAATTGCCGATCGGCTTGGAACGGGACGGCAGTAAAGTCATGCTGAATCTTCGGCATTGACGGACAAATTCTTTAGCATCCTACATCAAAATGGTCTTTCGAATCCATACCTGATTTATGACGAATATTGCGGCAATTCATAGCGAGGGGAAATTATGGCGATCTTATTGACGGGCGGGGCAGGATATATCGGCAGCATCGTAACCGAACGGTTGATTGCAAAAAACACTCCGGTAGTTGTTTTGGACAACCTGTCCACCGGCTATCGCCAGGCCATTCATCCGGCAGCTGATTTTGTCCATGGCGATCTGAATGACCGGCAATGCCTGGATCGGATTTTTAACCGCTTCCCCATCGAAGGCGTCATCCATATGGCGGCCAAAGCGTTGATCCCGGAATCGGTCAAGGACCCGGAACCATTCTATACCTGCAATCTGCTTGGCGGGATGACGCTTTTAAACGCCATGGTGGCACATAACGTCAAACGTTTTATCATGTCGTCCACCGCCGCCGTGTATGGTCAGACTGACCGCGTTCCGATTGACGAAACCTTTCCGACCTGTCCCATGAATGCCTATGGCGAATCCAAACTTAGTTTTGAAAGAGTTCTATGCTGGTATGCCCGGGCCTATGCGCTGGAAGTGACCACATTCCGTTATTTCAGCGCGGCAGGCGCTTCACAAGCCTATGGCGAAGCACATCGCCCGGAAACCCATTTACTACCAAGGCTCTTGTTGGCTGCATTGAATTCAAAAGGAGAAAATACGGCGGATATTTATGGAACCGATTATCCCACGCCGGATGGCACCTGTATTCGTGATTTTATTCATGTGATTGACTTGGCGGAAGCCCATATTTGCGCTTTGAAAACGCCGAATCCCGCTGGATTCAGGATATTCAATATGGGCAGCGGCACAGGGTTTTCGGTATTGCAGGTTGTGGATATGGTGGAAAAGATTACCGGACGGAAGCTCAAGAGAAAACTTCTGCCGCGCAGGGCCGGGGACCCGGCTCAACTGGTGGCCGCCTCCACCAAGGTGATGCAGGAAATGCATTGGAAACCGCTTTATCCGACTTTGGAATCCATACTGGAAAGCGCCTGGCTTTGGCATCAGGCCCATCCGCAGGGTTATGCCGGTTAAATTCCTATTGCAATGATTCAGGTCATTCTGAAGGCAGGGCGGCCGGCTGGCGCTCGCTGTTTCATAGAACCAAAAGTAATGCCGTGGTTGCCGGGAAATCCAGGCGGTCGCCGGCGTAGCTGCGGAAATGCCTTAATGCATATTTCGCATTTGCATCTTCAAGGAAGGCGTTAACGCCTGTCGCACATATGGCCCAGCAAGCATTTTTATTAGCCGCCGGGATCGGCAGTCGCATGGGAGCCTTGACCCGGCAAACCCCAAAATGTCTTTTGCCCATCGAAGGCCGGCCTTTGCTCCAAATTTGGCTGGAACTTTTGCGCGATCAGGGTGTGACCGACGTATTATTGAACACCCATTGGCTGCATCAGCAGGTGGAAGATTTTACGAAACGCTGGCAAAAGCTTAATCCCATCCCCCGGATCGCTCTATTTCATGAACCGGTTTTGCTGGGCAGCGCCGGCACCCTGCTTGCCAATCGAACTTGGATTGCTCCAGGCAAACCTTTTCTGATCTTATATGCGGATAATCTGACGAACGCACCTATTGGTTGTCTGGTGACCGAGCATCTCCGGCATGGTTTGCCATTCACCTTGGGATTGTTCCATGCGCCCGTCCCCACGCAATGCGGCATTGCTGAAATTGGACCGGATAAGATAGTAATCGGGTTTGAGGAAAAGCCCGCGCATCCTAAGTCGGAATGGGCTGCAGCCGGGCTTTATGCGGCCGATGATCGGATTTTTGACGTATTTCCTTCGCTCCGGGAATCGGGGAAAGCGCTGGATCTCGGTTTTGACGTCATCCCGCGCCTGGTCGGCAAGATGAAAGCCTGCTTTATTCACGATTTTTTAATGGATATTGGCACGCCGCAAGCCTATCATGCTGCCATTACAGCTTGGAAAGCGCAATCACTATGACTTTATTTTCCAAAGAGTATCTCGGAAAATTGCGGGAACTATTCGATCTGTTCCCGCACGCACAGTTCGAACAGATGATCGACTGTCTTTTGGCAGCTCATACCCAGGGTCGCCGCATTTTCCTCATGGGCAATGGCGGGAGCGCCATGACAGCGTCCCATTTTGCCTGCGACCTCAATAAAGGATGTGGCTTCGGTCAAGCCCGGCGTTTTAAGGCCATCTGCCTGAATGACAGCTTGCCGACTCTGCTGGCCTATGCCAACGATCTATCCTATGCGCAGGTTTTTGTGGAACAACTAAAGAATTTTTATATGCCCGGCGATGTGGTCATGGGCATATCCGCGAGCGGCAATTCGGCCAATGTGCTTCGCGCCATTGAGTACGCCAAGGGGCATGAGGGCATCACGATCGGCTGGTGCGGTTTCGATGGCGGAGCATTGGGCTCAATGGTTCAAATCCCGCTGCACATTCGTTCTCAGGATATGCAGAAGATCGAAGACCTTCACTTGATCATTGCGCATATGGCCATGCAACGGATTAATTCCGCATTTGCCGGGCAGCAAAAGCCGGGTTAGCCCGCACCATTGAGTTTATACTCTCCTGTCCAGTTCCTGCCCGGTCGAGTGTTTGGCCGCCCAGCTAATCAGCTTGCCAACCGCTTTTGTCTCCCACTTTGTGCCCTTGAGAGCCCACTCATGTCCCCAATCCACGGCAAGGTAAAACCGCAGATCGAACAGCAGTTCGAAGGGCTTGATGAGCGCTCGTTTCCATCCTGGAAAGTTCTGGGCGGTCTTATGGGCCTTATTGAAATGCATTCCCGCAATAGGATAAATGGCATTCCAATAGTCTGGCAGGAAAGGATTATAAGCCGCGCTCGACCTAGTCCACTCCCGTAATGTCTGCGGCATCGGCCAAAGCCATTGGCGCGATTCACGGAGCAATGCCCCGAGACTACCCGTACCGTCCAGATAGGCAACGAGATGGGGTTGAACGGTATCGGCCGCTTTAGGCATCGGTTTTTCATTATGGCGAGCTCCGGGAATTTTCACCCAGGCAGCAAGTCTATCCCGCAAATCCTCCGGCAGGTCGGCAGCCTTGTCCGCTCGCCTCGTTTCCACTTCTTTCAACAGATCGCAGAACACATGCATGTCGCGGATGTCGGCATAAATCGGCGTACCAGGAAAAGCCGCCAAAACATAGACCGTCGCGCGGTACTTCTTTGGCGGGAACAGCTTGCGTAGCATATCGGCCAGTTGCAAAGTTTGGCGTATTTCACTCCAGGTTTCGGTCGGATTGGCCACAATGAAGGTGCCGACCATTTCAATCCCGGCGGCAACCATGTTGCCGGCCGCCGCGACATGATCCTCGACACTTTCATGCTTGTGCATGACATAATTTAATACTCTTGGATTGCCCGATTCGACACCAACGTGGATACGGATCACGCCCATATCCGCCATCCACTGCACCTGATCCCGATCGAGAAGTTGGTCACTACGCAGATGCAGGTGGGTGGTAATGCCCTTCTGCTTCAAATAGGGAATATAAGGCTCCGAGGACTTAATGGCTGTGGCGCTATTCTCGTCTTCCAGCTCGATATGCGTAAAAGGGACCTGAACATACACCGCATCGATAGCGGCTTTCCAGCTTGCAAACGGGATTTTGCGATAGGAATCCATGTACTGGCGGCCGACACTGCAAAAGGCGCAAGAATCGGTTGACCAGGGACAACCGCGCGAAACTGGCAGAATCATCTCATTACGCTTCGCGGCGGCAACAAAATAGCGCAAGGTCCATTGATTCACCACGTCCGGCAAATCGCGCTCCATATCCGGCACATGCCGACTATCCTGCACGCATACCTGCCCGTCGCGATTCCGGTAGCCGATGCCATCCACAAGCGGCAAATGCGAGGGATCATATATCGCCCGCAGCAAGGCCGGCAATCGCAGTTCGCCTTCACCAAAGACCACATAATCCACCAGTGGATCGGCGAGATTGGTGTGCGGGTCGGTGAGCGTCGCATGGGCTCCACCCAGAATAATTGGCTTGGCAGGCCACTTAGCTTTCACTTGACTCGCCAGCCGGACAAATTCTCCCAGCTGGTAACCAGTGATGGCGGAAAAACCAATGACATTGGCTTGTGCGGCCAGCGCCAGAAAATCCGCCTCCTGATCGTGACGTGCATCCCAATAAGCAACTTGAAAACCATATTTACGCGCCGATTCGCCGATATAGAACAAACCTAAGGGCTCGTTTCTTTGCGGACTGGATGAGGAAGGCCGGGGAAATACGAGCAAAACATCGTATTGGCCATTGTAGTTCGCCCTTTCCGCCTCATGTCGAATCGTTGCGCCATTCGCGTTTTCAAGGACTGTGCGGATTTTATAGTCGCTGGTTTTTGGAGTTATTACCGGGAACGGTTTGTTGGCTGCTTCCCGTCCTCTACGGGTCACTTTTTCCATTTTTTATTTCTCACTTTGCCAGTACATTTGCACAAATAGAATTACTTCACAAAATACAAGGGGCGCTTCTTGGATTCCTCGAAAATCCGGCTGATATATTGGCCGATAATGCCCAGGCAAACCAGTTGGATGCCTCCCAAGAATAACACCAGGGCCATTATGGAAGCCCATCCGGGCATCAGCGCCGCTGGACGGACAAAATGGTCCCACATAATGCGCAAGGCGAACAGCAGGCCGAGCAGGGAAATAAGCACACCGGCCCCGGTTATCCAACGCAGGGGCGCAGCCGAAAACGACGTGATGGCATCGAAAGCCAGCCGCAGGGATTTCCAAACCGGATATTTGGTCTCCCCGGCATGGCGGGCCGCACGTTCATAATAAACCGCCCCTTGGCTAAAACCAACCCAGCAGGTCAGCCCGCGCATGAAGCGGTGTAATTCGCGAACGTTCTTGAGGGCTTCCACAACCTTGCGATCGACCAAGCGGAAATCGCCGGTATTCATGGGCACATCCACCTTGGCCAGCGCCCGAAAAACCTTGTAGAATGATGCAGCCAAAAATTTTTTCAACCAGGTCTCCCCCGCCCGGCTGCGCCGCACGGCATACACGACTTCGCACCCCTCGCGCCACTTGGATAAAAGTTCGGGGATCATCTCGGGGGGATCTTGCAAGTCGGCATCCATGATCACCACCGCATCACCATCTGCATGATCCATGCCGGCCGTAATGGCAATCTGATGCCCAAAGTTACGGGATAGCTGCAAGAGGCGCACACGTCTGTCTTCTTCCGCCTTGCACCGCACCCATTGCGGCGATTGATCGACACTGCCGTCGTCCACAAACAAAATTTCGAATTGCTCCGGCTGATCGGCCATGGCCTTAATCACCCGTTCGTACAAAACGGGCAAATTGCCGATCTCGTTCAGGAACGGGACAACCACAACCAGTTTTTTAGCTGTTGGCATATTTATCAGGGCATGGCCGGCTCGCAGCCAACACGCCTCGTCCGGTTTTGCGGTCGCATTCGGCGGATTAATTCTGCGCCTTGCGCGGCCAAGCGCTTCCGTGGCTTGACAATTACGGATGCAACGTGCCATCGGGCAGAATTGTCCGGGACAATATCGCATTATTCAACTGATTGGTTTTGGAAAGAACGGCGCCCTGCAGGTTGGCGCCGGTCAGGTCGGTTCCCTGCAAAATGGCGCCGGTCAGAATGGCGCCGGTCAAATTCGCGCGCACAAGATTAGCTTCTGAAAGGATCGCGCCGGTCAGGTCCGCCCCCATTAACATGGCATCGCACAATTTGGCGCGCAGGAGATTGGCGCCCTTCAATTTGGCGCTGACCAGCGTGGCCCCGCTCAAGTCCGTCTCGTTCAGCACAGCGCCTTCCATGTTCGCCAGGCTCAGATTGGCCCGGCAGAGACTGGCTTTGGTCAAAATCGTTTTCTTAAGATTGGCCTCGCGCATGTCCGCCGAAAGCAAATTCGCCCCGCTCAGGTTGGCATCGTTCAACTTGGCGCTTTGCAATTGCTTGTTCATCCGCGAGCTGCGGGCGCGCTCCAAGCACTCGTCGCGCGTCAACTTCGCGGCCGAAAAGTCCGTTTCGCCTCTGCTGATCGTGGTTTTGCCGGCGGCCTGGGCGGGAACAACGTGCGCCAGCATACCGGTCATCAGGAGCAGAACAAGCGCATAACGGGAAAAAACCCGAAACCAACAACAGTACGGTATCCACCGTACGAGCGCGATCAAGGTCCGGCCCCGTTCAAAAGGATTATTCATGTTCACGTCCTTGTCATCCCGGCGTTCCCGATTGTCCGACAAGTCCGAGAGGCTTGAATTCGCAGGCAACCCGGTCTAATTATGGGTCTCCAGAAATCCTTCCAGCTTCTGCAAGCGCGTTGGATGGCGCAATTTACGCAGGGCCTTGGCCTCGATTTGCCGGATGCGTTCGCGAGTTACTGCAAACATGCTGCCGACCTCTTCCAATGTTCGCGGACAACCGTCGACAACGCCAAAACGTAATTTTAAGACTCTCTGTTCCCGTTCCGAAAGCGTGGCAATAACCTCCTGCAAGCGTTCCCGCAGGAGACTGTAGCCGGTCATCTCGGACGGATTTTCCGCCGATTTGTCCTCGATAAAATCGCCAAAACAAGCATCGTCGCTGTCGCCCACGGAAGCCTGCAGCGAAATAGGCTGCTGGGACATCTTGAAAACTTCCCGGACGCGATCAACGGGCAGGTCCACTTCATTGGCCACTTCTTCAGGCGTCGGTTCGCGGCCAAAATCCTGGAGTAGCTGTTTCTGGACCCGCACCAGCTTATTGATGGTCTCGATCATATGGACCGGGATGCGGATCGTACGGGCTTGATCGGCAATCGCCCTGGTAGCGGCCTGGCGAATCCACCACGTGGCATATGTGCTGAACTTGTAGCCTCGTTTGTATTCGAATTTTTCAACGGCGCGCATCAGGCCGGTGTTGCCTTCCTGGATTAGATCCAGGAACATAAGGCCGCGGTTCATGTATTTCTTAACGATACTGATCACCAACCGCAGGTTGGCTTCCGCCATTTCGGTCCTGGCTTTCTGCCCCTTCTTGAGCCAGCTCTTCAACTCGCGGTACTTGGCCTCGAATACGTTTCCGTCCATCAGGAACAAATCTTCCAGCTCATGCAATTTACTGCGCTCCGCGCGCAGCTTTGCCGCCCGGGGCGCTGTCTTCGGCCCTTTGGCCGTTTCCAGCTTATGGATCAGGCTCGTACATTCGGAGTACTTCTGATAATAGCTGTCCGCCAAAACCACGAAGTCCTCTATGGCCTTCTGCTTGAAATAGAACCCGTCCAACTGACGGGAATAAACAGACCAGGCTTTGTCGAATACCTTACGATTTTGCTCCAGCTTTTTAGGATTGCCTTCGGACTGTTTGAGCTTGGCATACAGGACGGCAATGTTCTTGAACGACAGCCGTATTTTTTTCTTCAGGTTCGGCAACATCCGGAAATACTTGTCGCGCCCCTCAACATGCTTGTCGATAATGATGCGGTCAAAGCGTTCCTTGCCCTCTTCCAGGCGGGCCGCGAGGGCCAAATAAGCTTCGATCGAAAACCCGAAACGCTTGAACAAAACCCGCGAATTAATTTCCGCTTCTTCAATCCGCTTGCAAATCTCCACTTCCTGGTTGCGCGTGAGCAATGGCACCTGCCCCATCTGGTGCAGATAAGTGCGGATCGGATCATCCATAACATCCATGGACTTGGCCTGCTCGGCGCGTTCTTCCTTTTCCGCCTGTTTTTTGAACTGCTCCACACCGGTGGAATCGATCACCTCGATATCCATCCCGCGCAGCAGCAGGATAAAACCGTCAATTTCCTCAGGATCGATCAGATTGGTCGGCAACGCCCCGTTAATATCGCCGTATGTCAGGTACCCTTGGTCACGCGCCAGCTTCGTCAGATCCTTCATCTTCTCACGCAGTTCTTCACTGCTCAGCTTGACGCGGATGTTGGCATTCAAGGTTTCGCCGAGCGCGTCGGGCGGCGCGCCTTTGGCCGCATCGGGCTTGATCACCACTGAAGCCGTTTTGGGCTCGCCTTTGTCTGCCGACGCCTCTTGATGCGCAAGAGCGCTCTTGGCTTTAGGCGGCGGCGTATGTCCTTTCGGCGGACTGACGCGTTGTGCGGCGGACGAGGTGTGTTTTGTCTTCATATGTACAACGATGTGCAATCCTTAAGCCAACGGTCGGGATCGAACCGACGACCTGCGCATTACGAATGCGCTGCTCTACCAACTGAGCTACGTTGGCAAGAAAGTAACAAAATTACCGAGCTGTTTGTTTATACCGACAACAGGGGGATTGTCAATCAATTTTGCATGGCTCCCGAACATATGCCATCAGGACCGATCCAATGACCGCCCTACTCAGTCAAACAATAGGCGCCCGTTCAAGGGAATGGACCGTAATCGCACGGGGAGGCCCGGCCGGGCAATGGCTTTCGCAAGATCCGCACCCCCGGCACAGGACTTCATCGATTTCCGGGCAATTGACGCCTTTATGCTTCACAATCCTAACAGCCTGGTACGAACAGAATTCATGGCAAACCATGCAATACTGGCCATCCTGCCATGCCAAACAGCGCCGCCGATCCACCCGGGCCTTGCCAATGGACAAGGCCCGTTTGGCTTCCAGCGACAGGCGGCCTATGGCGCCCGTTGGACAAGCTTCCGTACAGAGACGACACCATTCATTGCAATAACTCTTGCTGAAATCCAGACGGGGCGTAAGCCAGCTTCCGGGGCCGCCGATTCCCAAGTCAGGAACAATAATTCTCTCCGGACAGGCGCGCATGCAGCTGCCGCAGCGCGCACAAAGCCCCCACAACTCCGGTTCGGCCACAGCGCCCGGCGGGCGAATCGGCCTGTCCGGCTCCGCGCCTAGCGGCGCCTTTCGCTTCAGTATCCACCCCAATCCCGCGCCAACGACCATGGCCAAAAACATGCGTCGCCCCGTGGCCCCCCCGCTTGTCGATGTCGGAAGCAAACCCGGACACCCCGCGACGTTCCCCGTCACCGTTTGCACCGATGGTTTCCGCCCCACCAGACGCCAGCAAAACTTGCCAAATATTCCCAGGATCGCCTGCAGTGCGCCCAATGGGCAGATGCGCTCGCACCAAAAATGCGGCCAGATAGCCGTGATCAGGCCCAACAGGATCAAGCTCAACGCCGGCAGCATTTGCCCCCAGTTCACGCTCATTCCCCGCCAAGCGCTGAAAAAACCGCTGAACTGGACCAGCGGATCAAGATTCAACAGCAGCGAACATCCGGCGATTGCGCTTCCCAACATCACGAGGCACAATCCCGCCCCGATTGCCGGAATGCGTTGCCGGGACAATCGATAACCCGGCCTTAATTTGCCAATCCAAGTCAGCAGGGCGCCGGTCGGGCATAGGCAATAACAAAACCAGCGCCCGCGCATAAGAGCCAGCACTAGCAGCGGCAAGCTAATGAAAGATACCACGCTAAGCGATCGCTTCGCTGTCGCCGCACAAATGGAAAGCAATGGACTGGCCGCCGGCCAGACAGCCGCATTGGTTAACAACGGGAAGACCTGCGCGCTTAAGATTGCAGCCAGGACAACAAGGCCAAGGCGAAGAAGAAATCTTCGATGGCGTCGGATCGCAGCTATCAACTTGGCAAGTATCGAGTTCAATAGTTAGCCTGCGCCATTCCTGAAAGCTCCGCGTCCATTCACAAGCATTTCGAGCAACACAAATCACTTGCGCCAATACTGTCCGGGTGACCTGGCCATGAAAATATTTTCTCCACACGAATAGGTCAACTTAGCGCAGGCGGATGACGCCGTCCTGAGTTAAACATCAAAACAGTTTGCAAGCATAGCCCAAGGGAAATGGAGAGAATGGCCTAACGGGCGTCCATTAGGCATCCACGTGCACAACCTTAACTTGCGCCAAATCGCCGCAACCGACCTTCATGTCATGGGCCATTTTTATGTAAAGCACATCGAATGGCTGCTTGTCGAACAGTGTCGCCGCATAAGCATCCACCGCCACCGGATCAAGGCCGAAAATCAGTTGATTGGGATAAGCCAGCTTGCCCGGCCCCTGTGGCCCATTGGTCTTCATAATTCGCAGGGCATCCACAATTATCAACGAGGGCTTGATGAAAGTGCTGAAATCGGCGATGCACTGGTGCAAGTTGTGCGCATGCCAATAGCCGCGATCGGACACCGAACCCATCCAGTTTTTCATGGACAAAGTCAGGTTCGAGCCGCCGTGGCTTTTGGCCACCGGCATGTTTATCAGGCAGGGCGCTTCGAGCACATCGCGCACAACATCGGCCTCCTTCAAATTGACGCCTCGGGGAATGGCCACGCGCTTAAATTGATTGGATGCCGGCGAATACAGGCGTCCGCCCGAGCGCTTGGCCGCCGCAGCGATACCGCTGCGTTCGAACGCATCCTTGGTGGCGGAACAGCTCTTTTCAGGCAGCGCAACCGCGGCAGCGCCGGCAAGCAAACATTCCTTGATGCAGCATTCTACCAGGGCCGGACTTGTATTCCCCCCCTGCTCCGGCAACGAGGCCCAGGCGGCGTTCACCTTGAGCACGACATCTCGGTGCGGCTTCACAAATTTTTTCCAACCGCCCAGTTGGGCGATGCCCGCGGCAAGCATGCGGCCCGGATCGGCGCCGTGGACCACATAAATTGTGGATGCGGCTCCTGATCCGGATTGCGCCCAGGTCATACGCGGCAGGCACACGCTGCTGACCGCCGTAGCGGCCAAGCCGGTCATAAATTGACGGCGACTGATACGAGTATTCACGACATCCTTTTTTTAAATGGTTTTGGCCACAAACTGTTTAAGTATTGCATATTTCCAACCATACTGCAACATTGCCGAAAGGACCACCCCCTTTTTCGATCCGTGTCATATTCGTCATTCGCGGTTGATTACTTCAGGGTGTGAACTGCGCCCGGCTTGGGCAATGATTCCGGAAGGGCCGAGCGGATATTTTGTTATGTCCGCAACTTGCATGGATCTCGACGTTCGCGCGCCATTAATCCCCTGGAATTTTTCTGGACACAACCGTCATTAAGTGCAAGACTTTTCTCGATTTGTCGGACATAGAATCAATTAACATCCAGATTCGTGATGAAAACCACTCTGCGCGTATCAATTGACCGGGAACGGTGCAAAGGCTGCGAACTGTGCATCAGCGTTTGCCCCCGGCATTTATTGGTCATAACTTCCGCCTTGAACCGCAAGGGCTATCATGTTGCGGAAACCGTGCGCGCCACGGAATGTCTGGGCTGCTTGAAATGCGCCCGGATGTGCCCTGAAGCGGCCATTGAAATACAGAATGTCCCATGAAAAAGCCTGACGACGCCATTTCTTCCCGTGTGCTCATGATGGGCAACGAAGCTGCCGCGGAGGCCGCCATCCTGGCTGGCTGTCAATGCTACTTCGGCTATCCGATTACCCCGCAAAACGAGCTGACGGCCTATATGGCGAAGCACATGCCGGAGCGTGGACGTGTTTTCATCCAGGCCGAAAGTGAACTGGCCGCCATCAACATGGTGTTTGGCGCGTCTGCGGCCGGCGTTAGGGCCATGACCAGTTCGTCATCGCCGGGCATCAGTTTGAAACAAGAGGGCATTTCCTATCTGGCCGGCGCTCAATTGCCGGCCGTGATTATCAACGTTCAGCGCGGCGGACCGGGCTTGGGCAGCATTGATCCCTCGCAGGGCGATTATTTTCAAGCCACCAAGGGCGGCGGCCACGGCGATTATCACATCATCGTTCTGGCGCCTGCCTCCGTCCAGGAAATGCATGACATGACACTGCAGGCATTCCACTTGGCCGATAAATACCGCATCCCGGTCATGATCCTGGCCGATGGACGCGTAGGCCAGATGATGGAACCGATCAGACTGCACGAAGATCCTCCCGTCCCCCCGCCACCGAAGCCATGGGCGTTGACCGGCGCCAAGGGGCGCCCCCCACAATATATTCGTTCGCTTTTCGTGGAGCCGGGCGCCTTGGAAAAACATAACTACGAACTCCAGACCTGTTACCATCAGATCGCCGCGGCCGAAACCAAAGCGGATGAAACGGAAACCCGGGACTGTGAATGGCTGATCGCCGCCTGGGGCACTTGCGGCCGGATCAGTAAGGGCGTGATCCGGAAAGCGCGCGCCCAGGGAATCAAGGTCGGACTGGTGCGGCCCATAACGCTTTGGCCGTTCCCGCATGAACACCTGGCCCGGCTGGCGCATCAGGTCAAGGCCATGCTGGTGGTTGAAATGAATTGCGGCCAGATGATCGAAGATGTGCGCCTGGCCGTGAACGGCGTGGCGCCGGTCCATTTCAGCGGATATCCCGGCGGCCGCATTCCGACCGAAACCGAAGTGTTGAATGCCTTAATCGCGCTAACCAGCTCCGCCGGCAAAAAACACGGGAAAACAAATTAAGGATCATGCATTTTTATCCGTGAATGAATATTCGAATCCGTGTTTATGAAAACGCCCAAAAACAACTATC
The DNA here is from genome assembly GCA_964617825.1 of uncultured Verrucomicrobiota bacterium. Lineage (GTDB taxonomy): Bacteria > Verrucomicrobiota > Kiritimatiellia > JAAZAB01 > JAAZAB01 > VSJD01. Next base: position 44,644 of record CAZTWL010000010.1, read on the forward strand.
GACGCCCTCATTCGCTAACCGATGCCGCCATGCATTACTGCCCCGGCTGCGGGCATAGCATCGTTCATAAACTGCTGGCCGAGGTGCTCGACGAACTGGAGATTCGGGAACGTACGGTCGGCGTGGCTCCGGTCGGTTGCGCGGTATTCGCCTATTATTACCTCAAATGCGACATATCGGAAGCGGCGCATGGCCGGACTCCGGCAGTCGCCACGGGCATCAAACGAGCCCTCCCCGATCGCATCGTATTCAGCTACCAGGGCGACGGCGACTTGGCCGCCATCGGCCTGACTGAAACAATTCATACCGCCAATCGCGGCGAACCGATTACCGTCATTTTTATCAACAATACCGTCTACGGCATGACCGGAGGGCAAATGGCGCCCACCACGATGGTTGGCCAGCAAACCGCCACTTCACCTAACGGACGTCATCCGGCAACCATGGGCTGCCCAATCCACATGTGCGAAATAATTAACACGCTGAATCTGCCCTATTATATTGAGCGGGTCGCACTCGATGGCGAGTCCGGGATAATCGCCACCAAGAAGGCGCTGTTCACCGCCTTTCAGTCGCAAGTACAAGGCAAAGGCTACAGCTTTGTGGAAGTCCTTTCCCCCTGCCCAACCTATTTGCGACTTACACCGCAGAAAGCATTGGAATTTGTCGGACGGGAAATCGCAGCGCAATTTCCCGTGCGGATTTTCAGGAAGGAAGGAGTGCCCGTCAATGCATGAGCGGATTCTACTCGCCGGATCTGGCGGACAGGGGGTCATCTCTCTGGGCAAACTGCTGGCCCACCTGGCATGCGAAACCATCCCGCACGTCACGTTCTTCCCCGCCTACGGCGCTGAAGTTCGCGGCGGCACGGCCAATTGCCAGGTGATTCTTTCCGCTAATGAAATCGCAGCGCCTATCGCGGAAACGTTCGATTCCGTCATTGTCATGAACCAACAGAGCGCCGACAGCTTTTTACCAGCACTCGAAAAGGACGGATTGGCCATAATCAATCAATCCTTGTGCAAGGTCCACGCGGATTACCGCCACATCCTGGTGCCGGCCACGGGAATCGCCGACCAGTTGGGAAACGTCAAGGCGGCTAACTTCGTAATGTTGGGCATCTGGCTAACCCATAAACCTCTGATTCCGGCCCGCACAATTGAAAACGCCATGGCCGCCCATTTTCCAGACGCGCCTGCCGCCCTGATCGACATCAATATTCAGGCCTTCCGCGCCGGTCTGGATTACTCTTCAAAAGCGGCCCATCACGCGTAAAGGCGTGATCATTTGCGCAAATCTCCCAAGCCGTACAGGATTGCCGTCAGCCGGCGTCTTTTCCTTTGCGCTTATTTTTGGCTCTTGGCGATTTGCTTGCGAAGTTTTTCGATCAGGGACGAGGACGGATCGATTTTTTTCAGCAACACAACCATGCGGGTTGCCTGCTTGCTGTTTTTGTTTTTCAAGTAGACTTCACCTGCTTCATACGCATAGTCGCAGGCTTCATCACGATCCCCCTTCTTGAAATAGCCCAGCGCTATATTGTAGTAAGCGCTGGCCATTGAATCATCCCGCCTGATGGCTTCCTTGAATTCCTTGATGGCGCCATCCACGTCGCCGGCATCCCATTTCTGGACCCCTGCCATGTAACGCCGGTTGGCCTCGGACATGGCCGGTATATACACGCTGGTGGACTTGGCATTATCCGTGTCTTGCGTCGCCACGTTCGCGTCGGATGGCGCCTCGCCCCTTGCCTGGGCTATAATTTTCCTCTCCGCCGCAGCCAAGTCTTCCGGTTCGCCGCGCGTTTGTACGCCTTCGACTGCCGGTATGGCCGCTGCCTGCGACCGGCGCTCCAGATCCTTGTCCAGCGCCGCATTCTTCTTTGCCGTGGCTTGCACCTGATCCTGCAAATCGCTTATTTGCGCAGTGCGCGTTTTTTTCGTGCTCGCCATTTCGGCTATGCGTTGTCCGGCTTGCGTGCGCAGCGCCTGTTCCTTGTCGAGCCCGGCACGCGTCTGCTCCACCATTTTCAACTGCTCCTGCTTGGCCGCGTATTGACGTTCCATTTCCGCAAGCCGGCTTTTCAGCGAAGCTTGCTCTTTGTCCATGTCCGCCTGCTCCTGGACTTTCTTTTCCAACTTGACGGTCAATTCCTGGCGCGCTTTTTGCGCCTTGTTCAAGTCGGCCTGGAGGTCTTTCAGTTCTTCGACTTGTTCGGACTGTCTCTCCAGCTGGCCTTCCAGGTCCTTGATCTTGCGCTTCAAATCGGCCATTTCCTGCCGACGGGTTTTCTGCAATTCGTCCGTGCCGGCTTGTTTTGCTTCGGCTTCGGTTTGGGCTCGCTTTGCTTGCGCCAGATCAGACTGCAACTGTTCCAACGCCGTTTGCCGGGAAGATCCTTCCGCAGCCTGCTTTTCAAGTTCTGCGATCCGCTCCTGCAGTATCGCCTTTTCCTTTTCGGCGGATTCGATTGCAGCTTTGTCCTTTTCCAGCTGGGCCAGGGCGGCGGCGCGCGCCTGGTGGCCTTTTTCAATGTCGGACTGCACTTGCTTGAGCGTACCGGACTGGGCCGCCAGAACGCCGATGTTCGTCTGCAAGGTTGCCAGTCGGGCGCTATAAGCAGCCACGGCCTGTTCAACTTCGGCGCGCGAGGCAGTGGCGCGCCGAATCTCGCGCTCCCATTCGACATTTGTCTTGCTGACATCCGCCAATTCCTCTTGAAGCTTGGCCAGACCTTTCTGCTGCTTTTCCAGGGACTGGATCTCCTCCTCGCCGGCTACTATTTTCTGTTTCAATTCGGCAATGGATTGCGCCGCCGCAACGCGCGCTTGATTGACCTCGGCAAGTCTGGCTTCGTTTTCCGTGCGCAATTGCTTTTCGCGGGCCAATTCTGCCCGCATCTCATCCCCGGCCTTTTGCGGGACATCTCCGTCCGCAGCCTGCTTTTCCAAATCGGCGACGCGCGCCTGGAGAGTCGCTTTCTCTTTCGCGGCGGTTTCAAGCGCCGCCTTGCCGTTTTCCAGTTGGTCCGCAATGGCCGCGCTCGCCTTTTTTTCTTTTTCCAGGTCGGCCTGCATTTGCTGGAGCGTGGCGGACTGGGCCGCCAAAGCGCCGATGTTCGTCTGCAAGGTTGCCAGCCGGGCATTAAAAACAGGTACGGCTTGTTCGATCTCGGCGCGCGAAGCCATGACGCTCTGGACTTCGCGATTCATATCGGCATTACTTTTACGAATGTCCGCCAGTTCCTCCTGAAGCCGGGCCAGCCCTTTCTGCTGTTTTTCCATAACCTGGAGATGCTCTTCGCCGGCTACTATTTTCTGTTTCAATTCGGCAATGGCTTGCGCTGCAGCGGCACGTGCCTGATTGGCTTCGGCCAGTTTGGCTCCGCTTTCCTCTCGCACTTGTTTTTCCCTGGCTAACTCGGCCTGAAGCTGATCAACTGTCTTTTGCCGGAGCGCGTTCTCGGCCACCCGCTTGGCCTGCGCATCCAACTGGGCCTGCAATCCGGCTTGTTCCTTTGCGGCCTTTTCCAGGAATTTACGCGCTTCTCCCGCCCGCTGCAGGGCGGCTTCACACTGCTCCTGTTCCTGCTTCAACGCATCTTCCAACCGGATGACAGCCTTATCCGAATCGCCGGCAACCTGCAATTTCTTGGTAATTTCATCAACCTTGGACTGCAACTCCGTTCGCGCCTGCTCGGCTGCGACGCGCGCTGCCTGTGCACTGCGGGCATCATCCTCGGCTTCGGAGCGGCGTCGGTTAAGTTGGGAAAGCGCGTCCTGAAGTTTGGCGGCGGCTTTGGCCTGTTTTTCGAGCGCGGCCAATTCTTTTTCCGCAGCCGCCAGGCGCAATTTAAGGCTGGAAATATTCTGCTCGGCCACTTGCCGGGCAGACTGATTTATTTGCACGGCAGCTTCGGCCTGCTCTTTCTGATTGGTTTGCTTATTAAAGTACGCTTGAATGTCGCCGCCTACTTTATTGAGGGCGGAACGCATATCGTCCAGCGCGGCATCCACTGCCTTGGCTTTGGCGCTTAAAATCGAGGAAATTTCCTCCTGCCCGGATGGCAATGCCGCCGGCGTCCGGTCATCGGCAACAGCCAGCGTGGCAATTAAAAAACACAGCAGGCCGCCGACTGAAATGTTGCTAATCGGGGAAAACAAATGATTCTTCATACCTACTCCTATGTGACCTCCGCCGTTCCTTAACCAGCGCGTAAAATCAATTAAAATGCTGCCGGAATCCGCCTGGATTCCGTTCAAGCGATCCTGGCACGATCGCCAATTCTGCGCACGGGCACCCCCGGCAGGGCTCGAACCTGCGACCGCCGGATTAGAAATCCGATGCTCTATCCAGCTGAGCTACGGGGGTAAATTATGCGCCAAAAGTGCCTAATTCAATAACCGATTTGCTGTCGGTATGCAACGGTGTAATTATTAACCGGCGCGCAAAGTTCTTGCCTTAAAGGCGGCTCTGCGGATAATACGCTCCATTCCGATCGGAAAACCATGAATTGCGGAAGGCTCGGACCGTTAACGAGCGGGTTTATATCGCATAACTTGCCGATTATCCCGAAGCAAGCAAGCGGAAAATTGGGCTAAAAACCGAACGAAAATGAAAATGGCTTAAAGAAAGCTTCGCCTGGGTGGCGGAATGGCAGACGCACCGGACTTAAAATCCGATGGCCTTAACGGCCGTATGGGTTCGACTCCCATCCCAGGCATATCCGCCAGACATCTGGCTTTAAAGCTTCATATAGTAGGTCGTCATATCCTTGTGGATATTGAATCCGGCCCGTTCATAGGCCCGCCGGGCACGGACGTGCCCTTCGTCCAAACCGGTGGTGACCTCGGCATAGTCCAGACCCAACTGGCGAAAATGGTCCAGTACGGCGGCATACATCTGCTGGCCAATGCCCTTAAGCCCGCAGTCCGGATCGACGGCGTTGTTGCATAATATGCCTATCTTTTTTTCCGCATTGATCCGGAAAGTGATGAACCCGACAACACGCCCACCTTCCTCGCAGACCCGCACATAATCCGGATACTGCTCGCAGGATCGCCGCACGTCATCCCCCTTCGATGCCGGCGCGCCGGCAAACAACCGTTGATACAATTCTTCGCCATGAATCTTGCGATACGATTCATAAATCCCACGCCAAGCCCGAACGGCAATTTCCTGAATTCGCGGCATATCCTCCGGCTTCAAGGCACGCATCATCGATTGTTCCCTCCAGTTAACGGTTAAGCTCAAGTAAATGGAACCCGGATACGGGATTGCGAATGCGCGCAGCTGAAATACCGGCCAATTCCAAGATCACAATTTCGGCAATCAAGTAAGTGCGGATGCCTTTGCGAATACAGCCCACCAGCGCCTTCTGCTTGCGTCCCATGGCGGCATGCATATGGAGTTCCGGGCCCTCGTCGCCAAGAAACAGGGTGCCCACCCCCAGAATTTCATGGCCTTCGGAAAAGGATTGCACCATGACCGAAGGCTTCGCCATTGTCTTTTTCGGGCCGACCACCAATTTTCCATCGCGGGCGCCGCCAACCAGCAGGACCAGGGCGGACTTGATTTTGCGCCGGCGGGCCAGGTCCTCAATGCAATCCGGCAGACGTTCGCCCTCTTCTAGGCGGACGGTAAAAACACGGTTAATTTTCCCTTCGGCGACTTGCATGGCTTATCTCCTGTTAGTCCAGATTGCGGGCTTCAAGTTCCGATTCTTCCCAACCGAGGGAATGGCCCAGTTCGTGCAGCAGGGTCTTGCGGATTTCCTTCCTGAAGGGACGCTCGGCGCCACCCGCCGCATCCCAGATGTTTTCGAGGAACAAGACAATTTGGGCCGGCAAGGGGCTGGCGCCCGGATCATCGAGCGCTGAAGGCCCCATGAACAGCCCAAGAGTATCCGCTTCGATGCCGTCCGCCACCAGCGCCCGGCTTGGACGCTTTTCGAACACTATCGGCACAGTTTCCGCGCGAAGTTTCACGTCCGCCGGCAAGGACTGGAGCACGGCCGCAACTTCATCCGTCCCGATCTTAAGCATCCATTTCCACATTGGCGTCATAAGGTGGTTAGTGTAGCATGAACCGCATCAAGTAGCCAGCAGCCAGAATGCGGATGACAATATTTCCTTGCGATCGACATTCACATGCAAAACGCACCCACCATCATGATTTGCCGCGAGGGATACGAGGACATCTTGCGAGACGAAATGATTGCCAAAGGCGCCATCCTGGAATCGTCCGGCTTATATCCTCCGGACCGCGCAACCGGCTCCGGTCTGCTCATGATTCGCACTCAGGCCGAGGCGACTGACGCCACCCAAATTTCAACCCCCTTCATCTTCGAACAGCAACGCCTGGAATCCGCGCTCTGGTTCGAAGACCAGCCCTTGAAGGCCATGGCCCGCGCAATCGTGGTCCGACTCCTGCCCGCGATTTCCCGCCAGACTCAACCTTGGACCCTGCATGCGTTTGCATCCAATCCAAACGGCGCCCAGCCGTTAACCCAGCGCGCCGAGCACTTAAAGAAAGCCGTGCTCGATTTCTGTGCAAACCGGTTTACCGTCGTTTTCCGGCGCTATCGTGAGCCGGAGGCGTTTTCCGCCGCCGATGCGTTTCTGGTCCTTCAAATATGCGCCATACCCGGCGGCCTATGGGGCGCCGTCATGCCGTCCCACCGGCTCAGCGATGCGCGGCCGGGCGGCGTGCATCGCATGCGGTTCGACAATAACGCGCCGGCACGCTCGTACTTAAAAATCAAAGAGGTTTTTGAACGCATGGGCGCGACGCCCGCGCCCGGCCAGCGCGTGGTGGACCTCGGCGCGGCGCCTGGCGGTTGGAGTTATGCCTTTCTCAAGCGAGGTTGCCGCGTGCTGGCGGTGGACAACGGCCCCATGAAACTCAAAGACCTGGGCGCCGCCGGTGGCAGCCTGACGCACCTGCGCGAAAACGGCATCTCATTCACGCCGCCGCCCGCCTGGCGGCCGCTGGACTGGATGGTCAGCGACATGCTGATTCCGCCCGGGCAAACGCTGGGCATGATCCGGAAATGGATTGAGCACGGCTGGATGCGCCGCTTTGTCTTCAATGTCAAGCTGCCGCAACAGCAACCCTATCCGGTATTGAAGCCCATCGAAACTTATTTGCGGAGCCAACCCGGCATCAAGTTCCAAATTCGCCAGCTTTATCATGACCGGCGCGAGGTAACGGTGTTCGGACGGCTGGGATCCTATTTGGCGCGGTAAAGCGCGGCCTTGATCTTTAAGCGCCAGGCGGCTTCCTTGGGGAAGGTTTCAAACGACCGGAGCGACGCAAGCCTTCTGTCACCACGATCAATCCCGAGGGTTTGGAGCAGCCGGAAATCCTGCAGGCTTTCACCGAAGACCTCCCAGCGCATGGAATCGATGGGTCCCTCCTTGCCGGGGTAGACAACGAAGGTATCCCCGTAGGCCCAGCCCGGCCAGCGCTTGCCGTCCTGGGTAGTGAAGGGATTAATCAGGTTGCGGGTCTGGGATTCGTACCAGTAGTTGTAGCCCCAGTGCAGGAAACCCTGGAACGGCCAGCGGTAGAAGAGGAAGCCGTGCATGGCGATCTTGGCAAGCGGCGTGTCGAGCAGACGGTTCAGGAACTTCCCGCGCGGCCCGCAGCAATAGTAGCACCAGCAGGGGATATCCTCGGCCAGAAAATCGAGCGCGGTCTTAATGCTGGGGACCGGCATATCGGTCAATTTTTCCCGGCCGAACCGGATATCCGACAGGGCGTCCATAACCCTCATCCAGGGCGCCAGTTCGGCCAGCAGGGCGCGGGCCGCCTTGTAGTTCTGGAGCGGCTCATCGCCGTGCGGCTCGTCGGAAACGTGGAAGAAGGAACGATCCAGCAGTTTTTCGGCCTTGAGAAAGCGGTGCAGGGCCGGCAGGTATTGGGCAAGGAAGCGGCGGTAGGTATTTGAGGTGGCCCCGGTATCGACCGGCCACAGCAGTTTCTCGGCGGCTCCCTGGCCCTCGTAAATCCGGATGGCGTGTTTGACGCCCCACTGGGTGAAGGGATGACACCACTCGAAACGCTCCACACCCTGTAACCGGGCCAGGCGGATGTAGCGGCGGACATCCGACCAGTCAAAGGCATAACGCCCCTTCCCGGTCCGCTTCACGCGCAAGAGCTGGCTGGGACGTTTGACACCATCGAGCGGCGGGGTGAAGACGGGGACATAAAGCGTGTTCTGGCCGTGTTCCACAACATTTTTCATGTAGCGCGCCACAATCTCCCAAAACCGCCCGTCAAACAGATCGGTCTTGTACCAGTCGATCAACGCGTCGGCATAAAACCAGTGGGTAATGTCAAAATCGCGGCGGGGCTGAATAACCAGGCCGTGCAGTTTGACCGCCAGCTTGTGCACAACGGTTTTCCCGTTTTCGGGCGTTACGGTCACGATAATCGTATGACAGCCGGGGGCGGCGTTCTGACCGGGGCGGACTGTCAGCCAGAAGGCGTGGGTTTCGAAGGCCGGAAGCACGAGCGTGTTTTCGTCGAACAGCGGGTCCGGCACGTAACCCGGAATCATGTCGTGGCCATCTCCATCGCAAGAATCGGCAAGGATCGGCGTATTGTGATGCTCCACGGGAACGAATCCGACGCGGCGCACGCGGACCATCCAGCCGGCGGGTCCCTTAGCTTCCACGGTAACGGGGGTGTGCATATCGCTTCGCATCGCGACCTGAAAACTGAACTGCTCATTGCGCGCGGCTTCTAAGGCATTTAGCGAAGCACGCGGGGGATGGGTGGAGGGGAAATGGCGGACCAGAGAAGTTGTGAGCCAAGTTTGCAAGCGCATAAGTAATTCCTACAATTTTTACCTGTATTGATTCGTCGTTCGGCCTGTTGTCCATATTCCGTCATCAGCCATCCTTCGTCCCTATCCCGGTTCCGCGGGCATTTTCAGATGCAGGGCGCGTGGCATCACGTGGACTTGGAACCGGTCGCTGGCCGGCCATTCCTCGCCATCGTATTGCGCCGTCTCCGGACGGGATAAACGCACATCGATCCGCTGCCCGCGAGCATAGACGGAATCTTTGTTTAACCGTTCGGACAGTGCCTGGATGCGGCGCGGATTATTACGAAAAGCCAGAAAATACTTGGCCAGATAATCCGTATGGCCGGTGAACACCAGCACATCGAGCAAGCCGTCATTGGCATACGCATCGGGACAAATGACGAACTCGCCTCCATAATTGCGGGTATTATTGATGACCAGATTTAGGATCGGGCCAGCATACCAGGGACGGCCATCAATGGTAATATCCGCATTCAGCGGTTTCTGCCGCCAGAACCTCTGCCCAACACACCAGCTGTAGAGCAAATTCCCCTTGATGATTCGGCGAATGAGCGGAACGCCCGATACTTCCTGTTTAAGACGATTGTGTTCCCGAAGAATGTTGGAATCCAGTCCAATCGTCAGGGCATTTACAAAATAGACTCCGTCAAGGCATCCCAGGTCAAGCCAGTAATCAGCACCGTAGAGAACGGCCGCCACAGCCCGGCGCAAATCGTTCACAAAAAAATTATCGCGGGCAGTCAGGCCGAAGGACTTGGCCATGTCATTGCCTGTGCCCGTGGGAATCAAAACGTAGGGCGGCAACTCCTGATCGGCATGGGCGGCACGATAGCGCATCAGGCCGTTGATCACCGCCGAATGAGTTCCGTCGCCGCCAACGCCGGCAATGGCCGTATAACACTCCGGCCCATTTTGTTCCAGCCGCCGGCTGACCTGAACATCCAGGGGTAAATCTTGTGCAGCCAGCAACTCACAGGAAATCCCGAAAGACTCGAGCAAGGCGGCAATTTTCGGCCAGCGTTGCAAGGCAATCCCGCTGCCGGCCGTCGGATTGAGCACGCAGAGAATATGAGGAGATGCTTGCATGGCCTTCAACAAAAGCGCGACAATAAAGGATCAAAGCTGATGTGCCTGCGAGTATTTGCGACGTCCAAACTCCGTTACTCCGCCGTTCCCGCATTGTTCGCCGTCTGTCATCCGGCATCCGGCGCCTGGCGGCCATCTCCCGCGCGCTTGGCGTTTTTTTCAACAGCTTTCACCGCATTCCAGTGCGCATCCAGTTCGGGAAGGCTACATTGCGACAATTCGCGTCCAGTCTGACGAACCCGCTGTTCCACCGCTTGAACACGTTTGGAAAATTTAACCACCGCCCGCTGTAAAACTTCCTCGGCATTCAACCCCTGAAACCGGCTGAGGTTCACCACGGCAAACAGCAGGTCGCCAAGTTCTTCGTCGATCTGGGCCGCATCCCCCGCGGCCAGCGCTTGCTTGACTTCCGCCAGTTCCTCGTCAATTTTGGCCACCACATCATGCACCTGGTTCCAGTCGAACCCCACCCTCGCCAGGCGCTTCTGAAGATGATGCGCCTTGTGCAGGGCCGGCATGTGGCGTGGAATATCGCCCACCATGGAGGGGGGCGCGGCAGTCGGCTCGCGGCCGGCAGACTCCTTTTTTTCCAGCACCTTGATGGCTTCCCAATTTTTCAGAACTTCCTGGGATCCGGATACGCTGGCATTGTCGAACACGTGCGGATGACGGCGAATTAGCTTGGCGCAAATGCGATCCACCACCTCATCGAAGGCAAACGCATCCTGCTCCCGGCGGATCTGCGCCTGAAATACCACCTGCAAAAGCAAATCGCCCAGCTCATCGGCATGCTTGTCCGCCCGACCGGAGTCGATGGCGTCGATGACCTCGTAACATTCCTCGACCAGATACTGTTTCAGCGATTCCAGCGTCTGTTCGCGATCCCAGGGACAGCCACCCTCGCCGCGCAGTTTCGCCATGATATCGAGCAGATTCTGGATGGTATAGGTAGACATGATAGCAACACGGAATTTGAAATTCGGCAATCAGGCACAAACATGAATGTACCAGCAAAATCGCCTTGCTTTGAAGGCACCTTTTCTCCGGCAACAATGGCAGGCTTATTCTGCGTTCCTCATTTTGCGTTCAGCGTATCGGCCAGCTTGCGAGAAATGCGCATTGCGCAAAAATCAGCCCCGCACATGGTGCAATGATCCTTCACATCCGCCAGATTGGGAGAAGACTGGCTGAAACGTTCGCGCGCGCGTTTACCGTCCAATGCCAGGTTGAACTGGCAGTTCCAATCGAACTTGGTCCGGGCGCGCGTCATGGCATCGTCCCAGTCGCGGGCGCCAGGCAGATTACGGGCCACATCGGCGGCGTGCGCCGCAATCCGATAGGCTACCAAACCCTCCCGGACCTCGGCTTCCGTCGGCAAACCCAAATGTTCGGCCGGGGTCACGTAACAGAGCAGCGATGCGCCATAATAGGCCGCCGCTGTCGCGCCAATGCAGGAAGTGATGTGATCATAACCGGGAGCCACATCGGTCACCACCGGCCCCAACACATAAAATGGCGCGCCGGCGCATACGCGAATTTCGCGCTCGATGTTCATTTGAATCTGGCCGAAGGGCACATGGCCGGGACCTTCCACCATGACCTGCACGCCCCGCCGGCGACAGCGCTCCACAAGCTCTCCCAGAGTGTCAAGCTCCGCAAACTGGGCGGCATCGCTTGCATCCGCCTGACAGCCCGGTCGCAAGCCGTCACCCAGCGAGACGGTGACATCATGTGCCCGGCAGATATCGAGGACATCGTCCCAACGGGTATAGAGCGGATTCTCCTGACGGCGCTCAGCCATCCAAGAGGCCAAAATCGCCCCGCCCCGGCTGACAATTCCCGCCAGGCGCTTCATGGCCAGGGGCACATGCTCCTTGAGCAGACCGGCATGCAAGGTCATGAAATCCACACCCTGGTCAGCCTGCTCGGCAATGACAGCCAGCAGAACTTCGGGATCGAAAGACTCCACCGAGCCGCCTGTCCGGGAAACCGCCTCATAGATCGGCACCGTCCCGAAAGGCGCCGGACATTGCGCCAGCATGGCTTGCCGCAAAGACGCCAGATCGGTTCCCACACTCAGGTCCATAATGCAATCGGCACCTGCCTCCAGGGCCGTTTTCAGTTTGGTCAATTCGGTAACGTTGTCGGATTGCGCCGCGGATCGCCCGATATTGGCGTTGACCTTGGTGCGGAACGGACGCCCGACAATCTGGGGAACCAAGCTCGCGTGTGCAGGATTGGCGGGGAGAACCGCACGGCCGGCGGCGAGTTCGGCAACCACCTGCCCTACAGGCACCCGTTCACCCAGGGCTACAGCCTGCATGGCAGGCGTCACTTTACCGGCGTGTGCGAACTCATACTGGGTTTGCATGGCAACCTTTCAATCTGATCAACGGAACACGCAGGAATGCAAGAGCGCCTGTAAATCCTTGGCATGCACATCCTTCAGGTCCTCTACCACCTGATCGGCGCCGCCGAAATCTTGGTAGGCGGTGAATTCGTCGTACGCCACGGCACAGCGCAGGCCGGCTTCGATCGCCGAACTGCAGGCCACGGAGTTTTCAACCACGGCCACACAACGCCGCGCCGGAACGCCAATGGCCTTGCAGACCATCAACCAGCAATCCGGGGTTGGCACAATCACGGCCGCTTTCTGCACGACGCGCAGGCAAACCCTTTCCTGAAGCCCAAGATGAATGAGCAAGGCTTGGGCCTTTTCGTCAGGCAGGAACGACAAAGCCCCGATTTTCATATTAAGCTTGGCCGCATCGGCCAAAAGGTCATTTAGCGTGGCATTCAATTTAACCGCCGGACGCGTAATTTCACGGAAAAACACTTCGCGAATCTCGCCGGCCAGCTTATCCGCCGCCAGGGACTTCTTGTCCGCCATGGCAAGCAGCCGCTCCAGCCCCTGTTCCAGCGGAGTCGCCAGCCCAAATCGCGACCATAGCACGGGGGTCAGGTCAATTTCTTTGTTTTTAAGGACTTTCTGGCAGGCCTCAAACAGGAGGCGCTGGCCGGGCATGGCCAATTTTTCAAGTTCGAATACCAGCCCGGTGGCTAAAGGTGGCATCACGGTTTTTTTCCGGGTTTCATCGGTTTGCGTACCCATAATAGTCACACTCCATTCTACGGGCCATAGGTTAATTATATATGTTTGATTGTCGATTGCCGCTTTCCGATCGAAAAATCGGCAAACAGCCCCACCCGCCTATATCGCCGGACGAAGTCCTGCGGACGGATAGCACCAAAGAAGGATCGACACCCAAAACCGGCAATATATGACGGTCTGGCACTATATGGTGTCAAACGAACCCCGTCAAGCATTTTGAATTTCAGAGAAACATCTTGACTTTGCGAGCATGAGTTGATATTTTGCACTTTTATGTGTTGGGGGCATGGAACGCGTTGACAGAACAGGATCCGCCATGAGTAGCAACGAACTTTTGGCCGTTATCGAAAATATGGAAAAAGAGCGTGGCATTGACCGCGACTATCTAATCCAGATGGTCGAGGCAGCGCTCATCTCGGCCTCGAAAAAGGGCGTGGGCCCGGCGCGCGATTTGCGGGTGGTTATCGATCGCAAAACCTTGAGCATCAATGCGTATAACAAGGTTGAGGTCGTCGAACACGTTCACTCCAAGAATACCCAAATCACGCTTGAGGATGCCCGCCGCATCAAGCCGGACGCCAAGTTGGGCGACTGGGTGGAAGCGGAAATAACCGCCAAGGAATTCGGCCGGATTGCGGCCCAAACCGCCAAACAGGCTATTATCCAACGCATCCGCCAGGCTGAAAAGGAAATTGTCGTCAAGGAATACAAGGATCGCTTGGGCGACATCGTCAGCGGCTCGATTGTGCGCTTGGAGCGAGGTGATGTGATCATCGATTTAGGACGGGTGGAAGCGATCATGCCGCTGCGGGAAAGGGTTCCCACGGAAGAATATCAGATTGGCGATCGCTTGCGCGCCTTTGTCCTCAGCGTCCAGGACCATGTCAGCGGGCACCATATTGTGCTGTCCCGCAGTCATCCGGATTTTGTCAAGCGCCTGTTTGCCCTCGAAATTTCCGAAATCGCCGACAACACCGTGGAAATCAAGGGCATTGCCCGCGAAGCGGGATACCGCACAAAGATTGCCGTCTTCAGCCACGACGAAAAAGTTGACCCGGTCGGCGCCTGTGTCGGCATGAAAGGCATGCGCGTCAAGAATATCGTCCGCGAATTACTCGGCGAAAAGATCGATATTGTGCGCTGGAGTCCTGACATCAAGACTTATGCAACCAACGCGCTCAACCCGGCCAAACTGAACAAAGTGATCGTGGACGCGCCCAATGCCAAAATTACCGTGATTGTCGATGCCGATCAGTTGTCGCTGGCCATCGGCAAACGAGGCCAGAACGCAAGGCTGACATCCAAGCTGCTGGGCTGGAAAGTCGACATTCAGAAGGACAAAGACGATGTCAGCTTTGAAGAGAAAGTGGCCATGGCCATTGAAAAGCTTACGCATCTTAAGGGCGTGGAGCGGGGCATTGCGGAAAAACTGGTGCATGCCGGTTTTCTGACCCTGGAAGGCATTATCGAAGCCGATGTCGGCGACTTGGTCGAGACCACCGGATTAGACGAAACGACGGTATGCGCAATCAAAGAGGCGGCGGCCGCCGCCGTTGCGCAACCTACTGAACCGCAACCCAATACTGGCGAATAAGACCCCATGCGCGTTTACGATTTGGCCCACGAATTGAATATTCCCAACAAGGAGCTGATCGCCAAACTGGCTTCAGCCGGCATCACAGTCAAGAGTCCTTCCAGTTCAATAACCGATGAAGCAGCGCAACTGCTCCGGAGCCACTTTTCAAAAGCAACTGCAGCCGCGGTGGCACAGCCTGCGGCGGCGCCACAGCATCCGGCGGCAGCACCGGCCAAAACACCCGAGAAACCGGCGGTTAAGCCGGCGATTAAGTCCGCGGAAGCACCCGTTCCCAAGCCACACCCTCCGGTGGCGGCCAAGCCGGCGCCCAAACATATTCCCAAGCCGCCTGAAAAGCCGGCGGTCAAGCCGCCGGAGCCGATTCCGGTGCCCACTCCGTCCAAGAGCAAGGTGATCACCGTGCGCGGGGCAATTATCGTCCGGGAACTTGCGGAACAAATGGGCCTCAAGCCTAATCAGCTGATTATCGAGCTGATGGCCATGAATGTCCTGGCTTCCATTAACGAACGCATTGATTTAAAAGTGGCGCAGCAGATCGCCGAAAAACACGGCGCGATCTTGGAACACGAGAAAAAGCCGGTGGACCAGAAGCCGCAGGCCAGCAAAGCGGAAGACACCCCCGAGGAAGCGGACCGTCCTGAAGATTTGGAACCTCGCCCGCCGGTGGTTACCTTTCTCGGTCACATCGATCACGGTAAAACCTCCCTGCTGGATCGCATCCGCAATGCCGCCGTGGCCAAAAGCGAGGCGGGCGGCATTACCCAGCACGTGGGCGCCTATACCATCGAATATCAGAACAAGAAAATCACTTTTTTAGACACCCCCGGTCATGCTGCCTTTACCGGCATGCGCGCGCGCGGCGCCAACCTGACGGATATCGCCATCATCGTCATTGCCGCAGATGACGGCATCATGCCCCAGACCGAGGAAGCCATCAAGCACGCGCAGGCCGCCAAGACCACCATCATTGTGGCCATCAACAAAATGGATTTACCCGCGGCCAACCCCGACCAGGTCAAGCGCCAGCTGCAAAGCATCGGACTATCTCCAGAAGACTGGGGCGGAACCACCATTTGCGTCCCGGTCAGTGCCGCAACCGGCAAGGGCATCGCCCATCTCCTGGAAATGATTCTATTGCAGGCGGAAATTATGGAGCTCAAGGCCAACCCCAAGGGGCGCGCGCACGGTTACGTCATTGAAGCGCAGTTGGAGCCGGGCATGGGACCCACCGCCAACTTGATGGTCACGCGCGGCACCCTGCACGTCGGCGACATCATTATGGCCGGACCTTACTGGGGACGCGTCAAGGCGTTGATCAACGATCACGGAATCAAGCTGCGGACGGCCTCGCCATCCATGCCGGTCAAATGCATGGGCCTTTCGGGCGTGCCACAGGCCGGCGAGGTCTTCCAAGTGTTTACCAGCGATCGCGTCGCGCGCGATTTGGCCAAACATCGTACCGATGAGATGCTGGCTGCGCGCATGATTGTGCCCAAAAAAGCTTCGCTGGACACCATGGCGGAACAAATGCAGCAGAACCAGCGCCTGGAACTTAAGCTGATTTTAAAATGCGATACACAAGGCTCCCTTGAAGCCATTCGAAAGGTGCTGGGGGAAATTAAGAGCGAAAAAATATCCATTTCCATCGTCATGGACGGCGTGGGCAACATCAACGAAAACGATGTCCTGCTGGCCAGCGCCTCGGATGCAATCATTATCGGATTCAACGTCAGCAAGGAAGAAAAGGTCTCCCGGGCACAGAAGGCCGAAGGAATCGAAATCCGGCTCTACAGCATCATTTATCAGATTGCTGACGAAATCAGGGAAGCCATGAGCGGAATGCTGGCGCCCGAGTTACGCGACAAATTAATCGGCCGGGCGGAAGTCCGCCAGGTATTTCCCATATCCAAGACCGGCAATGTAGCCGGCTGCCTGATGGTTTATGGCCGAGTCAACACCCGTTGCAAAGCCCGCGTCAAACGCGCCGGCGAGTTGCTCTACGAAGGGTCAATCCTGACCTTGAAACGTTTTCAGGATGAAGTCCATGAAGTGCGCGAGGGTCAGGAATGCGGCATCCGCCTCAAAAATTATGCGGACGTGGCGCCGGCTGACACCCTGGAATTTTATGAGGTCGAAAAAATCCCGCAGAAGTTATAAACTCCGTTTCCGGCTCTGTGTCCCCCGTTCGGCCTTATCTGCGAGCGGTTGTTAATCTCTTGACCCGGCATTGCTGACAATTGTGTGCGGGGGGCGATTCCCAACGAATTACAAGGAACGAAGAATAATTAACGGTTGATCCCCATGAGCGTCGATCGAATAACCCGTGTCAACGAACTGCTCAAGCGTGAAATCGGCGACCTGCTGTTCCGCGTCATGCATGCCGACGCCTTCGATCTGGCCTCCGTGACAATCACGCGGGTGCATACCAGCAAGGACCTGCGGGAGGCGCGCGTCTATGTCTCGATCCTAGGCCATGAGGCGGAACGTTCGCGTATGCTGGCGCTCCTGATGCACCGACGCAGCGAGATCCAGCACCGCATCAACAAGGACATCACGCTCAAGTACACCCCGCGCCTGACATTCGAACTGGATACTTCGGTGGAAGAAGGGGACCACGTTCTGGCCGTGCTCGCCAAACTGGAAGCGGACAGCCCGACGCCGCCGGAGACATCGGCGCCAACCGAATAATATTAACGAAGATTGCCAAACCATGACATATACCCCTTCCCATGCCAGCGGTTTTTTTGGTCTGGCGCAGGCCGACGGCCTGTTGCTGGTGGATAAACCCGCAAGGATGACATCGCATGACGTGGTTGACCAGATTCGCCGGCAGTTCCACTTCGAAAAAGTCGGCCATGCCGGCACGTTGGATCCCCAGGCCACCGGCCTCCTGATCCTGATGATCGGGCGCGCCACCAAACTGGCCAATGCGCTGTTGGCCGGCGACAAAACCTACGAAGGCACCTTGCATCTGGGAGTCGCCACCGACACGCAGGACGCCGACGGCCAGGTCGTCAGCCAGGCCGATTACCGTCATATCACCCGCGAGCAACTGGAAGCGGAGATCCGGAAAATGACGGGGGATTTTATGCAAACGCCCCCCATGGTTTCCGCCGCCAAGAAAAATGGGGTGCCGCTCTACAAGCTGGCGCGCCAGGGCAAAACCGTGGAGCGGGAGCCCAAACTGGTGCATGTTTACGAATTCGTCCTGCGCGATTTCACGCCGCCGCGCGCCTCATTTTATCTGCGCTGTTCCAAAGGTTTTTATGTGCGCACCCTGTGCGCCGATCTGGGCGCAATTCTGGGCTGCGGCGCGCACCTGGAACAGTTGCGCCGCACCCAGATCGGCGAATTTGACCTGACCCAGGCTTCGCGCCTGGAGGATCTTTTGCGCCTGGACCGGAACCAGCTACTGGAGAAGATTTTCCCGCTGACCCGCGTCAACCTGCCCTCGGCACGCACTCCATGAAACTGGGCCATAAACTCGCATACCTTAGCGGACAACGGCGGCCCGTTTTCCTGGCCGCCGGTTTTTTTGACGGCGTTCACCGGGGTCATCAGGCCATCATCCGTAAAATTATTGGCGCCGCGCGGCGCGCGCAAGGCACGGCCTGGGTCATGACCTTCGATACGCACCCCCTCAAAGTCCTCCATCCGACAATAGCCCCGAAGCTGCTGACATCGACACCGCATAAGCTTCGGCTGCTGAAAGCCATGGGCGTACAGGGATGCATCGTAATTCCATTTACCCGGGAATTGGCCCGGCGGCAACCGAAGGCGTTCGTCGCCATGCTGGCGCTGGCCGCCCCGGCATTGCGCCAGATTGTGATCGGCCGGAACTGGACATTCGGCCGGCAAGGATGCGGAACCCCGGCTACGCTGAAAGCCCTGGCACCGGTTTATGGCTTCAAAGTCGCGGTTATTCCTCCCGTACGCTGGCACGGCACGGTGGTTTCCAGCACACGGATCCGCGCCGCCGTATTGGCCGGACGCCTGACGGAAGCCGCCGGCATGCTGGGGCGCCCATTCAGCCTGTTGGGCACAGTCGTGCCTGGCCGCGGGATTGGCCGCACACTTGGCATTCCCACGGCCAATCTGAACCCGCATAACGAAGTGGCGCCTCCCAACGGCGTCTATATCGTTCGCGCCTCCTGGGATGGCGCCACCTATCCGGGGATCGTCAATCTGGGCATTCGACCGACGCTCATACAGCGCCCGCCCGGCGCCGGCGGCGCGTTCCACCGCCCTGAGCGCGTATTGGAGCTGCATCTCCTCGACATGCACCGCAACCTGTATGGCAAAGACATCGAAGTCGCGTTTTTAAAGAAACTCCGTCGCGAGCGCGCATTCCCTTCCCTGGAGGCGCTCCAAGGCCAGATCCGGAAAGACATCGAACAAACCCGTAAATTTTTTGCGGCCGTCAGCAGGCTTAAAGGCAAAATGCTAGGTAAACGATAAAAAAGGCCGACGCGCCGGAGGTCCGGCATCGAACTGAATGAAGGTATTTTATTCTGATTTTCAATTTCAGCGCATTCGCGAACGCGGACGATTTTTTATTTAATTAGCCTATTTACAAATTCAGGATGAATGGGTATACTTCGCGCGCAATAAACAAAGAACAACGGAAATGTCATGGCATCATCAATCAAAGACAAAATCAAGAAAGAGTTTCAGCACCACGAAAAAGACAGTGGTTCGGCTGGTGTTCAGGTAGCCCTGTTGTCTCTGCGGATCGACAAGCTGACCGAGCATCTCAAGGCCAACAAAAAGGACCACAGTTCCCGCTATGGGCTGATAAAGATGGTCAGCGCGCGTCGTAAACTGCTGGACTACTTGGCACGCACCGACAAAGCCGGTTACCAATCCGTTATTGAGCGCCTGAAATTAAGGCGTTAATATACTCCGGCTGCCAGGTTTACCGTTCACGGTTCACGGTTAAGCTTAAACCCCGCGAGGCCACATCCTTGACGGCTTACCTGCACAGCGTTGTGACGAAGCAGGGGAGCACCCCGGTTAGATTGGATGTCTTCAAGCTGCTCAATCCGTACAGATCGTTATCTAACCTGAAACTGTGATCGTCGAATTGCGAACGCACGCAAGATAGCAAGACCCAAGGAAACACCATGAAAGCGACAACATTCGTAGAAATCAACGTCGGCAATAAAATAATGCGCATCGAAACCGGCCTGCTGGCCCAACAAGCCCAGGGCGCGGTTACCGTCCAGTCGGGCGAAACCATTCTCTTCTCGGCCGTCACCGCCGCAAATGCTCCCCGTGAAGGCATCGATTACTTCCCGCTTCAAGTAGAATACCGCGAAAAATACTACGCTGCCGGAAAATTTCCAGGCGGATTTTTTAAACGCGAAGCGCGCCCCTCCGAAAAGGAAATCCTGACAGCCCGGCTTACCGATCGACCCATCCGGGCTCTTTTCCAGAAGGGCTTTCGCAATGAAGTGCAAATCAACAACATGCTGCTTTCGGCCGACGGTGAAACCGATGCCGACATTCTCAGCATCGTGGCTTCCAGTGCAGCATTGACGATTTCCGAGCTGCCCTTTTGCGGCCCGATCGCCGGCGTTCGCGTCGGCCGCGTCAATGGCGCCTTTGTGCTGAATCCCACGCACAGCGAACGCAGTCACAGCGACTTGGACCTCATTTACGCCGGAACGCGCGACCTGCCCATCATGATCGAGGGCGATGCCAAGGAAATTTCGGAAGCCGATCTGCTGGCCGCCATGAAAATGGCCCACACCGCCTGTGTCGCCATTATTGACGCCCAGTTGGAATTGCGGCGCAAGTTGGGACGTCCGGACAAGGTTGTCACCGACCTAATCGAGGACCAATCATTGATCGTCGCGGCGCGCAGCCTGGCCGGTTCCGAGCTTGCCGAAGTCTTGTGCATTGCGGGCAAACAGGAGCGCCGGGAACGCATTGGCACGATTCGCGATATGCTGAAAACGAATCTTGCGGCCAAATTCCCGGAAATGACCGACGAGCAATTTCGCGCCATGTTCGACGAGTTGGAGATCGAAACGGTGCGAGCCAACGTGCTTGTCAATGGCCGCCGCATCGGCGGCCGTGCTTTCGACGAGATCCGGCCTTTGGCCGCTGATGTCGGACTGCTTCCTCGGGCGCACGGATCGGCCCTCTTCAGCCGCGGCGAGACTCAAGCGCTTGGCTCCGTAACCCTGGGCAGCAAGGATGACATTCAGAAGCTGGACGCCATCACCGGCGGCCCGGTGGAAAAGAAATTCATGCTGCATTATAATTTTCCGCCTTACTGCGTAGGCGAAGTTGGCCGGCTGGGCTCAACCGGGCGGCGCGAACAGGGTCACGGCGCGCTGGCGGAACGTTCGCTGGATGCCGTCATGCCCCAGGAGTATCCCTATACCGTCAGAATGGTTTCGGACATCATGGGCTCCAACGGTTCCAGTTCCATGGCCAGCATATGCGTCGGCACCCTGGCGCTCATGGATGCAGGCGTGCCCATCCGTCAACCCGTTGCCGGCATATCCATCGGACTTTTCACCGGTCAAAATCGCGCCGTGCTGGTCACCGATATTGTCGGCGAGGAAGACCATTGCGGGGACATGGACTTCAAGGTCGCCGGCACGCGTCAGGGCATTACCGGGTTCCAGGTCGATCTGAAAATCCGCGGACTCGACTGGGCGCTGGTGGCTCAGGCCTTCGAAAAGGCCCGTGTCGCCCGCCTGCAAATCCTGGACTTCATGGCAACGATCCTGGAAACGCCGCGCAAAGAAATGTCGCCTTACGCGCCCCGCGTCTCGGTCGTTAAAATCAATCCCGAGAAGATCGGCGCCTTGATCGGCCCCGGCGGCAAAA
Source organism: uncultured Verrucomicrobiota bacterium (assembly GCA_964617825.1). Lineage (GTDB taxonomy): Bacteria > Verrucomicrobiota > Kiritimatiellia > JAAZAB01 > JAAZAB01 > VSJD01. Next base: position 66,115 of record CAZTWL010000010.1, read on the forward strand.
ATATCCGCCGCATCACGGAAATCACCGGGACCCAGATCGATATCGAGGATGACGGATCGGTCAGCATCTTCAGCACCAATCAGGCCTCGATGGATATGGCCCTCCGCGAAGTCAGCCTGGTCTCGGCCGAGGCCGAGGAAGGCGTGATCTATAACGGCACGGTGACAGGCATCAAGGAATTCGGCGCCTTTGTGGAGATTTTCCCGGGCCGCGACGGCTTGGTGCACATCAGCGAACTGGCCGATTTCCGCGTAAATTCCGTGGAGGATATCTGCAAGATCGGCGATCAAATGTGGGTCAAGTGCATCGGCGTGGATGATCGCGGCAAAGTTCGCCTTAGCCGCCGCGCCGCCATGCAGGAAAAGGGACTGTCCGACAAGAAATGAAGAATTAAGAATGCAGAATGAAGAAGGTGGCGGTTGCTTGTCTGCCCCCGTCGCTGGTGTTTTTCCCCGTTCTCCATTCTAATTTCTGCATTTTGCATTTTCTATGAATACCGACTGCATCTTTTGCAAGATCGTAGCGGGTCAGCTGCCGGCCTGCAGGATATACGAAGATGTCGACACGCTGGCCTTCATGGATATCGGCCCGATTGTCCCCGGGCACACGTTGGTCATTCCCAAGCTCCATTGCGATCCGCTGACGGCAACGCCCCCCGCCATCCTGCAAAAGCTGATCCTTGTGGTACAAACCATTGCGCAAGCGCAGTTGCGCGCATTCAAGGCCGACGGGGTCAACGTGATGCAAGCCAACGGGAAAGCAGCCGGGCAGATGGTGCCCCATCTGCATTTTCACGTAATTCCCCGTTTCGCCACCGATGGCCATCACTGGAATTGGACTCCGCACCCTTATTCAAAAACCGAGGAGATGGTTGCGCTGGGAGAGAAAATCAAGCATGCGCTTGGATAACGCGAGACGCCTGCAATCTCGAACCATTCCACACAGGCCTACTTGGAATTAAGAATGCGAAAGATCACATTTGAAGAAGCTGTAGAGCTGATTTTGAAGGAGGATCCACGTTACGCTCCGGATTCCTACCATTTCATCCGGGAAGCGCTGGATTTTACAACCCGGTCGCTCAAAAAGCCGGTGGAAGGGCCGGGGCGCCATGTAACCGCGGCCGAACTCCTGGAAGGCATCCGCCAATATGCGCTCAAGGAATACGGCCCCTTGGCCATGACCGTGCTGCAAACCTGGGGTATCCGGCAATGCGCGGACTTCGGCCAGATTGTCTTTAACCTGGTCAACAAGAAGTTCCTGGGTAAAACTGCCGAGGATTCGGTGAGCGACTTCGACCAAGGCTACGATTTTGCATCCGCCTTCCGCACACCGTTCGAACCGGAAAAGAAATGCAAAACGCATAAATTCCGCCAGAACGAATCGGCGCCGAACGACCAGCACACGGAATGACTGCATGCCAGGCAAAATGCAAAAATTACGCTCTTCAACCGGCGCTTGGTCCGCATGGCGCCTGATTTCGCTTGCCTGGCTTTGTTGTATCACCACCAACGGCGCGACAGAACCGGCATTGCCGGAATCGGCGCTCGATCAATTTGCCTCCGGCGTGAATCGCTTCGTCCTGGATAATGGACTGATCGTGCTCGCGCGCGAGGATGCCAGCGCGCCGGTGGTGTCCATCCAAATCTGGGTCGGCGCCGGCGCCGTGCATGAGCAGGAATTTTTAGGCGGGGGCCTTTCGCACCTGATCGAGCACATGATTTTCAAGGGAACTCCGCAGCGGCCGCCGGGCAACATCAGCCGCACAATTAACGACCTGGGCGGCGATATCAACGCCTACACTTCCCTGGACCGCACGGTTTTTTTGGTGGACATGCCGGCGGCGCGCTGGGCAACCGGCCTGACCGTGCTGGCCGATGCCGTGATGAACGCCTGCTTCCCGGAAGACGAATGGCGGCGCGAGAAGGACGTGATTCTGCGCGAAATGGCCATGGGCAAGGACGATCCCAGCCGACGGGTAAACGAACTCCTCTTGCAAACGGCCTACAGCGTGCATCCCTACCGGGTTCCCGTGATCGGGTACGAGGATGTTTTCAAAACCATAACCCGCGCCGATCTGCTTGCCTTTTTCCACCGCCACTACCTGCCCAATAACATGATCGTATCCATCGTGGGCGATGTGCACATGGCCGACGTCCGCGCCGAAGTCCAAAAACAGTTTGGCATGTATCCGCGCCGCGCTTATCCGCCCGTTGTCCTGCCTACCGAGCCGGAACAGGTCGGCCGGCGCACCACTCGCCAGGCAGGCGCCTGGAACGTCGCGCGCCTGGAGTGGGCCTGGCATACGGTGCCTTTGAGCCATCCCGATGCACCCGCCTTGGATCTCCTGGCGGCCGTCATTGGCGAGGGACGCAGTTCGCGCCTGGCCTGCGCAATCAAGGAAAACAAGAAGCTGGTTTCTCAAATTGAAGCTTGGTCCTTCACGCCGCGCGAAGCCGGGCTTTTCGGCATCAGCGCCGTTTTCGATCCGACAAACGAGCCGGCACTGACCCAGGCATTGGAAGACGAAATCGCGCGCTATACAAACACGCCATTCAGCCCGGAGGAAATCGAGAAGGCGCGCCGGCAGATGCTGACCGGAACGCTCGACGCATTTCAGACAATGCACGGCCAGGCCGACCAAATCGCCTCAGGTGAATTTTATGCCGGCACACCTGTTTTTTTCCAAGTATACCTGCGGCGCCTGCGCGGCATAACCCCTTCCAACCTAACCGCCATTGCGCAACGTTATCTAAGGGACGACAACCTGACCAAGGCCGTCTTGATGCCCGAGAAGCCCGTCACAGAGGGCATCGCTCGGAAATCGAAGACCGACCCGAAGATCGCTTCGCCTTTGGCGGAACCAGCCGGCGTCAATTTCACCAACACCGTTCAGAAAACGATCCTGGCCAGCGGCCTGGTCCTGCTGACGCGCACGGACCACAAACTTCCCTTTGTCGATTTCCAGTTAGTCTGTGGCGGCGGACTATTATATGAAAACGAAACCAATAACGGCATATCGTTGCTGATGGCGGAGTTGATGACGCACGGCACCACGCGCCGATCATCTCAGGAAATAGCCGGATTGGTGGAATCGCGCGGCGGAAGCCTTTCGTCATTTTCCGGGCAAAACAGCTGCGGTCTCAAGGCGCGTTGCCTGAAGGAAGACGCCGAAGCGTTCATGGATTTAATGGCGGATTGCCTGTTGCATCCCGCCTTTGCGCCCGACGAAGTGGCCAAGCAAAAGACAATTCAACTGGCCGCGATTAAGCAACAGCGCGAGGCGCCCATGTTCCTGGCTCAGGAAGCTTTGCGACAGTCCCTCTTTCCCGGGCATCCCTACCGCTTCAGTCCTGAGGGCACGCAGACCTCGGTTCAGGAATTGTCACGGCAGGACTTGCAGAATTACCATGCCAAAATAATGGTTAACGGCAACGCCGTACTGGCCATCTTCGGCGACATCGCGGCGGACGACGCCCGTGCGCTTGCCGAACGATTTCTGAGCCGGTTTCCCGCCGGAGCGCGACCTGTACCGGAACATAATCTGCCCAAGCCTAACCTGCCGCAAAAGGTGGTCCGCACGATTCCAAAGGAGCAAACCATCATATTGACGGGATTTCCGGGAATCGATTTAAAGGATCCCCGCCGCGATGCACTTGATGTTTTGCAGGAAGCCATGAACGGACTTTCCTCCGACCTGATGACACGCATTCGGGATGAACAGGGCCTGGTATATTATACCGGTGTCATCCAAAGGCCGGGATTGGAACCTGGTTTCGTGGCCCTTTATGCGGGCACACATACCGGAGCAGTGGCCCGTGTCCAAGGCTTGATGCAAGCCGAAATCGAGCGGGTAACGACGCAGGGGCTGCGCGCCGAGGAACTCGAACGGGCACAGGCCCAACTCATCGCCAATCACCAGCAGCGGCTGCAACTGAGCGGCGAAATCGCCTTTGAATGCGCGCTCAACGAGTTATACGGCTTAGGCTACGGTTATGGATTTACGCTGGAAAAACGGATACTGGGGCTAACCGCGAGCAGTGTTCGTCAGGCGGCGGCCACGTTGCTGGCGCCGGAAAAAGCGGTCAAAGTTGTCGTGATGCCGGAAGCCAAATAAGCGCCACTTTGCATCCCAGAGGATCCCGCTGCGTTTTTTAACCGTGCGGGAAAGGTCCGGAAAGGACGCCAAACAAATATTTGTTGCCAAAGATCTGTCAATCAGAGCCACGCCAATGCCGATTTAGGAACGCAGCACAAGATTCAAAGAAAGGAAACCTGCCATGAGCGAATCTCAGACGGACATCAACAAGGCCCTCTTCATGCACCTGGTCTCGATGCTGGCAATGTCGGCAATTCAGCAGATGGGCAAACTGGTCGACCCCAGCACCGGCAAGGCGGAAATCAACCTGGAAGCCGCCCAAGCTACCATCGACATGCTGGATATGCTGGAGGCCAGGACGCGCGGCAACCTGGATGCCGAGGAAACCAGATTACTCAAAGATACACTGATGAGTTTGAAGATGAATTACGTGGAAAGCCAGGATCAGAAAACAGACGGCGGACATCCGACGACAGAAGCCGAACCGGCGAAGGCAGAAGATCGGAGCCGGTCGCCAGACGCCAAACAACAGACGACTGAGAAGAAAGTTCAGGAAGAAAGCGGAAGCAAGTCAACAAGCGCAGACGATGACAAGACCCCGAAGTATCACAAGAAATACGAATAAATCAATTTCCGTGCAGCCAGTCCTTACGATCATGACTGGCATCCGCTATCCGTAGCCTGGCATCCATCCTTCAATTTTTAGTTCGCCACAGCGGTTACGCCGGCCTCGTAGCCGCCGGATTCGATGAATGTGGCCGTCATGCTGCGATTGGCAAGCGACGTAGCACTCGTAAGCGTTCCCTGCAGAACACCGACGAGTGTAACATTATATCCCTGCGAAACGCCTGAAGCGCTGAACTGCGCCACAACAGGCCCTGAAGTCGGCAACGTCGTGGTTGTATCGTCCGGATCGATTATCTTGCCAGCCGTCGTGCGCACGGTGCCCAAAATGCCTTCATAAGTCGCGCCGTTACTGTCCGTAATCTGGAGTTTATTGCCAGTCTGATACACAACGAACGAATATATGGCGCTGCCATGATTGCCTTGGATGGGATTGATGACCTGTTCCGAAGAAGCGTATTGGTACGTGGCCAGGATCTGGGTGCCGTCGGCCAACGGCGCCGGGAAAGTCAGCGCCCAAGCCCGGGTACTGTAATTGAATGTACCGGTGGAACCATCTGCCGGCGTAACCGCCAACGAAACCGTGTCGGCCGTGAGAGAGGCACTGTCGGTAAAGCGATATCCGCCAATCGTGAAAATAGTCATCGACCCGCGCACGGGCCTATACGCAAGTTGTCCGTTGAAAGCCGTAAGTGTGCCATTGCCCGTCGAAAGATACTCGCTGGCAACCGTGTTAGTCGTATAAGTCGTATTTGTGGTCGTGGCTGTGCTGCCGAACGCGCGCACAAGCACGTTGCCGTCGGAAGCTTTGTAGGCGCCGCTAAAGTCCACCCAGTTGCCGCTATCATCCCACGACGTAACGCCACCTCCAGAAGACCATTCGCAACCGGCCAAGGCCAGCACACAGAAGGTCAGACCGATGAACTGCATAAATACTTTCATTGGGAACTCCTCTTTGATTACGTCAACCTAAACAATGCGGAAACAATTTAGCTTATTGATTTGCAGTCAATCGATCTGTCTCGTTCAATAACTTTGCCATTCCCGTGTCAACGACACTTTACCATCGGCATTGCACCCGACCAGCCAAAGAGGCCTTCGTAATAGGCGCCGCTCATACAGTAGATATACCACATGCCGGTATTCGTGTCATAAAGGGCCAAGTCGCTACGGCCATCGCCATCGTAATCGCCCGGCACCGGCACGCACCCGTTCCAGCCGAAGGTTCCCTGCATGAACTGACCGGCCAGGGTAAACAGCATCCAGCGTCCGGTTTTGCTCTCGAACAAGCAGGCATCGTTGCGGCCGTCGCCATCGTAATCGCCCGGCACGGGCATCCATGTCGGACCGCCCAGCGTGCCGCTGTATGTTGTCCAAGTCTTGTAATACTTGTGGTAGCACCCCAGCAGCCAATTACCCGTGACCGGATCGTAAACCGCCAGATCGGCGGCGCCATCACCGTTGTAATCTCCGGGCACCGGAATCATTCCAGGCGAGCCGAACGGGAGGGAACATAGAGCTCCGCTCCAAATGTTGTAAATATGCCAGACGCCATGGGCGGCGTCAAACACGGCCAAATCCGCGCGCCCATCGCCGGTATAATCCGCAGACACGGGCAACATGGAGGCCCCACCCAATTGCAGGGACGCAGACTGGCCACTCAAGGTATAAATGGTCCACAGACCGGGATTGGGCTCATAAAACGTGAATTCGGAACACCCATCGCCGGTATAATCGCCCACCATCGGCTGGGCCTGCGTATTACCAAACGGCAGAACCATCGACTTGCCAGCCATGGTGATCACGCTCCAGACACCGGATTTGGAATCGAAAATCCCGACATCGCTGCGGCCATCGCCGTCATAATCGCCCGGGCTGGGCCAGGCATCCGTGCAGAGCGGACGGTAGGCCGGATAACTGGTTGGATCCAGCGGATCGGTATGGTAGCGCAGAAGTTCGGCGCCGTCGGAATAGCCATCGCCATCCGTATCCCAGACATTGGGATTAAGCACCATGCCAACCGATTTTGCGCTGTGGCCAAATCCAAATGCTGCGCCGTTATAGCTCGACTCCAAACCGTCGGCCAATCCGTCGCCATCGTTATCCCAGTTGGCCGGATTCTGATTGACGCCGTCCTTGATGTACTCATCCAGGTTGGATTCGCCATCGCCATCGTAGTCCATATCGCCGGTCTGGTTCAGATTGCCGAAGTAGGCCATTTCCCAAGCATCGGGCAATTCATCATTATCGGTATCCCTGTCGCGGATAATTATCCTGGCATTTTCGACATGTTGCGCATCGCTGAGATTGACCAAGCCGGCCTGGTACGAATTGTTCGGATCGCGATAAAATCCGACCGATTCCCAGTTATCCAGCCTTCGATTTGATTCCGTACTGCTGGCAGGGGTAACATCGAGGAAGGCGCGCACATAGTAGGTGCCTTTTTCCAGACCGCGCATGGTATAGGAACACTTCACCCACCCGGTACTGGCCGGTGGCGTCAGGGTCATACGCGCCACCGGGCGTCCGCCAAAGCCGCGATTATCGAAGGCTTCCAGCATAATCTTCGTGGCTGGCGCCTTGCCGAAATAATAGATATCGCCGCTAACCCAGCAGGAATTGGTGGATGACAAATCGATATGGAACGTTTGCATATCCGACCAGGCGCTTTCGCCCTGGGGTGTCCAGCCGGCAACCCGCCAGTAATAAACGCCATTGCCCCAATCGCTGGCATATTCATCCAGCCAGCCCCAGAAGGTGCCGTTCGAATCCATCCACGGCGCGCGGATATATTTATCCATAATCATGGCCAAACCGCCGTCGGTGGCCTGACGCGCAACCTGGAAATGCGCCTTGGGACAGTTCTGATCCATGGTCCAGGCAAACTGATTTTGGGCATAATACAGGGTGGCGCCGCGCGGATATACCAGGGAAGGTGTCGCCAAGGTTGTCGGCCACGTGATCTTGAATGTGCCGCTTTGCGAGTTCATCCACCACTGGTAGGTGCCGGCCATAAGCCCATCAATGCCTGCCAAGTGGAAATCCCATTCGTGGAAGTAATTGCGCGGATAAATCATCGAACGCTGAACGACCGTGGGAGCGCCGCTTTCGCTGATCTTGTTGATGGTCACCGGATAGGCGTTCGTCGATGCTGACGAGGCTGTCCAGGCAAAGCGGCCGAATCCGGGACGAGTCTCGGTAACCAGGACGCGAAGACCGGATATGCTGGAGTATGAGAGATAAAACGGCTGGTCATCCATGATGCCAAACGGCTCATTGGCATCGTAACTCTTATTGCCGTTCAGATCCATCAAAGCCGAGAGATAGAACTCGCCCTCTTTAAATCCGCGCATACTGAATGCCGATGCACTCCGGTTGACATAGTTATACGCCACGCTAACATTTGCCCCACGCACAGGAACCGCCGTGGAAGCCCAGCGCAAAGTCAGTCTGCCGGTCACGTAATTGAGCGCCGCGGCATAATCCGTGCCCGGTCCGGAATAGGTATATTCTCCCGGCCCCGTGAAGGTAAAGGTGACCACAACCGAATTTGTGCCGGCCGTCGCCGACAGAGTGACAACCGTGGATTGATCGATGGGCGCCAGCGGCAATTTTCCGGTGAAATAAAGCGAACCGTCCGCCGTGCCGATCGTTTCGGTGATTAAATTATCGGCGCCCTGTTGCTGGAACACCGGTACCCCATCCATCGTATTTATATTGTAGTCGTTGAACAGGAGCGTGCCGGTCTTGGTGCCGTAATAATTGGCAACGCCGGACACCAAAGGCTGCGGATAATCGCTTGCATTGTTCGGGGCGGTGCCGGCCTGATATTCGGCATAGTTGCTCCAGCCATCGCCATCCAAGTCAAGGTTGGCATCGTATTTCTGCGGATCGAGACCGTTGATGCTTTCCCAGTAATCCGGCATGCCATCGCCATCGGTATACATTTCACCATAGGTGCGGGAGTACACACCGCGGGGAATGTCATAGTCGCCGATGCCGGTGCCCCATGTATCGGAATTGAGCGGATCGGTGCCCGCTTGGTATTCCGCAAGATTATTGAGCCCGTCATGATCCGGATCGCCCCAAGAGCCGTTGTCGCCGGCGGCATCGTTGGGATCGAGGCCGTAGAGCTGCTCCCACCAATCCGGCAGACAGTCGCCATCCGTATCGGTCGAATCAGGATTGGCAGGATCGATCCCCACGAGCCACGAATTGGTTGTCACACTGCGGGCGCCCGTAAAGAGAACCATATCGCTGTTAATGTTCGGCCAATAAAAGTTGAAACTAGACCATAGATCAAACGAAAACACTGACGAAAATTGGTATGGATTGCTGAAATTGTTGTAATCGTCCAGAACGGAGATGCCGTTAGTGCCCAAATAATTACTTGAAAAATGGTAATAATCATCCAAGGCCGGCACGCGACTCATATGCCCCACATGGTCAGCGGCGGAAACCAGGTAATTATACGCTCCACCCAAACCGGTATACACCGTCGACCGCAAGGGATACGAAGCCCACCAATACATGGGAGGATGGAAACTCATGGTCACATCCAAATTAGTCAACCCGAAAGGCGCAACCGGCTCATCCAAAGCGCCGGAGCGATTACGATGCAAGGGATCCTGGACATCATCGAAGGAGTAATAATACACCAAGGGCGAATTTGTCATCTCGGACCGCGGAATAATTCTGTTTTTATTGGCAATCACTTCAGCCTGGGTGCGCGCGCCATTCCAAACGCGAACCTCATCAATGCAACCGCCATAATAATTCGCGGGCTTAATTGGGATAAGCGCGCCTGTAATGAGATCATAATTTGGAACACCCGCCCCGCAGGTCAGATCGCGGGCGCCGATCATCATGGAATGACCAGACGGTCTAACCAGGAAATTCGTTCCGCCTTCGGGGAACGATGCGTTTACACCATTGACCGGCAATTCCGTGGTGCGAACCGACATGCTGTACTCGCCATTGACATACAGCGTCAAGGTGGTGCCATCGTACACCCCGGCAAGATGCGCCCAAACGCCCGCAGTCAAACTATACACCTTGGCCGTGGCTTGATATGTGCGCAGTGCGCCGCGCCCATTGTATGACACGTAGGGCAGGCCGTTGATAATCCCCAAGCGGAAATTAGCGCCCACTATCGTGGCGGAAGTGTTGTACGGATCGCTATACAAAGCCGCTTTTTCGAAGATAACCTGATCGCCGGGGCGCCCCGGGTTATCCGGCTTGATCCAGGCCTCGACGCAGAACCTGGTCAGGAATGATTCCGAAAAAGTTGACCAGGAATCCAGTGTGCGCGCAAAATCGCTTGAGCCATTAACGTACAGCGCCCGATTGCGAATCGGATTGCGTTCATCCAGCGGATTATTACCCAATTCGCCGGCAGTGGAATTTATTTCGGCATAATCCCCGACCCCGTCATTATCGGTATCGTAGCCTTCCACCTCTTCTATGCGGAAAGGATGGACTGCCAAGGTCCCACCAAAAATGGTTCCCAATGAATCTACTGTGTAGTTATTATAGACAAAACTATTTTCATCCCGCGTATCGGTCCGCCAGATTGGCGTCGGGTCCGTATGATAGAAAGTTCGATACGGACTATACGAGTATTCTTCGAGGTTAGGGAGACCATCGCCGTCGGGATCCATCTGCTGGAGCCCGAAATTGAACGGGCCAATCATACTGTAAACCGCAAAGCCACGATTTGTGCCAAAACTATTAACATGATCAACCATTTGGCCGAGAGAACTGAAAGCTACGCCGCCATACGCAGGACGAGTTCCAAATTGGAATCCCGCCAAACTCGGATCGGCATCGACATCGTCGACGGCATCCAGGAGCCGAGTCCACCTATAGCCACCAGGAGAAGCAGGCGCCGGCTGCATCATATCGAAGGTTCCCTTGCAAGGATTCAGGCCATGATAGACCTCCCAGAAATCATCCATTCCATCGCCATCGGTATCCGGCTTGTTTGCCAAAGTCGTGTGATACTGCAAATACGCTGTCTCGTATTTAGCGGTAACGCCTTTTATGGCCGGGAAATTCGTGCGCAAGCTATCGATATCGATATCCAGATCATTGTAATACATGAAGCAGCCGTCCGTAAGGAAATCCGGCGGCATGAAGTGTCGGTTAAAGAGCGTAGTAATCGAAGGGGTATCCCAGGCCATACTCCTGCGGACAACAAACGAGGCGCCCCAGGCGGCATCGCAACACTGCCATTCGTCAACGGTACCCGTCCAATATTCCTGGAAATTATCAATCCCATCGTCATCCAAATCGACATCGGAATCGGCAACCATCGGATTAGCGCCCGCATAAAGCTCCCAGCCGTCAGGCATGGCATCGCCATCGGTATCCCAGGCAGTGCCGCAGGTGGTATTCGTCGCGTGCTCGGCAGCATCGCCGATCCCATCCCAATCGGTATCCCTGGGATGCGGGTCATTGGGAGACGGGGCAACCAACACCCCCGGATCGGTCGCTCCGATGGTAACGTTGGTGTTGACAAACCCCGTCCTGTAGACATTCGCCCATTCCTCGCTGTTAACCAGCTTGTCTCCATCGGGATCCAAGCCGGCATCACCCGCATAATTCGGGTCCAGCCCGACATATAACTCCCACCCATCCTCCATGATGTCGCCATCCGTATCCCGGTTGTTCGGATTAGTGTAACTGGTGCGGACCAGCGCCAAGTCATCGTCATTCAGCCGCAGCATGCGCCCGCCGGCATCCCACGACAGGCGTCCTACAAAGTCGCCGCCCAAGTATTCCTGATAATTGTTATACGGCTGGGTATTGGGATGCTGAGCTGCGAAAGCAACTGTTTGCGTCACGGCCCAAGCCGTGCGCGGATCGAAACTTGTAACCCCCGGGAAAGGATCTTCCGGCGCCATGAGATAAACCTGTTCGTGCTTAAGAGGGGGATTAATGATGGCAACGTCCACTCCGGCATCGTAATTCGAATTGCCGTTCATATCCACCCAGACGGGATAACCCTGCTGGAAAACGCCTAACCCGCTATTTGTGCCATAGTAAACCGTGTTGGCGGCATAGTTGCTCCCGGAATGACGATTGACCAACGCCACGGTCGCCTTAATGACGGTGTCTTGATAGAGATCGAAGATATTCGAGCCGGTATTGGTATAGGTATTTACCCAAACGCCGGACGGCGCATTCGACGCCCCGATGTAACAGACATCATCGGAAAATGCCGTTCCACCCATGCCGGTGGCCAGCACCAAACGATTGGACGACACGGCATAATAATCGCCATCGAGATTTACACGCCAGTTAACATAATCCAACGCATTGCTGACCCCAAAATACTGGATTTCCCAATAATCATCCATACCATCGCCATCCGTATCGCAATGCGTCGGATCGGTGCCATTCTGGAATTCGTAAAGGTCATTGCCGCCGCTTTGACTACCATCTCCATCGGTATCGAAGCTGCTATCATGCGGCGAAAGATATCGCTGTATGCTGGGTGAAATTAAGACCCAATCCAAATTGGCGCTATTAGTAACGCCTATGGCGTAAGCGTTAGCGGAGCGCCAATACCAAAAATAATATTCCCAGCCATCAGTCATTTCGTCGCCATCGGTATCATCATTCTTGGGATCGGTCAGGGGGTCATCGCCATAGGGCGAGGAGTAAGATAGCCCCGGCGGCGTATTGTTCAGGTAGTAACCATCCAAACCGCGACACTCTAAAAAATTATTAAAAGGCACGCCATTGGCATAACCAAGACTTTCAGGCTGATAATAGGCCTGTCCCTTTGTAAGTAGGCGATTACGAAGCAAAGGATAACCGGCATTTCCGCCCTGATCGGAATAGGAACTGAGATTGGTGACAAGCAGTACGTACCAAGGTGGGTCCATACTAGAACTGGGAATGAAATCTAAATCCTGGTTTCCAGCCGCTCCGTTATCGCCTTTATCAGACATCGGATCAAGTCCTTTAGCCAATTCCCACACGTCCGGCAAACCATCCCCATCAATATCACCCACATTGTCGTTCGTGCCCCAAGCACGGCTAAAATAGAGCTGAATTTGCCGATCCTGATTCATTGTAACAACAATCGGATTTTGATTAGGGGACATGGCGCCAATGGCTCCGCTCCATTTAAAGAAATAGTTTGCGAAGGCCATGTTTGTAGCTGGAATGCCTAAGATAGTGATGTCCGGACTGCCGGATTTGCTGAAATACCAAGATTCAACCCCATCGAACAAGCTGTTTGTTGAGGGAGAAATACTACAAGTGCCAAAGCCCAAACCTGCCAAGTTAGTGTCCGCCGCTGTTACAACATGCACCGTTAATCGCCAGCCCCTAACGTATTGTCCTATGAAATGAAATGGCTCATTTGTCTTGGTTTGCGTGGGAGGAACAGGCGGACCATATCCGGGCACCGTATCTAAAAATGTAATTGTATAAGACCCGAAAGGAGCATTTGTTAATGTGGCATTACCCGTCCCGCTTAAAGCGCTGCTGCTGTAATTAGTAAAATCCGGAGGATTATCAGAAAACTGCCATGCACCATTTGTGGGGTCAACATTAACTGTAATCGGAACCAATTTGCGAACATACGAGCCAACAACAGTTGGCTTTTGCGCACCCGTGATATTGGCTACAATATTTGGCGGCTTGGTATACCCGTATAAGTTACTGAACACGATTGTATAAGTTCCCGTGGGAATAGGAGAAAGAAACCGGGACCCTGTGTAGGTTACGCTATAAGCACTACTATTCGTAAAGTTGTCAAACGGCTCAACTGACCACATGGCACTTGCACCATCAGTTATGCCGGTAACTACCACGTTAAGAGAGTTGGTATAAGGATGATACGTGTTGGTTATTGTTATGTCGCCAAACATATTTGTAAGCGTGTAACCGTCTAGCAACCAGTAATCTTTCACAGCTGAGTACTGTATTAAATAATCATAACCATTCTCCAAAAGAACAGATTGATGGTGATTTAACCACAACGGCGTGGCAACGCCAGCTTTCCATCGTGCCAGCGGTTGAACTGCCAGTGGAATAAAATCCACAGTCAGTCGACTTTGAGCATTTGTAGTGTATGTGCCCGTAAAAAGTAAATTAGTCCTGCCTATTACCGCTGTATTTGTTTGCGTCTGGTCGGGCGGGGTAACGTAGGGACTGCCTATATCATAATAGCGGATCGTGTAAACACCTACTGGCGCGTTGGTTATTGTGTTACCATTTGTGCCACTTAATGCGCTTGGGCTGTTGTAGTCCGAAAAATTTGTCGGAAATGTAGTAAATGACCATGCCCCATTCGTTGGACTGACTGTAACCGTAATCGTTCCACAGGCACGTGTATACCTGCCTGTAAAATCTCCACTCGACGCCCCTTCCACCGTAACGGTCTGTACAGCTGGCACAGGACTAAAGAAACCCGTCATGCTGTGATAAGCAATCCTATACGTTCCGGTCGGAACTGAAGCATATTCCTCATACGCCGACCCATTCGTCCCTTGATTGATATACGCCGTTGAATTCGTAAATTCGCCCGGCCAAGAAATAATTGTCCATGGCGCACTTATTATGTTAGTGCGCTCATCAATTGTCGTAATATATAAATCGTTTGTATAAGGTTTATATGTGTTAAGTATGGTTAGATTCCCAATAAATACATCCAAATTCGAAACGTCAGGGACATAATAATCGTTTAAAGTACTAAAACGTACATTGTAATAATTTGAGGAAGTTAAACTTTTGATATCATTGTGACTAAAAGGGCCATAGTCTATAGATTCCGACTCATCATAGACCCACCAACGAGCCGGAGACTGAACCGGTATGGGCGCAAACTGAACTTTTAACGAACTCAATCCAAGTGCATACAGCCCATTAAATGCCAGATTTGTGTTTATAGTGGTACTGGTTTGAGTTTGATTAGGAGGCGAGACATAACCAGCTATTGGGTCATATTTGATTGTATAGGCACCGACCGGCATATTGGTTAGCGTTTTACTACTTGTGCCGCTCAAGGCGCTGCTATTGTTACTAAAACTTGCAAAATCAGAGGGAGGAGTGAGCGACCAAGATCCGTTTGTTGGACTGACTGTAACCGTAATCGTTCCACACACCCTTTCATAGATTCCGGTAATGATATTGGTCGACGGGCTGTTATCGATATTGGTACCAGTGGTTGAACCTGAAGGCGTCTTATAGCCTGCCACATCCTGAAACACCACCGTATACTGGCCGGTCGGAATCGGCGAGAGCAAGATGTTATTGGTATAGAAAGTTTTATTTGAATACGCGCTCGAATTAAGAAACTCGTTGGGGCGCTCCGAAAAACTCCAGACAACCGGCGAAGACATACCATTGGTCCCCGCGATCGTCACCGATAATGTGTTGGAATATGGGATGTATAAATTAGTCAGAATTTGGTTGGCACCGATAGCATAAATAATCTGATCTTGGGGAACATAATAATTAGTTATCGTAAGAAATTTAATTGTCCACGGACTAACATCCGCCCTAACAGTGTACACAGTATCCATGTGATTGTTTGTTGGCCAAACCGCATCATAATAAGCAATTCCCCACTTTGCGATTGTTTGAATACGGCTACGCTCTGTCGCCCAAATACTTCCCGGCACATTTGTTACAATACCAAGATAATATGTTATGTTTTCATCCGCAAAGACCGCACTTGGAGCAAGGGCAAGGAGAAGAAAAGCCCCGAGGATAGAGCCAAAACGGGCTCGGAAGGAGTTCAAACCGACTCGCTGCTGCGCAGGGCCATGGCGGAGCACGGAGCGAGATTTATTGGAGTCGACAAATATAGAATTCATGGCGATGAGTTAATCGCGAACGCTGCCATCAATATTACACGTCTAACACCCCAAAACGGCTCTAAAACTGCTATTCGGAAGCATAGCATCTCGCCAACATACAAGCAACCAATATTTTTTATTTTTTTGCCATTTGGGATGCAAGACAAATTTATTCAATCTATATTAAAAAAGCCCAAAATTTCAAACCAACGTATATACAACAAAATATATTCAAGAAACTTACCGAAGTTTTGCCGTTGTGAACCAGTCACGGTCAGAAACAACGGCCGTATAGTTGTTCTGGGGTCGGATATCGCGCCAGGGCTGCGGGCGCGATGGTGTCCGCGGCGTGCATTTCGGCGCCCACCGTCCGGCGGGATTCGATAATTTCGGGCAAGTTTGGCGCAGATGGCGGCGCACCGCGTGCCGTGCTGGATATGTATCCGCGCAAACGCGGCAAGCCGGCAGATGCGCCAAAATCGGCCGAAATTATCGAACGAAATGCATGCCGCATGCCTGCACCAACCAACCCAAAAAAAACAACGAAAAATTTTGCCCTACAACCTTCACCAGCTGCCGATCAAGGCAATTTTAATACACACGGCCCGCCGACTACGACTCACAGTCCTCGACTTGCGGATCATTGAGTTGCAGGACATCCACGGGACATTCGGGGATGGCGGCCAGGAAGAGCCGGCCATACCATTTGCTCGCAATCCGCGGATCCAGGATCGCAACGATGCCTTCATCCGTGCCGGTCCGGATCAGACGTCCCACACCCTGCCGGAATTTAAGAATCGCCTCCGGCAGGGAATATTCCCTGAACGGATTGCCGCCCTGTGCTTTGATCCGTTCCATGCGGGCCTTGATCACGGGCTCGTCGGGCACGGCAAACGGCAGGCGCACGATGATCACATTGCTCAGCGCCTCGCCACGCACATCGACGCCCATCCAGAAACTGTCCAACCCGAACAAGACGGCGGAAGAATTGCCTGTTTTTGATTTTTGGTTTTTGATTGCCGATTGCAGAATTCCGCCCTCCGCCGTCTGTCGTCCGTCCTCCGTCATCCGTCCTCCGACGTTCGTCCGCCGGAACCGATCCAGCATCGCATGCCGGGAAAGCCCCGTTCCCTGCACCAGGGGCATAATGCCCTCTGCCTCGAAAAACGGTTCCAAATCCCGCGCCACCGCTTTCATCATCTCGGCGTTGGTAAACAGCACAAAGGCGCGGCCTTGCGTTTTTTTAACAAAGTAGCGGACGGCCCGTGTGGCCGCGGCCGTAAAAGCCGCCTTATCGTTGGGATCGGGCATGTCGCCGACAATATAAACCCGCATCTGGCGGGTATAATTAAAGGGCGACCCCACGACCATCTCCCGGCACGGCGTGGCCCCGATTCGGTTCCGGAAATAGGCCAAAGGCGAATCGCTCTTCGCCTTCTCCGCCGCAGCGGCTTCGCGCAGGGGGGCTCTTCGTTCTTTGTTCTTCGTCCGTTGTCCGCCCTCCGCCGTCTGTCCTCCGTCCTCCGTCCTCTGTCCTCCGCCATTCATCGCCAGCGTCGCCGAGGTCAGGATCACGGAAGAACAGGCTGCAAAAAGTTTTTTTTCGAGAATTGGCGCGACCGCGATCGGCGCGGAATACAACACCCACTGGCGGCGGCGCGTGCCTTCGCAGGCCACCCAATAGACATGATTATCGGCCGTCTGCTTCAGAAACATATCCAGCGCGGCGCACATTTCCAATCCGCGCCGGACAACGGCAGTCAGTTCCACTTGAAGATCGGCATCTTTCAGGGCTTCGGCCACACGCTTGACCGCCAGGGCGATTTTTTCCTGGCGGGCGCCAAGGAGCGTGGCGAACACCAGCGGCTCAGGCACAATGCGCCGGCTATCCTTCGCCTCCAGGTGCGCCCACTGTTTGACTTCCATAAAAAAATGTTCGACGTCCTCCCACATGCGGGACGCCTCGTGGGCAAGTTCGCTTTCCTTCAGCACCGCCAGCAACCCTTTGCCGGTCTCAGGGGTATAGAGGCGCCGGAGCCAGTGCTCGAAGCCGGCCTGGGAAAGCCGCAGCCCCAAATGTTCGCTGGCCGTATCTTCCAGGCAATGGGCCTCATCCAGCACGAGGGTATCGAAGGCCGGCAGGAGCCCTTTGCCGTTTTCGCGCAAGGCCAGGTCGGAAAAAAACAAGTGGTGATTGAGCACCAGCACTTCGGCATCGAATGCCCGGGCGCGGGCTTTCATCAGGAAACAGCGCGCGTAATGCGGGCACTTGCGCGCCAGGCAGTTATCGTGCTCCGAGCAGACCTGACTCCAAAGCGCGTGCGGCGCGCGCTCTAATTGCGGATTGCCGATTTCCGATTGCTGATTTCCGACCTCTGCATTCTGCATCCTGCAGGTGCGGTCTGCCGTCTGCCGTCCGTCGTCCGGCGTCTGTCGTCCGTCGTCCGTCGTCCACTCCGAAAGGCTTCCGTCCCGGGTTTCATCGGCCCAGCGGCGCAGGCGCGCGAGTTCGCGTTCCTGGGCCTTGTTAAAGAGGTCGCCGCTGGAGTGGCGCGCGCGCTCCAGGCGGCGCAGGCACAGATAATTGGCGCGGCCCTTGCACAAAGCAACCTTGAAATCCAGACCCAGGCGCCGCTGGAGAAAGGGCAAATCCTTCAAGACCAATTGTTCCTGGAGATTGATGGTATAAGTGGAAACGGCCACCGGCCGCTGTTGTTCCTTGGCCAGCAGAATGAGCGGCACCAGATAGGCAAAGGTTTTGCCGACCCCCGTGCCGGCCTCAACCGCCAGGTGTTCCGGCTTGAGAATCGCCGCGGCCACGGCATCGGCCATGTCCATTTGCTGGGGCCGGGCTTCGAACGCAAAACCGTCGTCCCCCACGGCGCCGGCCCTGGCCAATACGCCGTCAGCCCCAAAAAAAGCGCGCACCTGCCCGGGAATCCGCGAGCTTTCTTCCGCCATAACATCGGGACGCGCAATCATTGTGTATAAACCTGCATGGAAATTAAGCGGGCGTCAGCCCACAGGGGGCCGACTGCGGACCGGCATTCGTCACCGGTTCGCAGACTACAGTCCGCGGCCTATAATGAAACGCAATAAAATATTCCTTGCAAATATTCGATATTTCTGCCAAGGATATACCTGTTTTCGCACAAGCGAGCGTAGCTCAGTGGTAGAGCTCTACCTTGCCAAGGTAGATGTCGAGGGTTCAAATCCCTTCGCTCGCTCCATCCTGAAACGACCGTAGACCGTGGACTGTCGGCTGTGGATCAGAATCAGTCTTCAGTCTGCAGTCATCAGCCTGTCTTCCACCTTCAGCCTACGGCCCACGGTCTACAGCCTGCCGGTATCTTCGGATCAGCGCGTTCGTTGACGAATCGTGCCGCAATTCCGGCTCGGCTTTCGCGGTCAGCTCGGGCAGGATTTTGCCGGCCAGCTCCTTGCCCAGTTGCACCCCCCACTGGTCAAAAGAGAAAATATTCCAGATTATGCCTTGCGTAAAAATCTTGTGCTCATAAAGCGCAATCAACGCGCCCAGCACGGCCGGCGTCAAGTCATCCGCCAGAATCGTATTGGTCGGGCGGTTGCCCTCAAAAACCTTGTGCGGCACAAGTTCGGGCGGCGCCCCCTGCGCCGCCACCTCGGCGGCTGGGCGCCCAAATGCCAGGGCCTCGGTTTGCGCAAAGAAATTCGCCATCAGCTTGGCATGCTGATCGCCCACCGGATTATGCGACCGGGTAAACCCGATGAAATCCGCCGGGATCAGCTTGGTGCCCTGATGAATCAACTGGTAAAATGCGTGCTGGCCGTTGGTGCCCGGCTCGCCCCAGATGACCGGCCCGGTTTGCCAGTCGACGGGCCGCCCCTGCTGGTCCACCGATTTGCCGTTGCTTTCCATGTCGGCCTGCTGAAGATAGGCGGACAGGCGGCAGAGGTATTGATCGTAGGGCAGGACGGCATGCGTCGCGGCCCCGAAGAAATTATTATACCAGATCCCCAGGAGACCAAGGATCACGGGCAGATTGCGTTCCAGCGGCGCCTGCGCAAAATGACGGTCCATGGCATGGAAACCGTCCAGCATTGCCAGAAAATTTTCCGGGGAAATAGCCACCATCAGCGCCAGGCCCACCGCCGAACACAGCGAATAGCGCCCCCCCACCCAATCCCAGAACTCGAACATGTTCTGCGGATCGATGCCGAACCGCGCGACTTCCTTGGCGTTCGTGGATACGGCCACAAAATGGCGCGCCACGGCCTTCGCATCCTTCAGCGCCGCCAGGCACCAAGCCCGCGCGCTCTGCGCATTGGTCATCGTTTCCTGGGTGGTAAACGTTTTCGACGTGACAACAAACAACGTCTCCTCGGGAGCCAGGTCGCGCGTAGCCTCCACCAGGTGCGTGGCATCGACATTGGAAACGAAGCGCACGGTTAAATCCCGCTGGGTGTAAAATTTCAAGGCTTCATAGGCCATGGCCGGGCCCAAGTCCGACCCGCCGATGCCGATGTTGACGATTGCCCGAATGCGCCGGCCGGTGAAGCCGCGCCACGCGCCGGAGCGCACGTCCCGGGCAAACGCCTGCATCTTGGCCAGCACGCGATTGACTTCCGGCATGACGTCCGTGTTATTCACGTAAATCGGAGTATTGGACCGGTTCCGCAAAGCCACATGCAAAACCGGCCGGTTTTCCGTGCGATTAATCGGCTGGCCCGCAAACATGGCCGCGCGCGCGGTTTCCACCCCGCAGGCGCGGGCGAGGGCCACCAGCCGGCGCATAGTGTCTTCCGTCACGCGGTTTTTGGAATAATCCAGCAGCAGCCCTTCCGCTGAAAGCGTAAAGCGCTCCGCCCGGCGCGGATCGCGCGCAAAGAGCTCGCGCAGGTGCACCCCGCGCATGTCCTCGTAATGCGCCGCCAAAGCTTTCCATTCCGCCATATCGGTCAAACACGCTGTCATCGAATTATTCCTCCTGCAAAAATTGCCCACGGACCATGGCATGCGGGCAGCACTATATCCCCAGACGCGGCCGAATGCAATCAAGACAACCGCCGGCTGGCCGGGATTGGCACCCCCTCCCAACGCCCGTTTTAGGCTTTCCAAACGCATTTTCAGCAGCCATACTGACGGCATGTTGGCAATTCTCAATAACCTGACGTTGACGGCCCGCATGGCCGGTCATACCTTGGCATATTTCGGGAGCCGGCGCTGGCGCCAGACCAGCCCGATACCAAACAAAGCCTGTAAAATCCCTGCCGATTTCTTCGGCCTTTGCGTGGCCAATGCGCCGGATCCGGCAAGCGACGATTACGTCATCGCCCAGATGAACGAACTCGGCATCCGCCACGCGCGGCTGGATTTCACCTATAACGATCGCGAGGCCTTCACCGAGAGGTTTCTGAGCCGCTTGCTGTCCGAACATTTTCGCGTTTGCCTTCATCTGGTCCAGCCCCGGGAAGAGGCCTTCAATATGCTTCGCCACCCGGAGGCCGTCGAGCGCTGGCGTACTTTTATCGGCGAAATGCTGGATCGGTATGGGAGCCGCGTGGAATTGATCGAAATCGGATCCACTTGCAACCGGCGCAAATGGGCGGGATATTCACCCGCCGCTTTTTTCGCCGCCTGGCAAATCGCCTGGGAGGAGGCGCGCGGACGCAACCTGCAAATTGCCGGACCGAATGTCACGGATTTCGAGCCTGTCTATAATGCCGGCTGGCTGGGAGAAATGCGGCGCGCCGGACTGTTACCCGGCGTTCATACCGACAATCTCTTTGCGGAACGTGCCACGGAGCCGGAAGCCTTCGATCGCAAAGTCGCCGGCCGGCGACTGGCAAGCCTGGTCCGCTTCAACCTGGTCCGCAAAGCCCAGTTGCTCCAGGATATCGGCGCCTGGGCCGGAGTGCCCACCCTGATGTGCACGCACGTGGCCTGGAGTCTGCGGCGGATTGCGCGCTTTCTCGAGGACGTCGAGGAAAAACAGGCCGATTACCTGGGGCGCTATGCCTGCCTGGCGGCCGCCTCCGGCGCGCTCGCCCGCGTCTATTGGGGTCCGCTGATCGGACAGCGCGAAGGCTTGATCGATGACGGCACTTTGGAATACCCGGAACTTCCGCATGTAACCTATTATGAACAGGCCCGCGGCAAGATTGCAGATTACCGCCGGCGCCAGGCCTTTATGACCTTTCGAACGGTCAATCGATTTCTTTCCGGGGCCACGTTCCGGCGCCAACTGGCTGACGGCGCCGGACTGGAAATTCTGGAATTCGAACAACAACCTAAGTCCGCAATCGAAAATCAGGAATCGAAAATTATCCACGCTGTTTGGGCAACCGACGGCAATGGCGCCTGCGCCGACGCCTGTTATTCGCCGGAACTCCTGGCCCAAGCTGAAATTTATACCCGCGACGGCCGGCAGCTGGCGCGCGTTCCCCGGATGTTCTCCGAAAGCCCCGTCTTTCTTGTATGGCCAAACCGGATGATGGACGACAAACGGCAGGCGACAGAAAGCGGTAGTCAAACTCCGTCATCCGATTTTCGAATTCTGTCGGTTGGCAGCCAGCAGTCGTCGGTCATCCGCCATCCGATTCCCGGCGTGCGCTTTGCCCGGCGGCCTGGTTGGGATTTCGATATGGTCCGCGCGGCAACCAATCCCGCCGGTCTGGCAGGCGTGTACCTGGCCGAGGATGGCGGGGAACGCCGGGATATTCAGGCGCTGATCGAGTTGTGCCATGGAAAGCCGGACGGGAAGACGGACTCCTTGCCGGGAAAACCGACACCCGCCGCCGAGCTCCGGCAGCCTGCATGCGCGCCGCGCATGCTGCGCAATGCGCGCAACGTTGTCTGGTCCGCGCCCGCCCCCTGGAACGCCGGGCAAACCATCGTGATCAAAGTCTTCAAACCACGCAGCTTCTTCCGTCGGCTTTTGGACTGCGGCAAACCCAACAAGGCCTGGCGCAGCTGGAATGGCGCGCAGGAACTGCTCCGGCGCGGCCTGAACACCCCCACGCCATTGGCCTGCCTGACGCCCTCGCCGGCAGAACTGCAAGCCACGCACGCCGGCTGTGGCGCCAGCGCCAAATGCGCCGACACAGCGAGCTATTATATATGCGAGGCGTTTACCCCGGCCTGTTCGGCGCGCGATGCTTTCACCGCCTTCAGCTCCGGCGCGACAGAATTCCAGGGATATTCGGACAACGACTGGTATGGGGCCATCGTCAGCCTGCTGCAAAAAATGCACACGCGCGGCGTTTATTTCCGCGACCTGTCGGCCGGCAATTTGCTGGCACGCCCAAAGTCTGCGGGCGAATTTGAATTCGCCTTGATTGACACCGCGCGCGCACGGTTTTATCCACACAGCCTGGGCCTGCGGCTGAGGCTCTGCGACCTCATGCGGATTTGCCATCCGCTCACCTGGCCGAACCGGCGCAAGTTCGTAAAAATGTATCTTGCGCACAACGGACGCCGGTTCAGTTGGTGGATGCGAATCCCTTTTTGGTACTATGACGGCAAGCACCGCCTGAAGAATGCGCTGAAGAAGATCCGAAGGACCGGATAAGCGCATATAATAAAGACCGGAACTGAAATTTCAGGCAACCGGGAAACACGAGTCTTATTTCTTCGGTTTGCCTACAGCCTGAGCATCCTGTGGGATGCCAATGTAATTACCTCTTAATTGCGAGGGAGATCCACCAGCGGCTGGTCAAGGCAGTCGGGATAAGCTTCCAAACCTATGCCATCAGGAAATATTTGTTTTCTCAAAGCAAACATGCTTTCTATGGCCGTGCGCACCAGTTCAAAGCCGCCCATCGCGCCAAACTGTTGAGTCGAACCTTCATACCCTCCTGAGACAAGGAAGTTTGCCGGGCACATGTAGGAAAAATCCGATGTTGAATAATAGGCAATAAAAGCTTTGCGGAATGGGGAATGCCATTTGATCTCTTGCCCCAATTCAGCACAGACCTCCCCTGGCATGCCTACAATACAGATATCCCCGATGGAAAGAGATTGAATTTCCAGGGTGACATCATTTTTACCTTTGTATTCCGGCGGAACCCGATCCAGGTACTTTTTGCGAATCGGCACGGTAAATGAACGAATATCGCCGCCAAGAACAGTGTGCCCAATCAAAAACCTGTTTTTGTTGCGGTAACTGTCGATAATGCCCCCGATAGCGGCCATACCTAGCCTGACACCCATATTTCTTGCTGCGGCCGAACCAAGTTCATCCTGCTTTGGAATCATATCGCCTGCCGCCCCGGAAATGAACATGCATTCCGCTCCAGTTTCCGCCGTCACGTAATCGCGGAAAGCCCCCGGATAATCTGCCGAAATGCGCAGTCCCCCTAAACCGGGGGCATGCCCAGCAAGCGGATGAGCCGCATAGTTGCCAATAACATAAAGGGGCAAATGAGTTGTAGGGTCAAAAAAGCACAATTCGCCAAATTCCTTATCGGCATACTCAACCGCCAAAGGGACAACTTCTCTGCGGTGCGGCGTAAAACTAGCATGGTTGTCCGCAGTAATATAACGGCGGTTGCGGTTTTCATCGCACCGCGAGGAATAATAAGTTACTTCACATTCTCTAAAGTCCTGTAAATTTCTGACCGCATCCAAAATTATGGTTTCAAGTTTTTCGATATATGGCCGATTCAGTTTATCGTGATTGGGCGCAAGCGGAGTAGCAGCCTCCGGCCCTGTATGGTTGTGTGTGCAGGTCAGCATGATGAGATCGTCTCTGGTTTTTAGTATTTCCGCGCACTTTTTGCGCATTTCGCGCACATACCAGCCATCCAGGGCCAGTAGATCGAAGCTGATAAGCAATGCTTTGCGCTTCCCATCATCCATACAAAGCCCCGTCATATACAAATCGTCCAGCTTCACTACAGAGACATCCTTGAAACCGTAACCGGCAATTAAAGTTCCAACTTCGGGAGAAATGTTTTTTTTGAACCATGCTATTTTCATTTTTGGCGCCTTATTCATTTTAGGTTGTCGGACGCTACATGAGAAATGCAAAGGAATTGCCCATGGCTTGCATGAAAGTGGCGGTCGTGCCGCTGCTTACCCGGGCTCCGCTCGATAAGCCATCGCTTTTCAGGCCGCACGGACACGCATTCGATGTCATCGAAAGATGCTCGTCCGTGCCGGGAAGTGTGCCTAAACAGGACAGGAATATCAAGCTCGGGCGGAAAAACAGTTTCAGAACACGCGAGACTTGAGCCTTCATGCCCGCCAGGGTATCCGAGGGAGGGGGTCCATATCTCAAGCAAAATGCAGGCGGGTTCAAGGCCGCAGCATCACCGGATCCGGCGCATGGCCCGGATAGTGAGAAACGGTTCCGGCGGTGAAAAACAGCCCAACAGCACGCTCTCAGCTCAAAACATCCAAGCCATAGCCAAAACCGGGGCCTTTCAATGTCGCAAAGTCGACCACCCCGTTTTTGCGCCTGTAAAGTCCGGGATGAACCTTTTCCTCCGCTGAGGAGGCGTCCGGATAGAACTGCGCGGCGTTGCACTCCACCCCCATGATGGTTCCAGCATGGGCCGCCAGCAACACATGGGGTATCATGGCAAGCATGGGGTTGGTCAGGTCTTGCACCATCAGCGTCATGCCATGGGCCTTCGCCCAGCACATGGACAGCAACGCCCCCGTCTGAGTCTTGCAAGTCTTCAACGCGACGCCCGTCCATCCAAGCGAACGACCCAAACGAACAATGCGCCAGTCATGCGCGCTCTCGTCCATGAACAGAGGTTTCCTGGCGGAGACGGAACGTACGTCTATCATGTTGTTCTCGAGGTCGTAGGGAAACGGCTGCTCGACATAAAGGATCCTTGCGTATGTCTCCGGCTCGTCGCGCAAGAGCCTGTCGAGTATCTCGCAAACGTAAGCGGGGTCCCGGACCATGCAGTTGAAGTCCGAACTGAGCCATTGGACGTCTCGCGCCACGGCAAGTCTGCCCACTGCGACAAGCCGCCGATAATCCCACTCCATGTCATCGCCGCGCAACTTCACCTTCAGGCATTTTATGCCGTCCCGCTCTATCCAGTCCTCGAGCAACACCGGATAGCCGTCACAGGGCTCATCCCCGGTCAGTTCGTCCTTCGAAACGGGGTCCTTGCCCCCGACCAGATGCCACACGGGCAGGCGCGACGGAATGTTTTTGGAGAAATAATTGCAGGGATATTTTCCAATGAAACTGACGGCCCCGCCTTCAACCGGTTCCAGAAAAAAAGACAGGTCCCGGCTCATGAAGGCAGCGTTATAAGTGTCGTACACGGGGACGCCGTGCAGGTTTCCATACGCATCGTGCAGGGCGATATCAAACAGCGAGCAACATACCAGAGCCCCCAGATACGGCATGGGAGCCTGAAGGCCCGCGTTGAACTTGCCCAAAATAACGCGCAGGCGCTCTTCTATGAAGTCGTGGCCGATTTCCATGGGGTGGCCCCAATTTTCCAATTCCCCCCAGGCCTCCGCCAGTTTTCCGCAAAAATCCTTCATCGCGTTTTCGCGATATTCAAATGGAAGGCTGGCGGGCCATACCCACGGCACGCTCAGCGGGGTCTCGCCCCAGCCGAAGGCGCGTTTGCCCCGCTTGTCCTCCACGGTCATTTTTGTCCTGGCGCAAGTCACCGTAGTCAGGGTCTCAGCCCCGAACTTTAGGGGGACCCTGACCTTCACCGGAATAAAAAACACTTCGGCCGAAACACATCGCGCATCGGTTTTTTTGGACACGTTCATCCTCGGTTTTCCGTCACGCCGCACGCTTTGGGATCAGTCCACGTTTATCGGCAGCGATATTTTTTCGTTTCGCTTATAGCTTTCCTCGATGGCCTCGGCAAGCTCCGCCACCCGCCACGCGTCCTCCATGTTCGCCTTCATCGGCTCGCCCGAACGTACGCAACGCAGAAAATCCGTCATTATCTCGGTTTCGGGAATGCACAGGCCGAAATTCTGCTCGTCCGGCCCAACGAACTTGCGGTATGTGCTATTGTCGCTTTCGCGCTGCCATGCGTATTGGGGATGGTGGTAAACCTGGAATGCGCATGCGTCGTCAAACTGCAGCGAGTAGTTTTCCGCGTGCAACACATGCGGTCCGCCCGAGTTCCACGCCATGCTGGAATAGTGGAACGAGCCAATCATGCCGTTTTCAAACTCGATGGACGATATGACCTCGTCGGGACTGGGGTATATCCTGTCCACTAACTTCAATCCGCGGGAGAACACGCTCTTCGGCCTGCCCGCCAGAAGAATCATGCAATCCAGCGCGTGACAGCAGTGGAACGGAATCTGCGAGAGTTTCAAGCGGAAATTGTTCGGATCGTTCTTGAGGCAGCTTATCATTTCGGTCTCACCCGCGTGGAACCACCGGGTGGCGATGCTGAAAAGCTTGCCCGGATCGTTTTCGGCGAGGAATCTTCTTGCCGCCTTCTGGCAAGGAAGGTAACGGCGCATGAACCCGACATGCACCTGGACTTTCTTTTCCCTCGCCTTCTTCATCATGCAATACGCCTCGCGCGCCTGAAGGGAAACCGGCTTCTCGATAAAGAACGGCTTGCCGGCCGCCAGCGTCTCGTAGAAAGCCTTCGGATGCGCGAACGGGTCGAGGCTTATCAGAAACGCGTCTGCGTTCTTGCAGGAGACCAATTCCGCCGACGACGAGCAGGGCTTGCCGCCATATTTTGCGCAAAGGGCATCCACGGCTTCTTTTCTCACGTCGTAAGCGGCGACAACCTCGTACTCCCCCTCGCCTCTTATGGAGTCCAGAAGCGCCTTTGTTCTGTTTCCGCAGCCGTACAATCCGAGCCTGATCGCTTTTTTGCTCATGATAATTCCTTTGCTGTTTTCCGTGTGTTATTTTTTTCCATCCGCGCGGGGAACAGGCTGACCTTGAATTCATTTTTCCAGCGCCGCTCGCATCGCGCTTTTTAGAATCTTCACCGAGTTCGGCAAAACTTTCTCGGGCGGGCCCGACAACTTGCGGCTTTCCACCTCGACGAAGCCGGAATATCCTATGGCGTGCAACGCGGCGAAGGCGGCCTGAAAATTCATCGACCCTCTGCCAGGCTCGACCCGCGTATTGTCCGCCACATGGACATATTGCACCCATTTCCCCGCCGACAAAATCGCGGACGGAATATCCAGCTCCTCCATCTGCATGTGGAACAAATCGGCGGTCACCCCGATGTTCTCGTCCGCCATCTCCGCACACAAACGCGCTGCGTGTCCGAGCGTGTTCATGTATTCGGACTCGTACCTGTTGACCGGCTCCAGCAGAATTCTGACGCCCGATTTCCTGGCCTCGCCCGCCAGGGGGGGCAGAAGCTCTTTCAGAAGTCGATCCTGCCTGTCCGCGTCCGCCAGGCGCGCGGGGTTATCCGCCGTCAAAACGGGCGGCATGTTGAGGTTTGGAACGCCAAGCCCGGCGCAAATCTCAAAAAGTCGGCGCAGACTTTCCGCGCACTTCGACCTCGTTGCGGCGGACGGCGCGACCAGCGAGCCCTCGAATCCCAGCGAAATCGCGGAGCACGGAACCGGGAGACTCCCGGCTTTCCCTCGAAGCTCGCCGAGCCATCCGCTCATGAACCTGCCGGGAAGAGCCACGGCGTCGAACCCAAAGCGGGCCGCGTTCTCGATTTTCTCTACGGATGAATTCCCCGGAAGAAGCTCCAGCCGACATGAAATTTTCAAGGCTTCATGTTTTTTCATAATCCCGCCTTGTCCATCCACAAGCACGGCTGTCATCTCGTTCCATAAAAAAGGCCGCCCCAAAGAGCGGCCTTTTTTTTAATCTAACAACCTTACGGCCCACAGACATTATGGTCAGGGCTTGGCAGTAGCCGCCGGAGCGGGAGCGGCAGGCACCGTCACCGCCTCCGGGGCAGCAATCGCCGCCGGCTTGGCCGGCAGGGCATCGGGCAATTCGGCGCCCTTGCGGATATAAACTTCCACGCGCCGATTTTTCTCGTTACCGTTGATTGGATCGTTCAGCGCCATGGGCCGGGTAAAACCGTAGCCGACCGGAGTCATGCGTTCCAGCGCAACGCCGAAACGCTCGTTCAGGTAATTACGCACCGCCTGAGCCCGGCGTTCGGAGAGCGCCATGTTATGCTTAAAGTTGGAGGTCTTGCGCTTGTCGGCATGGCCCTCAATGCGCGCCGTGGCCTTGGGATCGCGGGCCAGCACTTTGCCGATCTTGTTCAGGTCGCTAAAATATTCGCTGCGGATAATGGCCTTATCGGTCTCGAACTCGATGTGCAAGGTGAAGAGCAGGAGGTCATCCGAAGGATCCAGCGGGTTGGTTCCATCTTCGATAACTTCATGGCCATCGGCCACGCCACCCTTGTCGGTATCACGCTCAAGCGGACTGGTCTTGTATTTATAAACCTCGTCGCCATCTTTCAATGCATCATAGTCGGTATCCGGATTCAGCGGATCGGTTTTATAAACCTTCACTTCCTCGCCATCGGTCAGGCCATCGCCATCCGTATCCGGATTCTTGGGATCGGTGCCGAGTTGAAGTTCTTCCTGGTCGGTCAGGCCATCGCCATCGGTATCAAGCGCACCGCCGGCAACTATATATTTTGCAGGCACGCGCGCGCCCCACTTCCAGTTGACGCCCAAGCTGGGCATGAAATCGAATTCCTGCTTGTCGAAGGTCATCAGGCCGATAATATCGGCGACCACCGCCCATTCCGGATTGAAGTGATAGGCCAGCCCGACGCCGTAACGCAAAGTGACATCGGTCCGCTGACGGAATTGACGTTCCTTGCTGTAGTAGAGGCAACCCAAGCCTCCCACCAGGTAAGGATCGAAATGCCGGTTGTCGGCCACGTTGATGTGCAGGAGCGCATCGGCCGAAAGTCCGGCGGCCCAACAGCTCTCGCCATCAAGGCCCGGGCGCGCCACCGGTACGCCCGACTCATAGTCATACACATCATTGCGTTTGAGATAAGGCAGAATATCCAAGCCGCCTTCAAACGACCATAACTGGGAATAATCATATCCCAGGCGGATCGAGCCGAAGCCGCCATTCAAAGTGGCCTCATCGCCCTCGTAGCGCATATACCCGCCATGCAATCCGATATACCACGGGGGAATATCTTCTGCCGCAGAAGTGGTCTGGCTGAAGGCCGAGGCGGCTGTCAGCATGCCGATCGCTCCCACCATCATTATGCCGACATTATAACGAAATTTTTTCATGCGCCTTTTCTCCTGATGAAATGGTTGACTGTGATAACGACGAAATTAAAATCTAATCTCCGCTAGAATGCAATAAAATAATGCGCGAAATTCAAGAGACAGACGCCGTTCCGGCCGCCTTTGCTTCCTCCAAAGGCTGGGTGCGCCAGCGCCGGTGCAGCCAGATCCACTGTTCAGGATGAGCCCGCACGAATTGCTCGATGATGGTCGTGTAAGTCTGCGTCGCTTGCCGAATGGCCTCTTTGTCCATGCTTGCCGGCGGCGGCAAGGGATCGAAAACGCAAACCCGGTGCCGCCCATCCGGTTCACGCAGCATAAAAACTGGCAACACCGGAGCGCCGGTTTGCGCGCTCAGCATGGCCAAACCGGGCGAGGTGCAAGCCGGCCGGCCGAAGTAATCCACGAAAATTCCGCGGTTGCGCTTCATGTTCTGGTCCAGGATAAAACCCAGAATCCCGTTGGCCTTCAAGGCCTCGCGGCAATAGCGGTACGAATTGCGCGCCGGCAGCATCTTGATGCCGAATTTACCCCGCGTCTCGACCCACCAGTCGTTCAGCCATTTGGGCTTCAACGCCTTCGTAATCACCGTCAGCGGCGCGCCTTTGATCGCCGCCATCATCGCCAGCAGCTCGAAGTTGCCGACGTGCGCCGTCAGCACGATAAGCCCGCGGCCCCGGCTCAGGATCTGCATGCCCTTTTCGAACCCGGAGAAATCGACTTCTTTGTCCAGGGCGGCCAAATCCATGTGGCCGGTGCGCAGTCCTTCGATCAGAAATACGCCCAGGTGCCGGTACATGCCGTCGGCCACATGACGTACTTCCTCGATCGATTTTTCGGGAAAGCAGCGCTGCAGTGCGGACTGCACTTCCACGCGGCGGAACCGCATGACCGAACCCAGCATCCATCCCAGGGCGCCACCCACACGCCGGGCATGGGAAGTCGACAGGCGCGAAGCTAACCAGGACAGGGCACAAATGATGCAAATCATAATGAATCCAGAAAGCGGAGGCCAGAAACCGGAAATTGACGACGGCATCGCGGAAGCCAAGCGAGCACCCATTGTCGGGAAACCGACAAAATCACTTCGATCTCCTAAAGATGGTTAGGTCCGCACCCCAAAGGAATCTATCGCAAATTTTATTTTTTCGTGTTATTTCGCCCGAATTGCGGGGAATATCCCGGCTTCTTTGCTTGTTTTTCACAACGTTTTCGAATGGCTGACAACTAATTCTTGGCGCCTTCCGCCTGACCACCGGTCGCAGACTTCTTGCTTGTTTTTTCCGCATTGCGCTCTTCCGCCGCAGCAGGTGTCTTCGCGGGAACAAATACCAGCTTATCCCCCTCGCAGCGGACTTCGACGCTTTGCGTATTACCCAAACGTCCGGCAAGGATGTCCTCGGCCAGCGGGTCCTGCACATATTTTTCGATCGCCCGGCGCAGAGGCCGCGCCCCATAAGTGGCGTCAAACCCTTTCTCGATCAAAAACGCTTTCGCTTCCGGGCTTAATTGGATGGCGATATGCTTCGCCGACATGCGCGCGCGAACCTGATTTAACTCCAGATCCAGGATCGACCCCACGTCGTCACGGGTCAATTGTCGGAAAACGATCACGTCGTCCATGCGGTTAAAAAGCTCCGGTTTGAACACGCGTTTGGCTTCATCGAGCATCTGGTTCTTCAGGCCCTCCGCATTGGCAATGGCCGCGCTGCTCCCGAACCCCAGCCCGCCCGTGCCTTTGGCAAACTTGGAGCCCAGATTGGAAGTCATGATTACAACCGTGTTCCGGAAACTGACGCGCCGGCCCAGGCTGTCGGTCAACATGCCTTCCTCAAGGATCTGAAGCAGGATATCCATGACTTCCGGGTGGGCCTTTTCGATTTCATCGAACAGGACCACGGAATATGGCTTGCGCCGGACTTTTTCGGTCAGCTGCCCGCCCTCCTCGTGGCCAACATATCCGGGCGGTGAACCGACCATGCGGGAGACCATGAACTTGTCCATGTATTCGGACATGTCGAGCTGGATCAGAGCATCGCGATCGTTAAACATATATTCGGCCAAGACCTTGGCCAGCAGGGTCTTGCCCACACCCGTGGGACCGAGAAAAATGAACGAACCGATCGGGCGGCGGGGATCCTTCAAGTCGGCGCGCGAACGGCGCAGGGCCCGCGAAATGGCGGCCACCGCTTCGGCCTGGCCGACGATGGATTTGGTCAGCTCTTTTTCCATGTTCAGGAGGCGGCTGGTCTCATTCTCGTCCAGGCGCGCCAGCGGCACGCCGGTCCAGCGGGAGATGACCGCCATGATTTCGGGCTCCTTCAAGGCCAGGACTTTCTTTTCCTGGCTCTTGCGCCACCGGGCAATCGCCTTGTCGAATTTTTCGCGTTCCACGCGCTCCTGGTCGCGCCAATTGGCGGCTTCCTCAAATTTCTGCGCCCGGATGGTTTCCTCCTTGTGCTGCTTGAGGTCGGCAATTTTCTTTTCCGCCTTCTTCAGGTTCGGCGGTCGGGTCATCAGCGCAATATGAACCTTGGCCCCGGCCTCATCGAGCACATCGATGGCTTTGTCGGGCAGGAAGCGTCCGGTAATGTAGCGATCGGAAAGCCGGGCGGCGGCTTCCAGGGCGGCATCAGTAAATTGGACCTTGTGGTGCGCTTCATACCGCGGCCGCAGGCCCTTGAGAATCTGGATGGTCTCGTCCACGGTAGGCTCGTCCACGATAATCGTCTGGAAGCGCCGTTCCAGGGCAGAGTCCTTCTCTATGGACTTGCGATATTCGCTAAGGGTCGTGGCGCCAATGCATTGCAGTTCGCCGCGGGATAGCGCCGGCTTGATGATATTGGAGGCATCCATGGAT
>CAZTWL010000010.1:98715-112436 GCA_964617825.1 uncultured Verrucomicrobiota bacterium
CTCATCCATAAAAAGAATCACGTTTTTGGCACGGCGCATTTCATCCATCAC
Organism: uncultured Verrucomicrobiota bacterium; assembly: GCA_964617825.1. GTDB lineage: Bacteria > Verrucomicrobiota > Kiritimatiellia > JAAZAB01 > JAAZAB01 > VSJD01. Next base: position 98,767 of record CAZTWL010000010.1, read on the forward strand.
CGCCTTGATCCGTTCCTCGAACTGGCCACGGTACTTGGTGCCCGCCACCATGAGCGCCATGTCAAGCACAACAACATCCTTGCCGACCAGCAGTTCGGGCACATCGCCGCTGACAATCATCTGGGCCAAGCCCTCAACGATGGCGGTTTTACCAACCCCCGCCTCGCCCAGCAGGACGGGATTGTTTTTCGTGCGCCGGCAGAGAATCTGGATAACGCGTTTTGTTTCCTCGGATCGTCCGATCACCGGGTCCAATTTTCCCTGGCGGGCCAATTCCGTCAGATTCCGCCCAAACGCGTTCAGGGCCGGGGTCTTGACCGGCTGCGCCTTGGCGCCGGGCGCGGCGCCCGGCACAGGTTGGGCCGGAGCGGGCGACTCCGGTTCCTGATCGAAATTGGGATCCAATTCCTTCAGCACCTCGAGCCGCGCCCGTTCGATATCGATATTCAGGTTTTTCAGGACGCGCGCAGCGACACCTTCCTCTTCGCGCAGGAGGCCCAGCAGGATGTGTTCCGTGCCGACGTAACCATGGTTAAGCGCCTGGGCTTCCACCTTGGCCAGGGCCAGCACTTTCTTGGCTCGCGGCGTCATGGGCAGGGCGCCGAGCGTCTGAGTTTCCGGCCCCTGGCCGACCGCCTTCTCGACCTCGAGCCGCAGGATATCGAGATCCACCCCCATTTTTTCAAGCACCGTGACCGCCACCCCCTCCCCAAGCGCAATCAGGCTGAGCAGGAGATGCTCGGTGCCGATATACTGGTGATTAAAGCGCTCCGCTTCCTTGCGCGCCAACTGGATTACCTGTTGGGCGCGCGGCGTAAATTCATTCATATTTTTTCCCCTTTGCCCGGGCGGCACCCGGTTCGCTCGCTGCACGGCCGGAAACACAAATCCATCGGCAGCCGGCGGCCCGCCCCGGCAAACTCGCTCAGCGCTTCCCAGCGGTCAAGCGGGCCCGAATCAAGCGGGCGCGGGCCAGGTCGCGTTTCTCGGCGCCAATGATTTTGCCTTCCACCTTCTGCAGGTGTCCCGGTTGAATTAACAGAAACAACTCGTCGATCATGGACGCGGACCACTCCTGCAAGAGCCCCAGTTCGATGCCCAATCGCAGGGCGGAAAGCATATCCAGCGTCTCCTTGGAGTTCAAGAGGCAGGCATGGGTTAAAATTCCGCAAGCCCGCCCGACATGATCCCGCAACGAAATTTCCTTTTGCTGGAGGAGCCGTTCCTTGGCATGCTTTTCATGCTCCTCGATTTCCATGACAATTTGTTCCAGCCGGTTGATGATGGTATCCTCGGTTTCACCGAGGGTGGTTTGGTTGGAAATCTGGAACATATTTCCGGCCGCATCCGTGCCTTCACCCCACAAACCGCGCACCGCCAGGCCGATCTTGTTGACGCCCTTGATAATCGGATTGATCTCGTTCATCAGCACCAGGCCGGGAAGGTGCAGCATGACGCTTGCGCGCATACCGGTGCCGACGTTGGTCGGGCAGGCCGTCAGGTACCCCAACCGCGAAGAAAAGGCATAGTGTACCTGTTGCTCCAGATCGGTATCGATGGCATCGATCGTATGCCACAGCCCGCGCAAGCTCAACCCGGGCGACATGGCCTGCATGCGGATGTGATCCTCCTCGTTGACCATGACCGCCACCGTTTCATCGGCCTTGAATACCAGTCCGCTGCCCCGCCCTTTTTCCGCCAGGTCGCGGCTGATGAGGTGCCGCTCGATCAGGATTTCCTTGTCCACCCGGCTCAAGCCGTTCATTTCCAGCGCAAGCGGCGCCGCGCAGCCCGGCAGAGATTCAAGAATCGGACGCAGAGTCTGCCAGAGACCGACGGACTCCTCCTCGCCGGCCCAGCCCGGGAAGGCGACGCCTTCCAGGTTGCGGGCCAGCCGCACCCGGCTGCTGACCATGACGCCCGAGGGGGCGCCGACCTTCAGCCAGGCGCTGGGATTCTTGAGTAATTCATCCACGACTTTCATTCTTTTTCCTTGGGCGCCCGCGAACGCGCCGCAGGGGGCTTGTCCACAAGCTGCCTGATCTGATCACGCAGGCTGGCCGCCTCCTCATACTGCTCGGCGGCAATTGCCGCTTCCAATTTCTGGCGCAGAATGGCCGGAGACGGGGGCAATACGGCTTTGAGCGCATCCTGCCGGGGCTTGATATGCGTCGGCACTTTGCCCACATGTTGATTACCCTTGTGCATGGCGGCCAACAACGGTTTTAATTCGTCGGCAAACGTTTCGTAACAAGCCTGGCAGCCCAAACGCGACGTTTTCTTAAAGTCCGCAATCCGCATGTGGCAAAGCGGACAGGCCACATCCCGTTCCTTAGCTTCAGGCTCTTTCTGCGCCCCCAGGCCGAGCATAATATCCGAAAAGGCCGCCGGATTATTGACGTCCAACCCCTTGTCTGCGGCACAGGCCTCGCAGAGGTGCATTTTTTTGACGGCATCGTTCACCATCTCCGTCCAGTGAACAGTGGCCATCTTCTTGCCGCATACTTCGCACATCATAGGCAACCGTATTTTCAATTAACGATTAAGCGATCTCTTGCGATCAATCGGCGAATCACTCGATCGGCGTGCCATTCTGGGCCGCGAACGCGCGGAACCGGGCGGTGAGCGCCATCGTCTTCGCGCCGGGCTTGCCATTCGCAATCGTGCGCCGGTCCATTTCGACCACGCTGATTATTTCCGCGGCCGATCCGGTCAGGAACATTTCATCCGCGTTATACAGATCATAGCGGGTCAACACGCTTTCGCGCACGTCCATGCCGTCCTGCCGGGCCAAGTCCATGACCACGTCGCGGGTAACCCCTTCCAGGGTGCCACAGCTGATGGGCGGGGTCAGCAACTGGTTGCCCTTGATGATAAAGATATTGTCGCCGGATGCCTCAGCCACAAAACCCTGCTGGTTGAGCATGACAACCTCTTCCACACCGGCATTGATCGCCTCGATCTTGGCCATAATGTTGTTCAAATAGTTCAGGCTCTTGATCGAGGGACTCATCGACTCCGTATGGTTGCGGATTGTCCCCGCGGTCACCACCTGCAGGCCATGCGCATACAGTTCCTGCGAATAAAGCTGGATCTTGGCGGCAATGATGATGACCTGCCCCTTCTTGCAGGTATAGGGATTGAGCCCCAGCGTACCCACCCCGCGCGTCACCACCAGGCGCACGTACCCGTTCATGGCATTATTGGCCTTGCAGGTCTTGACCACGGCCGCGCTCATATCCTTCTTGCTCAAGGGAATTTCAAGCGCGATGGCCTTCGCCGAGCGATACAGACGGTCGATATGAGCCTCAAGCATAAAAACCCGCCCGTTATAGGTGCGGATTCCCTCGAACACGCCATCACCATACAGCAAGCCATGGTCAAACACGGAGATCTTGGCATTTTTTTCGGGCACTAACTGACCGTTCAAATAAATTTTCATCGCTTATTCTCCCCTGGCATAGCGGCACGATCCGGTTTCTTCCCATCAGTCTTATTGCCGCCAGCACAAACTGCTACCATACACCATTTTTTAAAAAAAGCAAGTAGAAGGCGACCGCCAGCATGTGGCCCGCGCAGCCCATGAAACCGGCGGATACCTATAGGATTGGCGCGCTTATTTCAAAGGTGCCGCGGAAAGTGGCAGGTTGACATAAAAACAGGTGCCTGCATCTTTATTGGAAGAGAAGCCGACACTGCCGTGCAAATAACGTTCGACAATCAGCTTGATGCTGTAGGTGCCCAGCCCACGCCCGTCGCCCTTGGTGGAAAACGAGCGCTGAAAAATTTGGAGTTGGACTTCGCGCGGCATCACGGCCGGGTTATGAACCGAGAAGCGCACGGCCAGATCGTTCAGGCATTCAAAGCCGATGGTTATTGTCTCGTCCGGGACGGATGCCTCACAGGCGTTTTTGATCATATTCCCCAGCACTCTCCCAAGCAGAACGGCATCGGTATCAACAGACACGGTCGCCGCCACCGGGGGGAAGATCAGATGCTTGCCCAGGGCAACGGCATGATTTTTATAAATGGCGGCAAGGGCCTGGAATAAACTCGAAACATTGACAGGCGCCATTTTGGGCACCAGTTCATTGCTTTCGATCGCCGTCAGCTGTTTCTGATTATCTATTTCCATGACCATGGAATTGGCTCCCGTGTTGATCATCCGGCTGATCTCAGACACTTCCGCTTCAGGAACATTGGGAATCAGCTCGGAAAGAGAGCGCATACCCACCGCCGAGTTCATGATGTCGTGAAAAAACAGCCGCTCCAAAATCCGCCGGCGCTTTTTATCACTGATATCCTCAAGGGCAATGATCGTGTAAGTCTGGCTCCCGATCACGATAGGACTGGCGCTGACCTTGATGTCCAGGGCCGATTTGTCGTCTGTTCTTAAAATGCGGCATTCCATGACAACCTTTCGATTGTCGGCCTGACTTTTAAGGATGGCATTGACCGCGCCGCATTGGGAACAGGATTCCGTGGTGCCGCAGCCGCCCTTTTCTTCGAAGGCATGCACGCAGCCCAGGACTTCGCCGGGCCTTTGGCCAATCACCTTGTCCAGGCAGTCACTTCCCAAGAAATCGAGCAATCGCTTGTTGGCAAACAAGATCTGGCGTTGCCGATTGAGGATCATAACAATAATGTCCAGGGCCTCATACAGCTCCTGAAGCAGCCCTATTTTGCCAAGATCGTCGGCCGCCTGCCGAAGATCGTGAGCGTCGGCCCGTTCGGCCGGCGCAAATGCTGTGGACAGCGCATGTTTATCCATGGATCAAGATCCTCATTCGACATCGTTATAGGTGACCCGATCAACTTCCTCGATAGTGGTCAAGCCCCGGAGCACTTTTTTCAGGCCGTCATAACGCAGGGGTTTAAATCCCGACTTGAGGGCAATTTCCTCCACGTCCAAAATGGAGGCATTCTGGGCGATTTTTTCGCGGGTAGCACTGTTCAGGATAAACAGCTCGTGCAGGGCTATGCGCCCCAAAAAGCCCGTGCCATGGCAACGGGCACACCCTTTGCCCCTGGAAAAAAACACTTCCGTAACGCCATCCCATTCGAAATTATCGTCCAAAACCGATTTGGGCGCGGGGTATTTTTCGATGCAATGGGAACAAATCCGCCGCACCAGCCTCTGGGCCATCAAAGCGATTAACGAGGGCGCCACCAGGAAAGGCTCGACGCCGATGTCGATCATGCGATTAACGGCCTGCAGGGCGTTGTTGGTATGCATGGTCGCAAACACAAGGTGTCCGGTCAGCGCCGCCTGGGAAGCGATCCGCGCCGATTCGATATCACGGATTTCGCCAATCAAGATGACATTCGGATCCTGGCGGAGAAAAGCGCGCAAGACATTCGCAAAATCAAGATCAATGCTCGTGTTGACCTGGACCTGGTTGATGCCGGGCAGCCTGTATTCCACAGGGTCTTCAACCGTCATGATGTTGATCCCGGGCGTATTGATATATTTAAGAATGGAATACAGGGTGGTGGTCTTGCCCGACCCGGTCGGACCGGTAATGAAGAAAACACCGTTGGGCGCCCGGGCAACGCTTTTGATCGCATCCGAAATCGTAGCCGAGAAATCCATGTCGGTAATATTGGGAATGCCGCGCAAGAAAGTGGACCCCAGCAGGCGCAGCACGGCTTTTTCCCCATACAGCGTCGGCACTGCCGAAAAGCGGATATCGACCTTGCGGCGGGCCAGCACAAACTTGATGCGCCCATCCTGGGGCAGGCGCCTTTCCGCAATATTGCATCCGGCCATAAGTTTCAGGCGGCTCACCAGGGAAAGCACCACAGACTTATCCAGAATGAATTTTTCCTGCAATGTGCCGTCAATCCGGAACCGGATGCGCAAGGACAATTCATCCGGCTCGATATGAATGTCGCTGGCCATCTCATTCATGGCCAGGAGGATCAAGCCGTTGACAAATTCAACGATGGAATTGCTGTTGGCCTGTTGGGCAAGGTCCTGCGCAGAGAGGATTTGCTCCGGATGGGCGGCGCTGGTTTTGCTTTCCGCATTCAATTCTGTCGCAATGCCCTGGAGCGTTTTGGAGGACTGATAGGCAACGGCAATGGTATCCGCAATTTCTTCCGGAAAAGAAAAAACAAAACTGGGATTGACATTGAATTTGTTGATCACAAGCTCTTCCAGCGCCTTGTCCCCGGGATTGGCCGCCGCAAGGGAAAGCGTTCCGCCAAAGGCATACAACGGCACAATTCGATTGATTTCGGCAAATTCGCGCGGGATCTGGCTGACCGCTTCCGGATCGATGGCGGTCATTTCCGGGTTGACATAGGTAAAGCCGATGGAATCGCCCCATGTTTTTCCAAGCGCATCCTTCAAATGCGGCCGTTCGGCGACCAGCTGCAACAAGGCGTCAAAATCGTTGCCGCGCGAACGTTCGGCCAGATCCGCGCCATCCTGGGTGGAGATCAGGTTGTTTTCAACCGCCAGCGACCAAAAACGCGGGTTGCCAATGCGCAACTTGCCGGCTTCCGCCTTGTGAATGACGGATTGGTTGTCGGTTACCGAACTCTCCCGTACCGCCGCATAGGACGGTTGACCGGCGTCGGCGAGCGGCGACGCCGGCGCGCTGCCTGCCCCCGGAATCCTGAAAATCAAAATCACCCCGATGACAATCAAAACGCATAATAAGATTACGACAATGTTCTTGGCCAATCTTCCTTCAGGCGCGTGTTCGGCGGCCTGGATTCCGGCTTCTTCCGCCGGCACAGCCGGCAGCGGCGCTTCGATCGCCGCCAGCGCCGCCTGTTTGGCCGCGCGCTGCTGGTCCATGAGGCTTTGCGCTTCCGGCGTTGCTTGCGCCGCAGTTGGGCCCCCATCGGATGGGGCGGCGGCCCACCCAACATGGAGCGTCGAGATCAAAATCAATGCCAGGCATAAAAATACGATCTGTTTTTTGGTCTTGGGCAAAGCTTGCATATCAGTGTATTTCCCTCCAGTAAGAAGTATAGGGAACTCCGTTGCTGCCTGACGATGCCGCCGGCAGGTTTGCTATATTCGCCAGGTTGGCCAAAGCTTGCTTGCTGTATAGGATTTGCAAGTTTCCCTTGATGTCTAATCCGCACCTGTTACCCAGGCAAACCAGACAGCCATAGATGGTGGACGTTTGATTCTGCACCAGGTCTTTAGCCTTGGCATTGTCCGCCACCAGGATGATCAGACCTTCGTAGTAAAAATTCTGGTTGATGGTTATCCCCGCCTCTATGGGAACAATAAGAATTCCGGCGCCGCTCGTGGGAGTGGAGAAAGTGGTTCCGCCGCTTGGCAGCTTGGTAATGACCGGGGCAGCCCGGGTTCCCAGGGAACCGCCCGTGTAGGTAGTCGCCAACGGCAGTACGGTATCGAGGAATTGAGTCCAATAGGTTGCGTCGAACGCGCCGGCGGCGTTGGTTTGGGGCGGGTTGCCGTCGATTGAAATTCTGGCGCCCGTGCCGATCTTGGTTAAGCTATAGACCACACCCGGCATATCGTTGGTCGAGGGCGCGTTTGCGCTTCCGCTGCCCTGGTTGAAGGCGGCGGGCAGATTCCAGTTATTGCCATCGATGGTCAATTGGCCGCCGACTCTCACCGTATCGTTGGTGCCGTACATGCCCAGCGCGCAGTCGGCAGAGATCGGCGCTCCGCCCGTACTCGTGATGCTCATCTGCATCCGTTCCTGTATCTTGCGGCGGACAGGCCAGCCGGCGCCATTCCAGGCATCCGCCACCAGGAGAAGGTTGACTAAATTTCCGCCCGCATTGGTAACAACCGTAACCTCCGCTAAAGTCACGAACACGGACGCGTCATTCACCCTGAGCGGCGACGGAACAGCATAACCCGGTGTGGCGCCGATGGCATTGGAAGACCAGTTCAGGAACCAAGTTGCCGAAAACTGGCCATTGGACCTGTAAGCCTGAATAATTTCGTATTTGACCTGCTCCAGGGCCGATTGGGCATCCAACAAACATTGATCCGCGGCGTGCCAGCGGCGCACAGCCATGCTATGGTTATAGGCCGCGTACAGGAAAAATCCGCCCACCGCGCCGGCCGTCAGGATGGTCAACAAGGCCACGTAAAGCACGAAGCCCGCCGCATTGCCGGTCAGATTGTGATCGTTATTATTCATTCAGCAGGTACACCCGGATTTCCTGGGGCTGTGTGTATTTTTTCCAGCCATTGGTCAACGCCAGAGTCAAGTCGATCAGCAAAAGGTTCCCGTTGGTGGCGATGCTGGCCCGCTCGACAAAAGTTTCGCCGCGGCTCAGGCGGTACCAGCCAACGGCATTCGAATAAGTGACCTCCTTGTTGGCGTTCAGAAACAGGCTGAAGACATTGGTCCCGGCAGGGGACTCTTCGCGAAAATCGATCCGATTGGTGGTGTAACTCAATTGCGCCCGGCCGGCATGACGCAGGCCGAACCGGCCGTCGAGCCCGTGCAAAATGCGTTCGCGCGTAATACGGCTTTGTTCGCTCAACTGCAAACGCGCCATGCCTTCCCGCCAAATCCCCAGGGTTTTCACCAGCAACGCCAGGAACATGGCAAGGATCAGGCTGCTCAAGGCGGCCGCCACCAGGACTTCGCTCAGGGTAAATGCCGCGGCGTTGCCGGATTGTGTTTTCATCAGTTGCGCCCGATGGCATACCGGGTAACCCGGTAAATCACGTCATTGGACAAGGTAACCGTCCGGCCGCCGGGCCAGAAATGATCGCGCTTGACCCGCACTTCCACGTCCCATTTGTAAGGCACGCCGGTATTTGGCGTGATCATCGCCCGGATTTCGGAGTTGCCGGGAAGTATGCTGGCCCCTGGCGGCGGGGAAACGGGCGGCAGACTGGTGGCCAGGACCGCGCCGGCGAAATCGTAGGTATTGAAAATTTCCAGCGTTTTATCGAATGCCAGGGACTCCGCATCCATCCGCTGCTGATTGGCGCAGATCATCGCATAGCCGATCATTATCGTGGAATAGAGCGCCAGGACCGCCAAAGCGGCAATTGCGGAAGCATAGACCACTTCAAGCAGGGTAAAGCCCGCACCAGGACCAAGAGAATCCCCGGGCCGCACCATCCGCACCGGCAGGATTGCGCGATCATTTTCCATTTTGATTGGCGGCATTGACCGGTTTTTTGGTTTGCTTCAGCAATTCCGCGATACTGTCCTGGGAAATTAATTTGCGAACCTGCTTGCCGGCAGCCTCGTCTTTTTCGGCATCGGCCATGGTTGCCTTGAGATTATATTTGATTTTTTTCATATTCGGATTTCAAAGCGCTTTTACGATCCCCTCGATCATCGCCTTAATTTGATCCAAAGGCGTGGTTTTAAGAATATAATTCACCGCGCCTTCAAAGACGCATTTTTTAACCGTTTCCGTTTCCGCCACCGAGGTCAGCATGACGACATTGGCGGCGGGAAACTTGTCGCGAATTTCCTTGAGCGCCTCATCCCCGTTCTTGATGGGCATATTGATATCCAGGAACATCAGGTCCGGCTTTTCCTGCGCGTACAAAGCAACCGCTTCCCGGCCGTTGATGGCCTCCCCAACGCATTGCATCTTGAGATTTTTGATGATACTCTTCAACGCGTAACGGATCATGGCTTCATCATCCGCAATAACAATCCGGCAATTTTCAGATTTCATAATGGCATCTCCATAATTTCAGTTTTTAAATTATCCGCATTTCCCGGCATTTAGTCAAGGCCGCTTCCTTTTCGCGGAAAAAAGTCATTGATTCATACGCAGGCAACCGATAGTATCCATCGCATTTGCGCTTTAGCGCCTGTTCTTGGTTCGTGGGGCGAGATAGCTCAGTTGGTAGAGCAGCGGACTGAAAATCCGCGTGTCCTCGGTTCGATTCCGAGTCTCGCCACCTTCCTTTAAAGGCTCACAGGCAACGACTTGTGAGCTTTTTTCTTTCCGGGGAAAACCCCTGATAAACGGTTGCGGGGCTCCGGCCGAATCCAAACGGAGAACACCGGGACGGTTCCGGCGACGTACTATGGCGACAATCCGCGTTTCGTTGGTCGAGTATCGTCGTCATTGAGTCACCCCATTCTTCCCCGCGCCGTTCGGGATCGTGCCGACGATCCTGACCTTGCACATCTGCTCCTGGCGATAATCGGAACGCAAGTGCCCGTACCCACTTCCAAACCACGAGCTCATCGAGTCAGCATCGCTTCTTGTCCGTCGCCACCCGCGCGCTGGCAGATACCCCCTCGACGTATAGCGCAAAAATCCTGATCGTCTTATCGATAAGACAAGGGGAACCTCATCCTCTTTCTGGACGAACTGGTCGCCTTCTTCGCGGATAATCCCGGGCTCTACATCGAATACGAGATGAAGACGGATCCCGCCCGCTATCCGCAGGCGAAGATGGAGGCGTACTGCCGGAAGCTGCACGACGCCATCGTCCCCCGCGTGTCGGAGCGCTCGACGGTGGTCTTCTCCTCCTTCGACAAGCGGCCGCTAGCCTTCTTCCGTCAAGCCTTCCCGGAGGCGGAGCGCATGCTCATCACCGGCGAGCCGTGCGGCGAGGCCACCATCCGGGAAGCGCAGGCCCTCGGGGTGAAGCGCCTGGCCTGCACTTGGGACGGCAGCGCGCGATCCTGTATTTTCAAGCTTTTTTAACCAGACAGTAGTGATCGCCGACATCATTCTCCGAACAGTTTTGTATCAAAAAACTTTTGCCTGAGCAGGGCGCGTTTATATGGCAGTCTTTGAATTCCAAACTTTTGACATTGTCTGCAAAGACGGAATATCGCCACTTTGACGTTTCGTTTTTCCAGTTAAGACTAACGCGTGAAAAACCGATCTTGTCCGCGTTTACGATGTAAAACCCATAGGGCCGTTTGTAGACATTGCAGCCCGTTTTGGGCTCCAGGTCATTGATGTCCTCGCCACCGGTAAGTTCGATGCGGATATCGGAAAAACTGACATCCTTGACGTTATTATCGAGATTTCCCTGAATGAGCGAGGACCGACGGCCATACGCATGGATTCCACGAAATGTTATGCCGGAAATGATCTTCTGTGACTTTTCAAGCGGTTCCGCGCACCAGTCCGACGAAATATCTATCGGAGCATCGGCATGCATTACGATATTGTCAAAAAGGATGTCTTTTATCTCCACCCCCTCCGCCCCACTCGGAAATTGCTTTCCCAGATACGTGGAGAGCATACACAAGCCGTAAGAGGCGCGTTCGATACAAATATTACTGAACACACAATCGCGGATCGCACCGTTGCCGACACCGACGCGTATTCCTGCTTGTCCCGAAGAAAGAATGCAGTTCGTCACCGTGATAAAGTCGCTGACGCCTGCCGCACGCCGCAACCGGTGTTTTCCCGCAGCGCGAATTGTCAGACTGTCGTCGGACGTATGAATGTTGCAGTCGCTGACCGTGACATGGCTGCAACAGTCGATATCGAGGCCGTCGCCGTTCCAGACCTTCGGTTCGTTGGTTATCTTAAGACCATGAATAGTCACATCTTTGCATCCATGCAGGAAACATGCCCAGTACGGCGCGTTTGCCATCTCGAAACCTTCCAGCGTAATATCGGAACTTTCGCAAAAGAAAAGCATTTGAGAAGGACGCCATCCTGTGAATTGGTCTCGGGAACAGACGGATGGATCGAAAAACGCCTGGCGGTTCCCGTCGATCTTCCCCTTGCCGCGAATGCCGACATGATCGACCTCAAGAGCTACAATCAGATGTTGACCGAAAGCCTTTTCCTGGGGGCATGGCGCGCTCTGCGGACAGAAATCAGGGCTGTTATAGTCCTCCTTGTCAGGACTGGCCATGATGACCGCGCCCGCGTCGAGTTCAAGGCTTACGCCGGAACGGAGATAAAGAGTTCCCGTAAGGTAGCAACCGGACGGGAAATAAACGGCGCCGCCGGCATCAATTGCGCTCTGGAGCGCTTTCGTGTCTTTAACCACGCCGTCGCCAACGGCGCCGAAATCCTTGACATTGCTAATATTCAGCTCCTTTTCCTTTCGATAAACCGGCATGCGGACGTCATAAACCAAACTACTTCTCCACCCACTGCGATGTGATCGTGTAGGCCGCGTCACCGATCGCGGCAATCAGCTCCACATAATAGCCCCAAGCGTCATCTGGCAGGCGGCCGCACACGATATCGCCCTCCACGTCACAATCCACCGTCTGCCATTCCTGCATCATGAAATGATAAGGTCCGATGCCATATTTCATGCGCGGAGCGTAGGTCATCTTTTCGGTTATGTAATAAAGCTTTACCGAGCGCAGGATGTTGCCCGCGGGAAGCTCAAATTGACAGCGGCAATCGCGGCCTTCAGGCAAAGTTCGCAGACGCACGAGTCCTGTACCGTTCCTGGCGATCCAGTCGGCATACAAAAAATTGATAGGTTGGTTCCAGGCTGGGATCTGGCCGTGCTGCATATTGTTGACCATGCTCAATATGGTGCGGTCGTTCAAGACACGGGTGTGGAGCCAGGAAAGGCTGTTCGACTGGATGGAGAAATTGCAATCGTCGTTCCAGCAAAGCCAGAGGATTGGCATGATCGCGCGGTCAAAGCGTTCCTCTGCCAGCCACAGCTTTGCCGCGTCCCCTTCGAATCTTCTGCCCAGCGGCGCCAGATCTTCCTGCAGATAGCCGGAGCCGTAAATCGGGATGGCAAATGCAAAGCGGTTGTCATAGTCGATGAGCAGGGAGCTAATGGTGCCACCCCAGGAAACGCCTGTCACGCCGATGCGGGCACGGTCCACGCGCGGGTCGGCCCGTAAAAGGTTGTGGGCCAGAATGCCGCTGCCCACGGCATGGTACATCCACTGTGCGTCCACTTTCGCCAAAGGATTTTTCATGTCGTCGTTATCGGGAGCATTCACATAGCCTCCCTCGGCAAATTCGCCGCAAAGTCCGTGCTTCCAGTAGTCCTTTACGTCATCCAGGACGCCGGCATTGATTTTGGTGGGGAAGAAACCCGTGGTGTCCATGGCAATGGCGGCATAGCCCCGGGCGTTCCACATTTGCACCCAGTCCAAAAACGGATGTCCGCCGCCGCCGTGGATCAGCACAATGCCCGGCACGGGCGCCGACGATGACGCCTCATCGGGAAAACCGATGTAGGCAAAGACCTTCGTGGGCTTCCCGCCCATCGTCATGCCCGTGTAGGTGATGGCCCGAATGCCACGATATTTTTCGATCGCCGGGTTGAAGACGGGATAATGCCGCACCGTGGGTCGCGTATGCAGCGCAGCCTCCATTGACCTGATCAAGAGTTTTTTTTGTTCAATCATGGCATATAGCGGAAGAAATTGTGTATGGACTGCAATGACATTTTTTTCGGACAAAAACAGTTCAGACCCATACGTCAACGTCCTTAAGAAAGCATATAGACAAGACCCATTTACGCATACCACACCCCGACTTCCAGACGGCGCAGCGTTTACGGGGCATTCATGAACCACGGGCATGCAAACCGGAACATAAGGATCGGTTAATTCGCATCAATTTCGGCCCTATAACTATCTAACCTTGAACATTGTGCCACCGGGAATGTGACCGGGCCCAACTTTTCGAGCCAGTAAGAGGGTTAGTCTGAATCTGTTATTGATGATAGATTATACATCTTTGTTTGTCCATCCCCTACGAAGGGAGGGCGTAGCCCGACCGCAGTG
>CAZTWL010000011.1:0-101097 GCA_964617825.1 uncultured Verrucomicrobiota bacterium
CACGGCGGCGATCGGCGAGGCGTCGCCCAGGCGCATGATGGCGCCTTCGCCGAACTGCTTCTGGATTTGCGCCAACACGCTATTCAGGTCAACCTTGGCGTTCTTGGTATCCTTATCTTCTTCCGATTTGGCGGGTTGCTTGGAAGCCATGAGTTTCTCCTTGCTGATTGCGTGCGTTGGTTGATTTCGCGACGAAATTAAAAATGGGAAAATGAAATCCGGCCAGCGGCCGCGGCGCCAAGTCCCGTTCCGGCTGATTTCCGATTTCTAATTTCAAATTTCCGACCGCGTCCGCCGGTCATTTCCCGTATCCATGCGGGTGAGCGCGATGCCAATCCCAGGCGGTGCGGATGATTTCTTCAAGACCGTAGGCCGGTTTCCAGCCGAGGACGCGTTCGGCCTTGGCGGCGGCGGCCACAAGGCGGGCGGGGTCACCCGGCCGGCGCGGGCTCATTTTGACGGGGATGGCATGGCCGGTTACCCGGCGGGCCATCTCCACCACCTGCTGCACGGAATAGCCGTTGCCAGTGCCCAGGTTGACGGCGCCGGTAAAATCCTTGACCAGCGCCAGGCAATGCGCCTGGGCCAGGTCGGCAATGTGAATGTAGTCGCGGATGCAGGTTCCATCGGGTGTATCGTAATCGTCGCCGAATACGCTCACCGCCGGCATCTGACCGAGGGCCACCTTCAAGATATTGGGAATCAGATGCGATTCCGGATCATGGTCCTCGCCGAATTTCACCGAGGCGCCACAGGCGTTGAAATAGCGCAGGAAAACCGTTTGGAAGCCGTGCAAGCGCTGATACCACCCCAGAACTTTTTCGAACAAGAGCTTCGATTCGCCGTACGGGTTGGTGGGCGCCTGGGGCGTATCCTCCGTGATCGGCGAACGGTCGGGCTGGCCATAGGTGGCGCAGGTGGAGGAAAACACGATCCGGCGCGTGCCGGCCTTCAGCATGGCCTCGGCCAAGTTGATGCCGCCGCGCAGGTTGTTGCCGAAATAATATTCGGGATGCTCCATGGATTCGCCCACCAGCGCGTAGGCCGCAAAGTGGACGACGGCTTCCGGGCGGGTTTGCAGCATGGCGCGCTCGATGGCCGCGCAGTCGCGCAAATCGCCGGCGATGAACTGGGCTCGCGGGTCCAGGGCCTCGCGGTGACCGCGCTCCAGATTGTCGAACACGGTCACGGTGTGGCCGTCATCGAGAAGTCTTTCGGCCGTGACGCTGCCGATATAACCTGCCCCGCCTGTAACCAGGATTTTCATGTCGCATCAATGCTGGGTTCAGATCGCCTCGCCAAGCTGGAAGCGGGCGTAGCGCCGCACGGTCAGGGTGTCGCCGACGAGGGCGCCCTTTTCCTTGAGCAGGGCGGTAATGGATTTGGTCGGGTCTTTGATGAACGCCTGGTCGACCAGGCATTCCTGCTCGTAATATTTTTTCATCTTGCCGTCGACGATCTTGTCGATTATGGCGGCGGGCTTGCCCTTGACCTGCTTGGCGCAGATGTCGCGCTCGGCGGCGATGACTTCGGCCGGGACGCAGCTGCTGTTCAGGAACCGCGGATTGGAAGCGGCGACCTGCAGGCACAGATCCTTGATCGTTTCCAGGAAGACCGGGTTGGTCGTGGTCGCCTGCTTTTCGCAGCCTGCTTCCAGCAGGACGCCGATCGTGCTGCCGTGATGGATATAGCTCGTAACGAGGCCCGTGCCCTGCAAGGCATAGCGGAGCGAACGCCGCGCGATGATGTTTTCGCCCGTTTCGGCGATCTTGGCCGTGACTTCGGCCTTGGCATCTTCGGCCAGGTTGATCTCCTTGGCGGCGGCTTTTTCCGCCAGGGCCTGCGTAAAGGTTCTGAACCCCGGGCTCTTTGCCGCAAAATCGGTTTCGCAATTCACCTCGATCAGGCTGCCCGCCCGGCCGTTGTCGATAATTGCCGAGGCGATCAGGCCCTGGTTGGCCGCCCGCGTGGCTTTCTTGGCCGCGATGGCGACGCCGCGCTCGCGCAGGATCTTGATGGCCGCGGCCTTATCGCCCTTGGTTTCGACCAGAGCCCGCTTGCATTCCATCATGCCCACGTTGGTTTCTTCGCGCAATTCCTTGACCAATGCCGCTGAAATTTCCGTCATATCGTGCGTTCCTTCCGCTCGGTTTGTTGCTTGGCACTCGGCGTTTTTCCTGCCGCCATCGCGTTTTATTTTTCGATTTCGCCGGATACGAGTCCGACTGGCAGCGGAACGGGCCTTGTGCAGGTTGTCTTGAGGGTGACTTTTTCGTTGAGCTTGCTCGACTTGTCGAACGAAAGCATAATTTCCAGGACGTGATTGGCAAGCTCGCCGTTGCAGCGGTGCGGACGCCCGGAGCGCATGGCCAGGGCCATGTCGGCCGCGCCGATGCTCCGGCTGTTCTGCGTATAAATGTGCGAAAGCGGAACCTCGCGCCATTGATCGTAGCCCCGGCGGAAAATCTTGACGGTCCCGCCAAAGCCGTTGGGATCGGGAACCTGCATGGTGCCCTCGTCGCCATAAACTTCGATGGGCTGGTGGCTGTGGGCGAATGCCTCGAAGCTGGCAATCACCGTGGCGATGACGCCGTTCTTGAACTCGATCACGCCCGTCAGGTGCGTGGTGACGTTGACCGGGTATTTACCGAAAGGCTGATACTTGTCCTTGTAAGCTTCGCTTACTTCCGCGCCGAGCGTGCGAAATTCGGAACCCTTGATGGTCTTGGCGATAACGCTTTTTGCCGGACCGAAAAGGTTGACGAGCGCCGTGATATAATAGGGGCCAAGGTCGAGCATCGGGCCGGCGCCGTAATCGTAGAAAAACGGAGCATGTCCCCACTTTTCGGGGCCGCGCCCCATGACAATGGCGGTGGCGCTGATCGGCTTGCCGATCCAGCCGTCGTCCAGGAGCTTGCGGCAGGTCTGCTGTCCGCCGCCCAGGAAAGTATCGGGGGCGCAACCTACGCGGAGTCCTTTTTCCTTGGCAAGGGCGATGACTTTCTGGGCATCCGCCTCATCGACGCCGAAGGGCTTTTCCGAATGAACGTTTTTGCCGGCATTGAGCGCATCGATATCGATTTTGGAGTGAACTTGCGGCGGCGTAAGGTTAAGCACGATGTCAATTTCGGGCATAGCGAGCAGCTCGGCGTTGCTCATGGCCTTGAGCCCGTACTTCTCCGCTTTCGCCTTGGCGCGGTCCGCATAGATGTCGGCGCAGGCCACGACTTCGATCATATTAAAGGTCTTGGCGGCATTGAAGTAACAATCGCTGATCATGCCGCAGCCAATAATGCCAAGTTTCGTCTTTTGCATTTTGAAATATCCTCCATCAGATCGTTTATTACCGCAAACTCGCGAAAACTGCGTTATCAAGCCGGTGCGCCGGCCTCGGCTTTGGTATCCGGCTTCTCGGCGGCTTCTTCCTTGGCGGCGGCATCCTTGCCTGCCGCGGCCGCATCCCGGCCACGTGTTGTCCGTCCCGAATCCCGGCGCGGGCGCGAGCGGCGATCGTCGCTTCGTTCTTTGCGGGCCCGTGGGCGCGGAGTTTCCGCCGGGCGTTCCTTGGCGGCGGCTTCGGCGGCAGCCTTTTCCTGGGCGCGCACTGCGGCGAAGTCGGTTTCGGCCTTGGTGATGGCGTCGGCGATGACGCCGATAATCAGCTTGATCGCGCGGGTCGAGTCGTCATTGCCGGGAATGGGGTGCTGGATCGGATCGGGATCGGTGTTCGTATCCACGATGGCGATCACGGGAATGCCCATGCGGTTGGCTTCCCGGACGGCGATGGCTTCGCGGTTGACGTCCACGACCATGAGCGCGCCCGGCATGCCTTTCAGATTGGCGATACCGCTCAGGTTGCGCTCGAGGCGGGCCTGTTCGTGCCGCAGGCGGGAGGCTTCCTTCTGGGGCATGGCGGCCAGGGATCCGTTTGTATCGAGCTCCTGGATCTTGCGCATGCGCTGCACGCTGCTGGCGATGTTCTGGTTATTGGTGAGCATGCCGCCCAGCCAGCGGCTGACTATATAATGGTGACCACAGCGGGTGGCGGCTTCCTTGATGATCTCCTGGGCGGCTTTCTTGGTGCCCACGAAGAGGATGCCCTTGCCGCGGGCGACAGTGTCATACACAAAGCGCTGGGCTTCGCGCAGCTGGGCAAGGCTCTTTGCCAGGTCGATGATGTAAATTCCGCCGCGCTTGGCGAAAATGAAGCGCTTCATCTTCGGGTTCCACCGTTTGCTTTGGTGGCCGAAGTGCAGGCCGGCAGTCAAGAGATCGTTGACGGTTACAGTTAGAGACAGTTCGTTTGTATCGGCCACAGGTCCTCCTTGTTGGTCCCGAGCTTGTTTAGCATCGGAACAATCCGCTTTGGTTCTCCCCCGTGGCACGGGGGAACACTCGCTTCCGTCCCAATCCGGTTGGGACTTGTTGAGCGGGCAACATAGCAAATCCCTTTCTGAACGCAAGCGGAAAAAATCGGGCCGGTTTTGGAACAACGCGGTTTTTGGGGCGATCTAAGCTTGCAGCCGGCGGAACACCTGCTATTCTTCGACTTTCGCTGGAATAATAGTCGACGGGAAATATGACGAAGACCTGTCGATATTGGCGCGATCAATGAACCTTAAAAACCAAAGTTTGCTGGTGCGCAACGGACGGGTGTTGTTGAGCGACGGGAGCCTGGCGCAGACTTCCGTAACGATCCGGAACGGCCGCATAGCCGCCATCGGCGGCGAGCCGGCCGCCGGCGCCTGCATCGATGCCCAAGGCGGCTACGTGCTGCCGGGCTTGATCGACATTCATACCCATGGGCTTGGGGAGGATTCGGCCATCGGGTCATTGCCGAGCTATGCCGCGCGCGAGGCCGCTGCCGGGGCCACCACCTTTTTCCCGACCCTGTTCGGTCCGCCCGACGAGACCTGCGCCCACCTCCAGCGCCATTTGCGTGAAACCGATGGCTTGCGCCTGACGCCACAGGTGGGCGGATTCAGGCTGGAATCTCCCTACCTGGCCGACGCCAGCGCCGGGCTGCCGCGCGATTGCGCGCCGATTTCCGATGCGCTGACCGAACGGCTGTTGCAGGCAGGGCAGGGACATATCCGCATCTGGGATCTTTCCCCGGAATTGCCCGGTGCGGTTGCGGCGATTAGTGAGCTAAGCCGGCGGGGCTTGGTCTGCAGTCTGGCGCACACGGCGGCCACGATCGACCAGGCGCGCGCGGCCGTTGACGCCGGCGCGCGTCTGGTGACCCATCTTTTCGACGTTTTTCCCATGCCGGTTATGACGGAATTGGGCGTCATTCCGGCCGGGTTGACCGATTACCTGCTGCTGGAAGACCGGGTGGTGTGCGAAATCATTCCCGACGGCACGCATGTTCCGCCCCTGCTTGTCGAAAAAACTTTTCGCTGCAAACCGGCGGACGGATTGGTCTTTATAACCGACAGCAACTACGGGTCCGGCCTGCCGCCCGGCGAATACGATCTGCCCCAGGCCTGGGGTAAAGTCAAAATCACAAGCCCTTACGACGGCATCCGGCTCATTGAGCGGGACATGGAACTGGCTTCGAGCGCCCTGGCGCCCGCGGATGCTTTCCGCAGTGCAGTTCAGCGTTTCGGCAAGGATTTAGCCACCGCCAGCCGCGTGTGCTCGCGCAGTCCGGCCCGGCTATTGGGGTTGAATAAAGGCGAAATCGCCATCGGGCGAGACGGGGATATCGTTATTTTGGATGCCGCGCTGCAAGTGCAAACGACCATTGCCGGCGGAGATGTCGTTTACCAGGCGGGACAGGCAAAGAAACCGGACCTTGTCCGCTAACCATGTGGAATGACCTTGGAAAAATTTTGTAAAACGAGCGTTTCTTTTGCGCCTGTTTGTTGGCGACTTTTAAACGGAGGGGATTAGTTTGTGGCCGCAGTCTTTCACAAGATGATAGGAGTCAAACACTATGAATTACTATGATGTTTTTCCGCGCATGGTTCCGGCCGATGCAGTTTCCGAGATCAGGATTCATCCCCGTTTCGAACATGCGGCTTTCCCGCTGCCGGAACTTATGAGCGTGTTCTGCAATCCCTTCGACGGCCTTGCCAGGGACGGCGCCTACGCCCATTATTCATGGAAACTGGACACCCATCCGGCCGACCAGTGGCGTTTGGATGGAGGCGATCTTGTCGTCCGCCATTATTTTGCCGGCGAACAGGAGTACAATATCCGGGTGATATTGAAAAAGGCCAACGATCCTAATGCCGTTGTGATGAAGGAATTCCGCGTATACGCTCTCCAAAAAGATCTCTTTGCGCTCCGGCCGTTCAAGGGCGACTTCCATATTCACACGATGCGGTCCGACGGCTCCGAATGTCCGTGTTATGTGGCGGCGCGATATCGTCAAAAGGGGTTCGATTTTGCCGCGATAACCGATCATCGCCAGTATGAGCCTTCGCTGGAGGCGATCGAATGCTGGAAACCGTTCGATCTCGATTTCAAGCTCTATCCGGGCGAAGAGGTGCATGCCCCGGACAACCCGGTGCACATCGTCAATTTTGGCGGAAAATTCAGTGTCAACGCCCGGTTCCAAAAAGACGAAACGACTTACCGCCGGGAGGTGCAGGCTATCCTTGAACGCCTGCCGGATAAAAATCCGAAGGTGAACAATTTTGCCGTGGCGGCGTCGGAATGGGTGTTCGACCGGATCCGCGAAGGCGGCGGGCTGGCGGTTTTCTGTCATCCCTACTGGTATGCTTCCCAATTCGTCATCGACGAGGGGCTGATAAGCGCGATGTTCAAGCGCCGCAAGTTCGATGCCTTCGAACTTATCGGCGGATTCTACCGGTACCAGTTCGAATCCAACAATTTCCAGGTTGTGCGCTATTACGAGGAACAGGCCAAGGGCAACAAATTTCCCATTGTCGGGCTCAGCGATTCGCACGGGACCGATCAGTTCCTGCAGGGGAAGGAATATGCCGGCAGTGCCGACCGCGACCTTTTCGGGTGGTATTATACGATCGCCTTTGCCCAAACGAACTCCATTGCCGCGATTGTCGATGCCGTGAGGAGCGGCAATTCCGTCGCCGTCTGCGCGCCGACCGGGGATATGCCCAATATTCACGGCAGTTTCCGCATGGTGAAGTACGCCAGTTTCCTGATGCGCGAATATTTCCCGATGCATGCCATTTACTGCGCCGAGGAGGGTTCCTTGATGCTGGATCATCTGGCGGGCGAAAAGAAAGCGGCGCAGGCGTTGGCGCTGCTTAACGGGCGAACGGGGGAATATCGGGAAGCGAACTTCAGAAAATGACGCCATGACGCTGATAGCTTTTATCCTCGTATTTCTTTCCGTATTTCTGCATGTTGCCTGGAATTTTATCTCGAAAAGTATGCGGCCTTCGCTGGCGTTCTACATGCTCATGTCGGGCACGTCGGCTTGTATTTTCTTCCCGGTTTTCCTGTTTTCGGATTTGCGCCTGACGGCCTTGCCGCCGGTCTTCTTCTGGCTGTTGCTGGGCAGCGTCGTGGCCGAGGTGATGTATGTGGCCGGTCTGGCGTATGCCTACCGGAAGAGCGACATCTCGCTCTCGTATCCGCTGGTACGCGCGCTGCCGGTGCTGATGGTAGCCGCAACAACCTTGATTTTCGGGATCGGCAAGTCTCCCGGAAAAACGGCTTTGCTCGGCATGCTGGTCATTTCCGTCGGCTGTATTTTAATGCCGTTGAAGAAGTTCAGCGACTTCAGCTTCCGGACCTACTGGAACAAGGTCATCGTCTTCATTCTGCTGGGCGCGCTCGGGACGACGGGTTATACGATTGCCGATAGCAGCGCGCTGGCCTTGATCAGAAATGTTTTTGCGCGCGAGCGCGCGCTGGATGTGCTCGCTTACCTGTTCCTGATCGAATCCGGCCTGTGCCTTGGGCAGATGTTTTTTGTCGTGACGCTCAAGGCGGAGCGCGCGGAGTTCAAACGCCTTTTCCTGCGCTCGATCTATCCCTGCCTGGCAGGGGTCTGCGCTTCTTCCGCGTATGCGCTGGTGTTGCTGGCGATGCGGCATGTCACCAACGTCAGTTACATCCAGGCGTTCCGGCAGATGAGCCTTCCCCTGGGCTTCTTGGCCGGTATCTTGATCCTCAAAGAATCCGGCAACCTGCCGAAGACGGTGGGCATGATCCTGATCGTGGCCGGACTGGTTGTCACCTACCTGGGCTGAGCGCTGCCCGGATATGCCCGCATCCGATCCTCAATTGCGGCCATGCCGCAAATTCCGGTCGCTTTGTTCAATCCATCGGCCTGCGATGACCGGGTTCAATCCTGCTGCACAATGCCGGGTTGAGATCAGGCGCGATCCGTTTTGCCCAAAGCGTGGCGCTTGTTCCCCATAGCCGGCAAGCAAGCATGACGCTGCCGTGGGTGCGAGGGGCAGGCCGCTTGCCGGGTGTTGACGCGTCTGCAGGAACTTGGTATTAACAGCAATAATATAGTTCGGTAATTTGCGGATGAAGTCATCGCCCGATTCAACCCGCCATTCGACAACCCGCCGGAGGCTCCGGTTGCCAAAAGGAGATTTGAACCATGCCGACCAAAACAATCGCCTTGGAACTGCTCCGCAAGATGGATGCTTACTGGCGCGCGGCGAACTACCTCTCGGTCGGGCAGATTTATCTCTATGCCAATCCGCTGCTGCGAAAGCCGCTCATGCTGGAACACGTCAAGCCGCGCCTGCTCGGCCACTGGGGCACGACCCCGGGGCTGAATTTTATCTACGTTCACCTGAACCGCGTCATCAGGGAGCATGACCTGAGCGTGATTTACATTGCCGGACCGGGCCACGGCGGACCGGGGCTGGTGGCGAACGCCTACCTTGAAGGAACCTACAGCGAAGTCTACCCGCATATTTCGCAAGATGAGCAGGGTATGCAGCGGCTGTTCAAGCAATTCTCCTTTCCCGGCGGCATTCCGAGTCATGTGGCCCCGGAGACGCCGGGTTCGATCCATGAAGGCGGCGAATTAGGTTATGCGCTTGCGCACGCTTTCGGCGCGGCCTTCGACAATCCCGGACTGCTGGTGGCGTGCGTCGTTGGCGATGGCGAGGCGGAGACCGGCCCGCTGGCGACCAGCTGGCACTCGAATAAATTTCTCAATCCGGTCCATGACGGCGCCGTGCTGCCGATCCTGCACCTGAACGGCTACAAAATTGCCGGCCCCACCGTGCTGGCCCGCATTCCGCATGCCGAGCTGGAGGCCCTATTCCGCGGCTACGGTTACCAGCCTTATTTTGTCGAGGGCAGCGACCCGGACAGGATGCACCGCTGCATGGCCGCCGCGCTCGATAAGGCCGTGGCCGATATTCGGCGCATCCAGCGCGCAGCCCGTGCCAGGGGATTCAAGGCGCGGCCGCGCTGGCCGATGATTATTTTGCGGTCGCCGAAGGGCTGGACCGGCCCGAAGGTTGTGGATGGCAAGCCGACCGAAGGCACCTTCCGCGCGCACCAGGTGCCAATGGGCGACATGCAGCATCCCGGCCACGTCAAAATTCTCGAAAAATGGATGCGGAGCTATCGCCCCGGGGAGTTGTTCGATGAATCCGGCAAGCTGCGTCCCGAGCTTGCGGAACTGGCTCCGCAAGGCGCGCGCCGCATGAGCGCCAATCCGCATGCCAACGGCGGCCTGCTGTTGCAGGATCTGCGTTTGCCGGATTTCCGCGCTTACGCGGTCAAGGTTTCGCGACCCGGCGCCGTGGAAGGCGAAGCCACCCGCATTCAGGGAGAGTTTGTGCGCGATGTGATCAAGCGGAATCCCGCCAACTTCCGCGTCTTCAGCCCGGACGAAACGACCTCCAACCGCTGGGGCGCCGTGTTCGAGACGACGAATCGCTGTTCGACGGCGGACATCGTTCCAGGCGACGACCACGTCGCGCCCGATGGCCGGGTGATGGAGATGTTGAGCGAACATCAGTGCGAAGGCTGGCTCGAGGGTTACCTGCTGACCGGCCGGCACGGATTTTTCTCGTGTTACGAGGCCTTTATTCACATCGTCGACTCGATGTTCAACCAGCACGCCAAATGGCTCAAGGTGGCGAATCGCATTGCCTGGCGGCCGCCGGTGGCGTCCTTGAACTACCTGCTCTCCTCGCATGTATGGCGGCAGGACCATAACGGGTTCAGCCATCAGGACCCCGGCTTTATCGACCACGCGGTCAACAAGAAGGCGGAAATCATCCGGGTCTATTTGCCGCCGGATGCCAACACGCTGCTTTCCGTCACCGACCACTGCCTGCGCAGCCGCAACTATGTCAACGTGATTGTGGCCGGGAAGCAACCCGCGCCGCAGTGGCTCGATATGGATGCGGCAGTCAAGCATTGCCGCGCCGGCATAGGGGTCTGGGCCTGGGCCGGCAACGCCCGGAGCGGCGCGCCGGATGTGGTCATGGCCTGCGCCGGCGATGTGCCCACGCTTGAAACCATGGCGGCCGTGGAGTTGTTGCGCGCGAATTTCCCCCGGCTGAAAGTCAGGGTGATCAATGTGGTCGATTTAATGAAGCTCCAGCCGCACGGCGAACATCCGCACGGCTTGAGCGATGAAGCATTCGACGCGTTATTTACCAAGGACAAGCCAATTATCTTTGCCTACCATGGATATCCATGGCTGATTCATCGGCTTACGTATCGACGCGCCAATCACAAGAACCTGCATGTGCGCGGCTACAAGGAAGAAGGCACGACCACCACGCCCTTCGACATGACGGTGATGAACGACCTCGACCGGTTTCATCTTGTGATCGATGTGATTGACCGTGTGCCGGCGCTCGGTCCCCGCGCGGCCGGAGTCAAACAAGCCATGCTGGCCAAGCTCAGCGAACACAAGCGGTATATCGACCAGCACGGTGAAGATTTGCCGGAAATCCGCAACTGGAAATGGGGCGCAAAGAAGTTTTGACCGGAAAAGCGGCTACATGAAGTTGTCCGCCTTGGCGACCTTTTGCCCGTGTGCCGGGCGGGCTCGGATTAAGGCTGCAAATCACGGTGTTGAGCCTCGATAAACCAAGCTTTCCGACAATATTTAAAAAATAATTGACATAGCCTATTGGTTTTGATAATTCTCGCCCGCAAAACATGGTATAGGAACAACGATTTTTTCAATTTTCAAGAATGAATTTATAAGGAGGTAGCTATCAAGATAAACTTCAAATTTCAGAGGAGTTAACTCGAAAACAAATGGATGTTTTCGTAAAAATTTGATTTTTAGGGGATCGAAAAGGTCAAAATTGTTTATAAAAGGTGAATATATGTTGAAGAAGGCTTTGATTGTCGGCGTGGGTGCGTTGGCTCTGTTTGCCTTGAATGCGCAAGCGGTCGAAGACGGTAGGGGCACCAACGTTGTCAAGAATATACGCGTCCAAAATAACGGCGTAATCGATTTGGGCAACGTAAGCATCACCAATTGGCTACAGGTTGGGTCGACCGCCGGTGTCGCCAAGTTGCAGGGCGACCTGATTGTGGTCTCGAATCAGGCCGATAACGCGGCAGCGATGGCCGCCGGGCTGCAAACCCGGTCGAATGCCTGGGATGCAACGACTGCTACGGTGGGAACTAAGGAAGCTACCTGGGATGGCGCGGCAGCGATAGCCGACGGGCTGAATACGCGGTCCGGCACTTGGGATAACGCGGCAACGACGGCGGCGGATGCGAAGGCGATTGCCGATGGCCTGAATACCCGGTCGAATGCCTGGGATGGCGCGGCAGCGGTTGCCGCCGGCCTGAATACGCGCTCCAGCACTTGGGATAATGCGGCGACGACGGCGGCGGATGCGAAAGCGATTGCCGACGGACTGAATACCCAATCGAGCACTTGGAGTACGGTCGTGGCCAAACTGGATCGCAAGGACGGTACGGCGACGAATTTGACGGTGGAAGGATTGTTGATCAAAAACGCATTAACTCAGGTTCCGTCAGCTTTGCAATCCATTGGCGCTGACGGCGAGTCAATTGATCCGACCGGTGTTTCGTTCGTAGAGGTTGAGAGCGATGCGACGGGACCGCATACGGCTTCCATTGTAGCCGGGGCGGCGGGGCAAAGACTCCTTCTCCAAGGTGCGGTATCCTCCGTAAACATCGTGACAATTACGAACAATCCCCCGAATGTAAACCTTGCCGAGGGCGTTGCGTTCGCAATGAACACGAACGATGTCCTTGAGCTCATCAGCAATTCGTCGGGCCAGTGGACGGAAATCAATCGCGTTGACAACTGAGCGCCGGTTGATTCGATATTGATTCGTACAATGAACGGGGCGGCTTAAAAAGCCGCCCCGTTTTTTTTGTCCTCTCCCTATCGAATGCCGCGCTCTGCCGGGGCGAACAGGAATGCGGCGGCGGCGCGCCGCGGCTCAGTATTTCTTAAACTGCTTTAGCCGGATTGCTGGTTGTATAAAGCGGCCCGGACCTGCTCGTATGCGCGCTCGGCGCTGGTGATCTTTTCGGATGCATCCTGCAATGCGCCCTTGGCTCCCATTGTTTCCAGCTCATTGCAGATGGCGGCCAGGCCTTTGATGCCGAGCACGGAACAGCCGCCTTTCAGCTTGTGCGCCGCCTGTTGCAAGGTTTTAGCGTCGTTGCGGGCGATGGCCTCGCGCATGGCCGCCAGGAGCGGCGTGGATTGCTGGAAGAAGGTCGCAATGAGACGATCGATAAAGTGCGTATCGTTGTTGCCTTGCATTGCGCGCAAATCGTCGATGACGCGGAAGTCGATAATATCGTTGTCGGCCGGCACAGACATAGCCGGCGGGGGGCTAGCGGTCGTTGCCGCGGGTGTCTTGGGCAGCCATTTGTCGAGCACTTCCGTCAACGCCTGGGGCGATACGGGCTTGGCGACGTAATCGTTCATTCCCGCCTCTATGCAATTATCCCGATCGCCTTGCATGGCGTGGGCAGTCATGGCGATGATGGGGATCAAGTGGTTGGGGATGTCCGATTTCGGGTTGCGGATTTCGCGGCAGGCTTCGAAGCCATCCATCTCGGGCATCTGCACATCCATCAACACCAGGTCGTAGGGGATTGTCTTAAGGGCGCGCAGTACTTCTTTGCCATTGGCCACGGCATCGGCGCGCAGGCCAAGGTGTTTCATGATGCCCAAGGCCACCAGCTGGTTGGTGATGTTGTCCTCGGCCAGCAGGATGCGCGCCTTACGGTCGGCGAACGGATTCTGCCGATCGCGCGCCGACTGGCTCGCGCCGGCGGAGCGCTCCGGCGGCGGTTCCTTGTCCTTGTTTGCCAACGCCGTGGCCAGGACGGTCTTGAGCTCCTGGTGGCGTATCGGCTTGATCGCATAGGCCGCAAAACCGATCTCTTTGAATCGCCGGGCATTGCCCTGCGTGCCCAGGGATGTCAGCATCACCATGCATGTATTGGCTATGCGCTTGTCTTTCTTGATGATCTGCCCAAGGGTTTCGCCATCCATGCCCGGCATCTGCATGTCGATCAGGGCAATCTGGAACGGGTCGTTCTCATCCAGGGCCTTGTAAAGCGACTGGAGTGCCCCGAGGCCGTCCTGTGCTTCTGTCAAGCGCATGTTCCAGGAGGTCAGGCGCGTGGTCAGAATTTCGCGGCTGGTGGCATTATCGTCTACGATCAGAATCCGCACGCCGCTCAGGTCCACAGGCGTGTGAATTTCCGTGTGCGTCACCTTGGGCTGTTTGTCCAGGCGCACGGTGAACCAGAACTCCGAGCCTTTGCCTTCTTTGCTTTCCACGCCGATCTCGCCGCCCATCATCTCGGCCAATTGTTTGGAAATGGCCAGACCCAGACCGGTGCCGCCGTATTTCCGCGTGGTGGAAGCGTCCACCTGGGTGAACTTTTCGAAGAGCATGCCGATCTTGTCGGCCGGGATGCCGATGCCTGTGTCGCGCACGGCGAAGCGCAACAGGACATTTTGCTCATGCCGTTCCATCAGCGAGACGCGGATGGAGACTTCCCCGCTCTGGGTAAATTTGATGGCGTTCCCCGCCAGGTTGGTGAGAATCTGGCGCAGGCGGCCCGGGTCGCCGCGCAGCAGCGTCGGGACGATGGGATCGGCGGCGCAGAGCAGTTCGAGTCCCTTTTCGTTCGCGCGCACGGCCAGTGCGGCCGCGAAGTCGTCCAGCAGACTCGACAGATCGAAATCCAGCGTTTCCAATTCGAGCTTCTTTGCCTCGATTTTCGAGAAGTCGAGGATGTCGTTGATCAGACTGAGCAGCGCCTCGCTGCTGACGCGCACGGTTTCGGCATAACGCTGCTGCTCGTCGGTCAGCTCGGTATCCAGCAGCAGCCCGGTCATGCCGATGATCCCGTTCATGGGCGTGCGAATCTCGTGGCTCATATTGGCCAGAAATTCGCTCTTGGCGGCGTTGGCCATTTCGGCGTGGGCTGCCATGTCGTTGGCCAGCGCCGTGGCTTCCTCGAGTTGCCGGTTGGTTTTTTGGAGTTCCTCCTCCGCTTGTTTGCGCATCAAGGCCTCGCCGATATGCGCCGCGATTTCCTCCATGCGTTCAACCATGTCGAGGGTGAACCGTCCCTTGCGCCGGTCGTTGAGCTGGATCAATCCGACAATCCGATCCTTGTCCCGAATGGGCACCAGGGCAAAGGAGGCATAGCCATGATGGATGCATTGGTTGCGGGGATGCAGGCGGAGGTCTTTGTCGGGTGGAATTTCCAGCAATGCGAAGGCATCGTTTGTCCAGAAACTGCCGCCCGGTGTGCATAGCGGATTGGACGGATCGGTCTTGCCGGAAATGACCAGCCCGCAGGTGCATTCCAGACGCACTTTGCCATCCTTGTCGCGGCACACGCTGCCATCGGCGTTGCGCGCGAGCAAGGTGTTTTCCGCCAGCAGGAAATCCTTGGGAAAACCATCTTGGGCGAAATAGGGAAATTCGTTTCCGGATTGCAGGCGAATGCCAACGGCATCCAGTCCGGTCCGCGTCTTTAAAGTGGCGATGACGCGTCGGATCGCTGCCTGCAGGTTGCCAGGTCCGTTCAGGATCTGCAGGGTTTCCTGGCCCATTTCCCGATAGGTCTCCATCTGCTTGCGCGCGGTGATGTCGCTCATGACGGTCAGGAGGTGTTGCCGGCCCTGGCTGCTGATGATTTCACCCGCGAAAAGGCCATCGAGCATGCCGCCATCCTTGCGCCGGACCTGTATTTCGTAGCCGGCGAATCGGCCGTGGGCCTGCAATTGTTCGGTAATCACGGCCAGATTCGGGTCATTCGGGAAGAGTCCGATTTCGACCGCGGTTTTACCGATGATGTCGTCCCTGGAATAACCGAGCGTTTTAAGGAATGCGTCGTTGACATCGGAAAAGTGGCGTTCCGGCAGGCTGGAGAGCGCCATCGGCGCGGGATTGTTGCGGAAGAGCCGTTCGAAACGCTGCTGAGCTTCCTGCTCGGCGGTCAGGTTCTTGGAGATGCCGAAGATGCAATCCGTGCCGTTCCAGCGGCCTAACCAGGTGCGGGTCTCCACCGGGACAAGGATGCCATCCTTGCGCGCCAGCGGCAGAGGGCAGGTTGTCCTTTCGCCTTTTGCCATGGCGGCATAAACGGCTTCGGCTTCCCGGCGATTTTCTGCCGGATGCAAGCCAAGGATTTGCATGGCGGCCAGTTCTTTGGCGTCATAGCCAAGCGTTTGCGTGACGGCGGCGTTGGCGAAAAGGATCCGCCCCTCCGGCGTGCCTACCATAATCATGTCGTTCATGGATTCGAAGAAGGCGCGGAAATTGGTTTCGCTCTCGCGCAAGGCCTTTTCGGCCAGTTTGCGCGCGGTGATGTTGCGGCTGATTCCGAGAACGCCGATCAGCAATCCGTCCGGTCCCCAATAAGGCGTTTTGATGGTATCGAGCAAGACTTTGCTGCCGTCGGGATAGTCAACCCATTCCTCGTTATGGCGGAGCTCGCGCGATTCCAGCATGCGTTTATCGTAACTCCGGAACGAGTCCGCGACTTCTTTGGGGAAGAGATCGTAATCGGTTTTTCCGATGATTTGTTCCCTTGTCCGTCCGACAAACTTGGCAAAGGGCGGGTTGCAGCCCAGGTAAATGCCATTGACATCTTTAAAAAAGATGATGTCGGGAATGGAATCGAGCAGGGAGCTGATCAGGCTGGAATTACGTTTGATTTCTTCCTCGGCCTGTTTGCGTTTGGAAACATCCACGAAACATTCCAGCAGCTTTTCCTTGCCGTTGACTTGAATTCGCTTCACCGTCCGCAAAATTGGCAATCGGGCGCCGTCGGCCCTTATCATTTCCCGCTCCGCGTTGTCCTCGGTTTTGCCCAAATCGCACACCGGACAAGCGCCCTCGTCTGCGGGACACAAGAGCGCGTGGCAGCGATGCCCCACCAGTCGTTCCACCGGCGCACCAAACAGGGTGGCCACATGGTCATTTGCCCGTTCGATGATCCGGGTGATCGGGTCCACGATGATCACGCCTACGGAAATATTTTCCAGAAGAATGCGTTGCAGGTTCTCGCTTTCGCGCACGGCGGCTTGCTGGGCGCGGATGCCGGCGTCGGTGCGGCGGAGCAGAACATAAATGAAGCCCATCAGCAATGACAGCAGGACCACGCTGATAATTCCGCTCATGACCATTTGGCGTGCAAATGCCGCCTTATCGACCGAGACATTGCGCATGATCAGTAATTTTCCGAGTGCTTTGTCCGTGGCATTTTGCAAGGGAATTGCCGCGACTTGCCAGGCCTTGTTGTCGTAAGTGATTTCCCGGTCTGTCTTGCCGCGGGCATGCTTGCCTGATATTTGGTCGGCCCAGGATGTAAAGGCGTCGGGAAGGCGGCCCTGGGAGGCATAAATGATCACGCTTTCCGTGAGGCGGTTCCATTCGGCCTCCCTCTTCAGCAGGCGCATACTCTCTTCCCATGCCTGGCGTTTAAGGTGTTCCTTGCGGATGACCACGGCCAGTTGGATGTCGGAGCGCGTGCGCAAAATTTGCACCGCATCTCCGATTTCCTTGCCCAGTTCCACATAGCCGGCAAGCGTGCCGCCCTCGAAGACCGGTTGCACCAGGCGCAGGATTAAGGTGCCCAGCGGATCCGGCTCGATGTCGGAGGCGGGCTTGCCGGTGCGCTCAGCTTCACGGGCCGTGAAACGATCGATCCGGTCGCCGCGCTGTTCCGGCTTGTGGAGGCGCAGGAGACAGACGCGGTTGGTGTCGAGGAAATTGAAATGCGTGATGCGGTTTTCCCGGAGCATAGTTTCGAAGATCGGCTGCCAGGTTGCCAGGAGGCGGTCGGCGTTGCCTGCGCGCAGGTTCTTTTGTATGTCCGGATCGGCGACAATGGGCTGCGCGGCTGCAGCCAGGACTGAAGACTGCTGATCCATAATCAAATGCAGATCGCGGGAAATATCGGCGATGTCATCGGTTATTTTTGCGGCCATCTGATGCCGATATTGTTGCCAGAGAATTATACCGGTTCCAGCCATTAACAGGAGGAGCATGATTGCCAGGGAGGGCAGCAGGCGGCGCAGTACAGGTTTGGGCGAAGCGTCGATGCGGCGGGAGGTGGTATGGATTGAGATTATGCCGATGAGCAGGACAAGCATCAGGCCCGCGGGCAGCGCTGCCCGCCCGGCCACCGTCCATTTCCAGGTGCGGGCATCAATATCCATGCCCAGTACGGCAACCAACGCGCCGTTGGTCGGATTGCACAGCGGGATCAGCGCCGAGACCCATGTTCCCCAGCGGTCGCTGACTGGGCCGGCAACGCTTGCGGTCTTGGTGTTGAAAACGCGCAGAAAAGCGGCCGGAACGTCTGTATAGATTTGGCCGGGCGGTGAGTAGTCTTTCGATCCGACCGGTTCGCTGTCCAGAAATATGAACACGGTGCCATCGGCCTTGCGGCCCATGAGATAGATGAAACGGTATTGAAGATTGGCCGAACGAATGGCGGCGAATTTTCGCTTGATTTGCTGATAGACCGGAGAGTTTAGGTCCGCTTCCGTGCCGGAAAGCGCCTGCAATTGCGTAACATCCGTCATTTGCGCGATGATGCTCGTCTGCCGCAGCAGGTTGGCGCGCATTATGCTGTCGGCCCTCACGGCCATCCAACAGGTGAACAATGCCCCGGCGGTAAGGCTGGCCAGAAACAATATTGCCCACTGCTGATGCCTGGATTTTCCTTCCTCTAAACGAATGCTGCTCTTGTCGTGCATAAGCGATTGTTTCCGTGTTTTCTGCCTTTATGCGGCAGCATGTTAACTGCGCAGGTGGCGAGGCTTGGATTTAAAACGAGGATGTTTTGATTTTCAGACGGTTTTTAACCTTTAACCGCGGCATGAATAAAGCACGTAAGATCGTATAATTTAATATTATGGCATTGTTTATTCACAAGTCAATATCGGGAACAACTTCCTGGTCATTGTCTAAACACCATATCTTCCGGCAACCTCGAAGCCCCGAAGGAGCCACGGATAGGCGATCGGGGTGGAAATGCGCCCCACCGACACACCTGCCGCCGGCCAAATGCTTCAAGACTTCACTGCGGGATCGCTGAAGCAGACCGTTGGCGAACTGGAGAATATATTAGTCGGCAAGGGCAAGTGCGATTCAGCCTCTATGCTTTCTGGTTGCGGCGTAACGATCGACCCATTGCCCGCCACCCCTGCTGGTAAAACGGACATCTAGCCAAATTGACGAAATTATTCATGCGCTGGGGATATTCCTCTGCTTGCCTGTGAGAATTATGGCTGGACTAATTGCCATTTACGGATTATAATTCAGGCAAATTCGCCGCTTTGTTTGTAACGGCATTCAGCAAGAGGAGGTGTGTGTGAAGAAAAACGGTCTGGTCAAATGCTTATCGGCGGGGATTTTCCTGGCCGCCATTTCGGCGCGGGCGTCCGGCGTGGCCGGCGACGCGGAAGCCGCCACGCACGGCGACGAAGCGGCCGGCGTCCAGCTGGTCAAGGAGACCCAACAGAAGACCCCCGACTTTGTCTTCCGGCAATACAACCTGGGCGTCCTCTCGCACTATTCCTACCTGGTTGGCAGCGGCGGGGAAGCCATGATCGTGGACCCTGCCCGCGATATCAGTCGCTATGTGAAGGATGCGCAGGAGCTGGGCCTTAAGATTACGAAGGTATACTTGACCCATTCCCACGCCGATTTCGTAGCTGGGCACATGGAGCTGGCCAAGGCCACGGGCGCGGAGATCATTGCCAACGCGGCCAGCCAGGCCGGATATCCGCACCGGCCGGTTAAGGACGGCGATGCCATCCTTTTCGGCCGCGTGCGCGGCGTGATCGTGACCACGCCCGGCCATACGCCGGATGGGACATGTCTCTACGTATATTACCCGGCCGCCGCAAGCAAGCCCAGCTTCGTGTTCACCGGTGACACGCTCTTCATCGGCAGCGTGGGCCGGCCTGACCTGATGGGCGAAGGCATGAGCGCCGCTGCGCTGGCCGAGATGGGTTTCTATTCCTGGAAAGACAAACTTTCCAAGCTCCCCGACGAAACCAAATTCTTCCCGGCCCATGGCGCCGGATCGCTCTGCGGCGTCCATTTAAGCGACAAGCCGGTTTCTACCATCGGGGAGCAACGCAGGGACAACGTCTACCTTCAGCACAAGGACCTGCCATCCTATGTCATGGCCGTCATCGACGGTCTTCCCGATGCCCCGCAGTACTTCAAGCACAACGCTCAGATGAACCATGATGGCCCCCCCCTTGTTGATTGGGAAAAGACCATCCCGCCGGCTTTGACCGCCGCCGACATACTTGCCCGGGGGAAGAAGGACACATGGATTATCGACGTTCGTGACGCCCAGGAGTTCGCCGCGGCGCATCCGCAGGGTGCGATCAGCATCGGCATCCGGGGGCGATTCGAGACGTGGACCGGCATCATGATCCCGTGGGGCGCCCCCTTTGTTCTTGTGGGCTCGGACGACGAGGTCCACGAGGCGGCCTTCCGCCTGAAGCGGATCGGCTACGATGCGCCCGCCGGTTTTCTGCAAGGTGGCCTGGACGCCTGGAAGCAGGCCAAACTGCCGGTCGGCTCCCTCAAGCTCCTGAAGCCGCAGGAGCTCCAGCAGCAGATGCAGGCCGGAACGGCGCCCATCATCGTGGACGTTCGCCTCCCGAGCGAGTGGATGGCGTTACGGATCGGCAATGTGCTTAACATCCCGTTGAATAAAATGTTTACCGATAGCAAGCGCCTTGCCAAAGATATGCCGGTGCTGACCGTCTGCAACTCCGCTTACCGCTCGAGCATGGGTGCTTCAGTTCTGCTTAAGCAGGGCTTCAAGGACGTGCTGAACATGGAAGGCGGCAGCGAGGCCTGGATTGCCGCCGGCCTGCCAACCTTGAGCGCCGCCGAAGGCGGACACGGCACGGCCGCCTCGCCGGCGCGGGTCATCCGGCTTCCGGACCGTATTGCCGCGGCCGAGCTCAAGCGCCTGCTTATGGACTTGCCCGGCACGTTCGAAATCGTGGACGTTCGGCCGCCGGCGCAGTATGCCGACTTCAGCATCCCCGGCTCGATGAACGCGGATATTGCCGACGTGATCGCCAATCCTGCCTATCTGAACGGCGTGGTTCCGCTCGTGATTGTGGACCGCGACGGATCGCTGGCAATGGCCGTAGGCGGCATTTTATCCCAGAAAACCCCCCGGCCGATCAAGGTGCTTTTCGGCGGGTTGGAGGCGTACTGGAAAGAGTCTGGCATGGTTCCTCCGCCGGCCGTGCCCGCTTCGGCTCCGGCGCCTGCTGTCAGGCCGGTGGTGCCGGCGCCCGTTCCGGCAGCGCCGGCGCCAGCCGCACCGCAACCGCCCAAAAAGAAAAGCGCGGGGTGCTGATCCGTTAAAAAAAAGGAGGTGTTCGACAAGCTAAACCGCATTATCAAGCGCAGGCCGTAATCAAGTATCATCGAGCGAAAACAAAGGAGTCATCACCATGAGACTGCCCTTAACAGCTGCCGTCGTGTTTCTTTTTCTGGCCGGCTTATGCATGTCGGCCGAAGAGTCGAGTTCAGCCGACCGCATCCCTCTGATCGGTGATGATGCGCCGGCCTTCAAGGCGGAAACAACACAGGGCCCGATCAATTTCCCGGCCGACTTCAAGGGCAAGTGGGTGATCCTGTTCAGCCACCCGGCTGACTTTACGCCTGTTTGCACGACGGAGTTCATGACCTTCGCCACGATGATGCCGGAGTTCGAGGCGCTGAACTGCAAGCTGGTGGGGCTGTCGATTGATAGCCTGCACAGCCATATCGCATGGCTGCGGACGATCAAAGAGAAGCTTGAGTTCAAGGGCATGAAGAACGTGGAAGTGACCTTCCCGTTGATCGTGGATATCAAGATGGAGATATCCAAAAAATATGGAATGCTGCAGCCGAATGCCGACGATACCAAGGCGGTGCGGGCGGTGTTTTTCGTCGACCCCGCGGGAAAAATCCGCGCCCTGATTTACTACCCGCTCTCCAATGGCAGAAACTTCCAGGAGATCAAAAGGCTGCTCGTGGCGATGCAGACGTCGGATGCGAATAAGGTGGCCACGCCCGCCGATTGGCAGCCGGGCGACGATGTTATCATTCCTCCTCCCGGTTCGTGCGGCGCAGCCAAGGACAGGGTTGAGAAATCGGATAAGGACGTGAAATGTTACGATTGGTTCTTTTGCACAAAGCCGCTCTCCAAAGAATTGGCCCCCCCTGCCAGGAAGTAAGCCGGAGTTGCGAGCAAACACATGCAGCCGTGCGGCGCGCCCTGCGCAGGCAGGGCCGCACGGCTCATGACACCCATGGGAGGTTGTAAGGACATGAAAACGGAAGATTGCAGCGCTGACAAAGGTTCCCAACCCTACGCGAATCCATATCTTGCCGGGGTTCTGCTTGGGCTGGTGCTCCTGGCTTCGTTTGTGATCCTCGGCGCGGGGCTGGGCGCCTCAGGCGGCATCGCGCGCATCGGCGCTTCGGTCTCCATGTGCGTTTCGGCCACGCACACGCTGGGCAGCGAGTATTTCGGCAAATGGGGCGCCAATCCGCTGAATTACTACCTCGTGTTCATGTTCGTGGGCACATTTATCGGGGCGCTGTTCTCGGCGCTCCTGGCAAAACGAATTTGTCTTCAAGTCGAACGCGGCGCCGCATCGCCTGTGAGTCGCCGCCTCGCATACGCCCTTGCAGGCGGCGTGATCGCCGGTTTTGCCAGCCGCCTGGCCCAGGGTTGCACCTCCGGACAGGCTTTGAGCGGCGGGGTGCTGCTGCTCTCCGGCAGTCTCGTGTTTCTGGTTTGTCTCTTTGCCAGCGGCTATGCCACGGCCTGGTTTGTGAGGAGACAATGGCATGATTAACACACTGTACAGCCTCGACACTCTCGGGTCCCCGATGGCCTTCTTCCTCGCATTGCTAATCGGGCTCGGATTTGGGTTTGCGCTCGAACGGGCCGGCTTCAGCAGTTCGCGCCGCCTGGCCGGCATCTTCTATTTCACCGACATGGCCGTCCTGAAAGTGATGTTCACCGCGCTGATCACGGCCATGCTGGGTTTTTCATATCTGCTTGCCTTCGGATGGATCCGGTTGGACCAGGTGTTTCTGATGCCGACCATTTATGGCGCCCAGATCGTGGGCGGGCTTCTGTTTGGCGTGGGATTTGTCATGGGCGCTTGGTGCCCCGGCACGGCGGTGGCCGGCCTGGCTGCCGGCCGGATCGACGCGCTCGTGTTTCTGCTGGGCGCTGTCGGCGGCAGCATCCTGTTCAACGAACTGTTTCCCCTGATCCGCCCCTTATACACGGCGGGCGACCAGGGCGTGCAAATGGCCTATACCGCCCTGGGCCTGTCGCGCAATGTCTTTGTTCTCGTGTTTACCGTGGTGGCCGTGGTTGCCTTCTGGGTGTCGGAGTGGGCTGAAAAGGCGCGCACGGGCTGCGCGCCCTATCTGGGTTCACCATTTCTGAAGGCTTTTAGCCTGGCGCTGGTGACGTTGGCGGCCGGTTTGTTTGTCCTGGCTCCAGCCGCCATTGAGATTCCCGGGAAGTCCGCCGATACGGACGCCGCGGCGGCCGTAGACGAAAAGGCCCTGATGGAGAAGGTGGAGCGGGCGCAGGACCACATCGAGCCCGAAGAGCTTGCCAACCGCCTGATGGCCGGCGAACCAAATCTCGTGGTCGTAGATGTTCGTCCGGCAGCGGAGTATAATGCCTTCCATATTCGCAGCGCGATCAACGTGCCGCTGGCCCGCTTGACAGAGGTTCTTCAGCCCTATAAGAACAAGGGCCTGATCATCTTATACTCGAACGGTATGACGCACCCCGCCCAAGCCCGCGATTCTCTTCAGCGACAGGGCTTCGGCAATGTCTACCTGCTGACGGACGGCCTGCAGGGCTTCCGGGATCGTTGCCTCAAACCTGTTTCATTGTGGTCGGAGCCGTTGACGGAACCTGACGCCGCCCGGGTCAATGCCTGGCGGGCCTTTTTCGCCGCATCTCCCGTTCCCGCCAAGCCCAGCGTCGCCATTGCGTCGATCAACGCCGCCTTGCCGCGCGTTGTCGAGACGGGCTGGCTTGCGGACCGGCTCGGAACCCCGGGCCTCAAGATCATTGACCTGCGACCCCAGCCGGAATACAACGCCGGCCACATTCCGGATTCACTCAGCCTTAACGTGGACAGCCTCCGCGGCAACATCAGGGGCGTGCCGTCCATGCTCCTGCCACCGTCTATGCTCGCGGCCCAGTTTTCGCTCCTGGGATTGCAGCCGTCAGACACCGTCATCCTTGTATACGGCGACAAGCTGCACGACGCCACCTTGGCCGGTATGGCCTTCGAGCGGCTGGGGCACATGAATTGCGCTGTCCTGAACGGGGGCTACACCAAGTGGGCGCTGGAAGGCCGGAGCGCAAACGCCGCATTGCCCGCCTGTGCCGAATCAACTTACCAGGTGAAATATGAGGCCGACGACTTCACGGTGGATTTTCAGGCCGTGGCTGCCACGCACGGCAAGGCAGGCGCCGTGATCATTGACGTGCGGCCGGCAGATTTCTACGCGGGGAAGAAATCCGATGAAGCCCGCGCCGGCCATATTCCCGGCGCGATCAATCGCCCTTATACGGAGGATGTGCTGACAAACTCCAGCCCGATCGTGTCCTTCAAGCCGACGGCGGTTCTGGCTGAGGCCTATCGCCGAATCCTTCCCGCGCCGGACGCTGAAATCGTTGTATATTGCCGCACCGGGCACCAGGCCAGCCAGGCCTACTTCGTATTAAAACATCTGTTGGGATATGCGCATGTGCGCTGGTATGACGCGGGGTGGACCGAATGGGCCGCGCGGCAGGAACTGCCGGTGGTGAACGATACGCAGTCCCGCGTGCCGGTAAAGTAGGCAAGCACCTCCCTCAGCCAATGGCGGAATAAACATCCGTTTCCGGTATTTTCCTTCTTGAATCGTAACGGCTTGTGCACGCCGCCGCGCACCCCGCCGGCCTTAAGGAATTTCACCCCCGATATTAATGGTTTTCCCGATGCCGCCATTGCGCAACATCTGGAACAATAAAGGCCAAACAACGGATCAACCGTTAATTTTCCTGACTAGGAACGGATTAAGCGAGGCATAAACATCATGAGAGCAATGACCCAGCAGAACCTGATCAACGCTTTCGGCGGCGAGAGCCAGGCACACATGCGCTACCTTCATTTTGCCGACCGGGCGGCAGAAGAGAATTTTCCGAATATTGCCAGGCTCTTCCGGGCCATTGCGCACGCCGAATTCATTCACGCCGGCGACCATTACCGGGAGCTGAAACACCTGGACGGCGGCTGCAGCGCCGATTCCATGGGCGCCTTCGGGCCGGGAGACACCCGGAAAAACCTGCGGCTGGCTGTTGCCGGGGAAACTTTTGAAATCGAAGAGATGTATCCCGCCTATATTGAAATCGCCAGGTTCCAGAAAGAGCAGAGCGCGGAGCGGAGCTTCTCCTGGTCATACAACACCGAAAAAATGCATAAGATGCTTTTTGAAAAAGCGCAAATACCGGCCGCGGCAGGGCGGGACATGGCGCTCGGCCCCGTGTACATCTGCAATGTCTGCGGTTACACGGTTGAAAACGAAGCCCCCGATATTTGCCCGCTCTGCAAAGCAAAAAAAGACAAATTTGCCTGCTTTGACCGGACATGATCCCGGGCTTATGAACTGCGCGGAACGCGCGTGGCAGACGTGTCAGGAAACAAACAAAAAAGGAGGCCAGCCGATGAAAAGGAATAAATACAGCAAAAGAAAGGTAGCCATTTCCAGGGCAAAGCGGACAGCCGGCAGGGACAAGCAAAGCCTGCACAAGGAAATATATTTTGAAATCAACGCCATACCGGGATGCATTGCGTACCTGGCGGGCTCATTCAATAACTGGCAACCGCAGGAACTGAAGCAGGAGAGCGACAGCGGGCGTTATTCCACCATTGTGGCCCTCACCCCGGGGCGGTATGAATACAAGTTCATCATCGACAACAACTGGTGTCACGACTCGGCCAACCCCGCGACCGTTGCAAACGAACACGGCACACTTAACAGCGTCATTACCGTCTAGGCGCGCCGGCGGGGACAATCCCATGAGCGCACCATCCGGCGTCAAACTCAACCGGCTTGCCCGGGAAAAAAGCCCGTATCTTCTAGAGCATGCGGCCAACCCGGTGGACTGGTTTCCCTGGGGCAAAGAAGCCTTTGAAAAAGCGGCAAAAGAAGACAAGCCCGTTTTTCTCTCCATCGGTTATTCAGCCTGCCACTGGTGCCACGTGATGGAGCGTGAATCGTTCGAGGACTGCGAGGTGGCCCGCCTCATGAACGAAACCTTCGTTTGCGTAAAGGTTGACCGTGAGGAACGGCCCGACCTGGACCGGGAATATCTGGAAGTCTGCCGCACCATGACCGGCGGCACTGGCTGGCCGCTCACGATCATAATGACAAGCTCAAAAAAGCCGTTTTTCGCTGGAACTTATTTCCCGCGCAAGGCTTGCTTCAACCAGGCCGGGATGCTGGAGCTTATCCCGCTCATCAAAGATATCTGGCAAACCCGGCGCGGGGAGCTGGAGGGGCTGGCAGAAGCCGCGGTTGGCGGCGCCGCTCAGCAGCCGGCCGCGCGCCGGCCCGGAGAGCCGGGCGAATCCACTCTGGAGCTGGCCCAGGCCAACCTCGCGCAGTGCTTCGACGATATCAACGGCGGATTCGGCTATGCACCCAAATTTCCACCGGCCCCCAACCTGGTTTTCCTGCTGCGGCATTGGAAACGCACCGGCAACCGGCGCAGCCTGGCCATGGTTGAAAAAACACTGGAAGCCATGAGCCGCGGCGGCATATACGACCAGGTGGGACACGGCTTCCACCGCTATGCCACCGACCGCGCATGGAAAGTGCCGCATTTCGAAAAAATGCTTTACGACCAGGCCCTGCTCGTCATGGCCTACACCGAGGCCTGGCAGGCAACCGGCCGGCCCCTCTTCAAGCGGATCGCACGGGAAGTTTGCGATTACGTCCTGCGCGACATGACCTCGCCGGAAGGCGGCTTTTACTCGGCCGAAGATGCCGATAGCGAGGGCAAGGAGGGCCGCTTCTATACCTGGACCGAGGCGGAGATCCGCAAGGTTCTCGATAAAAGCGAGGCTGAGCAGGCCATAAAAATGTTAGCTGTGCAGCCGCAGGGCAATTTCGGTTCCGGCCCGGACGAAAATCCGGATTCCGCCAACATCCTGCGCCTGGCGGTTCCCCCGGCGGAAGAACGCCTGGAGGAGGAAATCAGGAGGAAGCTTTTCGCGGAACGGCAGAAAAGGATGCGCCCGGCCAAGGATGACAAGATTCTGGCCGACTGGAACGGGCTGATGATTGCCGCCCTGGCCAAGGCGGGGCGCGCCTTCGGCTTATGCGCCTACATTTCTGCCGCGGAGCGGGCGGTGGACTTCATGGCCGCGAAGATGCGCGGCGAAGACCGGCGCCTCCTGCACCGCTACCGCGACGGCGAGGCGGCTGTCGGCGGCTTCCTGGATGATTACGCCTTCCTGGTCTGGGGACTCATCGAGCTCTACCAGGCGGGCTTTGACCTGCGCCATTTACGATTGGCCGCAGAGCTGGTGGGCATCCTGCTGGACCATTTTTGGGACAAAAATGACGGCGGCTTTTACTTCACGGCCGACGACGCCACCGAGTCGCCCGGGCGCCGGAAGGAAATTTACGACGACATGCTCCCCGCCGGCAACGCGGTCGCCATGCTGGACCTGCTGCGGCTGAGCCGCATGAGCGGCGATGTGGAGCTGGAGAAAAAGGCCGCCGGGCTGGGAAGCGCGTTTGCCGCGGCGGTCCTGCAGGCGCCTGCGGCCGGCGCGTTTTTTTTGGTGGCGCTTGACTTCGCCCTGGGCCCTTCCTACGAGGTTGTCGTCGCCGGGCGCTCGCGGGATATTGAAACGTTTGACATGCTTGCCAAGCTGGCCAAGGCATACATTCCCAACGCGGTCGTCATGCTGCGCCGCGCCGAGCAGGAACCGCCGGATATTGACGGCTTTTCGTCTTTCACCCGGTACCAGCCCATCGTGGCCGGCCGGACGGTGGCCTATGCCTGCGCCAACGGCGCCTGCGCCAAGCCCACGCCGGATATCGCCAGCCTGCTCGATCTGTTTGGCGCAGGCAGCAGCAAAGGCGCGGCCGAATGATATAAAAAGCGGCCTTAAAATCAGCCGCGCATGATTTTCCTCTTACGCCCCGTTCCCGGCCGCCCGCCGCCAATCGCCTGAAGTTATTCCCGGGACCATGCGGTTGCCTGAAAACACCGGGGCCCCGGTCAAAGCGGTAAACGGCTTTCCGGGGCCCCTGCCATGTTTTCCTGGAATGACCAGCGTTAACCAGTCAGACGGAAAAAATCTTGTTTTTATTTTTTTGCTGGTTCGACCTTGTGGCCGGCCTTCTGCCAGCCTTCGATCCCTTCCGGATATTCAATCAGGTTTATATATCCCGCCTTCATCAGTTTTTCCGCCAGCTGGTGACTCGCCGGGCACTCCAGGTTCGCGCAATAAGTAACGATCAGGGCGGACTTGTCCGGAAGCAGGGCTTTTATCTCTTCGTCGGTTGACCCGGCGTTGATGGACTTGGCGCCCGGAATGCGTTTTCCATCGTCATTCTTCCCGCTGCGTGCA
This sequence comes from uncultured Verrucomicrobiota bacterium, assembly GCA_964617825.1. Lineage (GTDB taxonomy): Bacteria > Verrucomicrobiota > Kiritimatiellia > JAAZAB01 > JAAZAB01 > VSJD01. Next base: position 28,118 of record CAZTWL010000011.1, read on the forward strand.
TCGATGATGACCATCGGCACCTTGGCGGCAATCAAGGCCACCAGGCCGGCCGTGTTGACGGTTGCTTCCGTGTCTTTCCCGGCTTCCTTGCCCTTTTTGCCAACCCCGCAGAAACCGCAATTGGCATGGGCGAATGCGCCTGCCAGCAAGGTTATTAATACAGCTGCCGCTAATTTTTTCATACCTCGTCTCTCCTTCCTTTTTCAACGGACAACCATTGCCCGTTATTTATTGTTTCCCACGCCCCGGTTCATTGCCGGGTTTCCATTTGATGCTGCATCCCAGGCTCGGCCTCTGCACCGGGCTCACCGGCATATCATTCAAGACCGCGTCGATAGCCGCGCGCAAATCGCGGCCGGTTACCGGCACGCTGTTCCCGGGGCGGCTGTCATCCAGCTGCCCGCGATAAACCAACTTGCGCTGCTGATTGAAAAGGAAAAAATCCGGCGTACAGGCCGCCGTAAACGTCATGGCGATTTTCTGAGTCCGGTCGTAGCAGAACGGAAAACTAAAACACAGCTCCCGCACCATTTCCTTCAGGCTTTCCGGCGAATCCTCCGGGTAAGCCTCGGCGTCATTGGCGCTGATGGCTATGATCCCGATGTCCTTCCCGGCGTAATCCAACCCCAGCCGGGCCAGTTCATGCTGGACGTGCTTCACATAGGGACAATGGCGGCAGATGAACATAACCAGCAATGCCTTGCGCGCGGCAAAACGGCCCAGGGTGATTAGCCCTCCCGTCGTGACATCCGGCAGCGAGAAAACCGGAGCCTGCGTCCCGAGCCCCAGCATTGTTGAAGATATCAGCGCCATGGCGAACCTCCTTCCCGGACAAATGCCTTTTTGTTTAATTGCGAAAAAATTACCACCGCGCGGCAAAAAAGCATATTGGGCAAAATATTATTTTGAACTTCGCATTACCTTAGGCAGTGCAAGGCTTTTAACGGTTAGAAATAAGATTTTACCTGATTACATAAAATAATCGTTTCGATTGTTTTTATTCGCAAACAAAACGAAAATGAACAAAAAACCGCATTAGTCCTTTCAATGCTTTTGTCCTGCGCCTTGAGCCTGGACTCCCTGGCCGCCATCAGCGTTCAATGGCGCGCATCCAACGGCCTGCATGACCCCGCCATCCCCGGGTCGGGGGCCGACCTGCCTGTCGGCTGCCTGGTGGAGCCCTACTACGCTCCAACCAACAATTACGCCAACGCCGTGCTGCTGGCCAGTGACTACACGACCATGCTGGGCTGTTTCAATTTCGGCCCGCGCGAATTCGGGTCGGACAACCAGTATGAGGGCGGCTACCTGTTCGTAAAGGTTTATAACCGCCCGACGGCCAACTGGCGCGACGCCATGCTGGTCAGCTCTTTCGTGGATATGTCCGTCAGCCCCCTCCCGAGCGCTGCCACTCCGGTAACCGTGGATGTTACCAGCCTGGATATTGCCAGCTTGCGTTATCAGCGCAACTTTGCGGCCTCGGATAATGTGTTTGGCGACTACGACGGCGATGGATTGCGCGACCTGGTTATTTATAACTCCGCCAACGGATACTGGTACATGCGCCTATCCGGCAACGGCTATCAGGTCAACGGCGGCATTTTCGGCGGCCCCGGATTCATACCCGTGCCGGCCGATTACGATGGCGACAGCATTGCCGATCCGGCCGTCTACGAGACAACCACGGGAATGTGGATGGCAATGTTATCGAGCCAGGGCTACGCCATTGCCGATATAACCTTCGGAGGCGCCGGTTACGCGCCTATCGGCCCCAATTGATAATTCCGGGCTGATTGCGGCAGACAGGTAAGAAAGCCGGCAAGCTTGGCTCCGCAGACATATTGAGCGTTAAGGGCGCATTGCTGCAACTGCGCGGCCAATGCGGACAAAGAACCTGGACGATTCGATGCTTTAATAGGCAGCAGATTGTCAGGAAAACCGCGGAAAAACAGTTAACCTGCGGCCTTCCGCCGGAGACGGATAACGGCGCCAGCGCCTGTCAATTCCGGGTTACAACCGTTTAATGGGCGCATTCATCCGTCGGCCCCCTGGTTTATTTCTGACTGAGCTTGACTTGTACCGTCCATTTGAGATTATTATATCAATCTGGTTGGGTTTCACTTCAAAGACGAATTCGCCCACGGGGCTGATTCGGCAACAAGAACAAGACGGAGAAGTTATGGCTGTTGGCTGGTCCAAAGACGGGTCGGTGCAGGATCAAATAGATGCCACGGTGGAATCCGCGGTCCAATTGGCTAGAAGCCGATTGCCGGACGGCGAAAGCCTGACCCACTGCGCGAAATGCAAGGCCGCCATTCCCGAAGAACGCCGCGCGGCCATACCGGGCGTGCGCCATTGCGTCAAGTGCCAAGCAGAGGAAGAAAGCTTCAAGACAGCTTCTCTCCCGCCAATCAATCCGACATCAAACCAGCCTGCCTTGACGCCCTCCAAGCTAACCTGATCCAGCCCTGCCTCGCCGGGATTTTGCCGCGGGACAGTTACGCGTTTCGCGTGCATCTTCGGTCGAGGTATGGGTCCAGTTGGCAAGCTGTCTTGTGTATGACCCACCTTGCGCAGCTTCTTAGCGTAGTAGGAGCCTGCCCTGCGCAGCTTTTTAGCGTAGTAGGGTGACTAGACCACGCTGGAAGCGTGGCAGGGTCGGAACTAGTCAGGCTCCTGGCGGAATCGAACAAACCTTGAAAGCGGCTGGGTTGGAAAGAGGGCCCGCCCTCCGAAGCTTCTGAGCGAATGGGGGGGGTGGCGAGACTCGGAATCGAACCGAGGACACGCGGATTTTCAGTCCGCTCAAATTTGCCGCTTTTACTGGTGTTTTTCGACTTATTCCCTTTACTGTGTGCTTTCTGTGTGCTTTAATGCTCCCGGCCCTTAGTAAATCGGGACAGATTTGGACAGTTGGGGATTTATCATGAAGAATCAAACGAAAAAGGATCGTACCGGATACTTGTATAAGAGAGACAAAGACGGCAAGCAGCTTCCCGCCGGCGACAAGCGCTGCGGTATTTATTACCTTCAGTATGACATCGCAGGCAAACGTTACAGAAAATGCCTCGATACATCCGACCTGGACCAAGCCGAACAAGAACGCAAGAAGATCATGGCCCCGCTACAGGTGGCAGACCAAAAGGAAGCCATCGGGGTCATGAAACAACGGATCGAAGCCGCTGAAGGCAAGTTGCAGGAATTGGACAACCAAAAGAATCCGCCTCTGACTATGAGGGGCGCCTGGTCTACGTACCTTAAATCCGCAAATCGGCCTGACTCCGGGGAACGCACCCTCAAGGGATACGCATCCCAGTTCAATCTGTTTGCCGAGTGGCTGAATAAAAATCATCAGCCATGCATTCGCCTTTGCGATGTGACTCCGGAAATTTCCCAGGAATATGCGAGTCACTTGATCGGGATGGGATTTACCGAGAACACTTTCAACAAGCACATGCGCCTGCTTCATCTTGTGTTTCGCGTCTTGGAGAACAAGGCCCGAATTATCCATAACCCTTGGAGCAGGATCACAAGGAAAAAGGAAAAGAAGGAAAGCCGCCGTGAGCTGACCACGGATGAATTACGCGCAGTATGCAAGGACACCACCGGTGAATTGAGAACACTTTTCGCCCTCGGTCTTTACACCGGCATGCGCCTTGGCGATTGTTGTACGCTTCGCTGGTCCGAAGTTGACCTGAACCGCGGAATTATCCTTCGCGTGCCAAATAAAACAGCACGTAGCAAAAATATCCCGGTTCACATTCCAATTCACTCGACTCTCATGGCCATTCTTGAAGAAACGCCGAAAAACAAACGCAGCGACTATGTCCTGCCCGATTTTTCCGCTCAATATAAAGCCAATGACTCAGAGGTAGCCAAGCAACTACGGACTCACTTCGAATCCTGTGGCATTAGTGTCCACAAAGAAGGAACCGGAAAAATCAAGACTAAGGACGATAACAAGAAGGGGAAAATCAAAATCATCGATACAGGTAAGCGTGCCGTTGTCGAAGTCGGTTTCCATAGCCTCCGCCATTCTTTTGTGTCCCTATGCCGCCAGTCGAACGCACCCCTTTCCGTTGTCGAATCCATTGTCGGACACAGCAATCCCGCTATGACGCGTCATTACACGCATGTATCAGAATTGGCGGCAGGTCAGGCCGTGGCGGCGTTACCGGCTTTTATGAATAATGCCCAAGGGCCTATTGACGGCCAATCCAAAGCAGATAAAGGAACTATCCCGCCACCGGGCGACATCCTGGCTGAATTGAGCAAAATGACATCAAAAAACTGGCGGGAGATACGCGATAACTTGGTGGAAACTTTGAAGCCGAAATCGGCTGTCCACATCTCTTGACATTTGCGACTATCTGCTGATATTGGAGGACACCGCAAGAGGGAGGGAATCATGAGTCTTAGCGTTTATTTGACGGGCAAGACGAAGAGAGTACAATGTGTCTGCACCCAATGCGGACATAACCGCCGACTCACTGGGCATTGGCAGATCACTGATCGTGGCGTGTATCAACAGTTACGGCAGGCGACCGCTGGTGCCTGACGAAGGCCGCCCAAAGCGATGCGGGGTAAGTCGCTTCGCGCCACCCCATACCGTTGATGATAACGAAAAATGAGCCGGAAAGCGAAAGTGCCGGCGAAAAGTACCGGCGACTAGCATAAAGTGCTTGCCGAAAGTACTGAAATTTCATCCGGCACGTTCCTACGTGTTGAGTGCTCGCAACATTGCGCGAAGCATCTGTAACACCGTTACAAGGGGCAAATGGCGGCAATCGAACATAGCCCGAATGATATTTGCCCGCGATTATGGCCTGTTTTCAAGCCCCGGCAGGCGAATGTTATGTTACGTTGTTACGATTCCGAAGCCCAGGAAAGACAGCCTCAAGTCCGGCCGGCGTGGTTTCTTACCGGTTTCTGCGGATACAACCGGATAAAATCCAGAAGGTTCTCTGCGCCAATCACGTTTACCCGCTTTACCGAATGACGAATCAAAACCCGTGCGTTCGGAAAAACCAGCACAGCCACAATCCATGGGTTCACGCCAAATAACCGCTTGGCCATGCGTCTGACCCAACGGATGCTTCGGTTAATCTGGCACAGTGGATTACGCGAGAAAGGGCAGCCATTGATCAGCAGTTGTTTTCCATTCCACGTTACTTTACCCCGGTGAGATTTAGTTTCGATCAGAAAGACGGTCCGATCCGGTCGGACGACAATATGATCCAGGTTGCCGTACGGGAACGGCACGTCATTAAGAACCAGATAACCATCAACCAGCAGTTTTGTCAGCAACTCACCGACTTCCCGTTCTGCTCTTTGCCCAGCTAGTTCGCCGGCATGTGGGCTATTTTTTCCTGATATTCCTCTAAAAACCATCCCCGATGGAAGCATCACCAATTTATAAATCTGTCGTCCACAGGTATTCGGCTGACCGAAAGATTAAAATACTTCCACCCCTTTCTTTCCGGATGGATGATTACCATTACCTTCAATCAGGCCAAAGGCCGCAATACAAATCGCGTATGGAGCGCGAAATAGGTGGGTTATTGACAGACCGCCGGATTCCCTTCGTTTACGAGAAGCCGACGTCCGTCATGGATGCTGGTAAGCTAAGGTATGGTACCCGGACTTCAGCCTGCAGTATGGCTTGCTGATCGAGTATTTCGGCGTCAACGGCGAGTGTGATTATATTGAGCGCACCCGTCACAAGCTCCGGGTCTACCAGGCCAACCAGCTCGACACCATTCCGCTGTACCCGACGGACATTTTCCCTGACTGGCAGGGCAGGCTGATTGATCGAATTGGTTTTGCTTTGGAAAATAGGCTCCGTTCATTGCGCGGCAACTGCTGATGTGGAAATACGAAAACCGCCCATTTCTGATTGATTGTTCTTGATTTATTGGACAATTGGCGGGAATATAATTGTTTTATTCAAAGGAATGCACTGACATGATAGAAGACCGCTGGCTTTCAGTTGATGAAATTGGTGAATATCTTGGTGCAAAACGGGATACCATATATAAGTGGATTACCCGCAACAAGATGCCCGCCCATAAGGTTGGCGGCCTGTGGAAATTCCGCAAGGAGGAAGTGGATCAATGGATCAGGTCAGGCAAGGCGAAGACAGAATGACCCAAATTGACATACAACCAAACACGTTGGTTCGTGGAGCCATTTTCCCGGAATTGGTCAAGGTTATTGCGATTGTTCCTATGGGAGATTCGGTGAAGTTGATATGCGAGGGTATGTCATCCGGCAAGGTTCACCAGCCTATTCTGACGCCTGAACAACTCAATCTCCTTGAAGTGATACCCGCCGACAACCAGCCTTTTGATGGTGATTCGACAAAGTTTCGGCTCGGCATTGAGGCACTCAGACTCGGTCTGGCCTACGAGTGCGACCCCTACTTCAGCCTTTCGATAGCTCGCGTTGACCCGCTGCCCCACCAACTTGAGGCCGTCTATGACTATTTTCTCAAGCTCCCACGGATTCGGTTTCTCCTTGCCGATGACCCCGGTGCCGGCAAAACGATCATGGCAGGACTTCTTATCAAAGAATTGAAAATTCGCGGCCTCATCAAGCGGACTTTGATCGTCACCCCGGCAAACCTCTGTTTCCAGTGGCAGCGGGAACTCAAGGACAAGTTCCGTGAGGACTTCGCGCCGGTTGACCGCTACATTCTTCGCGGCAAGTACGGTTCAAATCCTTGGCAGGAGATGAATCAGGTCATTACGTCCGTCTCCTGGGTTTCCCGCATTGACGACGCTTTCGAAAGCCTCATGCGGAGCCATTGGGACCTTGTCATTGTGGACGAGGCCCACAAGATGAGCGCCTACAGCGAAGAGAAGAAGACTCTGGCGTATCATCTGGGCGAGGCTCTCTCGGAGCGGACAGATCATTTCCTGCTGATGACAGCCACTCCGCATAAAGGCGATCCTGACAACTTCTGCCTATTCCTCCGGCTCCTCGACAAGGATGTCTATGGCGATATTTCCAGCTTGGAAAAGGCGATGGAAGAACGCCAAGCCCCGTTCTATCTCCGCCGGGTAAAAGAAGCGCTGGTAACCTTCCCGAACCCCGACACAGGCGAATCCAAGAGCCTTTTCACGCGCCGCAACGTCAAAACCGTGCCCTTCCAGATAGACGATGAGGAACTTGATTTCTATGACGCGTTGACCCGATATGTTGAAGACCAATCCATTAAAGCGGCATCTGACGACTCCGCCCGCGGTCGCGCTCTTGGTTTCACAATGGCCATGCTCCAGAGACGCTTTGCCTCCAGCATCTACGCAGTTCGGCGATCCCTCGAACGCATGAAAGACAAACGCCAGAAGATCCTTGCAGACCCTGAAGCCTACCGTCAGGAGCAAATGAACAAGAAGCTACCTGACGACTTTGATGACCTTCCCGAAGAGATGCAGGATGAAATACTTGCCGAGTTGGAAGACGTTGTCGCCTCAGTTGATCCGCAGGCATTACGCGAAGAAATAATAGAAATCGGCAAACTCGTTGAACAGGCCAAGACCATTGAAGCCCGTGAAGTTGAGTCAAAACTCCAGAAACTCAAAGAAGTCCTTACAGAGTACGGCATATTCAAAGATGCGAAGATGAAACTGCTCATCTTCACCGAGCACAAGGAAACTCTGGATTTCCTTGCTGGGGATGGCCGTGATGGCAGGCCACTGGGCAGGTTGCGGGATTGGGGACTCAACATTACCCAGATCCACGGGAGCATGAAAATCGGTGACCGTGACACCCCCGGAACCCGGATATACGCCGAACGGGAATTCCGGGAAGACTGTCAGGTGCTTGCCGCCACGGAGGCCGCCGGGGAAGGTATCAATCTTCAGTTCTGCTGGTTCATGATCAACTACGACATCCCCTGGAACCCTGTCCGCCTTGAACAGCGCATGGGCCGTATCCATCGCTACGGTCAGGAGAAGGACTGTCTCATCCTGAATTTCGTTTCAACGAATACCCGTGAAGGTCGGGTTCTGGAGAAACTTTTTGATCGCATAGGCCAGATAGAGAAAGACCTCGATCCCAAGCGCACCGGCAAGGTGTTCAACAGTCTTGGTGATGTCTTCCCAGCCAACGGCCTTGAGAAGATGATCCGTGACATGTACACCCGGAATCTCACAGAGGATGTCCTGAAAGACCGCATCGTCAAACAGGTTGATACGGAGAGATTGCGCCACATCACGGAATGCACGCTGGAAGGTCTCGCCAAACGCGAATTAAACCTTTCTGCCATAGTGGGAAAATCCGAGGAAGCGAAAGAGCGCCGCCTTGTTCCCGAAGTCATCGAGGATTTCTTCACTCAGGCCGCGCCGATTGCAGATTTGATCCCAAAGTCAGACAAGAATCGGCCTCATATCTATCGAATTGGCCGATTGCCCAGGACGGTCTTACCGTATGGCGAGCAACTTGAACCCCGTTTCGGCAAACTCGGACGTGAATATAAAGAGATTGTCTTCAGCAAAGACTACCTTCTGACCGACCCGACCCTTGAGTGGGTCACGCCAGGACACCCGCTTTTTGAAAGCATCCGAGCGATGGTGGGCGAAAGAACCCAGGCCGACCTGCATAGAGGTTCCGTTTTCTATGATCTTAACCGTCAGGAGCCTTCTCTTCTCGACGTGTTCTCAGCCGAAATCCGCGACGGCAGAGGCAACGTCCTTCACAAAAGGTTGTTTGTAACCCAAACTGTGGCTGATGGCTCAATTTCCATACGCCAGCCAACCATCTTTCTTGATCTTGTGCCTGCTCCAGGCGACTCCCTCAAATCGGCGGCAGCATCCACGCCAGCAGTCAAGAATCGTTCAGACACTGAAGCCGTCCTGATCAAGGAATCATTGATCCCTTTGCTCGAAGAAGTTCGCCAAGAGCGGCATCGCGAAACCAAGAGCATATCAGAACACATGGAATTGAGCTTGCACACGCTCATAGACAAAGTGCAGTGCCAGTATGCGGAACTATTCGGCCTGAAAGAGGCTGGTTCAACCGACACGGGCTTGGACGGCCGCCTCAAGATTGCCGAAGAACGCATTGACGAACTCAACAATCGCCTTGAACGCCGCCGCGCCGAATTGCAGATGGAGCGGCAGTGTTCCATCGGCAACATTCAGCATATCGGTGCCGCCTGGGTTCTGCCCCATCCTGACCGCAAGAAACCGGAAATCGCCAACATGGTTTCAGACCCCGAGATCGAGAAGATCGCCGTCAGAGTGGTCACCGAACACGAGGAAGCACGAGGCTGGAAGGTTCAAACCGTCGAGAACGAGAATCGCGGATTTGACCTTATCTCGCGGAAACCCCATCCCGAAGATCCAAACACTGCCATTGAGGTCCGATTTATCGAAGTCAAAGGTCGATCCCATGTCGGTGAGGTTGCGCTAACATCCAACGAGTACAAAACTGCCGAACGCCTCAAGAAAGACTTCTGGCTCTATGTCGTTTTCAATTGTGCATCCAAACCGGAGATTCACATTCTCCAAGACCCCTCTAGACTTGGATGGAATTCTGTTGTCAAAGTCGAATGCTATAAACTAGCCGCGGACAAAATCCTGCAAGGGGAGGCATCGGCATGAGCGACCCACGAGACGTTCTCACGGCTAAGTTTGAAGCCGCCCATCGTTTCGCAAATTTCGGAAATGTGTTGGAACGAATACAGATCTCAGGGTTCCGTGTCCATACCAACACGGTACTAGATATCCGGAGTCCGGTCACGGCCATTTGTGGACTGAATGGCACTGGAAAATCCACCATTTTGCAGATCGCAGCTGCCGCATACAAGAACACCGTTGGCCCCCATTACTATCTGGCCAAATTTTTCGTGGTCAGTCACCTCGATCCCACCCCATATACTAATGTTGCGTCCGTAACTTATGCCTATTGCGAACCGCATCAGATACCCGGCCGACCTGGTCAGCTGACAATTGCGCGAAATGCTGGCACGAGACGCAAGGGATGGACAGGTTACAAACGAAGACGGGAGAGAGGTGTATTCTATGGCGGAGTCGGGATGTTCATCCCGAAGGTTGAAAAAAGAGATTTCGTTGTTTACGGCGCAGCGCGACTGGTGATTGATGGCCATAATCAAGTTCCACCAACAGTCAAGGAGTGGACATCCAAGATTCTTGGAAGATCCTACGACGAGATGCACGCCGTTACGGCACATGCAGGCACAAAATCCGGCCGAGTACTTCGATTCAACCGGAGAACCATTTCATATTCGGAAGCTCATATGGGGTTTGGAGAAGGCAGGGCTGCATACTTGGTTGAAATTCTTGAGAGAATACCAGAAAAAAGCCTGATCTTACTCGAGGAGCCGGAAACATCTCTTCATGCCAGCGCACAGCATCAGATAGGGCAGTATTTTATGGATGTGTCGATTCGTCGTGGACATCAGATCATACTTACTACTCACAGCGAGTATTTGCTCAGGTCGTTGCCATCGGCATCATGTGTATATCTGGACACAACCGCTGGAGACTTGAAGGTCATTCCAGGACTAAGAGCATCTTACGCGACAAGCCTAATGAGCGAAGGGCATGATAGATCGCTAACAATCCTTGTTGAGGATGATTGTGCAAGAGCTCTATTAACAGAGAAGATACGACAAACTGATCCGGATTGGCTAAAAGCAATCCGCATTCATTCCGGTGATGGTCTTGATTGCACCACCATCAAGGCAACGATGAAATGTCTGAAGGATACAGGCTTGGCTGTGGCGGCTGTGCGCGATGGGGACCAAACAGAACATCCAAGCGAAGGTTTGTTTGTGCTACCTGGCGGGGGGCCACCCGAAAAGGTGATGCTGCAATTATCTCAAGTCAAAACATACTTGGAGACAACATACCATTTTCGGTGGGATGATTTTGCGACGAGAGAAGGATTGGCGTCAATTAACCACCATGAGTGGATACCAAAGTTGGGCAATGCGTTGACGGTTGATGTAGAGGTTCTCACCAATGAAATAGCACGCCAAGCAGCATCCGTCCTTGATTTCGGTAACTTGATCACACTCTTGAAAGAAACAGTTAGACAATGATTCCATACCCTAAACGCCTTATCGAAGTTGACCTGCCGATCAAGCGAATTTCGGCGCATGCGCGCCGGGAGAAGAGCATCCGGCATGGGCATATTTCCACCCTGCATATCTGGTGGGCGCGCCGGCCGCTGGCCGCCTGCCGGGCCGTCATCTGTGCTTCGCTTTGGCCCGATCCGGCGGATGTTAATTGCCCAAAAGCATTCTTACAGACGGCCAAGAGTCTGATGCTGGAATGGACTGGCCATGAACGGCAGTCACTCCTGAGTGCCGAGAGCCGTCCGCGTTTTGAATCAGCGCGAAAAAACCGTAATCTATTCGATGATCACGTTGAACTTCGCAAGGCTCTTCTGGATTTTATCGCGGATTTTGCCAACTGGGATAATTCCACTGTCAAAGAGTATTTAGAAACGAGCAGGGCGTTGACGCAGGCTGCACACGAGGCGCTTGGCGGAATACCTGGCACCCGCCCGCTGGTTGTGGACCCGTTTGCCGGCGGCGGTTCCATCCCACTTGAAGCCTTGCGCGTCGGTGCCGACACCTTTGCCAGCGATTTGAACCCGATCCCCATTCTCCTCAACAAGGTTGTCCTCGAGTACAGCCCAAAGTACGGCCAACGTCTTGCCGACGAAGTCCGCAAATGGGGCGCGTGGATCAAGCAAGAAGCCGAAAAGGAATTGGCTGAGTTCTATCCCAAGGACAAGGACGGCGCGACGACAAATGCCTACCTTTGGGCGCGAGCTATCCGATGCGAAGGCCCCGGCTGTGGCTCGCAAGTACCTCTCATTCGATCGCTTTGGCTTGCAAAAAACGCTAAGCATCCTGTGGCGTTCCAATTGTTGCCAAAACCAAACGCCAAACGCGTTGATTTTCGGGTCATAGTTAAGAAAGACGGTCATTGGGTCGACCAAGACGACCCCAAAATGAAATTCGACAACCCGCAATTCGAAGGCACGGTGAAACGCGGTTCCGCGACATGCGCTTGCTGCGGCTATACGACACCGGTTGCTCGGGTGCGCGAACAACTAAAAACCCAGCACGGTGGTGCTAATGATGCACGGATGTTGGTGGTCGTCATTACGCGACAAAATGAACAGGGCCGTTCTTACCGTTTGCCGACTGGGCGCGATGTAAAGGCAGTAAGTCAGGCAGACATTGAACTTAGGAGACGAAAGGGACTTCATGAAGGTCCGTTCAGTCTAGTCCCGGAGGAAAAGTTGGACATTCGTGGTGTTCGTCATACTTGGTCAATGATTTACGGTTTTGAGTCTTGGAATTCCTGTTACACCAATCGGCAGTTACTTGCGCTTCTCACACTGCAGCGGCTTCTGTCCAGCATCAGTGTTTCTGAAATCAAGACCGAAGAACAAGGGCTAAAAGACGCATTGAAGGTTTGCCTTGCCCTGGCTGTGAGCCGCCAAACCGATTATACGAGTTCTCTTTGTAGTTGGCATTTAACGCGCGAACTTATTGGACACACATTTGCCCGGCAAGCACTGCCCATGGTTTGGGATTTCGCAGAGGTAAACCCATTTTCCGGCTCGGCCGGTGATTTTGATGGGGCAGTGAATTGGGTTTATCGGGTGTGCCAGACAAATGCAATCATTTCGCATGTCGGCACGGTGCAACAAGCCTCAGCCACCGAACATCCATTACCCTCAGATTCAGCCGATCTCTTTATTACGGACCCGCCTTACTACGATGCTGTGCCTTACGCCTACCTTTCAGATTATTTCTATGTTTGGCTCCGCCGTTCACTTCACGGTCTGGATAAACACCTGTTCAGCGCCAACGCGGTACCCAAAGACGCGGAGATCGTTGTTGACCGTCCCCATGAGTTGAGCAATTCGACACACGACATCGCGTTTTATGAGAGGGAATTGGCCAAAGCTTTTGCCGAAGGCCGTCGGGTGCTCCGGCCTGGTGGCGTTGGCACAATCGTTTTTGCCAGCAAGACGACGGCAAGTTGGGAAGCAATTTTGAAAGCAGTCGTGGACGCTGGTTGGATTATCACAGGGTCTTGGCCGATTGATACGGAGATGGAAGCGCGAGTTGCCGCGCAAGGACAAGCGCGGCTCGCATCCTCCGTCCATCTCGTCTGCCGCCCGCGTGATAATCCCGACGGTTCTGTCCGCACTGATGATGCCGGTGATTGGCGTGAGGTCTTGAGCGCATTACCGAAACGCATTCATGACTGGATGCCACGCCTGGCAGAGGAAGGCGTTGTGGGGGCAGATGCGATCTTTGCGTGTCTCGGACCGGCCCTTGAAATCTTCTCCCGCTATTCCCGTGTGGAAAAGGCCAACGGTGAAACTGTCTCACTCAAGGAATATCTGGAGCAGGTTTGGGCGGCGGTGTCGAAAGAAGCCTTGAAAATGATCTTTGAGGGTGCGGATGCATCAGGATTTGAAGAAGATGCCCGTCTGACGGCGATGTGGCTGTGGACACTGGCGACGGGGGATCAGCGGCCAGAGGAGGAATCCTCCTCCGCCAAGGCTACGGAGGACGAGGAAGACGAGGATTCAGGGAAGGCCAAGAAGAAGACCATGGGTGGATTCGCTTTGGAATATGACGCCGCCCGAAAGATAGCGCAAGGTCTTGGCGCACATCTGGAGAATCTGGAGCATCTCGTTGAAATTCAAGGTGAGACGGCCATTCTCCTGCCGGTAGCCGCCAGAGCCCGTTATCTATTCGGCAAGGACTCTGCCGAAGCTCCAAAAGCCCGCTCAAAGAAGAAGGATAACCAACTCACGCTCAGTTTCGAGGCAGAACTGAAGCAAGTGGAAGAGGAATCCGGCGATTGGACAGGCGACCTCAAAGGCAAGGCCGGGCAAACCATACTCGACCAACTCCACCAGAGTATGATTCTCTTTGCCGCAGGCCGTGGCGAGGCCCTCAAACGATTCCTCGTAGAAGATGGTATCGGCAAGAACGCTATGTTCTGGCGTCTTGCGCAGGCTTTTTCAGCGTTGTATCCTTCCGGCACAGACGAGAAACGCTGGGTTGACGGTGTTCTGGCGAGGAAGAAGGGCCTTGGATTCTGACGAGAGTAACTTGAAAGGGAGACAAAATATGCCAAGAAATCAATCAATAGAAGTCAACAAGCTCAACCTTGACTTGTCGAATTATAGGACTATGACGCAGAAAGATGAAAAGCATGCTCTCCATGCAATGATTGCGGTAAGTCCGGACAGGTTCTGGGCATTACTGGAAAGTTTGCTTGATGATGGTTATCACGCCACAGAGAACATAATCGTGGAGGAGGATACCAAGAATGTGTTTGTCGTTAGAGAGGGCAACCGCAGAATAGCGGCTCTCAAGATTGCGCTTCGCCTACTGAAGGGTATTGATATTCCCTCAGGCCTCTCAGAAAAAGCAAAACACTTGAGTGCCGAGTGGATTACGGCAAACATGTCCGTTCCCTGTGCTGTCTATTCCCCAAACGAAAGGGATCTGGTTGACAAACTTGTTGCGCTCACCCATGCAAAAGGGGAAAAGGCCGCTAGAGATGCATGGACGGCCGTAGCCAGAGCGAGATATGATAGAGACAAGAAACGCATCGCAGCGCCTGGACTTGATATTCTTGAAACCTACCTCAAGAAAGGGAAAAATCTCTCGCCGCAACAGGCCGAGCGTTGGGCGGGAGATTATCCGCTTACTGTATTGGATGAAGCCCTCCAGAAACTTGCACCTGCTCTGAATTTTTCATCTGCACAAACGCTCGTAGCGTCATATCCGAACAAGAACAAGAAGATCTTGGATGGTATCGCGCTCGATATTGGCATTTCGCAACTTGGATTCAAACAGATTCGCGACAACGGTGTTTTCTTTGGATCCACGTATGGAGTTGTTGCTCCCTTTCTCGTTGCTGGACCAGGCAATACATCAAACCGTCAACAAACTCCACCGGCCGCTGGCGTGCCTGTTACCACGCCAACAGGTTCTGGAGCGTCCAAAACAATAGCCGTTCCATCCAATGATCCCAGAGCAATCAAACGAAAACTCCGGGAATTCAAGCCGAAAGGAAAAGGCCGAGACAAGATTGCCACATTGCGCGACGAGATAAAAAGCCTCAATGTCAACAAGCATCCGCATGCGTTTTGTTTCTTACTGAGAAGCATGTTTGAATTGTCAGCGAAGGCGTATTGCGACGACCACAAGGCATCAGGAGGACCAAGTACAATTGACAACAAGAGTGGCAATGACAAGAAGTTGGTAAACGTTTTGGGTGAGATTGTGAATCACATCACAAATAACAATCAGGATAAGCAAAAGCTCAAAGTTCTTCATGGATCAATTACTGAACTCGGAAAGCCGTCCGGATTGTTGTCGGTAACATCCATGAATCAACTTGTGCACAATCCAAAGTTCTCAATTCAACCCAGTGATATATGCCTTCTCTTCGGCAACGTATTCTCTTTGCTGGAGGAAATGAACAACTGAAAAGGTGTGAGTTATGGATAAACCCAAGACACCATTAAGATATCCCGGCGGAAAGCAGAAAGTGTGGCGATTCATTTCCGAAATGCTCTCTGCCAATGATCTCGATGGTGGCCACTATGTGGAACCCTATGCAGGAGGCGCTGGAGTGGCAATGGAACTTTTGTTCAGCGGGCAGGTCAAGTGCGTTCATTTGAACGACTCATGTCCGGCGGTATTTGCATTCTGGCATTCCGTGATGCATGAACCAGAAGAGATGTGTCGCAGGATTCGTTGTGCTTCTTTGACTGTAAAGGAATGGAAGAAGCAAAAAGACATTTACAGGCATCCGGATCAACATGATCGCATTGATTTGGGATATGCAGTGCTTTTCCTGAATAGATGTAATAGGTCCGGTATTATGAACGGCGGCATCATAGGCGGCAAAAACCAGAGCGGTCCGTGGAAAATGGATGCCAGGTTCTCCCGAAATGACCTCATTGCTCGTATTGAGCGTATTGCATCTCGATCTACTGCCATAAAGATCAGGAATTGGGACGCTGAAAGATATCTCATGCAGTACGTATCACAACTCCCGCGAAAATCTTTAATCTACTGCGATCCGCCCTACTTCAACAAGGCTGATAGGTTGTATGCAAATCATTATACTCCTTCAGATCACTCGCGCTTGGCGCGGACAATTCAAGCTGAGTTGAACGGAATATATTGGATGGTCTCCTACGACAATACTCCGCAAATATTAGAACTCTATAATAAGAGACGGACATTCACTTATTCCCTGCAATACAATGCAGCCCGAGCCTATAAGGGATCGGAGGTGTTCGTTCTGTCGGATAACCTTGTCTTACCCAAGGAGTCGCACATTCCTGCGATCAACGTGGCCTTGGACACAATGACGAAACGGCATTCCAGCGGAGTACGCGTTGTAACGAACCCAAAGAAGCATTTTAAGGCACATCAATGTGATTAACAGATAGGAGACATATCCATATGTCAAAACTGAAACCATGGTACAAGGTCGCGACCCCACGCGAGGACTTACGCGAAGGCAAGCCGCTCGATGCTTCTGAATTCGCCGTTCATCTGGACCAAGTCCGTGATGGCCGGGCGCACCAAGACTATCAAAAGCCGGAACGCTTCTTTGAGCGCACATTCCTGACCAAGAATCTTCGCAGTCTAGCTGCAGAAGTCGTTCGACGGCTATCCGGCGAAAAGACAGAGACGTCAGCAGTGTTCAATATGACCACTCAGTTTGGCGGTGGAAAGACGCATGCCCTTACGCTTCTCTATCATCTCGCCAATAACGGCACCAAGGCCCGCACATTTCAGGGTGTTGATAGCATTCTCGCACAGGCCAAGGTCAAAGATGTTCCAAAGGCGGCCATTGCCGTATTTGTAGGGACGGAATTCGATTCAATTCAGGGCAGAGGGGGAGATGATGGTACACCAAACCGGAAAACGCCATGGGGCGAGATTGCATTCCAATTGGCAGGCGAAGCCGGATTCAAGATCGTTGAAGAACATGAGAAAAAGCTGATCGCTCCTGCCGGCGACGTGATTCGCAAGTTCCTTCCGAAAGATAGGCCGACACTTATCCTTGTTGATGAGTTGCTCAACTATATCAGCCGGAACAGGAAAAGCGGACTGGCAACACAACTTTACAATTTCATCCAGAACCTGTCAGAAGAATCTCGTGGCAACGATAGGTTTGTGCTTGTCGCGTCAATTCCGGCGTCTGAACTTGAAATGACAGCGGAAGATCAAGCTGATTACACCCGATTCAAGAAACTACTGGATCGGCTGGGTAAGGCCGTGATTATGGCGTCTGAATCCGAAACATCAGAGATCATCCGTCGTCGATTGTTTGAGTGGAATCCCAAGGCGATCAACGCGGACGGGCGTGTTCTCCTCACTCAGGATGCCGTTGACACATGCAAGGAATATGCAGGTTGGGTTGCACAAAACCGTCAACAGATTCCCAGTTGGTTCCAGGACAACGCAAAGGAAGCATTTGAGGCAACATATCCATTCCACCCCATGGTTCTGTCCGTGTTCGAACGCAAGTGGCAGGAACTTCCCCGTTTTCAGCAAACACGAGGTGTACTTCGTCTGCTTGCGCTGTGGGTGTCAAACTCCTATCAACGCGGATTTAAGGGATCGCAGAAGGATCCTTTAATCGGCTTGGGGACGGCTCCCCTTGATGATTCGCAGTTCCGTTCCGCAATCTTTGAGCAACTCGGCGAGTCGCGTCTCGAAGGCGCTCTGACCACTGACATTGCCGGTAAAAAGGATTCACACGCAATAAGGCTGGATCAGGAAGCCGAAGAAACGCTCAAGAAAGCGCAGATTCACAAGAAGGTTGCTACTGTCGTCTTTTTTGAATCTAACGGTGGCCAGACCAAGAATACTGCCACTGTGCCCGAAATCCGTCTGGGAGTCGCCGAACCTGATTTGGACATTGGCAATGTTGAGACGGCATTGGAGGCACTGACCGATGCCTGCTACTACCTAGGCGTCGAGCGTAATCAGTACCGGTTCAGTCTCAAGGAAAACCTAAACAAGCGATTCGCCGACCGAAGAGCAGGCGTGAAGAACGAGGAAGTCGAAAAGATCGTTCTTGAAGAGATCCAAAAGGGATTTCCTACGACTGACTGTGTTGAGAGAGTGTTCTTCCCCCAGAAGAGCGGTCAAGTTCCTGATAGACCTGTCTTGGCGTTCGTTGTCATTGGGCCTGAACAGTCCATTCAGGATGATGCCAATATCACTAAGCAAATTGAGAAGATGACAAAAGAAATTGGAGATAAAGGACGCACATATAAAAGTGCATTGATATGGTTGGTCCCTGAAACAGCGGCCGTGATGCGCGATGAGGCCCGCAAACTCATGGCATGGCAAGATATCGAGGCGGAAGGCCTGAAACTGGATGATGCCCAGGAACGTCAACTCGATGAGAATATCAAGAAGGCAAAGCGGGATCTGCGCGAGAGCGTGTGGCGTGCATACAACAAGGTCATGTTGCTTGACCGCGATAACACCATGCGAACCGTTGATCTTGGTCTTGTCACATCGAGCGCAGCCGAAACCATGTGCCGCCTTGTCCTCAACCATCTTCGTCAGACCGATGATATTACCAAGGACTACAACCCACGTTCACTGTTGAAGAACTGGCCACCGGCCTTCACGGAATGGAGCACAAAAGCTGTTCGCGATTCATTCTATGCGTCACCGTTATTTCCGCGACTTCTGAACCCGGAAGCCGTTAAGGATGCCATCTCAAAGGGCGTTGCCGAGGGTCATTTCGCGTACGTGGGCAAATCGCCAAAAGGCGGCTACGCGCCCTTCTTATTCAAGAAGGCTCTCAGTTCTGCTGATGTTGAGATAGCAGAGGACGTTTATCTTATCAAAGCCGAAGAGGCTGAGAAACACATCAAGCCCCCGGAATTGACTCGCATTCTTATCTCCCCATCTGGCGTGCATATTCAACCCGGCAAGAAACAGACATTCACGGCGAAAGGTCTCGATCAGTTTGGCCGGGACTTTGAGATCGCAAAAATCGAATGGACAGCCACAGGCGGCCAAATTGCAAAGGACGGCGTTTTTCAGGCCGGAGAGGACGAAGGCAACTTCCTGATTACCGCTAAGATGGGCAAAGTCACCGGCGAAGTTCCAATTAGCATCGGCAAAGCCGGAGAGGAACCAAAACCGCCAACACCTCAGGAAAAGGCTGGTTCCCTCGCTTGGTCAGGCGAAATCCCTGCCCAGAAGTGGATGAACTTCTACACCAAAGTCCTGACACGATTCGTAAAGACCAGCCATTTGAAGATCAACGTTTCATTCCAAGCGACTCCTGATGGCGGAGTATCGAAGCAGCAGGTTGATGAGACAAAGGCATCTCTCAGAGAATTGGGACTGAATGATGAGACTAAGTAATCAATAAGATTCTTCCCTATGTATCTTAAGCAGTTACATGTTATCGGCTTTCGAACCTTTCAGGACACAACCCTGAATTTCCGGCAAGGCCTCAATATCCTGATCGGTGAGAATAACACAGGAAAGACGGCTGTTATCGATGCAATCAGATTGTGTCTTTCCGTCGCGGCCGAACGGCGCGAAATTTCTCTCAGTTCTGATGACTTCCATATGGATGATTCAGGCAAGAGATGTTCTCAGATGGAGTTTCATCTCTGTTTCTCGGGTATAACACCAAGAGAGCAGGGTATATTCGTTGAGATGCTGTCTCTCGCCGACCCAGCAACTCCCGGACTGCAATTCCACATGCGCGTGACCATAGACACTGCAAGAGATCGTGTGCACCGTGAATGTTGGGGCGGGGACAAGGAGCATCAATCTGTCCCTCAAGAAGTGCTTGAACAACTCTATTTTCTTTACCTTGGCGCACTGCGCGATGCAGGGCGGGATTTGAGTCCCAGCAAAGGGAATCAACTCAGCCGTTTGTTTGTGAAACTCGTTCCTGGCGACACCAAGCAATCCCAATACGCGAAACAAATCAGTGACCAGATCAAATCTCTGAACGATTGGCAGGCGCTTCTGAAAGACGGCAAAGACAAAATCAACGAACATCTCAACAAGCTGTCATTGCAGAGCCTCCCCCAATCTGTGGACATTTCGTTCATCGACGCGGAGTTTCGCCGAATAGTCGAAGGGCTCAAGATTCGAGTACAGAAACCGTCGCCGTCAAGCACAGTTCCGCCGTTGGCTCCGGGTCAAGCGGCGCAATCCGATACCCTTCAGATTTTCCAGAATGGCCTTGGCTACAATAATCTCATCTACATCGCAACCGTACTTGGCGACCTCAGGGAGCGACGACATAGGGATCCGGACTCATATATTGCCCTTCTGATTGAAGAACCAGAGGCTCATCTTCATCCTCAACTGCAGGATGTCCTGTTCAGGTATCTTACCGAGATTAAATCTGGAGATGTGCAAGTCTTTGTCACATCGCATTCTCCGACGATCACCGCCAAGACGCAAATCGAATCACTCATTATGCTCTCCAGAAATAGGGATCAGATACTGGCAACATCGCTTGCGGATGTCGATCTGAGCGACCACAATAAAGCCCACTTGCACCGTTTTCTTGATGTTACGAAGTCACAACTGTTTTTCGCCAATGGCGTTATCCTTGTAGAAGGAATCTCTGAAGCTCTGCTGTTGCCTGAACTGGCCCTGATCCTCGGAGCAAAATACGACTTGGACAGGAATGGAGTAGAGGTCGTGAATATTGACGGCGTTGCTTTTGAACCGTTTGCCAAACTTTTCAACTCTGATAAGCGGAATAAGCGACTCAGCGTTCGGTGTGCCGTTGTGACAGATGATGACAGCCACACTTCTATCGACGGTGAATCGTCGAGCCGTGCTGAGAATGCTCGAAGTCTACAAGGTGGACTACTCAGGTCGTTCTTGGCCAGATCAACTTTCGAATATGAACTATACCTGTCAAACGAAACATTTGTCCTGGCGGCTTACAAGGAGCTACACCCAAAGATGGCTCTGGCATTTTCGGGAACGATAGAAGATAAAGCCGGTCTCTTTGTTGAGAAGCTCCACTCAGTCAGAGACAAAGCATCCTTTGCTCAACTTCTCGCCGGAAAAATTGCCACTGGTAAATTCTCCAGTTTCTCAGTCCCCCAGTACATACAGAATGCCATTAAATGGATTGTAGATGGAACTGACACTTCAGCAAAAGGCGGTTCTTGATAAGAACGGTCTATTCGTCATAAAGGCCTGCCCAGGCAGCGGCAAAACACTTGTCGTTGCCGCAAGGTTCGCGAAACTCCTGTCTGAATGGCGCAAGCCTCATCAAGGCATTGCCGTCATCTCGTTTACAAACACGGCGTGGCGAGAGGTCGAGTCTACTCTTCAGAAAGAATATCAAATTCAGACGCCTATTACGTATCCCCATTTCCTCGGCACTATTGATAGCTTCGTCAGCAAGTACCTATTTCTTCCGTTCGGCCATCACGTAATGAACTGTGACTCCCGTCCTGAAATGAAAGGACCGCCGCATGACAATGATGAACCGATCGGACGATGGTTGTGGTGGAGAAATACAGAATGCAATCAGAAGGGATGCCTGCTTAATGATTTCTCGTACGATGAAAACAGCAATCTCATTAATTTGGCGCCTATCAGCCACTTCTCCAAGTGCTCACTGAACCATAGTGTCTGTACACGCCGGAAGGCTGAGTTCAACAGGATGGGGTACGCGACACAGACGGACGCTAATTATTATGCAATGAGACTATTGCAGAAGAATACTTCCCTGGCCAAAGTTCTTGCCGTTCGATTTCCTGAAGTCATGGTTGATGAAGCTCAGGATACATCTCGTGTTCAGATGACCATCATTGATTTGCTGGTAGCTAATGGTCTCCAAGAACTCATGCTTGTCGGAGATCCAGACCAAGCTATTTTTGAGTGGCGAAATGCTGAACCAGCCTTGCTTGTCGAGAAATACAATATATGGAAGAGCAACTCCTTGGACCTCACGGAAAATTGGCGGAGTTCCCAGCATATATGCACTTTCGCATCGAAGATATCCTCCCTTTCTACCCCGATGCAATCCGCTAATCCGGCGGTCAAGAATCATCAGGCCATTCCCAAGTTTGTCGCTTACACGAACCCATCTGAACTTCCTGCGCTCATGACCAACTTTTGCAACGATTGTGATAATGACGGCATACCTGCCAACTCAATTACCGTGCTTACCAGGTCCGCTGAATTCCTGAACGACTTGGTGCCATTCACGGTCGAAAAGCATTTCCATGCGCTACCTTGGAAAGGCGATGATCAAGTCTCGCATGCCATTACCCGAGCAAAGTACATGTATGATCATGGGGCATATGCCGAAGCTTTTCGATCTCTTGAATGGGCCGCTTTTAGATTGCATACCGGCAAACCTCACATTGATGTTGAGACTAGGAATCAGGTCATTGCTGAAAAAGGGTTACCAAGATGGCGGGCAGAACTATTCGATTATCTGGTGTCTCTTCCTGGCACTGCCACGACTCTAAATGATTGGGCGACGAAGAGTATGGCATCGCGTCCAACTACTGGCATATTCTCTCAACAGAAGTTAGTGCCCAAACGCTCGTCGTCAAAGCATAATTACGCAAACCTCTCATTGGATGATCTGTTCGCAGCACCTCAGCCTATGAATAACCAGTCTCGTTTTCTTGGCACTGTTCATTCCGCAAAAGGAACCACTTGTGACGCAGTATTTCTGGCCCTGAAAAGCAGGGCCGCGCGTAGCGGCAGTTACGCCACTGTCCTACAGGCCAATATCGATTCATCTGAAGAACTTCGAATTGTGTATGTCGCGATAACGCGACCTCGAAAACTCCTTTGCATAGCAGTGCCCAAAGGTGATCTTGTAACATGGCAGAAGCGATTTGCATAGATATCCCAAGTATTCAGTCTGTCACAATGAGATGGAGCATGCCCGTGAACATCGCAAATCAACTGTTTGCCGCCATCCTCCCTTGGATACTGTTTGCTGGATTAATCTCAATTCTGGCCACCGCCTTCCGCGTCTTTATCTTACCCCGATTGAAAGGGCGACTTGGCGAGGCAAGTATCAACTTCTGGGCAAAGCGGTTTCTCGACCAGAACGTGTATCACCTGATTCCGGATATCATGCTCCCGACGCCGGATGGAACCACCCAGATTGACCATGTCATTGTCTCCCGCTACGGCATCTTCGTGATCGAGACCAAGACCTACAAGGGTTGGATCTACGGCGCCGAGAATGAACCTCAGTGGACTCAAGTTATTTTCCGACGCAAGGAGCGGTTCCAGAATCCCCTGCGCCAGAACTACAAACACACCAAGACTCTGTCAGAATTGACTGGCATCCCTGAAACCTACTTCAAATCCCTTGTCGTGTTTGTCGGCGACTGTCAGTTCAAAACCGAGATGCCGCTGAATGTTGTCCACATCCGGGATTTCATAAAACACATTCGTAGTCATCAGACACCGATCATCAAAGATGAACAAGTTCCCAATATTGTGACCACTATCCAAGAATGGGCATCAACAGTCACAAACGCTCAGAAGACTCGGCACATTGCTTGTGTTCGTGAGAATAAACAGCCGGTCAGTTCCGGCGCCGCTGCGCCAGCCTGTCCGCGATGCGGTGCTCAAATGGTCCTTCGCACAAGTCGTAAGGACGGATCTCAGTTCTGGGGTTGTCCGAAGTATCCAGACTGCCGTGGAACAAGACAAGTGGCATGAGAAACAGAGAGGACTGACAATGGACATTCAGCCAAAATGGCCAATCACAGACGCACAGAAAGAAAGACTGGATAGGTGGATGGAGCGCCATCGCAAACTCGTTGTTGAAACAGACCCAGCGAAACTACCGAGGTTTGGTCGTTTGGAGATGATGCTGGGTGCCTTGCGAGAGGAGAGTCAATCCATGTTATGGAAGTCACCTGTTGACATCGTGAAGAAAGTTGACAGCGCAGAATGTGCTTACCTTCCGGATAACTTGAAACGTTACCTGAAGATGTTGCTCGAAGAGATCATGCAGAATCCCAAAGATCTCTCCAAGACTTGGGATAGCTAATCTGATGCGCCGAGTATAATAACGAGACGGAGGGGTGGACAACCCGGTTTGCTCCGGCTATCCGAATGGCCGATGATGACTGGTAAAGCACCATGGCTACCGCTATGATGTGCAGAAAGTCCGAGTCGGAATGACCCTGGCAAAGAGTAAAGAAAGAAATGAAGTGGCTAATGGAACCATGGAAAAAGCACATATGCCGCGTCGGCAAGGGCCGGACGGTGATTCCGGGGAAAGCGCAGCGTTATATATGATCGGCAATCGTGAAATGATTTTTATCAGCCATGCCAACCCCGAGGACAATGAGTTTACTCGTTGGCTAGCCCTCCAACTGGCACGTGAGGGTTTTCCTGTTTGGTGCGATCTTACAAAATTACTTGGCGGAGAAGATTTTTGGCGCGACATCGAGGACGCCATCCGGAATCGAACAATTAAATTTATTTATGTTCTCTCTACCATTTCAAATGTTAAAGAAGGACCACGGAAAGAATTAGCCGTTGCCCAAATGGTAGGGAAACAACTAAAAGACTTCGTAATTCCGCTCAAGATTGACCAGCTTCCACACGACGACACAAACATTGAACTACAACGGCTGAATGCCTTGGACTTTTCAAAAAGCTGGGCTTCCGGTTTGGCCGCGCTCCTTCGTTGCTTGAACGAGGCGCGTATTCCACGTAAGCAGAACTTCAACCCCGACGCGGTTGCAACCTGGTGGAAAAACAACTTCGGCGCAGATGTCGGCATCTCGCCTGTTACCGACATGTACCTGTCCAACTGGTACGAAATCGAAGCTCTCCCGCGTGTGTATCTTCATTTTATTCAGGGGGATGTCGAACTGGCCAAGAAATCTCTTGACTCGGTTTTCCCCGTTTTTGAGTTTGGCAATGCATTTCTTTCGTTTGCATCGGCACAGAGTTTGGAATCAAGTTTTCGGAAATCCGGCCTTTCAATAGCAAGAACCAACAACTACGACGGGACGGATTTTGCATCCGGGAATATCGATGCCATGCCTGAAAAGGACGCGCGCAATGCAGTTCGGTTTCTGCTCCGTGCTTCGTGGGAAGCGGAGATGTTGCGGCGCGGTCTATCCTGCTATCAACTCGCGCGCAACTGTCGATGTTTTTGGTTTAGAAAGGGGCAGATTCCTAAGGATGTCGTGCCGTTTATCGGTGTGAACGGAAAACGCACGGACCGCCAACTTGTAGGCCGGTTTAAAGGACTTCAATGGCATTTTGCCATTCAAGCCCGGTCGATGTTGTTTCCCTTTCGCGGCTTTGCGTTTAGAACGCATATCGTTTTCACGACTGACGGTATAACGCCACTCTTAAGTGCAAGTCAGCAGCATTCGTCCCGCCGGAGTCTTGGCAAGAATTGGTGGACGCCCCATTGGCGGGACCGTCTGACGGCTATCATGACTCAATTGTCAGCGGCGACGGTTGGTTTTGTAGAAATAACGGTTAGCGATAGTTTGACCATGCGTATGCGTAGTCAACCAAACATCTTTGAGAGCCCCGTTTCCTATACCGTTATCGAGGATCAACCACCGGAACACCTGCCGGACGACGAAGACAACGAGGAGGAGGTATTGCCGAATGAACAAATTGATTCGGTTTGCTGAGCCCTCACTTGTCTTCAAGTACGGGCAGTCATTGGAAGATCCTCGGGATGGGCTGTCTATGTTCGGCCCACTAGATCAGGGAAAACCCCATGGTATCAGGGCTGGTTTCATTGGTACCAAGAGCGGTTTAGACAAATTCAAACGCTGGATCGGTAAGATTCAGTCCGTCATTTCAAATTCGCCACCACGCCGCAAACGTCCACCATTTCCTGGGTTCAGTGCAGCTTTCGGAATTCCGTGGGAACCTCGCCCCCTTGTGGAAATCATCGTTGACGAACGTGCTCTACATGATACTGTTCGATTAGATGATAAGCACCTCCGTGTCTACAGAACCGTTGACTTATACTCAAGCCGCATTGTCGAGGCGCTTCGCGGTGAAGAGGACAAGCCCGACATCTGGTTTGTCGTTGTGCCTGATGATGTGTATCGGTATTGCCGTCCGAAATCCTATGTGGAGACGGAAGAGAGAATTTCCACTGTCGGCGGTATGGATGCCAGGGATGCCCGCCGCGCAATCACATCCCCGTTTCTTTTTTCCGCCTATAATGAGAATGCCAAGCCCTATCAGTTCGACTTGGATTTTCACAACCAACTCAAAGCGCGTCTTCTCGAATCACAATCTCTCACACAGATAATCCGTGAAAGCACAATTGCTCACATGGATTTTCTCAAGCCAAATGGGACGCCGATCAGAGACCTTGATATTTTGCAGTCTGAAATTGCATGGAATATCAGCTCTGCCGTTTTCTACAAGGCAGGCGGTCGACCTTGGAAGTTAGGCGGGGTACGTGACGGCGTCTGCTATATTGGTCTAGTATTTAAGCGAGTAGAAAAGGATGCCGATCCATGTTCTGCATGTTGTGCCGCACAGATGTTTCTCGATTCTGGCGACGGTGTCGTTTTTAAGGGTGATATCGGTCCTTGGTATACACCGCGTCGGGGGGATTTTCATCTAAAGGAAGATGCCGCAAAGTCGCTTGTCAAGATCGCCGTCGAGGCATACAAGAGCAAAAATGACGGCAAGCCGCCTTGTGAGCTTTTTATACATGGAAAGACTTGGTTCAATGATGAGGAATGGAAAGGATTCTCTTCTGCAGTTGATCAGACCACTACGCTCGTTGGCGTCCGAATAGTGAGCGGTGATGATCTCCGCCTATTCAGTAGACAGGAACAACCGATCTTACGAGGTCTTGCGTACATCAAAACCAACCGAAGTGCCTACTTGTGGACAAAAGGTTTTGTCCCGCGTCTTCAAACGTATCCGGGAATGGAAGTTCCTAGGCCACTTGAGATTGATGTTTGTCGCGGGCATGTTGAAATTGAAACAGTGTTACGCGATATACTTGGA
Source organism: uncultured Verrucomicrobiota bacterium (assembly GCA_964617825.1). Lineage (GTDB taxonomy): Bacteria > Verrucomicrobiota > Kiritimatiellia > JAAZAB01 > JAAZAB01 > VSJD01. Next base: position 55,170 of record CAZTWL010000011.1, read on the forward strand.
CTTACTAAACTCAACTACAATTCATGCCGGTTTGCAGACGGCATCCCGGTCACACTACGATTTGCTGATGCTATAGGCGAAATACTTACATGTGGACCGATCAAGGGTGTCCCACCGCTAAGATTCAGCCACTATATCTAAAAATATGGTCCTTTACTCTAAAGCCTGAAGGACCGCATTTCTATGAGTATATTTCTGCGTCGAGAACAAGATCGAGGACATCCGGAATTAAGTTGGTTTAACTTCGACCTTCGTAGGTTATTAGATCGGACAAAGAACACGTTTTCTTCCTTGGTTTCAACACCAGTCGAGGTGTGTGTGCAAAGCCAGCCGACTCTGGCCTGCATCCGGACCGGTGATGCACCGGTCTCAATCCATCTGCATTCGGTATTGAACCACCCGACAACTCCTGAGCGAGTTGTGGCGTTCATTTTATGTCATGAGTTGTTACACCGTAAGCGTCCGATCAAGCACCCCCTTTTGCCAATAGGTGGGGCATGGTAAACTGCCAAGGGCGTTAGCTTCCCGCGCCGCCGTGCGGCACCAGGTGCTGAATGTGGTCGGATGAATGCCACGCCGGGCGCAATACTCCGCCTGGGTTAATCCTGATAACCTCCATCCCCGAACCAGTTCCTGCCGTTGCGCCGCCGTATGCTGCACACGACTCCGTCTGTCTGCCCGATGTTTTGTTTTCATGCCGCCGATTTAGCACTAATCGACGGCCTTGTGCGTATTTCGGGGCAAAGTTACCAGGCAATTCGGAAATAAGTTACCAGTGAATTCGGAGCAAAGTTACCAGACGTTTCGGAAATAAGTTACCACAAAAAGCGCAAGAGCGAAACAGGTGGTAACAATGACCGAAACGTATTGATGCGACGCTGGATACGGTGAAAATCCGCCTCTTTTCAACCGAAAGGAGGACAGGATGGCAAGGAAACCGGTATCCATGCGTAAAGCGAAAGAAATTCTGCGACTTAAACACGAACAAGGGCTGACGAACCGCCAGATCGGCGCTTGTTTAAATCTCTCCCACGTGAGTGTGGGTAAGTATCTGCGGCGTGCCGCCACGGCCGGGCTGGGGTGGCCTTTGCCGGAGAACGTAAGAGAAGATGCTATCGACGTGTTACTTCTGGCAGGACCGTCGACATCCAAGCAGACTCAGCGCCCGCTACCGGATGCGACACAAATCCACCGGGAGTTGCAAGGCAAGCATGTTACGTTGCGGCTATTGTGGGAAGAATATCGCCGCGAACATGCGGACGGATACGGCTACACGCAATACTGCGAGCATTACCGTCGGTTCCGCGATCAGCTGGAGCCCCGCCTGAGACAGACCTACAAGGCAGGCGAAAAACTCTTTGTAGATTGGGCCGGCGACACGATTCCGATTACCGATGCCCAAACCGGGCAAACCAATCCGGCCTCTCTGTTCGTCGCGGTAATGGGCGCCAGCGACTACATCTTCGCCACCGCGTTCGAGAGCCGTCAGCAGGCATTCTGGATCGAGGCGCACATTCAGGCTTGGGAGTTTTTTGGCGGGGCAACGGAAATCACCGTACCGGATAATGAGAAGACCGGGGTGGATCGGGCCTGTCGATATGAGCCGGACCTGAACAGGTGTTATGCCGAATTGGCCGCCCATTACGGGACGGTGGTGATTCCCGCCCGACCTAACGATCCCCGCGGCAAAGCCAAAGTTGAGAATGCGGTGCTGCATGCTGAGCGACGCATTATGGCCGTGCTCCGCAATATGACGTTTTTCAGCCTAGGCGAACTGAACGCCGCCGTCCGTAACGCTTTGCGAGATATCAACGAGCGGCCATTCCAAAAGTTGCCGGGCAGCCGGTGGGAGCATTTCGATCAGGTGGATCGGCCGGTGTTGCGCCCGCTGCCGTCCACGCGTTATGAAACAGCCCGCTGGCAACACGCCAAGGTCAACATCGATTATCATATCCAAGTAGACTGGCACTTCTACAGCGTACCATACCGCCTGGTCAACCAAGCGGTGGAGGTCCGCCTGACAGCGCGTACCGTGGAGGTGTTTCACCGTGAACGGCGCGTTGCTCTGCATCCGCGAAGTTACGAGCGGGGCAAAGCCACAACCGATCCCGCCCATCGTCCTTTGTCGCATCAACGGCATCTCGACTGGACACCCGGCCGAATCATCCATTGGGCCGAAACGGATGTGGGGGCATCGGCAGCCCAGGTCATAACCCACATCATGGAACACTGGCCACACCCGGAGATGGGGTATCGCTCCAGCTTGGGCGTGATGAACTTGGCGCGTCTATACGGCAAAGAGCGGTTGGAGCAAGCCTGTCGGCGGGCATTACAGGTGGACGCGTGCAGTTATCGGTGTATCAAGTCCATGCTGAAAACCGGGCTTGATGCTCAGCCGATTCCGGCTGGTCCGCCGATTGCCAAACCGGTTGTGCATGTCAATCTTCGCGGCGCAACGTATTATCAAAATAATCAACAACCTAATGAGGAGGGCCGATGCTGAACGAACCCACACGACAAAAACTCTTAGCGATGAAACTCAACGGCATGGCCGAGGCCTACGAGGAACAATGCACCCAAGCGCGCATGGCGGAGTTGAGCTTCGAGGAGCGTTTCGCCATGCTGATCGAGCGGCAATGGATATGGAAGGAAAATCGATCCCTGGCGGCCCGTCTGACCTATGCCCAACTCAAGGAGCCGGCCTGTGTGGAAGACCTTGATTTCCGCGAATCCCGCGGGTTGAAGCGCGCCGTGATCGATCAGCTTCGCTCCTGCGACTGGATCCGCTACCATCAGGCCGTTATCGTGACCGGACCAACCGGCACGGGCAAGACTTACCTTGCCTGTGCCTTGGCCCACTTGGCGTGTCGCGAAGGCTACCGGGCCGTGTACTTCTATGGCCCGAAGTTGTTCCGCGAACTGGCCATCGCTCAAGTTGACGGAAGCTTGCCAAAGCTGTTCAAGAAGATCGCAAAGGCTCAATTGCTGGTCGTTGATGACTGGGGGTTGAGCAAGTTGGACGATCAGCGTTACCGGGACATCCTGGAAATACTCGATGACCGCCAAGGCGTCGGCGCAACTTTGATCACCAGTCAGTTCCCGGTTGATCACTGGCACGAGACCATCCCGGACCCCACCGTGGCCGATGCCATCCTCGACCGGCTCATTCACGGATCGCACCGGATCGAACTCAAAGGTGAATCCATGCGTAAACGCAAACGCAAGGATACCTGAACTCGGCACCCCTCCCGCAGCGGGAGGCTCCACAGCGCACAATATTTACGAATGCAGGAAGAAGGAGAAAACAAAGAGCGTCGTCCCCAAGGCGGGACTCCGACAGCTCAAAGGCACACTGTGGCTTGACTCAAAGTTACCACGGTTATATCTTAAAAACACCAGCGTCGCTACGCTCCGATCTCTGGTAAGAAATTACCGAAACGCATGGTCACTTTCACCGAAATACGCCCTTGCATAGGAGGTGCTTGATCGGACGCTTACGTTACACCTCATAATTCCGCCACGTGAGGTGTCGGGCAAATGTTCGGCACACCCTCCCGAGTTTTGGGATGCTGAGCAGGATATGCTCCCGGACAGATCGCTTGCTTATGGCTGGTTGATTATTGTGCTCGGTCTCTGCCTCAAGAGGGACAAAGAGCAGGAATGCACATTCGTTAAGACGAATTGGAAAAAACGGATGAAGGGGAACAGGCCGACGCTGGATCAAATTGAAGCGATCCGCGATTGCAGTAAATCAGTAGCGCAAGACAAGGAAGAACTGTTGCTATAGCGTTGAACATGGTGGGCGAGTAACAAGACTCGCGCGCTTATCCCACTGCGTTTCCTGCCAGCCGCTGATATGGCCATTATCGCCGCAGGCGGGACATTGCCAGACGATGGTGTTAGGATCATCCTCAGCATAGCCGGCGACGATGGGGGCAACGCATCTCACCCGGCCGGGGCGGCGCCGACATTGAATCGCGGTAACCCAATCCTCCTCATTCCTGGGTCGTGCGGTGACGGCTTCCACAATCGAGCCGAAATATTCGGCGAGACTACGTGCTGGTCCGGGCTTCCGAATCAAAACCCCATTGTCGTCCAGACTATGGATCATGTTGGTGACCCACGTATTTCCCATGATTTTCCTTTGTCAGGGATTCAGTAGTTCAGGTTTTTTGTTCATGATCTTCCCGCCGGCCTTCGTAATGACTGCTCTGCCCTTGGCGGTTAGTTTGTATTTTTGCAGGCGACTGTTAGGCTTGTCAGGAATGGTCATGTCGATAAGTCCGCCGGCAAGTGCCGGATCAACATAGTGCTCACGGATATGCGTGCGATCCCGTAAGCCGAAATGTTTCCGGATCTCGGCATTCCCCATATCTCCGCTGATTGCCAGCAGTTCCAGCAACCGGGCGACTGGTGGGGCGACTGGTGGGGTGACTGGTGGGGTGACTTGGGGGGTATTGTTGGCCATGGCCTGCGCGGCCTTGGCTTTTGGATGGATTGGGAAGGTAGCGGCGAAATAAGTCCGGTCCGAGTCGGTCTCGAACTTCGGGCGCGGGGATTTATTGTGACGGATAGCCTGCATGATCTTCGGAATCCCGGTGCCACGGCCTTCCGTGAGGCTAAGTTCCTTGAGAAACTCTCCGATGCGGCGGTTCCGATAGCGCCGGGACATAAAGCGATCCTTCTTCAGGTCGGCTATGCGGATCGATCGGTCGGGACCGGGCTGACTGCTGATGATGACGCGGTCGGGAAGGATGCGAACCTCTATCGGCTCGCGAATGTCGTAGCCCCGGTGATACACCGCATTCGCCAGCGCTTCCTCGATGGCCTCATAGGGATAGTTGAAGAAACGCTCCGCTTCCGGCCGGTCCGCATGCTTGATGACGGTCTCGACAATCAGCGATGAACGAATATAAGCCAGGGCGTCGCGCACCATTCGGTGAATTGGTCCCTTGAATATTTTTTCCGAGAACCGGTCCGCACCGGGGCCCTCGGGAAAGTTGACCACATCGATCTGGGTATATGGAAAAAACTTGTCGGGACGTTCATTGAACAGGAGTAGTCCTACATTCAGGGGCCGCAGAAATTCTTCAGGGCCAGCCACGATGTTCATCTGGCGGCAAAGTTGCGTGAAATCTATGCGGGCGGAGTCGGGATAGAGACCGCTGCCGACTTCCTTGAGGAAATCCCGGATTAAACCGAGATTGAGATCTTCGAGGGAGGCGTCGTGGCGGATACGGTCATCGAACGGCACCGTGGCCGCAAGTGAAAGCAGTTCTTTCTCGCTCTGGTTACGGGCTTGAACGGTGGACGACCCTTTCCGTATAAAGTAGGCGTACTCCCGACAGTCTTTCGCCAGGGAGACCGGCGCCTTGTAAGGACGAGTCTGACCGCCCGGCGCCCAGAGAATCAGAATATGACGGTCCTTGACGATCTGGGGCGCAACGATGGGATGATATTCCGGCTGGATGCGGTAACCGAGGTTGATGATTTCCTTTTGGATTTTATCGAGCGAGTTCGGCGGCAGGCCCCTGGGCGGAAGCACGGCCCGGCCATTGCGACTCTCCACGCCGACGATAATATACCCGCCACCCAGGTTGTGGAAATCATTGGCAAACGCGCAGAGGGTGTGCATGACCTTCAGCGGGTTCCAGCCGGTCTTGAACTCCAGGCGTTCCGATTCCACGCGTCCGCTTGTCAGGAGGTAATCGATTTTGAACGGTAGTTGCATGAGGTCTATGTTTCAGGGTTCAGTAGGTTCATCCATGTGCCCAGTCCCATTGTCTTAACAAACTGCCGGAGCAAATCATATTCGTTTCCGGGCTGGAACTCCAGCGCGGCTTTCCGCCATTCATCGACCAGTTCGCGAGCCAAGGGCATTCCCGAAATCTTGCCGAACTCGGCGGCATGGGCTGTCCGACCGCTTGTCATAGAGTCCACGAAGAGGGCATAGGCGGCGCTGACAATCTCATGGTATTTCTTTGCCGGTGCGGGAACCACGCGTGAGACTTCAGGACGAACAAGGGGATTCCGGTTCTGGTTCTGTCGCAGATACATGCCCACAAATTGGCTGGGCCTGAGGTCATGGAAACGAACGTACAGGCGGTGATCCAACAGGGCGTCCAAAGGCGCAAGGAGAAGGCGATGCATAAGACCATCAACAATCCGAGGTGTGAGCGGACGGATCTCGGCTTCGTTGACACCAGCGCGGCAGAGCATCCGGACATGGTCTTCGATCGCCTTTGTCCGATCCGGATTATCCGCAACGTAGTTCACGTCACAACCCTTGCCGGCAGTGCGGGCTTCATGTTCCATCCGGATCGCTTCCAGTTCGCGGACAACGATGTACGGCACAACCGCTTTGCCACAGCTATTGTACCGCACTACATGCTTGCCGCCGGTTCCACGCCAGGCAGGGACGGATGAGGCGGTGGTATCGTCGAGGGAATTATCCTCCACAAGATCCACAGGAAAACCTGTCAGCCGTTCCACTTCGACCTGGTAATCAAGGGCAATCATCCATAGCCGGTCGTAGTCCGTATCGGCGATGCGTGCATTGAGGCGGAGATAGTATTCGCGGCATTCCTTGTGTAATTCGCTGAGCCGAGTATCGCTGAACTCCGCCGTATCGAACATCCGATCCAGCACCGCAAGCGCTTCCAGAGGCTTGCCGGTGTCGTTGAACAATATGGCCAATCCATAATATGGATTTGGAGTCTTTGGCTGGGCGGCTACGGCTTGCTCGAAGAGCGGGCGGGCTCCATCTGGATCATTCCGTTCCATCTTGAGTGCAGCGTAGTTGACCAAAGCCAGAGGATCCCGCGGCGTCAATTCCAAAGCCTTCTGGTAGAATTGTTCACCGACTTCCAGATTGCTTTCGTGTTTGGCGTAAATGTTGCCAAGAATCACCAGCGCCCATGTATCATCCGGAGCGAGTCGCAGAACATCCACCAGTTGATCTTTTGCCTCGTCAAGGCGGCCGGAACTCATGAGCGACATGGCAAGGTTCCGCCGCGCTTCGGTGTGTTCAGGGATGATCTTAAGAACCCGGTTCAGGAGATCAACGGCCTTGTTGTGGCGGCCGGATCGCGCCTGTTCCATCGCTCGGGCGAAGCAGTCTCTGGCCACGGCCTCATCCCGGCTGCGTTCGAAATCGATGGTGATGTGAACCCGGTCATCCTTGATCTCGAAGTTCATGTTCGCGGCCAGGAACCCGTACGCTTTCCGAATCAGGGCAATAGCCTTGTCCGGCGGCATAGCGGTGAGGTCCGCTGGCTTAGCCGGGTCAATGATCACATCTTTTAGTTTTACAATAATCTGCATTTGAGTTCTGCCGTGCAAGATAACAGATTATGGCGCGTGAAGCACCTGAAAATAATTCCCTTTTTTCGAGTCTGGAGCTATCGCTACGTTGTGAAAAAGCCCGAGCCGGAAAGACTCGGGCAAGGAAAAGAAACAAGAAAACAAGTCGAATTATATCAATCCTCATACGGTTTCATGATCGTAATGCATGGTAAACCGTAATCATCCGGCCCACATACGGCCTTGAGCGTGATTGTCTCCTGCCGAGCTCTTGCCTGCTCGTTGATATTCTTTGTCCCGTACATCAGGAACGAGACACTGAATAGTCCTTGATTGCCACTGATTTCACCGATTCTTACCGCCCAGGCATACATCCAAAGGATGTCGAACAATCTGCCGGCTTCATCCTGAATGCCTTTGAGCGCCTTGGGAACGACCACGTATTCGTCATAGACGGCGGTGGTAAGCGCTACCGGGTATTTGATTCCTACCTGACGTGCCGTCTCCGTCACGTCAATAAGCACTCCGTCTTCAATGGCTTGCGCCCGAGTGTATCGGGAAATCACCTCACCAAACAATCCACTCATTGAACAGTTTTCCATAATCCATTCCTTTCATTATTAGGTGACATTAGCCTACTTCGCCATGACCCAACGCCTCCTGGCTACGAAGGCTGAACCAAAAAACAAAGAAGGCAGGCCCCATAAAGAAGCCTGCCTTCCATTACCGATAGGTGGCCGGCTTAGGCCACCATCATTTTCCGTTCTGTCTTTTCCGCTCGCTCGGTTGTCGCCAACCGGGTCCTGCCTTTGGCCCATTTCCTGAGCGCGTTTATCTGATCGCCCATGAGCTTGCTCAGGGGAACCAGGTCTTCGATAACCATGGAAATGGTCAGGTCAGTCGGCTCCTTGTCCGCATTGAACGCGGCATACAGCGCATCAATGAATGCCTGCTCGATTTCCGCGCCGGTGAATCCATCCGTTATTTTGGCCAATTGGCCGACATCGAATGTTACCGGATCGCGGCCGTGCTTCCTGATCTGGATGCTCCAGATGGCTTCGCGTTCCTCGGCACTCGGCAGGTCAACGAAAAACAGCTCATCAAACCTGCCTTTCCTGAGCATTTCCGGCGGGAGTTGCGTCACGTCATTGGCGGTTGCCACGATGAATACCGGAGAGGTTTTCTCCTGCATCCACGAAATAAACGTGCCGAAAACCCGGCTGGACGTGCCGCCGTCAGTCATGCCCGAACTGCGCGAGCCGCTGAATCCCTTTTCGATCTCGTCAATCCAGAGGATGCACGGTGCAATGGCTTCGACTGTCTGTATGACCGACCGGGCATTGGCTTCGCTTTCGCCGACCAATCCGCCATAGAGCCGTCCGGCATCCAGCCGAAGTAAAGGTCTCTGGAAGACACTGGCGGTCGCCTTGGCTGTGAGCGACTTGCCTGTACCGGGAATGCCAATAATGAGCAGTCCCTTGGGGCATGGCAGTTTATATTCCACAGCCTTGCGCCCGAAGGCATCTTTTCGTCTAACCAGCCAAGTTTTGAGCAGGTCCAGCCCGCCAATGCTGTCCAAGGTTTCACTGACCGCGCATATTTCAAGTACCCCGTTCTTCTTGACAGCGGAGGCTTTCTCGCGTGACACGACTGCCGGCGCCAGCGCTCCCGATTCAATCACCGAGAGCGCAAATGCGTTCTCGGCTTCCATTGAGGTCAATCCGCAGGCGGCATCCAAGAGGCGGTCCCGTTGGTCGGCATCAGGCCTTTTCTTTCGCGCCGATTTGGCGATGTTGTCCAAAACAGTGCAAAGTTCGCCTTTACCCGGAAGCGAAAATTCCAACACTACAAAGTCCCGCTCCAATTCCGGCGGCAGAACGAGTCGGCAGGCCACAATGACAATTACCCGGCCCTTGGTCTTGCCGATCCGCATTACGTCTTTCAGCATACGCGTGAGCATTGGATTCGGCGTTTCCAGGAACTGGTGGAAGTCCCTCAGCAGGATCACCGCGTTCTCGGGCAGATCAGCCAGCGCATTCAGCATTTCCTGCGGATCCTGATGATTCTGCACGCTACCGTCAGCCATATCCACAATGCCGTCAACCACTGACCAGGCAAATAGACGGTATTTCAAGTGTTCGGCAACGGCCTTCAGTTCGCCTTCCACCCGGCTTTCTTCGCTCGATACCACATAGATACCCGGATAACCGGCCCGGACATAATTCATAATTTTCGTTCTCATGCTTTCTCCTTTTCGAAAAACGCTCCTGAGTAAGCGCTGATTTCAGGGATACCCTTGCTGGAGATATCCAGAGGGAAAATCCCATGTTCATTCCCGTATTCGGCTTTCAACGTTTTGGCATGCCGATCCCGGGCAACCGCACTGGCAAACGGTCCGTGCAGGACTGGATCCACGTCTTGCAGGATCAGTAACACATAGTAATTCGCTTTCATCTGATTGTTTTCCCTTTTGACGGCTGGCATTGAATGATTGCCCGGCACTTGTCCCGCACAGACGCTTCCAATTGGTCAAACACAGATGGAGCAATCCGCGTGAACTTGTGTGCCCGTGTTCTCGTCGCATACTCCAGAATGAAGTATTTGGTCTTTGTTTTGTTTATGAGTCCTTTCATATAAACCTCTTTCCAGTTTATTGTTGAAGTGCTGTTGTTCCCATTCCAGGCATTGTTGCCGGGTGGGCGCCGTGAAGAGCGGGAAGCCCTGCTTGTCTTTCACCCGCCAGCTCTGCTTGTCGTTGTCAAACACGATGTTGGACACCCGATTGACTTGCAGGCGCCCAAGCTGTGACAGGTCTATCATTTCCGTGTAGAGTCCGGTACATGTGCCGTCCGGCTTGAACACGAGTGTCATTGCAGGTTCTCTATTCACTGGCGCCTCCTGCGTAATATTCCCAAGGCATTACCGGACGATGGTCGCCCGTCACACGAATGGCGGTTCCGGGTCCAGCCAACCAGATCAGGTATGCGATATCGTGTGGATACTCCACAACCCGCCCGTCGGCGTAGAAAATGCGGCTCATGAGCCCACCTTTTGCACTTTCTTAATGGTTGCGGCCTGATAGTACTCCGACTTTCGTTTCCTGGCCGTTGCCGTACCAAGCGCCTGCTCCAGAAAAGCCGTGGCTTTCTCGCAATCCGCGCCGGCAAAGCCGACTGCCTCGATCTTGAGAGCGCCGTCTATGCCAACGATGATTTCTATGCTTTTTTGTGTCATGACTTTACCCCTCCCGTCTTCGCCAAGGCTACGCCGGGCGTGCCTGTAATCGTCAACTTGATTGCTCCATTCTTAAGGATGCCACGTGACACGCTGAGGCCCTTGCGCCGAGCTTCAATCGTAGCCTTATGAACACCGTAGAGTTGAAGGAGCCGACCAAATTTTGTGCCGACTTCCTTTTCCACATGTTCGTCCCACAAGTCAGCTATAAGCTGAAAAGTACCGTTGGCCTGTCTGTTAAGGGCAATATCGAACGGTCCTTTCAGCATAATCACGTATTCGCCGTGGTGCGTCTTACCGTCGTAACCGCGAGCTTGGCTGTTCTGAACAACATTCAAGCCGAGTTCAGCGCAGGCGGCTTTCAAGGCTTCGATGTCCCTGATTTGCGTCTCTATCGTTGCAAAATGACTCATTTCTTTTGTCTCCTGTAATGAAAAGGGCTCGGCCGGCACGAAACCGAACCGAGCCCTCAATTCCTGTTCCTGTTTTGCTTCTATGCCACCTTGCTTTCGCTACAGGCGGCCGGTTTATCCAGCACCGGATCAACGTGGAATCTTCGCACTCCCAACTGGCCAAAGCGTTCCACGATTTCGCGGTTGTCCTGCCGGGCCATGGTCCGCGCCGTATCCGCCAGCGCGGTCAGTCCGCTCTGAAGCCGTTGCCGGGCATGATCATCGTCCCTGTATTCCTCCGCGTTTTGTGACAGGAATTCACGTTTGACCCGCTCCAATTCCTCCTCCAACTGCCGGTCACCGACAAAGTTCAATGCCTTGAATTCGTCAATGAATTTTACCAGCCGGTTGAGCGTCTTCTGATGGACGCCGGTCTTGCCGTCCCGCATGGACGCCAGCATGTCTTCACAGAGCTTGGCTGTCTCTGCCCGCAAGGAGGCGACACACTCGGCAACAAAGCCCTCAACCCCCTGATTGATCTTGTCCGCCGCCTGTCTGGCCGCTGCTTCCCGGGCGCGCATGACGTTCATCTGGTCTTTGACCGTTACCGGATTTATGCCAAGCCCTTCCGGGATGGTGATCTGGAACAGTTGGGTTGTGAACCCGAATGACTGTTCCATTCGTTCCGGACACGGAAACGACTCCGCGATGACTGCCACGAGCTTTTCCGGTGTCTTTACAAGTTTCTTAGCCAGAGTCCGCCATTCTTCGGCAGCAATCTTCCTCGTCTCCTCATACCGGCCCATGAATCGCGTCTTTTCCTCGTGGAACTCCTTTTCCAGTCCAGTCAGTCTGGCCAAGACTTCCTCCAGCTTTGTGTTCGGCAGGAAATGTGCCAGTCCGTTCAGGAACGGGAATGAACTTGCTTCCACCAAGGAATGAACTCGACCTTCAATTAACGCAAAGTTCTTCAACGCTTCCTTTGGAAGGAGCTTCTTGTGTCCCAGGCTGATGAACCGGCTTTCCACGCTATCGGGATCGAGTCCCAAGTCTTCAGCGGTCAGTTTCTTGGCGGCCCGCCAGTAGCGGACCGACACATTGATCAGCACGCCCTCGCGGGTCAGTGCATCGAGCAGTTGATTCTCTTTCATTGCTTTTTTCTCCTTTGATTATCGCCTTCTGCGGGGAGCTTTGTATGGCTCTCCTCGAAGGCTATGTTTGTTTCTGCTTGTTATTCAGGCGACCATCTGTCTGATTTTGCGGTGTTCCATGTCTTTCAGCAGGCAGATTTCATCTGTCGCATAAATCATGCCTCCGCATTTTGGGCATGTATCGCGCATGCGTTTGCCGTCGAACACCATGAAATCTTCGCCGTCCACTTTCGACAGGGCGAAGCATTCCCTGGTTTCATATTCCTCTCCGCAGTTATCGCACTTAAACATGACTTCCGTCTCCTTTCATTACCCATGCACCAATTTCAGCGCACAGAGCTTTGACTGCCTGTTTCCACGTCCAGTCGCCACCCCAGTATTCCTTGTCTTTGACAAGCAATCGGGGCAACAGGCCTTGATGACTTTCCTTGAACGGGCCATAGGCCTCGAAGAACGGCGGGCAGCCGTCCAGCGTCCTTGAAAGGACATATATCTGTCCTTTATCATTTTCGTACCACCGCTCGCTGTGCCGGTTAATGGCACGTTCATCGTGGCCGTATGATTCCCGTTTAATTTCTTTCAATACTTTCATGCCGCATCACCTCCCGGCCATTCGCCATCTGAAAAGGCAAACAAAGGCGCCCGGGCTCTTTCTGTCCTAGCCAAGGCGATGCCCATGACGCTCTTTGCTCCGGAAGCTTTCAGGGCATCCGCGCATTCACGCATGGTGGCGCCGGAAGTCAGGACATCATCCACTAGGATTACGCATTTGCCGGCCATAAGACCGGATTGCGTGACGGCATAGATGCCCTTCACGTTCTCCGCCCGCTCGACATCGGTTGTGCACTGATGCTGTTTCCGGGGCTTCGGCCTGATCTGGACAAGCAGACTCGCCAGTAAGACGTCCCGGTGTTTAAGGTGGGCGTAGATGGCCGAGGCCAGCGCCTCGGTCGCGCACCGCTTGAAATCGAGGAATAGGTACAGTTCGTGATCTTCCTCGGCCGGTACGTGGGTGATAACGTATTCGTTGTCATCCAGGAGGATGGTTTCAAGATGCCGGGCAATGATGCGCCCGAAACCCTCGATTATGCCCTCCGACTTGCGTTTGGCCATCAGCACGGCTTGACTCCAGTCGGAGTTCAGATGCCGCGCAATTTTCCACCGGGGCTGATACAGCCCAAAGGCATAAATCCAGCCGGCGCATACTGATGCAGGTGGGTCATTCGCAACTGGGAATGCCAATGTTCTCATATAATGTTCCTTTCCGATTGAAAAAGGGGCAGTCAGGTCCTTGCGGAATCCAACTACCCCTTCGACCTTTGTTCCGGTCGGAATAGACCGGAATCGTTTATTTCAGGCTTGTTTCAGGCCTTATTTCTGCGTTTCAACCTACTTATTCCGGATGCATCGAAAGCCGGTTTTTGATCGTCTCGGGGCATAATGCGCCCCTTAAGTGGACTTTTACGGCTTTCGGTTCCGGTGATGGGAGAGGCGGCGGGATTCAGGCAACCGCTTTGCGCGATTCTGATTCAGGGAGGCTGCCTGCCGGTTGGCAGGTGACCAGCTTCCCCTGTGGTAGGCTGTTTGAGGCGAGGGCTGTGCGGATTATGCCATCCACGAGCCGTGTCATCGGCATTTTTCGATCCTTTGCCGCGAAATATAACGTGTGAACAAGATCCTCGGATATTTTTGGCGAATACATTAAGACATTCTCCTTTCTCGTGTTTCAAAACAGTGCCAATTGCTCAACCTTGGGCATCTCAGTGTTCAGCCGGTCTCCACTGGGGAGAATGACGGCTTCAGAGATGTCCGGCAGAACCGGCACATGGGTTGTTTCCACACAAGCCTCCACCGGCGTTGACTCCGGCAAGGCTTTCGGTGGTTTTTCCTTTTGCAGCAGACTGCCGAGCAGTCCCGCCATACGGCCAAACGTATCCAGGCCATTCATGCGAAGCTGTATCCTGCACATCAGAACACAGCGTTGGTCTATGTCTGTGCCGTAGAGCCTGAGCTTGCCAAGGCCTTCGCGGCCCAGTTCGTCGTGTACGACCTTCGCGAACGCCAGGAGCATGACGCCCGATCCCACGGCGGGATCGCAGACCGTTACTTCTCCTTTCTCCGCGACAAGCGCTTCGAAATGTTCGCGTGAGAACTGCATGCGCGCCATCATCTCCGCAATCGACCAGGGCGTAAAATACTGCCCGCTTCTGGCTGAGTTCACATCCAGCCGCATGAAGAGTTCTCCGAGAATGTCCCGAAAGGGCATTGCCTCGACGGCATTCGTGTAGACCCCGAGCAGTCTTCCGAACTCTGCGCCCTCTTCATACTTGTACCTGTCCAGACATTCCTTGAATGCTTCCGGATTATTGGCCGAATCCAGAAACGCCCAGACTGCCTCCAGCCATTTCCTGTAAAGGTCATAGGAATGCATGTGCGCAAACACAGCGCCTGCTTCAAATCCTTTTGCGAGTTCCTCGCAGGCTGTTCTTTGCTGGGCTTTGCCCATAATTCATCACCTCCGTCTTGAAAAAACGAAGGGCAGGCCTGCCGCATTGGACATGCCCGCCCTTGCGTTGTTATTGATGTGTGACCGATTCAGGCCTTCCCAAAATCGCAGAGCCCCGATTCTCTTATGCTGAGGAATCCTTTTGAGGACTCCGTCGCTTTTCCGATGATGACGTGATCCTGAACCGCAACCCCGATGATTTTACCGGCCTCGATCATCTGTTTCGTGACCCGGATATCCTCGGCGCTTGGCGTTGGGTCGCCGGATGGGTGATTATGCACGAGCACAATGCACGCCGAATTGTCCACGATGGCAGGCCGGAATACTTCTCGCGCATGAACCAGCGAAGAGTCGGCCAGTCCAACAGTCACAAGATGCCGGTTTATCAACTTGTTTTTGGTGTTGAGAGCCAGCACCTGGAACGTTTCCTGGGCCAGATCGGTCATATCGGCACACAATCTGTCTACGTCGGCAGGGCTTCGCACCCTCTCTTTGCCGGTCTCCCTGACAAGTGGGAGTTGGACCATAGCCGTCATGTAGTTCATGTTTCGGCCGTTTCTGCCGCTTGTCCCTGTTCGGGGCTAACGTTCGCTTGTAGCGCACGGATGCTTTTCTCATCCGCAATGACTTCCGTGCTGTATTTGGTTTGGCCGTGTGACTCAAACCGCGATGTGTTGACCCTGCCTTCCAAACCAATCAGTATTCCTTTGGGATCAACCGTCAAGAGTTGCACGGTTTTTTCCGTTGGCTTGAACACCACGCATGGGACATACGCCCAGCGGTCCTTGTTAGTTTTCTTGTTGTGACCGATCAACGTGGCCAGGGTAAAGCGAAGCACTTTGTACTTTGATGCGTTCAGCACGCCGGGCCTGGGTAACGATCCGACTCCAATGAATCTATTCATTTTCCGATTCCTTTCCGTTCTGTTGTTAATGGTTCCGCGGTCACGCCAAAACCCATAAACAGTCATTCCGTATTGCCGGAATAAAGCGGAATAACCTCCTTTCCGTGTTGATTGTCGGGGAGCTCCGGCTCCCGCGAATTTTGCCGTGCTTGAGAATCAAGACGCTACGGATGCGGCATCATCCAAGTCAGCGCCACGTGAAGAATTGCTTCACGATTTCAGCGAACAGGAAATCCTGTTCATGAGTTTTGGTGTCAGGATAGGAAAGGCACGGGACCTTAAATACTTTTCGGTCAGGCCGTTTGCAGTTCTCACTCTGAAAGGACAACGCTTAAATACTTGCGATGCTTTATGGCTTTATGACCGTACGTGCGGAAGCCATTCCGGTCATGTATCTATTACTGTACCTATTCAGTAGGTCATACAGATTGCTAAGGAATATGCGGAACAACCCACCAGAAAAGATCATCATGGTTGGCCCCTGCAGGGTCAGCATATTCCGGAATCTCGTGATGATGAAGGATGGCCGGGAAATCGAAATTCCCAAGGTGGTTCTTGAGGTTCGTTATAGGGATAAGGACGGCCGCTGGCGCGGAACACAAGGACTGAGCGTCAGAGAAATTCCGAAGGCGATCTTGGCGCTGCAGAAGGCATTTGAGTATTTACAGGTCACGTAACAGGCGTTTGATGTAAGATACAATGCACATACGATGCATGAATTAGTGTAGCGATGTCGCTTTTACATGTCGGCAACGCCAGCAACGCCGGGAAATGCCTTGAATTTTAGAACAGGCGCCGATAGCATTCCGCCTTATCGACAGGATGGCGTCCTATGAAAACTTGTCTTAATAAAAAGGCGGCCTTGCTTTCGTCGGCGCAAGAACGGATTGTGATCGAGATTAGGCGCTTGCATGCGCAAGCCAAGCCTTTGAATATCTCCGCCGTTCGCGATCATAGTCCCAGGCTGTTGGATCGGGCTTACGCGGTAAAACCGTTTTGGGGTTGGAAGCGGGCGCTGGCCGCGGCGGGACTGTCTTACGACACGATCTGCATTCAACAGCAGAATAAGGTTCTTTGTCGGGAGTGCGGGATTAAACGGCGATCCCTTGTAAAGCACCTGCTTCGTCATCATGGCATGTCACCGGAAAGTTACCGGAAACGTCACCCTGGCGCGCAGATTGTGAGCCTCGAACACGTCTATAGGTGGAGAGGACTGCATGATTTGCGTCAGGCCAGTGATTCCAATGTCATTATCCCCCATTGGGAGCCGAATTGGACTCCGGAATATGTGCTTGACCGGTTGGATGAACTCAACCGTCGCGGCGTTTCATTGAACCCCGCACGCATGGAACGCGAGGAAACATCACTCTATATGGCGGGCCGGAAGTATTTCAAAAGTTGGGATACGGCGTTGCGGATGATCGGGCTTTCGCCCGACCGGGTTCGGTTGGCTGCTCATAAAACGCATTGGACTGCCAGGGACGTTATCGGCGCCCTGCGCCGTCGGATGAAAGAGGGCCACGCGCTAAACTGGACCGCAGTGATGTCGCAACATCGGTCGTTAGGCGCGGCGGCGCGAAAACATTTCGGCTCATATGACCGAGCGCTTAAAGCGGCGGGGTTGGATTCAAACAGGATTCGCAAGCTCCCTGTCCCGGGCAGGCCATACAAGAACAAAACGGATGTCATCGCGGAGATTCGGCGTCGGCGTCTTTTCGACCGGCCTCTCAATTATGTGGCCGTGGTAAAAGGTGAATACAAGAATATAGCCCTGTATCAGAAGGCGCGGAGATTGTTTGGCTCGTGGCAGGCTGCAATCGAAGCGGCTGGAATGACGTATGGGGATGTGGCTGTGCGCCAACTGAGGGATTGGACCAGGGCAGACATCGAAAAAGCTTTGACTCAAAGGGAACGCGACAGGTTGCCGCTTACGGCAAAGGCGGTCCGCAACGATTCGCGGCGGCATGTGGGATTATATGCGGCGGTCATAAGAATCTTTGGCAATTGGAATGCCGCGCTACGGGCGGCCGGCATCGACCCCAAAGAGGCGTACGGTACTCGCAGTCAGTATCCGAAACGCTCGGATGTGTTGAAGGCCATTCGGGAATGGTATTCTCGTAACGAGGCGGCGCGGCAAGGGACTTCACATATAGGCGTTGCACCGGATCGTGCGTTGCGTATGCGTGCTTGGCGACTATTTGGCCCGTGGCGGAAGGCCGTGATGGCAGCGGGGCTTGTTTATCGCACTCAACAACGGCGAGGACGGGCGCCACGCTATCCGACACGCGAGTCTGTGATCGCCGAAATTATACGCCGTCGAGAGGCCGGTTTACCGCTCAATGCCGCAGCGCTACGCGCCGGTCCTGCCAAGGATAGGCGACTTTGGAGGACTGGACTTAATATGTTCGGCCTTTGGAGAAAAGCACTGATCAAATCCGGCATTAATGCCGGCGGGTGATGAGGCAATCGCCATCCTGTTTTATCTTGAATAATAGCTCCCAGGTAGTGAAACAAATACGCCACAATGCTTAAATACTCCCAACACGTTGCCATTCCAGAATGACAGCAAACAAATATACACCGTTTGAATCGAGACTTGAGCAGATGCTCCGGGGCATTGACTCCAATGTGCGCGAGATGAAAGACATCGTCTCCGGCTTGTATGGGAACCTGCGCGAGCTTGCCGACACCACTGAGGCCGTCTATGCGGCCGTCCGTTATGACGGGCATACCACACAGAACAGCGGAGTTGATGGCTTGAGCTTCTTCGACGACGAGGAAGAGTAACCCACCGGCATGCGAACATTTATAAATGCCGTCCCACTTGGTTGCCTGAGGTAATGCAAATGGGAAAAGGAAGACCGACAAAGTGTCCTGCTTGTGGAAGTTCTATTTCGCGATCCCGCGGTTACAAATATTATGCGGGCGGCCGTAAAGTCCGAGACCGGCAATGCAAGACCTGCGGTAGACGCTATCTTGTGAAGCACTCCGTTGCAAGCTATAGGTCATCTTTACGGAATCCTGCGACTTGTCCGCCGAAGCTATCCGAGCGAAGGGGGAAGCCATAATGGCCAAGACGGATTAAGGTAAAATGAGATTTGACTGCGCGGTAAAACGGGGCGGAAAACCAATGCAAGTTCCAGATGCAAAAGTACGAATAGGCAATTTTGACTGGAAAGCCGAGGACCTTCGGAAAATGATAGACGCCTTTCGCTCTCAGTTAAACCATGTTAGGGATCTATCGACTTTTCTGGCCTTGAAACGTTCAGAAATAAGACCGGACGATCAAGTGTCGCTGTATGGCTTCATGGATGCACAAGAACAACTCAAGATTGAGACTTCGCTCCTTGCCGGTCATGTCCCGATCCTTCAAGAAATGATGGCCGAAATGAAAGTCAAGCCCAACAAAGAAACCCGACGTCTTTTGAACGAGATCCGCAATATGGCCTGACGGCATTGGGATTTACATGTTAATCCCTTGCAGCAGGATATTTGAATATTATTCTGTCGAATATTTTTCTTGCATAATAATCGGATTATTATAGCTTTATCGTGTCTTGGAAATAGTTCACACTTCTGCTGAAACATGAAGTTTTCTTGCCTGTTTTGATTCTTGCGTAAATTCAATCCTGTCCGTCTCTTAAAGCCGGTTTCCCGGCTTATTTTTTTGCCCCAATATAGTCCAGCGCCCTGCAGACTTTCTGCTATCGCAAAGCTTAAATACTTTGCACTCTTATCATTGTCATTCCGACGTCAAACGTCGTTTTCCCTTATCAAATTACGCGCCTAAAATAGTTCGCCTTTCAGCAGAAAGATGAACATTCACTAAATATATGGAGATACCGACGATGAATAACAATGATCATGCAAATAAAAAAAACGAGCCAAGCCCACTGGCTCTTGGACACAAATAAATTTCTGACTGAGGCAGAACTCCAGCGGCTGGTCAGAATTACCGAGAAGGAAAAAGATAAGGCATTAAATGCAGGCAGAAAAACGCCGGTCAAGGACTGGTTTCTCGTATGTGTGGCAATCGAAACTGGCTTGCGGGTACAGGAAATAGCGGATTTGTCCTGCGGAGATTTTCAGTTTAACGGGGGACATAGCACAGTGCTGGTACGTAACGGCAAAGGCGGGAAGAAGCGGCTGGTACATATTCGCGACGAGTTTTGTGACATGGCGCGATATTTCTTCGATTGGAAGCACCAGCAGCGCGAAAGCACGGAACAGAACGAGCCGGTTTTCTGCGTCAACGGGAGGTGCATGACCAAGCGCGCTTTGCAGAAATCGTATAAGCGCAGCTTGGCAAAGGCCGGGGTTATCCAGGCAAAAGGAGTAGGCATTCATTCCCTGCGGCACACCTATGCCAGTTTTCTGCTCAAAGCCAGCAAGTTCAACCTGCGGCTGGTTCAGCAACAGTTGGGACATGAATCCAGCAAGACAACGGAAGTATATGCGCATGTGTTCGATCAGGATATGGAAAAGGCGTTGGGAAGACTATATGCGTGAGAGGTCGGCGTGAGAAATAAATCTCAATACGGAGGTGTGTTATGAAACAGGTTTTCGCTGGTATCGTTTCTTTCCCCTTTTTAATATGTGTTCTGGTATGCCAATCGCCCGAAGGAACTCAAGCAGAAAGCGTGCTGCTGAGCGCCGCACAAGACACATATGTTTATGAGTCGTCCCCTAATAATAACTATGGCAATTTGGATACGCTGGCGGTGAATGGCGGTAGTGGATCTGGTATGCGGATGCGCTCATATGTAAAATACAATCTATCATCAATACCCAGCGGCAGTACTATAGACGGTGTATATTTTTGGGTCTACTGTACACGTTGTTATCCAGGAAGTGGCAGCTACCTTAGCATGCAATTGCGATCTGTCGGCGGTTCTTGGAGCGAGTCCAGTTTGAAATGGAATAATCAACCCGGCGTCAGCAGCACATTAAGTCTA
The DNA here is from genome assembly GCA_964617825.1 of uncultured Verrucomicrobiota bacterium. Lineage (GTDB taxonomy): Bacteria > Verrucomicrobiota > Kiritimatiellia > JAAZAB01 > JAAZAB01 > VSJD01. The sequence continues at coordinate 75,614 of CAZTWL010000011.1, forward strand.
ACTAAAAGTTTTAATAATTCAACTGGCTGGCATCGTTGGGAATCGACAGATTATCCGTCGCTGATTACCCTCGTTCAGAGATGGCTTGATGGAGATGAATCGAATAATGGTTTCCTCCTTCGACTTGCCGACGAAAGCATTAACTCAGGCGACGCTTCTTGGCGGTCGAGTGAATATTCACCTTCGGGATATGAGCCGTCATTATATGTCTATTATACGGTTGAAACTGATCCGCCTACGCCAAATCCGCCCACTTGGAGTCAAGCGCCACATGCGCATGGCCCTGATTCTCTTCATATGGTGGCAACTACGGCATCGGACCCGAATGGTGTAGAGTATTATTTTCAAAGCTGGACAGAAGGTGGACACGACAGTGATGGATTTCAAGACAGTCCGGAATATGTAGATACAGGATTAAGTCCAGGTACATGGTATTACTATAAAATTATTGTTCGAGACAAGTCGCCAAATCAAAATCGAACATCGGACTCAGAATTTGGGATTGGCCTAACAAAAGCGGCCAAGCCCACAAGTCCAAGTCCGGCGAATGACGCCACGTTTCAGTCCCTCGATACAGATGTATCATGGTCAAATGGTGGGGGTGCTTCCAGTTATCGTGTGTATTTTGGCCCCGCCGGGAACATGACAGACCGGGGGGCACGGAGTGAAACGAGTTACGACCCTCCTGAAACATTGTCGTATGGCACAACGTATCAGTGGCGGATTGATGCCATGGATGCTGCGGAGAGGACAACGGAAGGCGACGTGTGGTCGTTCACGACGGAGGGGCAGCCACCCCTCAAGCCTACGAGTCCAAGTCCGGCCAATGGGGCCACGAATCAGTCCGTCAATACGGATATCTCATGGATCGGGGGCGGGGCTTCCTGTCTTAATCTTGTGTATTTTGGCACATCGGGAAACATGACGTACAGAGGATCACAGGGCGAAACAAGTTACGACCCCGGCACATTGTTATACAGCACAACGTACCAGTGGCAGATTCAAGTCTACAATTACATTAGCGGGGCATCGGCGATGGGAGATGTGTGGTCGTTTACGACACAGCGCGATCCGGCTACATGGCCCATTATTTCCGTGACGCCAGCAAGCCTGAATTTTGACTCGGTGTTTGTGGGATCAAGCGTATCAAACACGTTTACTGTGCAGAATATTGGCGGTGGCACCTTATCCGGAAACGCCAGCGTTTCTTCACCCTTCAGTATCGTATCTGGTGGATCGTATAGCTTGAGTGCTGACCAGACTCAGGTGGTTACGGTTCAATTCAGTCCGAGTTCGGAAGCAAGTTACAGTCAGAACGTAACTTTTACTGGTGGCGATGGTGCGACACGGACAGTGACTGGAACCGGTGTTAATTTGCACTACACCTACACCATTACGCCATCTGCCGGTTACGGAGGAACCATATCGCCGAATTTGCCGGTTACGGTAAATGCAGGTAGCAGTCTGACTTTTACCGCATTTCCGAGTTCCTGTCACAGAATTGGCACCTGGTCTTTGGACGGAGGCATTGTGCAAAACGGAGGAAATAGCTATACGCTCAGCAATATTCAAGCAAATCACACGCTATCGGTCGCATTTAGTCAAAATGGTGTTGCACCGTTGCCCCCGACAGATATCTCCGCCAGCGACGGCATTTATACCAATAAAGTCCGAATTATATGGAGCGCCTCATCAGACGCAACAAGCTACGAAGTGTGGCGACGCGATGGAATTGTAGCCGCCACAAAAATCGCGGATACAAGCAACACTGAATATAACGATACATCCGTCGCGGATAATGTCACTTATTACTATATGATCAAAGCCAAGAATGATTATGGAGCGAGCGATTTTAGCAGTTCTGAGACAGGATATGCTTTAAAAAATCTTATTATAGAACCGAATATTCGGGTCAAAAATTATTTCAGTTCAGAAAATACTATACGTCAGGGCGCGCCGTTATCGGTTGGTATCAGCCTGAATGCGAACAATGCCCTTGAAGCAGATTGGTGGGTGGTAGTTGACGCGCCGTTTGGCTGGTATTATTATAACGCTTATGATGGAGGCTGGTACCCGAATGAGCATGTAACATATCAAGGTCCCTTGTTCAGTTTCGGCAGCTTCTTCTTTCCTTATGAGATATTGCATATGGATACAGCATGGCTTCCAACAGGAATTTATGTCTTTTATTTTGGTGTGGATACTGACAAAAATGGCCAGATAAATATGGATGTAATGCGCTATGACTGGACAGTCTTACATATTACAGATTAGGATGTAGCTGACAGCATTGTCTTAGTGATGTGAGAATGCAAGAAGGGCAGGACTGTTCTGCCCTCAACGGAGAACCGCAATATGGCCTGACGGTAAATAGATATATCAGTTCAAATTCCGGCATTAACAACCATATCTACCACCTTGCATTTCAGCGCCTCTGTCGCTTTAACCGGACTTTCGATGGTGATGTTCTGCTCGCCCCGTTCGATCAGCCCAATATAATTCCGGCAGACACATTCCATGTCTCGTTCCAAAAGAGAGTCATGACAAAGACAATCAAGACTCGACAGCGGGTAATAGAACGTTCATATTCATGGGCAGGGATTTGACACGACATGAAGAATGTTTTCCAAAGCAGTCTGTTAATTGGCCTGTTTGCTGTGGGTGTTCTGGCCTACCCGACATGGCATAAGGCATATTGTACTGTTGCCGAAGCCGATTGCCCATCTCATCATACAGGTAAACCCAGTCATGACGATTCCCGTTCCAACCCATTGCAGGGCCATGACGCAACGCGTTGCCCCGTGTGTCAAGTAGTCAATACGCCTCTCTTGGTCACTGTCCCGTTTGTCTCGCCAGTAACGTTTGCGTTATCCATTCGCAATCTGTCTCTGTCCATATTCAACATTCCTGCCTCTGAGTTGCGCTGTGCCGCTATGGCCCGCGCCCCTCCTGCCGCCTGACATTTCGATAGGTCAGGTTTCAAATGCCGTGTGATTTTTCTCGCTTCACCTCAGCATTTGATTGGTGTGCTCTTATTTTTTTCCAATGGAGGTATCCTGTGAAGTTGTACCGTTATTTCATTTTATCCGTCATTCTTATGTTTCCACTTTTAAGTCCCGGCGCGGATGAGGCTCAACAAACAAATATGGTTGAGGAGATCAAACAGTTGCGGTTGCGAACAGAGGCTCTCGAAAAGAAGCTGTCGGATGCCAAGCCGGTAACATTGAGCCTGGGTTCTGCTGCCGCCGGGTCATCTTATATGAACGCCAGTTTCGATGTTCTATTTAATGCCGGTTGGTCATCCACTCCGGACAGCAAGGAAATTCAGCCGGGATGTCATGATCCGTCGCAACGGGGATTTTCCATCCGTAACGCGGAACTCGCGCTCGACGGAGCTGTGGATCCTTATTTCAAGGCGTTTGCAAACATCGTATTCATGACCGATTTTGAGGAGGAAACCCAATTGGAATTGGAAGAGGCCTATGCGCTTTCCTCCTGTTTGCCATATGGATTGCAGGCCAAGGCGGGGCGGTTTTACGCGGAATTTGGACGACAAAACACCCAACATCCTCACTCATGGTCGTTTGTGGATCAACCCTTGGTCCTTAACCGGATGTTTGGTGAAGACGGCCTTCGGCAAAACGGAGCGCGTCTCTCGTGGCTCGCGCCCACGCCAAACTTTACGGAACTGACCCTCGGAGTCTTCAACGGTCAGGGTGGAGATGCCTACAGTTTTCGTTACACCGGCGAGGCTGACACTAACGGTGTTAACCGTGTCTACGGGCACGCGACAACTGCCCGTAATCTTGACGGCTTGGGCGACTTCCTCTTTGTGCCTCGTCTTGCCTCATCTTTTGACTTGACCGACTCGCAGACACTCGTACTTGGCGCGTCAGCAGCGCTCGGCCCAAACGACACGGGTAAAGACACGCGCACACTGATCTATGGAGTTGACACGTATTGGAAATGGAAACCGGCTAATGCGGAAGCTGGTTGGCCATTCGTAACGTGGCAAACCGAAGCCCTGGCCAGGAATTTCGAGGCGGGGGCTGATGAAACGGCAGGATTGCCGGCCGAGACCCTCCGTGACTGGGGCCTATATTCGCAAGTGCAGTGGGGTTTTATCCGTTGCTGGGCTGCGGGACTGCGCGGCGAATATGTCACGGGGAACACGAGCGCCAGCACCGAAGCTAATGAGGAGCGCGCTACGACAACCAGGGTTTCTCCGAATGTGACGTGGTATCCTACTGAATTCAGTAAAATACGGCTGCAATACAATCACGACTGGCGCGAATATGCGCAAGATGCCGATGCCGTATGGCTGCAGTTGGAGTTCATGCTTGGTTCTCACGCCGCGCACAAGTTCTAAGGCATTACAAACAGCGGAAAATATTTAAAGGAGATATTCACATGAAGACCAAGACTGTTATCAACACGATCATTCTTGCGGCAACACTTTTATTCGGATTCACCGCAGCAAGTCACGCGAAGCTCAACGTCGTTGCGACAACTCCGGACTTCGGGTCTATTGCACACGAAATCGGGGGTGATCTGGTTCAAGTCAACGTTCTTGCCAAGCCCACCGAGGACGCGCACTTCGTTGATGCTAAACCAAGTTATATCATCAAGCTTGCCCGTGCCGATGTGCTCATTGAAGGTGGGGCGGAACTGGAAATGGGCTGGTTGCCGCCGCTGATTGACGGCGCCCGAAATTCAAAAATCGAATTGGGCCGACCGGGACGTGTTCGATGTGCCGAAGGCCTGGCATTGCTGGAGGTGCCGACAGCACTGGACCGCTCCATGGGTGACATACACGCGATGGGGAATCCCCATTTCATGACCGATCCGGTGAATGCCCGGCTTGCGGCAGAACGTATTGGCGCGGTTTTCGCCACCGTTGATCCGCAGAACGCCGCCGCATATCGCGAACGTCTCGCGGTCTTTACCAAGCGCTTGGACGCAAAGCTGGCCGTCTGGCAAAAGCAACTTGAACCGTTCAAAGACATACAGGTGGTTGCCTACCACAATTCCTGGCCTTACTTCGCCAATCGCTTTGGCATCAAGATTGACCTCTTCCTTGAACCCAAACCCGGCATTCCTCCCACACCGGCTCACTTGGCAGACATGGTGACTCGTATGAAAGCAGAGCGGATCGGAGTAATTTTGGTTGAGCCCTATCAGAACCGGAAAACGGCCGAAAAGGTGTCGGCAGAAACAGGCGCGGCCATCGTGGATTTCGCACAATACCCAGGCGGAGTCAAAGGCACCGAAGGAAGCTATATCGAACTGATGGATTATCTGGTCAACACACTCGCCACGGCATTGAAGGATAGCGGGGCATCAAAGGAACAGAAGCAATGAGCGAGGCTTTTGGAATCATGTTGTGGCCTTTTCTGGCCTGTTTGTTGCTTCCGGGTATTCTGGTGTACTTGGGACTCCACATTGTGCGGCGCGAGATCATCTTTGTTGACCTCGCGCTTGCCCAAGTGGCGGCGTTTGGAATCTGTGTGGCGATTCTACTGGGCCATGATTCCCATGATTGGCAGACCACCGCCTGGTCGGCGGCACTTACGTTTGTTGGCGCAGGTGTGCTGACACTGACCCGTCCCAGCGGGAAGCGAGTTCCGCAAGAGGCGCTAATCGGCATTGTATACGTTGTGGCGGCTGCGGCATCGTTTCTTCTATTGAGCCGTAGCCCGGAGGGCAATGAAGAACTACGAAGGACGCTTGTCGGCGAGATTCTGTTGGTGTGTCCGGGTGAGGTCCTTCGCACATTTGCCTTATTTGCGGTCGTCGGCGTAGTACACGTGGTTTTTCGCCGGCAGTTCCTGTTACTCTCGTTCGACCCTGAACATGGGCGTTCCAAAGGTTTACGCCTGTGGTTTTGGGATTTCCTGTTCTATGTTCTGTTCGGTGTTGTCGTGACCAGTTTCGTTCGCATGGGGGGTGTATTATTAGTCTTCTCATATCTCATCATTCCCGCTGTCTGTGCCCGTCTGTTTGCGACCTCCTTGCGGACACAGCTTGCGGTGGGATGGACTATTGCCACGCTGGCGAGCGTTGGAGGACTCTATGCGTCCTATCGTCTTGACCTCCCAACCGGCGCTGCCGTTGTCTGCGCGCTGGGAATCGCGCTATTGATAATCTCAATCTGCCGATTTGTTATAAGGATTTTCCTAAGACGCTGATCCCAAGGGATAAGGAAACGAAACACGAAAGCGCTTGATACCCGGTTTTCGTTCGTGATATGAACATCTATTATATAAGAGGAAAAGCTGTCTCAGGAGGTCACCATGAAGGCCATTAGATGGATCGCGATTCTGGGGATCTGTTGCCTGTCGGTCTCGGCCTTCGGCGATTCCGACCTCTCGGCAAGTCGGGATGCCGTGGCGGGGGTCACCAACGTGACTGGTGTCACCAATATTACTGCACCTGAACCGGCCGTTATGGCTATGACCAACGCGGAAATTGTGGTACCCGTGCCGCCCGACGTCAACACGCCCATCGCCAATGACGGCTCCACAGCGTTGCATGAGGCAGCCCAGTTTAACCGGCTGGACGAAGTCAAGATCCTGCTGGAAAAGGGCGCAGCGATCAATGCCGTCAACAATGTCGGCATTACACCCTTGCACTTGGCCGCGCTGGCTGGGCACACTGATATGGTCGCTTTGCTCCTGACCCACAAGGCCAATGTCAAGGCCAAGGACGTCTTCGGCCTGACGCCTCTGCACTGCGCCGCGCAATATGGGCACGCAAAAACCATGTGCTTGTTGCTCGATAAGGGCGCCGAAATCGAATCCAAAACCTATACCCAGGGACTGACGCCCTTGCATTGGGCGGCCTTCTGGGGACATATCGAAGGTGTTAAATGCCTGCTGAGTTCCTGCGCCGACATTAACGCCCGCGACAACTATGGCAACACGCCCTTTACTTATGCCGAGGCCTACGGACAACACGACATGGCCCGCCTCCTGGCCCGCAAAGGCGGCAAGCGCCATGATCACGAAAAGCTCTACGGGCTGGATGCCTCGTGGCATGTAGACTGATGGTCATGCGACGTGCTTCAGGACTGATCACGTCAGATAGCCCCACTCAAGGTGCAATAGTTATGGAACAAAAAAATCGTTGATTCATGAAGACCCTCGTGTGCCGCTGGCGGCGGAGCGCACATTCCTGGCTTGGGTTCGCACCGGCCTTGCGCTGATGGGATTCGGGTTTGTGGTAGCACGCTTTGGATTATTTCTGCGGGAATGGTCAGCGGCGCAGAACATCGCATATCCTTCAGGGCATGGGGTCTCTCTGTGGCTCGGGATCGCCCTGGTGGCACTTGGTGTGTTTCTGAATGTGGCGGCTCTGATGCGATATCGCCGCTATCTTCGGCAACTCGCTCAAGGCATTTTGCCCGAAGCGAAACCGCGTCTTGAAACAGCGGTTGCCGTGACACTGGCGCTCATAGGCGTAGCAGCTGTCCTTTACCTGATTCTCGCAGCTTGCTAAAAGGAATTCCGATCATTTCAATGCACCATTATACACATTACTGGGTTAATCGTCTTGATCCAATGATGATCCATATCCACGGGGATTTCGGCATTCGCTACTATGGCTTGGCCTATCTTCTGGCTTTTATCATTGGGGCGCTTCTGTTGCTCTGGTATTATCGCGCCGGTAAGTCACCTCTGGATCCGCATAGGATCGAGACGGTGATGGTCGCGCTAATCATCGGGGTGCTGGTGGGCGGGCGGATGGGACACGTCATTCTGTATGCCTGGCCGGAGTTTGTCGGGGATCCTTGGATGGCTTTTCGCATCTGGGATGGCGGCATGGCGAGTCACGGTGGGTTTATCGGTGTCGCGTTGGCTCTGGTATGGGTTTCGTTCAAATTCAAACTTTCATTTCTGCGTTTGGGCGACCTGTTGAGTTCGGTTGTGCCGGTGGGGTTGTTTCTGGGGCGCGTTGCCAATTTTATCAACGGCGAACTATGGGGCAAGGTGACCACTGTGCCGTGGGCGGTAATTTTCCCGAATAGCGCTCCACCTGGGACGCCCCTTGATCTCATCTCGTCCAGGCATCCATCCCAGCTTTACGAAGCCGCGCTGGAAGGCGTAGTGCTGCTGGCTTACACCCAATGGCGTTTATGGCGTACGAATGCATTAAAAACACCCGGTCGGTTGAGCGGAGAGTTTCTGATCCTCTATGCGATTGTCCGGATTGTGGGCGAACAATTCCGTGAGCCGGACGCCGGATTGATTATCGGGATGAGCCGCGGAATCTTTTTTAGCATATTCCTACTGGCGGCCGGTGTGCTTGTGATTTTCTATGCGAGCCGCCGCCATCAGCAGCAACTCGCTCAAAGAATTTTGCCTGAAGCAAAACTGCGTCTTGAATCTCAATGCCCGAGGAGGCAAGATTGTATGCAGGACAATGCGGAGATGATAAGGCGAAACTGGTCGGCAGTTTCGGACAAGGCCCTGACGAAGACTGGGCTCACACGGGAAGACGCGCTGGCGGTTCTGCGGGCAGACGAAGGTGATCTTTTGGAAATTATAGCCGCGGCCTACCGTTTGCGTCGGAAAGCATTTGGACGGCGCGTGAACCTCCACGTCATCCAAAACGCCCGCAGTGGCGCTTGCTCTGAAAACTGCGGTTTTTGCAGTCAGTCGGCCGCATCCCATGCGGATATTGATCGTTATCCATTGCGTAGTGCGAACGAGTTGGTTGACGGTGCACGGCAAGCGTCTGCAATGGGTGCAGTGAAGTATTGTGTTGTCACCAGTGGTCGTGCTCCCAATGGAGATGTGGTTGAAACGATGTGTGTGGCTGCACGCCGGATACGCTCCGAAGGCCTCACGCTGAGCATTTGTGTTTCCTTGGGATTGGCGACGGACAACCAGTTGCGTCGTTTGGCGGAGGCGGGGGTGAACCGTTACAATCATAATTTAGAAACCGCGCGCCGTTATTTTCCGCATATCTGCAACACCCATTCTTACGATGACCGCATAAACACCGTTCGGAAAGCTCAGAAAGCCGGATTGGAAATATGCTGTGGGGGTATCATTGGCATGGGGGAAACACTTGAAGATCGTGTGGATCTTGCCTTGACCCTGCGGGAATTGGGCGTTGATTCAATTCCGGTCAATTTTTTTAATCCGCGTCCCGGCACACCCCTGGAACATACACCGCCCTTGACCGCCTTGGAGGCGTTGCGTACCTTGGCCATGTTCCGGCTGGTTAATCCACGAACGGACATCCGCGCCGCTGGTGGGCGTGAAATCTGCCTGGGACCGCTCCAGCCCTTGGCCTTGTTTGCCGCCAATTCCATTTTTACCGAGGGCTATCTCACCACACCTGGCCAGGGTAATGCCAGGGATTTGGAGATGATCAAAGTGTTGGGGTTTGAAGTGGCCTGTATCGAGGCCTAATCACTGGTGGCGCTATAGCGAGCCAACTTGTAATGACAAACGCATTCATGTTAAGATAAATTCCAATAGATCAACCCGACGCGTAAGGAACTGCATCGCCGTGAAGAAGAGCATTAATCGAAGTCTTGGAACTGGGACAAATGCCATTCTTGAAAGCATCTCGGATGGCGTGTTCACGGTGGACTCGAACTGGCGCATCACCTCGTTCAACCGCGCTGCCGAGATCATCACCGGTATCCGAAGACGTGAGGCCATCGGCAAACCCTGCTCGGAGGTGTTTCGCGCCAGCATGTGCGAGACGGATTGCGCGCTGCGGCATACCGTCAAGACCGGTAAGCCCATTATCAATCGCTCTACGTTCATTGTGAATGCCGAGGGCCGTCGCATCCCGATCAGCGTCTCTACCGCGATCCTGAAGGACGAAAAAGGCCGAGTTGTGGGCGGCGCGGAAACGTTTCGCGACCTTAGCCTTGTGGAGGAATTGCGCAAGGAATTGACGGGGCGTTTTGAAATGGGTGATCTTGTGAGCCGGAGTGCTGTAATGCGGCTAGTTTTCGATATTCTGCCGCAGATTGCGGCCAGTGACGCCACGGTGTTGATCCAGGGTGAGACGGGCACCGGCAAGGAACTTCTGGCGCGCGCCATCCATAATCTCAGCTCCCGGAAAACCAAGCCTTTTGTGGCCGTCAACTGTGGCGCTTTGCCCGATACGTTGCTGGAGTCCGAACTCTTCGGTTACGTGAAGGGCGCTTTTACAGGGGCGGCAAAGGACAAGCCGGGCCGTTTTGCGCTGGCTGAAGGTGGAACGCTGTTTTTGGATGAAATCGGAGACATCAGTCCGGCGTTGCAGATTCGACTGCTGCGAGTACTGCAAGATAAGAGATACGAGCCATTGGGCGGGACAGAAACTCTTCGTGCGGACGTTCGCATTGTGACGGCCACACATCGCGACCTGGCGGCACAGATTCGAAAAGGGGCTTTTCGCGAAGACCTTTTCTATCGCTTGAACGTCGTCAAGGTGGACCTTCCACCTTTGCGTAAGCGCAAGGAGGATATTCCCTTGCTTGTCGATCACTTCATTGCGCGTTTCAATCGCATGCAGGGCAAGACTGTCATTGGCGCCTCGCCGGATGTCATGGCGTTGTTGATGGCTCATGACTATCCCGGAAATGTGCGGGAGTTGGAGAATATCCTGGAACGTGCCTTCGTGCTTTGCGGCGCGGGCCGCATCGAACGAGCCCATCTACCGCCGGAACTCACCGGTCACCCTACTATTTCCCGTATCTCAGAGGGAAACACCATTGTCGCTCAGACCCGCGCTGCCGAAGCGCAGGCCATCCGCGCTTCCCTGGAACGCTACGGGTTCAACCGACTGGCCGCCGCCCATGCACTGGGCCTTCACAAAAGCACGCTCTTCCGCAAGATCAAGGCCCTGGGTCTCACGCTGCCGGAACACGACGGCCGCTCCCGCCGGAAACACGCGTAGAGTCGCAGAATTGCGCGACTGTATCTGTTGTACGGTCGCTATAAAGCGACTCTGGTTGCCGCAATCAGAATTGCCCCATGGTTTGTATGCTGCTGCGCGCTAATATGTTGTGCAAAGACTCTATCTCTCTTCAATATCTGGCACACTTGCTGCTATGTATCATTGCAGCCAATTGAAGAATGGAGAAGCATGAAAGTCGCCCTGGCAACATGGAATGAAAGAATTTCGCCGGTATTCGATGTGGCCCGCCAGGTTTTGATTCTCGATGTTCAAAACAACCGCGTGGTTGCCCGACACGAGGAAAGATTGCCAGGCACGGAGCCACAGTCTCAGGCGGAGCGACTGGCGGCGATAGCTCCGCACACGTTAATCTGCGGCGCCATCTCTCAGCCGATGGCCGACCTGTTGGCAGCCAAAAATATCCGGATCATCGCATTCACGGCCGGGTCTGTTGAGGACGTCGTTTCCGCCTGGTTGGCCGGGGCTTTGCCAAATCCGGCTTTGGCCATGCCGGGTTGTTGTGGGCAAAGAAGGCGCTGTGGCGGTGGCAGAGACGGAATGAGGAACGGGCAGAACGGGTTGTGCAAATAGGAGCCATTATGAAAATTGCGGTGACGTCAACGAGCAAAGACATTTCCAGTAACATGGATCCCCGTTTCGGGCGTGCTAAATTCTTTATTATTGTGGATACGGATACCGACGAGGTAGTGGCCCATGACAATGTGCAGAACCTGAACGCCGCGCAGGGCGCAGGAATTCAGGCGGCGGAAACTGTTGCCCGGCTGGGCGCGGAAGCGGTCGTCACGGGCAATGTGGGCCCAAAGGCGTTTCGCGCACTGAATGCGGCAGGAGTGAAGATTTATCTGTGTACTGAAGGCACGGTGGCCGACGCCATTCGCAGATTCAAGGCGGGCGAATTAAAGGAGGCTTCCGTAGCCAACGTGGAAGGCCATTGGGCGTAACAGGAAAGGAGGCGAAGAAAGATGCCAAGAGATAATGGAACAGGACCGAGCGGGAAAGGGTCAGGCACAGGCCGCGGTCGCGGTCCTTGCGGTGGTGGACAGCGGAAGGTCTCATCGGCAGGAGAGGGCAGAAAGCAAGGCCGAGGGCGCGGTGGTCAAGGCATGGGACACGGTCAGGGAAGTAGCCAAGCAAAAGGCCGTTGAACAGGAATCACGAATAGAAAAAGGTAAAACGACAATGCCAAGAGGTGATGGAACAGGACCGGCCGGGCAGTGGCCGGGCACGGGACGCGGACAGGGGTCTTGTGGGGCCGGCCAGCGTCGCGGGATGGGTCGCGGTCAGAGTGGCCGTGGTCTTGGGATGGGCGCCGGTCGCGGCCAAGGTTCCGGCCAGGGGACTGGCGCAAAACTGATCGACACGTTACTGAATATCGTCAGCGAGAGTATTAATAAGAACAAGTGAGAAAGCAACAATCAAACAGGAGGGTTGTGTTATGCCAGGCGGAGATGGAACGGGACCGATGGGAATGGGACCAATGACAGGCCGCGCTTTCGGATTCTGTGCAGGATACGGTGCGCCGGAATATATGAATCAGATTCCCCGACGCGGATTTGGGGCGGGGCTTGGCCCTTCGACAAGGCTCAGGACAGGCTGCGGACGTGGATTCGGGGGCGGAGGCGGACGCGGATGGCGGAATATGTTTCACGCCACCGGGCTTCCCGGTTGGGCACGGGGTGCAATGCCATATGCCGCAACTCCCGCGCCTGAGCAGGAACTCGCCGTTCTCAAACAGCAGGCCGAATATTTTGACAATGCGCTTGAGGATATCCGCAAGCGGATACAAGAAATCGAGTCCCAACCGGCAGCAAAGTAATGTCGGAAAGACAGAAAGCGGCAGGGAAACGTACGTCTACGCTTCCTTGCCTGCCTTTTGACGTTATGAAATTTGGCATAATCAGGTCAACCGGGTTCGCGACACGAGTGCCTGAAAAAACAGGCGGAAGGATTGCGTAATGGAATCTATGCGCAATGCATTGACGGATATATTTGCTTTTTTCTGCCGGATATGTCCACTCTGCATTTGTGCGCGACGCTGGCCAGCCAGTCGGTTTGCGAAAGCAGTCAGGGGAATTGAAGGGTTCTGTCCGGCTTGTAGAGCCTATGCAAAACTGAAGCAAGGGAATATCAATGGTAAATGCGCAAGTCGATGAGTTCTTCGGCCGGATGAACGATCCAACGGCGTCCGCCTCGATCAAGGGCTTGTGCGGGGACGAGATGGAGTTTCATCTTGTCATTCGCGCTGACCGGATTGAGGACGTTCGGTACTACACCGAGGGATGCGGCAATACCCGCTCCTGCGGTCGCGCCGTGGCGCGCCGGGCCAAGGGCAGAAACGTCACGGATGCGCTTTCGGTCAGCGCCGGCGAAATCATCCGGTCTGGGGAATGCGATCCGGAATCGGGGCGGCACTGCGCGATTCTGGCCGTAACGACGTTTTATCGGGCAATCGCGGACTATTTGCTGCAACCATGAAAATCGCAATTGCCAGTGGTAAAGGGGGGACAGGGAAGACTACCGTAGCAGTCAATCTGGCATGGATGCTTGCGAATGGGGGTCAGTCGGTTAAATACCTTGACTGCGATGTCGAGGAACCGAATGGCCACATCTTTCTTAAGCCGGAAATCACATCTATTGAGCCCGTAGGCATTCCCGTGCCGGTCGTGGATGAAAAGAAATGCACTGGGTGCCGCAAATGCGCGGAGGTCTGCCAGTACCATGCCATTGCCGTGCTCAAGAAGGCGCTGGTGTTTCCGGAGCTCTGCCACGGGTGCGGCGGATGTGCTCTGGTCTGTCCGACAGGCGCCATTCGCGAGCAGGAGCGTCAGATCGGAGTGGTCGAAACAGGATTTGCGGGTGGTGTGGCCTTTGGTCAGGGACGCCTCAACGTCGGAGAGCCGATGTCGCCGCCCTTGATTCGGGCTGTGAAGAAGAAAGCTCTCAGCGTTGGGGTATCGCTTCTGGATGCTCCGCCGGGCACGGCCTGTCCGGTTGTGGCCACAGTACGGGATGCCGACTACGTCTTGCTGGTCACGGAACCGACTCCATTCGGACTCAACGACTTGAAACTGGCGGTTGAGATGATCCGACAGCTTGGTCTGCGGCACGGCGTGGTGATCAACCGGGCGGACAGTGGAGACCAGCGCGTACGCGAGTTCTGCGCGGCGGAGCGGATTCAGGTTCTGTTGGAGCTACCCGACGATCGCCGGGTAGCAGAAGCCTATTCGCGTGGGCAGTTGGCATTACAAGTTCTGCCGGAGTGGCGGACGATGTTCTCGGATTTATGGAATTGCATTGAGGAGGAAGTATGCCGGTAGAACGCGCCCTGATAGCGTACAAAAAAGAACGTTTAAACTGTGCACAAAGTGTTCTGCGCGCATTTCAACCACACCGAAATATACGCGAAGACGACATTATTGCGGCCCGGAAGCATGGTGGTGGTCGGGCAGAAGCGGGCTTGTGTGGTGCGCTGTATGCCGCACTTCAATTGGCCGATCATCCGCCAGTTCGCCGGCGGTTGCGTGATGAGTTTGTGACGACCGCAGGATCGGACAGGTGTCGGGAGATCCGTAATGCCGCCCGCATTTCTTGCGTTGAATGCGTGCGACTTGCCACGAGCCTGTTGGTTAAGCATGGTGGCGTAAGCATCGAGGGACGATGATGCGTGAGAGACCTATGGCTGAAGGTTTTAAACATGTATTCGGTCCGGTGCCATCGCGGCGCCTTGGACGTTCACTGGGGGTTGATCTGGTGCCATTTAAGACCTGTACATACGACTGCGTTTATTGCCAACTTGGTCGGACAACGAATAAAACAGTCGAACGCCGCGAATACGCACCCTTGCATGCGGTGCTATCCGAAGTGCGCCGCAAACTGACCCAATGTAAACCGAACTACATCACCCTGTCCGGATCGGGCGAGCCGACGCTTTACTCGCAGATGGAAGAATTAATCCGTGGCATCAAGAAGGCAACCCGGATTCCCGTGGCAGTTTTGACCAATGGCTCCTTGATGTGGAATCGCGCAGTGCAGGATGCGCTTCTATTGGCCGATCTCGTCATTCCTTCCCTCGACGGCGGAGACGACACCGCTTTTCAATATGTTAACCGGCCTCACGCTGTCATTGTCTTTGATCGGATGGTCGCGGGAATCGTGGACTTTCGGGCGCGGCACCACGGCGCTTTGTGGCTGGAGGTCTTTCTGCTTGGCGGTGTCACGTCTATTAATGCCGAGGTGGCCAAGATCGCAAAACTCGTGCGGCGAATACGGCCTGATAAGGTCCAGTTAAATACCGTAACCCGTCCCCCAACTGAGGATTATGCATTTCCAGTCCCCTTGGAGCGAATGAAAAAGTTTTGCCGGGCCTTCGGCAAGAAAGCGGAAGTCATTGCGGACTATCATACCCCTGTGATCGAAGCCGGCGGCGAGCCGGATGCAGGCGACGTGCTGGCCCTTTTGGGCCGTCGGCCGTGCACCGTGAAAGATATCGCCGGCGGTCTCGACCTGCACCCCACGCAGGTCGCCAAGATACTTGAACACCTTCGCGTTGGGGGTAAAGTCGTCGAGGAACGAGTCAGCGGACGAGTCTACTTTCGTTGATTGGACGAATTCCTTATGAAAGAATTGGTCATTATCAGCGGCAAGGGCGGTACGGGCAAGACGAGCCTGACCGCATCGTTTGCGGCCCTGGCCGGGAATGCCGTCACGGCCGACTGCGATGTGGATGCCGCCGATCTGCATCTGGTTATGGCGCCAACGATCAAGCGGCGAGAGGATTTCCGTTGCGGGCATGAGGCGGTTATTCGGCAGGCGGACTGCGTACGGTGCGGGGCCTGTCTGGCCCGCTGCCGGTATGATGCGGTGCGAAAAAGCGACGGAGGCGCTGGCGAGGCTGTGTTTGCGATTGATCCCGGCGCCTGCGAAGGGTGCGGGGTGTGCGTCTGGTCGTGCCCGGTCAAGGCGATTGATTTCTCCGAACGGCTTAGTGGCGAATGGTACGTATCCGACACGCGGCATGGCCCCATGGTTCACGCGCGCTTGAACCCCGGCGGGGAAAACTCGGGCAAGCTGGTCAGCAAAGTACGCGAAACCGCACGCGAGTTGGCAGAGGATCGAAAACTCGATCTGATCCTTGTTGATGGTCCGCCGGGTGTGGGCTGCGCGGTCATCGCCTCAGTTACCGGCGCATCGCTTGTGCTGGTGGTCACGGAACCGACACTCTCCGGCGCTCATGATCTGGCGCGTGTTCTGGAGCTTACGCGGCATTTCAGCCTTCCCACGGCGATCTGCGTGAACAAATGGGATTTGAATGCGGAAATGACGGAGCAGATCGAAACAGAAGCCTGGGGAAAAGGCGCACGCCTGGCGGGGCGGGTCCGATATGATCGTGCGGTCACAAATGCGCAAATTCAGGGTAAGGCTGTGGTGGATATTCCGAGCGCCAAGGCTGGTAAGGACATCCGCGCCATATGGGAGAGAGTATGCGAATAGCCTTTGGACTAATCGTCAAAGAACACAAATACATTCAAGGGCTTATCCTCTTACTGGCATGCGAATCTGTCTTTGGCCGCTCTGTAGACTCAAAAGTCGAGGGTCCCTCTGTGGCCGTGTACAAAGTAGCCGACCGGTATGGATTTTCGTCCTATGACGTGCGTGGCAAGCAGATTACCTTGCAGGGACGGTTCAACATGCTGGACATGGAGGGTGACAGCCGCCGGGCCTCGTTTAATCATGTTGATTTCTGGCTCAGCGGTCCACCTGTCCGAAGCTGGGCGCGTTGGACCATACTTCAAATTGATGTTGATAAGATGCTGATGCCCTTGCTGAATCCGCCGAATGCCGTTAAAGGGAAAGGTTATGGCGTAATTGTACTGGATCCCGGTCATGGCGGTGAAGATAAGGGCGCGAACGATATGCGGCGTGGAATTGAGGAGAAACGCATAACGTTGGAGTTGGCTAATGCTGTACGCGACATATTACGATATTATGATTTTGACGTGCGCCTGACGCGAAGGCATGACGACAACATGGAACTCGATGAACGCTGTCAATACGCAACGCGGATGGGTGCGGATGTGTTTGTCAGCATTCATTTAAACTCGACTGATAATTCAGAGCCATCTGGCATCGAAACCCATATTTTGCCGCCGGCAGGCTGTCCGATTACCGCAAACACGAGGGTTACTGCTCGGGACCGTGTTGCTTATCCCGGCAACCGGCACGATGGCGCCAATATGGTGCTGGGATACATGTTGCAAAAAAGCCTGTTGAAATACACGTGTGCAGAGGATCGCGGGGTACGTCGTTCCCGTTTCTACGTGATTAAATGTGCGCCCTGCCCGGCGGCATTGGTTGAATGCGGTTTTATTTCCAATCGCAAGGAGCGCGAGAAGCTTATGGATCCGAAATATCGTGATCGTATGGCCAAGGCATTGGCCGAGGGCATTATCGCTTATCTGAATACGGTCAAACGTGCCCATAACATTAACCCTTAATTATTTGCGGGGTTATGATGCCAGTTAGGCCTGAAGTAATTCCGTTCATCGTTGCCGTTATTTTAGTTTTCGGTCTGCTCACTCTTGTTTTGCGTGCGCGAAAATACCCAACAGGCCGGTTGTTTTTGTTTTGCGCGGTGCCGGCGATGGTATGCATTGCTTATCTGTTGTTCTTCTTTCGCGATCCCGAACGGACGGTGCCTGCCGATCCGTCGGCTATCGTGGCCGGCGCAGATGGCCGAGTGATGTCCATCACACTTATGAGAGAAGATGCTTTCCTTAAAACCGACTGCGTGCGCATCAGCATCTTTCTAAGCCTGTTCGACGTGCATGTCAATCGTGCGCCCATTGCGGGACAGTCCGTCTTTCTGGGCTATTTTCCCGGAAAACATTTATTCACGTTTCAGGAAAAGTCTTCCGATGTGAACCAGCACAACAAAATACTCATCACGGGAACGGGAACGCGTTGTCTGGTGAACCAGATCGTCGGCCCAGTCTGCCGCCGGGTGCTCTATTGGCCGCCTCATGACAAGGCAGTGGATGTGGCCAAGGGCGAACGCATAGGGATGATGAAATTCGGTTCGCGGCTGGATATGTATTTGCCGGTATCTGACGTTCAAGTGCTGACGAGGCCGGGTGACATTGTGCGCGGTGGTAAAACTATCGTGGCGCGTTTAAAAAATAAAACAGGGGAATTATAACAATATGTCATTGACCATAACCGTTGTTGTCGAAGACAGCGTGTCCGGACCGCTTCTCAAGGCAGAGCATGGCCTGGCCTTCTGGATTGACACAGATGCGCACTGTATCCTCTTCGATACTGGTCAGAGCCAGTTGATTTTGGCCAATGCCAACGAACTCAAACTCGACTTGGATGCGGTTGACATCA
Organism: uncultured Verrucomicrobiota bacterium; assembly: GCA_964617825.1. Lineage (GTDB taxonomy): Bacteria > Verrucomicrobiota > Kiritimatiellia > JAAZAB01 > JAAZAB01 > VSJD01. The sequence goes on from CAZTWL010000011.1 coordinate 93,923, forward strand.
TTGTGCTGAGTCACGGGCACTATGACCATTGCGGTGGCTTAGCGGATGTGCTGGCCAACGCGGCCGGCAACGTGACGGTCTATGTTCATCCATGTGCTTTGGATCCCAAATATCGGTGCACGGAAACTGGAACACGGGAGATCGGCATTTCCATCCATTGCCGGCAGGCACTATGTGAAGGACACCATAATTTAAAGGCGGTCTATTCACCGACGGAAATTACTCCAGGCATGTTCCTGACCGGGGAAATTCCCCGCATCCATCCCGAGGAGCAAAGCGAACCGGGATTTTGCCTTGATGAGCAGGGCCTACATGCTGATCTGTTTCTTGATGATCAGGCGCTTTTTTTCGGAACTCCGGCCGGCACAGTTGTTATTCTTGGCTGTGCCCATGCCGGTGTAATCAATACGCTGGATTATGTTCGCCATTTGACTGGGGGGCAGCCATTGCATGCCGTTCTGGGCGGCATGCATCTGCATTCAGCCTCGGATGAACGGATTGCATGGACAATAAAATCGTTGCAGCAATTTTCCATCGAGCGCTTTTATCCCATGCACTGCACGGGAGCAAAGGCTGTGGCAGCACTTTGGACGGCCTTCCCCTGTCGCTGTTTTCCTTGCGGAGTCGGGATCACAATTAAACTCTAAATGCACATGAAAGGCATATGACACATGAATCAAGATAAGAGCCATCAATCAACCGCCGGCACATGTGCCGGCCAAGTTGCGAGCTGTGCCGCAAAAGCGACCTGCCCGGAAGAAAACGTGGAGGATTTATTCGAACAGCAAAAGTTGGATGATCGTATGCGCCTGATCCGACACAAGGTCATGGTGCTGTCCGGCAAAGGTGGGGTTGGTAAGAGCACGGTTGCGGTTAATCTTGCCGTCTCGCTGTCGCTGGCCGGGAAGAAGGTCGGTTTGCTGGATGTGGATATCCATGGGCCCAGCATTCCAAAACTGTTGCACCTGGAAAAGGCCAAAGTGCAGATTGAGCATGGCGCCATCCTACCGGTTGAAAAAGCCGGACTGAAGGTTATGTCCATCGGTTTCCTGCTTGATAACCGCGACGACGCTGTTATCTGGCGCGGGCCGATGAAGATGGGCGTTATCAAGCAGTTTTTGCAGGACGTGGAATGGGGTGAACTGGACTACCTGGTTATTGATTCACCGCCCGGCACTGGTGACGAACCCTTGTCGGTCTGCCAGCTCGTTAAGAATGCCGACGGCGCTGTTATTGTTACAACGCCACAGGACGTGGCCACCGCCGACGTGCGCAAATCCATCACCTTCTGCCGTCAGTTGAATCTTCCTGTACTGGGCGTGGTGGAGAACATGAGCGGGTTTGTGTGCCCAAAGTGCGGAACGGTAACGGACATTTTCAAAACCGGCGGAGGCGAGCGGATGGCATCCGAAATGGCGGCCCCGTTCCTGGGACGCATTCCGATTGACCCCGCTGTCGGCCAGGCCTGCGACGACGGCAAACCGTTTGTCTATCACTATAGTCGTACGGAAACCGCAAAGGCGTTCGAACGAATCATCGCGTCGATTTTATCCTTGTCCGAACGAGCAACAGATGTATCAACAGTCACAACAAACAAAACAAAGGAGGGTGTAGTTATGAGAATCGCGATACCGGTAGCTGATGGGAAACTCTGCTCGCATTTTGGGCACTGCGATCAGTTTGACCTGATCGATGTGGATGAAAAGACAAAAAATATCGTGGGCAAGAAAATATTGATACCGCCGCCCCACGAACCTGGTGTGTTGCCCAAGTGGCTGCATGAACAGGGCGCGAACGTAATCATTGCCGGTGGCATGGGGCAACGCGCGCAGAGTCTGTTTGCCGAGAATGGAATCAAGGTCATAGTCGGCGCGCCCAGCGTTTCGTCGGATAAGCTGGTTGTCGCCTATCTTGAAGGAACCCTTGTTTCGGGAACCAATGTCTGTGACCACTGAGAAAACGCAAAAAGACTTGATAGCCCTGCGAGAATGCCATCATTCTCGCTGCATAGTGTGTGGTGGACATAACGCTCATGGACTGAAGATGTCATTCCATGCATGTGGCGAAGGGCGTGTCGAAGGCGTGTTTTCATGCAGGCGCACGTTTCAAGGTTATGACGGATATTTGCATGGCGGGGTGATTTCATCGCTTCTTGATGGGAGCATGTGCAACTGCCTCTTTGCTCGTGGCAAGATTGCCGTAACAGGCGAACTGACCGTGCGGTTCTTGTTCCCGGTACTGGTGAATCGCACGGCAATCGTGCAGGCATGGATAAAGGAATCCCGAGCACCGTTACACATGACGGAGGCGAAAATGATACAGGATGGTCGAGTTGTGGCGATGGCAAGAGCCAAGTTCATGGAAAATGCTGTCCGATGATGGTGAATCCCAAATGATGACCCAATACGAAAAAGCCCTTGGTGGAGAAATAACACCTGCCATGCGTGTCGCTGCGCGGCGGGAGCGCGTCGCTCCCGAGCAAGTGTGCGCCGAACTTGTTCGGGGGACCGCTGTTCTCCCTGTTAATCCGTCGCATTGCGTCTTGACGCCGGCAGTTGTCGGCCGTGTCTTCACAACCAAGGTTAACGCCAATATCGGTCGTTCCATCGAAGAATCGTCCAAGGAAGATGAGATCGCCAAGATGCACGTGGCCTTGACTGCGGGAACGGACTTCCTGATGGACCTTAGTGTGGGGCCGAATTCGAACGATTTGCGCCGCGCAATGATCGCGGCGTGCCCTGTACCGTTCGGCACCGTGCCGATTTACGAGGCTTTTGCGAGAGTCGGCAATAAAATCGAGGCGTTGAACGAAGAAGTATTGTTGCAGGTTGTGCGCGAACAGGCGGAGCAGGGTGTTGACTTTATGACGATTCATGCGGGCCTCTTGCGCTCGCATCTTCCGCTGGCTTTCAGGCGCGTGATGGGCATTGTCAGCCGCGGCGGCGCGCTATTGGCGCAATGGATGGTCCATCACGAGCGCGAGAATCCTTTTTTCTCCTGCTGGAAGAACATCCTCGATATTTGCCATTGCCATGATGTTACGATCTCGCTTGGCGATGGGCTTCGTCCCGGTTGCCTGGCCGATGCCAGCGACCAAGCTCAGTTTGCCGAACTGGATGTGCTGGGCAAACTGGTCAAGAGTTGCCGTGAGTATGGCGTGCAAGTGATGGTAGAAGGTCCTGGACACTTGCCGTTCAGCCAGATCGAGATGAACATGAAACGCCAACAGCGGGTATGCAATGGCGCGCCGTTCTATGTCTTTGGGCCTGTAGTTACCGATATTGCGCCCGGATACGACCACATCACATCCTGTATTGGCGCCACGATGGCGGCCTGCCATGGCGCCGCATTGCTCTGCTGTGTTACCCCGTCCGAACACCTCGGACTGCCGACGGCTGATGAGGTAAAGGCCGGGGTCATGGCTTTTCGAATCGCCGCGCATGCGGCGGATGTGGCCAAGTCTTTGCCTGGAGCGCAAGCACGCGACGATGAGATGGCGCGTGCTCGCAAAGCATTTAACTGGAAGAAACAATTTGAACTGGCCATAGATGGCGAGACCGCTTGCCGGCGCTACGAACAGGGGCGCTGCCATGGTGAAAAGGAAGATTACTGTTCCATGTGCGGCAAGGAGTTCTGCGCGCTGCGAAACTCTAAGTCTGCCGCAACAAAAAAGTTCATGGAGGTCTCGAATGCGCATTTCCCGACAGGAAGCGGTTGAAAATCATTTCCGCTTGGTAGAGCGCAACGTCTTTTATCGGCGTTACGGCTGCGATATGGAACAAAACCTGCGGTTTGTCCTGTCCCAAGCTCTGCCGATACTTGGCCGAATCCTGGAAATCGGCACCGGCAAAGGGCGCTTTCTGACGACTCTGCTTTCGCATGTATCGCGGGTAACGACCATTGATATCGATCCCGATGAACAACGTTGCGCGCGTTTGAATGTGGCGTATGAGAAGCCGCAGGGACGAGCCCGCTTCATGATCGCGAATGCCGAAAACCTGCCGTGGCCGGATCATTCCTTTGACAGTGTGGTATCGGTAAACGCGCTGCATCATATGCAATCCATCCCCAAGGTTATTGATGAAATCCTCCGTGTCGTAAGGCCGGATGGGAAAATTGTTCTGGCGGATTTCAATGCCCGCGGATTATCGATGATGAATAAAATTCATCGTGAGGAGGGACGAATCCATAAGTGCATTCCATACCGTTTTAAGGATCTTATTGAGCGTTTTGCCGCACATGGCTGGTCTGCGGTTCTGCGGTCCGATGACTGTCAGTCAGTTCTAATTGCCGTCAAAGCGTCAACCGGCAACAGCGATTCACAGGAGTAGGCGGCAGAATAATTATGGACAGTTAATAAGTCGGATGCATAGGAATCAAGTGTAGAATATAAATGAGAGCCATGCGCAAAGAATTCCTGCCTTTTTCACGGCCCAGTATCACTGAGGTCGATATTCAAGCCGTAGGCGACGTGCTGCGGTCCGGCTGGATCACCACCGGCGCACATGCGGCCAAGTTTGAGGCGGATTTCGCCTCTTATGTGGGGGCGCGTAGCGCGGTGGCAGTGAGCTCGGCCACTGGCGGCATGCATGTGGTCCTTAAAGCCCTGGGCATAGGCCCTGGCGACGAGGTTGTGACGCCCTCCATGACTTGGGCCTCTACCGTCAATCTTATAGTTCTGGCGGGCGCCAAACCGGTGTTTGCAGATATTGACCGCAATACTCTCATGGTTGGAGCGCCTCAAATAGCCGCCGTGTTGTCGGCCAGGACCAAGTTGATCATTCCCGTTCATTTTGCCGGCGCTTCGGCGGATATGGATCCCATCCGCCGACTGGCGGCTGAACGTGGCATTCCGATTGTGGAGGATGCCGCCCATGCCGCCGGCACGGAATATCGGGGCCGTCGCATCGGCGCGTTGGGCACGGCTATTTTCTCGTTTCATCCCATCAAGAATATAACCAGCGGCGAAGGCGGCATGGTCTGCGCCGAGGATGATGTCATTCTGGATGCCGTTCGGCGGCTGAAGTTTCACGGACTGGGAGTGGATGCCTTTGACCGCGTTACACAAGGACGTTCCCCGCAGGCGGAAGTCGTTGAGCCAGGATTCAAATATAATCTGACCGATATCGCCGCTGTGCTTGGCTGGCGGCAGTTGGCGCGGCTGAACGAGTTCAACCACAAGCGCGCAGAATTGGCGCAATATTATCGCCGTCGCCTGGCCGAAGTGGAAGAAATCCTGCCGCTCAAGGACCCGTCCTACCCAATGCGGCACGCCTGGCACCTGTTTGTCGTGCGGTTGGATATCGACCGTGCCGGCATGAACCGCGATGCGTTTATGGAAGCTCTCAAACAAAATAACATCGGCACCGGGTTGCATTTTCGCGCCGTACACTTGCAAAAATATTATCTCGAAAAGATGGGCTGTGCGCGGAGCATGTTGCCGCATACGGAATGGAACTCCGATCGCATTTGCTCCCTGCCTTTGTTCCCGAATATGCATCCCGAGGACTTAGATGACGTGGTCACGGCCATTAAGAAAGTTTTACAACTGCGCACCAAGATTTGTGGAGGAATGAATTCACAACGAGCGAGCAAAGGAAAGGAACGCAAACGGAAGGCAATTCGGACTGTCGAAACGCCGGCGGCAATCGGGCCATACAGTCAAAGAAAGATAACATCATGACTAACGAAGAAAAAATCAAGAAAGAGCTGGCCGAAAAGTTCGGGTTCAACACAGATCAGATCCGCGTGGCGCGCGAGCGCCGTGTTTTCCTTGAAGTGCCGTACAACCAATTCCGTCGGGTATTGGAGTACGTCGTCAACGACATGGAATTTCGGCACCTATGCACGATCTCCGGGCTGGATGAAGGTGAAACGCTGTCGTTTTATTATCATCTGGCACGAGCGGACGGCATTGTGCTGAATCTGAAAACAAGCGTGCCAAAAGCCAACCCGGAACTGCAAACGATATCCGATATTTTTCCGGGCGGCGTGATCTACGAGCGAGAGCTGGTTGACCTGCTGGGCGCGCGCGTGGAGGGTCTGCCGGAAGGCAGTCGCTATCCTTTGCCCGACAACTGGCCGGTTGGCCTTTGTCCTCTGCGTAAGGATTTCAAAATCGAAGCACTGGCCGGGGTTGACTGGCAAAAGGAGGTATTATTCAATGGCTAACGTCAAAATTCCTATCGGACCTCAGCACCCGGCCTTAAAAGAGCCGGAATGTTTCACTATCACCCTGAACGGCGAAACCATTGTCAACATGGATATGCGCTTGGGATACAACCACCGCGGTATCGAAAAAGCCTGCGAGGAGCGTACTTACATCCAGTCTATGTATATTGTCGAGCGGGTCTGCGGAATATGTTCCCACTCGCATTCAACCTGCTTTGTCCAAGCCGTGGAGGAAATTGCCGGGTTGACAGTGCCGCCGCGCGCTCTGTATATCCGAACCATCATTGCCGAGTTGGAACGCATGCACAGCCACCTGCTCTGGCTGGGTGTGGCTGGTCATGAAATTGGCTTCGACACCTTGCTCATGTATTCCTGGCGCGACCGCGAGGTAGTCATGGATACTCTTGCGGCGCTGAGCGGTAACCGTGTCAATTACGGGATGAATACCATCGGCGGCGTGCGCCGTGACATTTCCAAGGAACAACAGGCCGACTTGCTGAAAGCCATGGATGCCCTTGAGGAGCGGACAAAGTATTACATCGAAGTGGCATCCGAAGAAATTACACTGATCAAGCGGCTCTCCGGCGTGGGCTACCTTTCGCACGAGGATGCCTTGAAGTTAGGCGCGATCGGCCCCACTGGACGCGCTTCCAACGTTGATACTGACGTGCGCCGGGATGATCCGTATCTCGCCTATAAGGACTTGGATTTTAAGGTGATTACCGATAACCACAATGACGTATATGGGCGCACCTTGGTCCGCGTCGGCGAGTTGATGCAGTCCTACAGCATGATCCGTCAGTTGGTTGCCAAGATTCCCGATGGTCCCATCACGGTGAAGGCGCCCCGGAAAATTCCGGCAGGTGAAGCCTTCAGCCGTTACGAGGCGCCACGCGGCGAGGACGTCCATTACGTCAAGGCCAACGGCACGGATAAGGCCGAGCGCGTTAAAATCCGGGCGCCAACGCTGGCCAACCTGCAAGCGGTGGCCAAGATGATGGAAA